>JBAXPM010000011.1:0-62896 GCA_037132235.1 Paludibacter sp.
CTCATAATCCTGAATTGTGTTTACTTTTTTGTAAACCTATTTCAGGACTAGACATACATTATATATGCTTAGTAAGACCTCCCCTAACCCCTCCAAGGAGGGGGACAAAGTGTGCAACATAGGTAGAAACAGCAAATAATGTTTATTTTTTAAACATTATTTCTAAATTGTAGGAACTACACCCCTCATAGGAGGGGTTGGGGGAGGTCATGAGATAAAATCTTATATCGAACTCACGTTAATTAAACAGTGATTGACTTTATTTCAGAAAAAGTTGATAGGTAAGAAACTTACTGTCCGTTAGCTTTCAGAATAACACCAACAGTAGCAATCATAATTTTTAGATCAAGCCAAAGCGACCAGTTGTCAATATAATCCAGATCCATTTGCATCCATTCTTTAAATGAAACCTGATGACGTCCCCATACTTGCCAGCCACAGGTAATTCCGGGCTTCATACTTAATCTGCGCATTTGTGACTGTTCGTAATGTTGTACCTCTCTCATTAGTGGTGGACGTGGTCCTACAATTGACATTTCTCCTTTTATGACATTGTAAAACTGAGGAAGTTCGTCCAATGAAGTCTTTCGCAGAAAACGTCCTAATTTAGTTATTCTGGGGTCATTTCCGATTTTAAACACAGGGCCATCAGCTTCGTTTTGTCCTTTTATTTCCTCAAGCAAAGATTCTGCGTTCATTACCATGGTGCGGAATTTGAAACACCTGAAGAGTCGACCATTCAAACCAACCCTTTCCTGAATAAAGAAAATATCACCACCATCATTCAACTTAATAAGGGTAATTATCAGTATTATCAAAGGTGACACTATGAAAAGAGCTATGACGCTAAAAACGACATCGAATAAATCCTTTATTTTTAATCCCAGGTAATTGTCTGTTACTGTGCTGTGAGTAACATAGTTCATATTCATAAGCGATGGCTGTCTGAATAAGAACCCTTTTTTAATATCCGGATGCTGAAGTATATAGAGTGTTACACCAATTGTTTTTACATCCTCGATAAGTTTTTCTACATCAAATGTATTATCTGTTATCGGAAGACAGTAGAAAATGTCATCAACCGGATTTGATTGTATATAGCGAAAAAGTTCTTCGTTGGTAGTAAATATTTCTGCGTTTTTGAAATGCTTTTTCATCTCTTTTTTGACAGAAACTATCGAGAATGCCTCATATCCCCAGTCTTTTGCATTGATAAATGATTCGATAAATGACTTATATTCAGGATTTGCAATTATCAGAACATTTCGTTTGTTATAACCTTTTCTACGAAGAAATAACATTCCATTGTAAAATGCAAATTTAAAAATGATTAGACCTGCCAGATTAAGGGTTCCGAAAATTACAATGTATTCAATTGAATAGTTTATAGGCCTGAAATGTGAGATAAATATCACTTCCAGAAAAAGCAGGAGACAACCCGAAAATACTGTTACCATATACCCACGGAGCATAGTGGATAATTTTGTGGCTCTGAAAATTGTTCCTAATTTAAGGTAATACAGCAAACCACCCCAAATGAGGGTAATCTGAGCTATAAGTGCTAAAGTGTTTAGAAGATAGTGTTTAGTATATGGAAAAAAATAAGATGTACCAAAAAACATCAATAAAGTAAGTAATACCTGGATCACCACCATTAATACCGATAATTTTTTTTCTCTTTTCTTTATCATAATAACTCAGTATAAAAAGTAAGAGGGATTCAGCATGTTATAGTATAACATATCAATCTTTGATAATGTTGCTGAATCCTGAAATAACTTTTATTCAATCATATTGTGGAATACATTCTGAACGTCTTCGTCTTCTTCAATCTTATCAAGCAATTTTATAACCTGAGCTTTTTGTTCTTCATTCAGCTCTTTCATATCGTTGGGTATACGTTCGAATTCAGCACTGAAAATTTCAAAACCATTTTCCTCCAGATATTTCTGAATTAAGGAATAAGAAGAAAACTCACCATAAAGAATGATTCCATCTTCGTCCTGTACCAACTCATCCACACCAAAGTCAATTAATTCAAGTTCAAGGTCTTCGAGTGATACATCCGGTTTAATTCCGATTTTAAATACACATTTATGGTCGAACAAGAACTGCAAACACCCACTTGTACCGAGTGAGCCACCATGACGGGTTAAATAGCTTCGAATATTTGCAACAGTTCGGGTTGGATTGTCGGTAGCGGTTTCAACCACAATGGCAATACCATTCGGTCCATATCCTTCGTACACCATTTCTTTGTAATCTGCTTCATCTTTCGAAATTGCCTTTTTAATAGCGCGATCAACGTTCTCTTTAGGCATATTTTCTTTTTTCGATTGAGTAATCAACACCCTCAGGCGTGGATTTGTATCAGGTTCGGGACCTCCTTCACGAACAGCTATAGTTATTTGTTTTCCTAATTTTGTAAATACGCGGGCCATGTTACCCCACCTTTTCATTTTAGTCGCTTTTCTGTATTCAAACGCTCTTCCCATTGTAAGTTATTATTTTTCTTATTTTTTTATTTAGGGTTACAAAAGTATTAAAATACCCTCAAATATTCAGTATTTTTTGTTTTTTTTTTTGTATAAATAAAGATAAAAGTTTAAGTTTTATTTAATTGCAGTAACAGAAAACTCAACTCTTCGGTTCAGTGCTCTGCCTTCGGGAGTTTTATTACTTGCTACAGGTAGAGTATCTCCAAAACCAACTGAATTCATTCGTTTTGCATCTACACCTTTTGAAACCAGATAAGTTAATACTGCCTGAGCTCGTTTTTGAGATAATAACATATTTGACTCATGACTTCCAATACTGTTTGTGTGGCCCTGTATTTCAATATTATAACCCTGATTATCAATTAATGCTTCAGCTATTTGATCCAGAATAATATACGATTCCGGTTTTATAGAGTATCTTGCAGCATCGAACTGAATACCCTGAAGTGCTTTTTCAAATAAAACTTTCAGGTTTTTGTTGATTTCAACTTTTGGCAGCGGAATTACTTCCGGTTTAATTTCAGGAATAACTTCAGGTTTCACTTCGATTTTTGCTTCCGGGCAACCATTATTTCTCACAGTTCCCTGTATTGTCGGACATTTATCTAAATAATCAGGAACACCATCACCATCGGTATCTCGTGGACATCCTGATGCATCAACCATGCCGTGTGCTTCTAACGGTGTTTCAGGACATTTATCTAAATAATCAGGTATACCATCACCATCTGAATCAAGCGTGCAACCATTCTTGTCGACAAATCCTTTGGCTATTGAAGGGCTGTTAGGACATAAATCAAGAAAATCGGGTACACCATCGCCATCGGTATCAACCAGACAGCCGGTCTTATCCACCAAATCTTTAGCCTCTGCCGGAGTATTCGGACATTTATCCAGATTATCAGGAATTCCATCGCCATCGCTATCCAGCGTGCAGCCTTTTTTATCAACAAAACCTATAGCATCTTTCGGAGTGTCAGGACATTCGTCCATGTAATCTGGAACTCCATCACCGTCAGCATCAAGAGGACAGCCATCTTTATCTATGAAATTTTTTGCTTCAGGCGGAGTATTGGGACATTTGTCCAGATAATCAGGTATCCCATCACCATCGCTATCAATCGGACAACCGTTTACATCAACTTTTACTCCTTTTGGTGTTTTCGGACAAAGGTCTTTCTTGTCAGTGACTCCATCACGGTCAGCATCTTTACGATTTCCGAGTACAATAGTCAAGCCCAGTCCAAGATTTACACCATGCGTATTATATGGGATAGGAAGATTAAATGAATGAATTGAGTTTTTGTCAAAAGGAATATAATCGGCCGATAAAAACCAGTGTAACGGACCGGTTCTTAATCCCATACCAAGACCAATATTGCTTGATTTTCCATTAAATACTGAGTAAGAAAGTGACAGATTCATCCAATCAACAGGCCGTCCATTAATGGATGCTGTAACTTCTTCATTGAATTCACTATTCATCCATAATGATCGGGAAAGAATACCCAAACTCAACTTATTGTCAAGCAGAGAAAACTCAGCACCGATATTTAATTTTGGTGTGGTGAAAGTATTATAAGCACTACCAACAGAATCCGGCGTGGAGTTGTTTAAACCGGTAAAAATACAATTTCTGACTGAATCGAGGTTGGTATCGATACCCGGTGTAATTCCTGTATAGCTGAAGTTCGCTTTATTATATACCTTCTGATTCCAGTGTATCATACCTAAATCGGTAACTGCACCGGAAAAAGTTATGATTTTATCGGGTTTATAAGTAAAACCAACATCTACAGCACCGCCCAGTCCGGCAGGTTTAATACTTAGTGGACCGTTGTTGTTTAATAAGCCGGTTCCGGTTAGTGTTAAACTGTTTGAGAGTGCATTCAGCGTTAACCCGCTGGTATTGAATGAAATGTCGTTATTTCCATACAGGAATTTTAGTTTACCACCAATCGACCATTTATCTGAAAGTTGATTTGAGTATCCAACAGCAACTTCGGTGTATGCAGTCATGTTCATACTCATATTTTTCATGCTGAATGAATTTACATCGGGAGTTCCATAAAGCAACAATTTAAACAAATCCTTTGTAATAGCCATTTGTCCATTTATATTTTCGGTGAGTGAGAAGTTCCAATAGGAATTATCGGAGCGAAATCCGAAACTCAGCAAATTAAGTTGCATATTGGTGTGAAGGGTTGTTAGGTCTGTCAGTGAATTGTAAAAATTATCTGTACCACCAGCCGGATCTAAAACAAAATTTGTAAGGATGGGAGAGGAGTTGCCAACACTCAAACGGGTAAAACCTACTACCGGAAGTCCGATATAAAAATCACTGAAAGGCTGAAAAGCAGGATTCAGATTGTTCCGTTGAGGAACATTATCCATAAAATACATGGTGTTAACCTGCTGAACATTAACTGTCTGTGAATTGGCTTGCTGAACAACTATAGTTGCTAAAACCAACAGCATTATTTTATTGATTATCTTCATAATATTAAGTAGATTTAGTTATACGGATTTCAACAAAATTATCTATTATTACCTGATTAAATGTGCTTTTTGAAGCGTTAAGTCGATCGAAGGTTTAAGAAATATTCCCACTTTTACATTAAAACTATTTGCAGTTGTAATATGTATCGGATTAGTTGTTTGTACGCCATTAATAACTGCCTTATTGCCTGCAAATCCGACCGAACAAACGATGAATTTGGTTTTCTTCAATTCAATAATTGCATTTTTATTCAATCCTATCAACATAGTCTGGGCTTTTATTCCTCCAGTCTTTACACTTCCATCCGGATTAACATCAGGGGCGTTTAATTCGAGAGGTTTAAACAGGCTTCCAAACTTATTTTCCGGGCTGCTTACTATTGTGTCGTTTGCAGTAAATGATTGGCAAAAAGTCAATCTGGCAATAGCTTTGATGGGGATTCCGTTTGAAATATTCAACACTAAAACGGCTGAATCCAAATTGTCGGGGAGTGTTGATAAGTATTGCCCCACATTCTGAACAGTGTCTTGAAACGAATAATTACTGCCGTCTCTGAAACTCATATTTATGCGGGTTTTCAGATTGAATTTTACTTTACTTTCATTGGTTACAAAATTCAGTAAACGCGTGGAAGCCGGGTTGTCCGAAACGGTATATTTATATTCCAGGGTATTTGGATATGGATTGAGATTAAAAAGATTGCCAATTTCACCATTGTTGTCGTTGAATTGATTGAACGAAGTGGAATCTGATTTTCCAACAATAACCGGCCCGTTAAAGGTCAGGGATGTGGAATTGGTCGTATGATTGTCGAACCATAAAAACTGAGAAATACCCGGTTTGGTACTATTATATGCTTTCAGGTAATCCAACTTAATAATAATATCAGAACCGATATTGGTTGTTGCTGTGGCATCAATTGTGGGATTATTGAACAAGAAATTCGCATTCGGAGAAATATCACTAATGCTGAATTCCATGGTTTTTACATCGCTGTGCGATATTTTGAATCTACCCCAGGCTTCTACAAAACCGATATCAGCAAAGTTCATATTGATGGTAACCTTTGATGTCGGACCTAATGAAACTGGGTTACTTTGTGTTTTTACTTTTACCTTTATTGTGTATGGAATTTTTTGTTGACCATTTGCAAAAATCGTATAACTACCAATCGAAATCTGTCCGTTTTGCCCATATCCGCCTGGTGTGAAAACAGGATTCTGACCATTATCAATCTTTAATTTATCAGCAGGGAAAACGAATTCAAAACTAATATCGCTTGCAGGAATTACAGCAATATCGGGTGTTACATTTACCGAAATATTCAGGAGCGATGAATTCATTTTCGCAATATCAACCCGCTGTTTTTCGGTATTTGCATTAATTCCCAAATCAAGTTCCTGAGAAATATCAGGGAAAGGTATTTCTATGCCTGCCGGAAATGTAACCGGAACAGGAACCGGCGTTGCTTCGATATTAAATGGTTTAATCGAATCGGCCAGACTGAATAATCTGAAATTATATTCCGTAGTGGTTATGTTTTGGAAAAATATTTCGTTATTGAGCGTGTCAATACCTGTAGGCATTCCCAATTTTGCAATAATATCCTTAATAGTCAGATTTACCTCACCAACAGGAATAACCAGCGATTGATCTATTTTTACATCATTCGAAATTTTCGACAAATCCACATCATTTACACAAGAAATAAGCAATAACATTGTCATTGCAAATACCGCCGGGAATGCTCTTATATCAGAAAATTTACTCATGTATTCAATAAACTAATAATCATTCAAAGATAACATTTTTTTATTTAATCAGTAACTACGATTGTAAGTAAATGGTAATTATTATTGATATGTTTATTATCACATAGTACACAATAGTTTTGAGATAAAGAGATAAGACTAAGAACCTGCCTACCGCAGGCAGGCACATAGCATTATCCCGAATATCGGGATAATTTCAGACTGTACAAAAGTATCGTCAGATACTTTTACTATGTGAACTAAGTCTTTTTCAGCATTTTTCCTATGTGTACTATTGTGGTAAAATATATCATTAAATATTTGTAACTACTTATTTCATTTTTTTTTAAGAATCGTATTTATTCTTCATCCACATCATGACCGTAAAGTCCGGTAGAATTATGAAAATAACGCTTCGTCGACTTATTAAGAACGATATTTAATCCAAATGAAAGATTAAACTTTCTGGAAGTGTAAGGAATCGGTATATTACCGGCAGAACTTCCCGAAACAGGTAGTTTAACGAATTGTGTTGGGATATAATCAGCACCAATCATCCAGTGCATAAAACCGGTACGTAAGCCTAAACCAAAGCCCAAAGCACTGTATTGCCCATTTATTAGCGAATAACTCAGGGCTGCATTTAGCCATCGGGTAGGTTTCGCGTTCAACGATGCAGTAATTTCTTCGTTTATATTCTGATTATAAAAATCGCTGTGTGAAAGAACTCCTAAACTAAGATGATTATTCAAAATCTTGTATTCAACCCCCACATTCAGCTTTGCTTTGGTTGCTGTAGTGTAACTTTTTGAAGTCTGAGTAATCGAATATGAAGCTTTTAATGCATTAAGCAATGAGTCCGATAAAACCGTGGGAGAGGAGATATCATAATTAAAAATATCAAATTTTTTAACGCCATCGTATTTATAATCAATGTTGTAGTTTGTATTTTGAACTTTATTGTACCAGCTGATAAAACCAAAATCGAGTAAAGAAGCAGAAAGGACTATGTTTTCACCCACTTTGAGATTTGCTCCCAAATCAATTCCTGCACCCATTCCCGAAGGACTTTTCAGAAAATTAAATATTGAAACATTTTTATCAAATGGTATTTTATTACTAATATTCAATGGTTGGCTGCCTGTATAATTCAGCGTAACATCTCCCTGAGCACTCCAGCCCTGTATATTCGCATCTAATTTCAGATTTTTGTTGGTGTTTGATATGTTTGCAGTTCCGTACAGGATTTTCAGTTTTCCACCAACAGTCAGTTCTGAAGTTATTCTTTTAGTATAACACACTCCTGCTTCGGTATAATAACTAAAGTCAGATTGAAGTTTAGTCATATCAAAGGAATTATCGTATAAATCAGGTGTGCCATAAAGTGCCAACCTGAAAATACTTTTGGGCACTTCTATCATTCTGTCCACACGTTGGTCGATGGAAAAAGTGATATAATCCTTTTTTACCCTCCATCCAAAGGAGATAATATTAAATCGTAAATCAGCCTGAATAAAAGTGTTTGGCTGCAAAGTATTGTAAAACTTATCGATATTACCATTCGGATTATTAAACAGAATGGTTTGTCCATTGGCTGAATATACTGCGTCTTTCAGTGTTATCGAATTATTTCCGAGCAAAATAGATGCATTTCCCAGAAAAGGTAAGCTGATAAAATAGTCTGTTTTAGGCTTGAATGCAGGATTATAGTCCTGACGGAGCGGATTATTCTCAATGAAATAATCGGTATTGATTTGCTGGGATAATAAGGTTGTTGATAAGGTACTTATCAACAGACTAAAAACAAGTGTTTTTAAACCTTTCATCGGCAATTAAGAAATTGTTTGTATTTATTGATTTATAAATATAATGTAGCTCCCTGATAATTATACCAGTAACTACTTAAGTAATAGAAATTAAATATTGTCGTATTTTTCAAAGATATGTTTTCACAATACAGTTGTAACTTCAAGCCCCTAAAGGGGATGTAAAACAACTAACGACTCCTACAAGTTTCGCAACCCACTCTTTAAGCCCCTTTAGGGGTTTGGGGCTGTAGCTTTAAAATATGCTTGTTTATGGTTTAATTCCCCCAAAAGTACAAAAATTTTAGTGTTTATCAAGCGTTTGACTGTTTATTTATTGCTTACAAAGGTCTTTTCGGGGAAATTAACCAGAAAAACCGTTTCGGTAGCTCGTGTCAGTGCTGTATAAAGCCACCGGTAAAAGTCACTGTTCAGTTGTTCGTCGGTTATCTGCCCCGAATCCACAAATACCTTTTTCCACTGTCCGCCCTGCGCTTTGTGGCAGGTTACAGCGTAAGCAAATTTTACCTGAAGTGCATTGTAATACTCGTTTTCCAGAATCTTTTTATATAACTCCTTCTTGGTTGTGATTTCGGGATAATCTTCCGCCACTGATTGAAACAGTTTATTGGTCATTTCATTCATGGCTGTTGGCGATTCGGATTGCAGGGCATCAAGCCATATTCGCGCATCAATTTCCCAGTCGTAATCCAGCGACCGGAGCGTCAAATCAACAAACCGGAAACCATACATCTCGTGATGCTTTCGTACACGCATAACCTGCAGAATATCACCATTCGCAATGAAGTCAATTTCCTTGTAAGGCTTGTTCCAAAAGTAATTATTGCGTGTTACCATCAGTAAATCGCCGTTAGTCAGTTCATCTTCCTTCATCATCACCCGTGAGCGAATGCCGTTGTTATACATATTGGCACGCTTGTTCGACCGCGTTACCACGATAGTATCCTCTACACCAACACCTTCGTACGATCGCTGAATCTCGTCAATCAGCTCCATACCTCCCAACTTCTTTATATCCGAAAAACCTTGGAGTTCAAACTTCGGAAAGTCGGATGTTTTCTCTTCGAGCAACAGTTGCCTCAGCAGCGTGGCATTATGCAGTATTCCACTTTCCAGTGCCTGACGAACCACATGCGTCAGGGTGTATTCATGTACTTTCAGACCGTAGCCCATCAGTTTATCCTTTTCTAATGCCGGACTGTGAGGTTGCATAACCGGTGGCAACTGAGCCGTATCGCCCAATAGCAACAGACTGCAACCCTGACCGCTGTACACAAATTCCACTAAATCGTCCAACAACCGTCCCGAGCCAAAAGTACTTTCTGTTCCTGTATTCGAAATCATGGAAGCCTCGTCCACAATAAACAGTGTGTGGGTATTCAGGTTATCGGCCAGTTGAAACCGAAACTCCGACATGGATTTTTGACGGTAAATCTTTTTGTGAATGGTAAAGGCCGGAAAGCCCGAATAACCTGCTATCACTTTCGCTGCGCGGCCGGTAGGAGCAAGGAGGATGGTTTTTTGCTTTAGTTCATTCAATGCCCGCACCAGCGCACTCACCACCGATGTTTTACCTGTACCGGCATACCCGCGCAACAAAAAGCATTTCTCATTGTCGGTCGACATCAGAAACGTGCCAAGTGCCTCTATCAGTTGGGTTTGCTGTTCGGTAGGTTCAAACGGAAGTTGTGCCTGTATTCGTGTAGCAATGAAATTTTGTAACATAGTTGCAAACTTACATAAAAATAGTTGAATTTTATTTGACTTAGATATTAATCAACGATTTTTATGTAAGTTTGTCGGCCTGAATTTTTATGCACTTTTCAATCAGTATTAATATGCTAAAATCCATTTTCCGGTATTCCCTGCTCCTCACAGTCTGTCTGTTTCTGGTCAGTTGGGGTGGTACAGGACATTCTATTATAAACCGCAAAAGTACGGAGTCGTTTCCTGTTTCTATGAGTGCTTTTCGGGTTTGGACTGATTCGCTCAGTGCTAATGCTTCGAATGCCGATGCCCGCAAGAGTCAGGATAATACAGAGAGTCCAAAGCATTATCTGGATATTGAAAATTACATTGAATTTAATACTACCGGGCGAATAGCATCTACCTACGATTCGATTGTAAGCCGACATGGTTCAAGTTTTGTAATTTCGAATGGAACATTGCCCTGGGCTACTATGAACATGTACGAAACACTAAAAGCGGATTTCGAGAAATGTCTGTGGCACAAAGCCATGCTGGATGCTTCCGATTTGGGACATTACGTGGCCGATGGACATATGCCGCTACATATAAGTGCCAATTACGATGGTCAGCAAACCGGTAACAACGGTATTCATTCGCGCTACGAAAGTTCAATGGTGGGTATGTATCAGGCTGTATTAAGCACTTACAAGGGTGATTCGGTGCATAAAGTAAGCAATGTGGCAAATTACGTTTTTAATTATATCTATACCAATCATCTTTACGTGGACAGTGTATTGGCTGCTGATACCTATGCTACAAACTTAGCAGGTAATTCCGCATCTTCTGATTATTATGCCGCCTTATGGAGCAAAACGACCTTTACTCCAAAGCTTTTCAGCAATGCATCACATGCACTTGCCGAATTGATTTTCACCGCGTGGGTTGAAGCAGGAAAACCTGCATTCGGAACAGTGAATTCATTGCAGGGAGTCAGCATTTCTACAATGACTGTTTATCCCAATCCTACAAAAGGAACATTAACGGTAAAAGCAGAAGATATGGTAAAAGCTGATGTGTTTAATATTACAGGTAGGCTGGTGGCACAGTTTTATACAACACAAACTGATTTGAGCTACCTTCCCGCCGGGATTTATACTCTGAATATCTATTGCAAAAACGGATGGTTGCGAAAAGCCAAAGTATTGCTGGAGAGATAATTTGATATTTGAGGGTTTGGGACATATTTTCAAAAGATTTCCTATTTTTGCACTCCGGAAAACAATAATTCATTTAATTCGTTCTAAATTTGTTCAATTCGTATTTATGAAAAAACTAATAATAATTGCTATGACAGGTATGTTGATGGCCTGTGGCGCTGAAAAATCAGCCACACCGAAGATTGAAAATTTTAAATATTCAGTAGATAAATTTGCCGATATTGAAATTCTGCGTTATCGTGTTCCCGATTTTGAGAAACTGAGTTTGAAACAAAAGGAGCTGGTTTACTACCTGACCGAAGCCGCTCTGGAAGGTCATGATATATTATACGACCAGAACAATAAATATAATCTGTGCATTCGTCGCACCCTGGAAGCTATCTATATAAACTATAAAGGCGACCGAAAATCACCTGAATTTGAGCATCTGACCACGTATCTGAAACGAGTATGGATGGGAACGGGTATTCACCACCATTATTCCGAAGACAAGTTTATTCCTGAATTTTCAGAAAAGTTTTTTGAGGAAGCAATCAAATCCATTGATAAAAAACAATTTACAGCTGTTTTGAAACCCGGACAATCGGTTGAAGATTTAATTACAGAGCTAAAACCCGTAATTTTTGACCCTGCTGTATATCCCAAGCGTACCAATCAGGCTGCAGGAGTTGATTTAATCAAGACTTCAGCGAATAATTATTATGGAGATGGTGTTACACAGGCCGAAGTGGAAGCATTTTACGGCAAGATGAAGAATCCGAATGATACAACACCAGTGTCATATGGTTTGAACAGCAAATTGGTGAAGGAAAACGGCGTGTTGGTCGAAAAAACCTATAAGGTGGGCGGTTTGTACACGCAGGCTATCGTGAAAATAGTAGGTTGGCTTGAAAAAGCAGCAGCAGTAGCCGAAAATGATAAGCAGAAAGAGGTAATTAATTCACTGATTGAGTTTTATAAAACCGGAAGTCTGAAAACCTACGACGAATATTCCATTAAATGGGTGAAGGATGTGACCTCGCTGGTTGATTTTGTAAATGGTTTTACCGAATCGTATGGCGACCCGTTGGGAATGAAAGCCAGTTGGGAATCGATGGTGAATTTCAAGAATATCGAAGCTACCAAACGCACCGAAATTATTAGTGCCAACGCGCAGTGGTTCGAAGATCATTCGCCAATTGACCCGAAATTTAAAAAGGAAAAGGTAAAAGGAGTTTCGGCTAAGGTTATTACTGCAGCTATTCTGGCTGGCGATTGTTATCCTGCCACCCCAATTGGTATCAATTTGCCTAATTCAAACTGGATTCGTCACGAATACGGTTCGAAATCAGTAACCATTGAGAACATTACCGAAGCATACGATCAGGCATCGCTGGGGAATGGTTTTGCCGAAGAATTTATGTGGAGCGACGTGGAGCGCAAACGTGCCAAAGACTTTGCTTCGATAACCAATAACCTGCATACCGTCCTCCACGAATGTCTGGGACATGGTTCGGGTAAGTTATTGCCGGGAATTGACCCTGATGCACTTAAAGCTTATGGATCGACGATTGAAGAAGCTCGTGCCGACTTATTTGGTTTGTATTATATGGCCGACCCGAAAGTGGTTGAACTTGGTTTACTGCCCGATAAAGAGGCATTCAAGGCCGAATATTATCAGTTTATGATGAACGGATTAATGACTCAGCTTACCCGCATACAACCCGGAAAAAATATTGAAGAAGCCCACATGCGCAACCGTCAGTTGATTGCTTCGTGGGTGTATGAGCGTGCCAAAACCGAAAAAGCTGTGGAAATAGTAAAACGCGGCGGAGAAACGTTTGTCGTAATTAATGATTTTCAGAAAGTGCGGATTTTATTTGGACAGTTACTTGCCGAAATCCAGCGCATTAAATCAATCGGCGATTTTGAAGGTGGAAAGAAACTCGTTGAAAGCTATGGTGTGCTGGTTAATCATACCCTTCATGCTGAAGTACTTGACAGATATAAAAAGCTGAATCTCGCTCCATATCGGGGTTTTGTAAACCCTGTTTACACATTGGTGAAAGATAATTCGGGTAAAATTACTGATGTGAAAGTATCCTATGATGAGAATTATATCGACCAGCATTTGCGCTATGCAAGGGATTATTCCAATTTGCCGACATTCCCCTGATAAATAAACTGCATATTAAAGAAAACCCGCAGAGTTTGAAGATTAATTCATACTTTGCGGTTTTTCTTTGCGATTAAATTAACTTTTTTTGCAGTAATTCTTAAAACGGAACTTCATCTTTACTACCACCACTAAAAGGATTGGGAGAAGTTTTTATATCGCCGACTCCATAAAATGAAGCTTCACCGTCGTTCATTTTAGATGAAATAACCTGATAACCGCTTGATGCAAAAGGATTATCGTCTTTATCGAAATCATCTTTATTGAGGAATTTCGCATACGTGCCTTTGAACTTCAACTGTACGTCACCGGTAGCACCATTTCTGTGTTTTGCCACAATTATTTCAGCAATACCAATCAGTGAATTACCCTGTGTATCTTCCGTAAGATGATAGTATTCAGGACGGTGGATAAAGCAAACCATATCGGCATCCTGCTCAATAGCACCCGATTCACGAAGGTCTGACAATTGCGGACGTTTACCTTCAAGCCCGGAACGTCCTTCCACACCACGATTCAACTGCGAGAGTGCGATAATCGGAATATCAAGTTCTTTTGCCAATCCTTTCAGCGAGCGTGAAATAATACTTACTTCCTGTTCGCGGCTTCCAAAACTCATACCACTTGCATTCATAAGCTGCAGGTAGTCAATTATTAAGCACTGAATATTATGTTCTTTTACCAATCGTCGCGCTTTGCTTCGAAGTTCAAAAATTGATAAACTTGGTGTGTCGTCAATATAAATAGGTGCGTCTAACAGTTGATTCAAATCAATATCAAATTTTTTCCATTCATCTTTGTCAAGTTGCCCATTTTTAATTTTTTCGCCTTCGAGTTCACACACATTCATTAGTAAACGGTTGACTAACTGAACATTCGACATTTCGAGTGAGAAAATAGCAACAGGTGTATTGTAATCAACACCCATGTTTTTTGCCATCGATAGTACGAAGGCTGTTTTTCCCATAGCAGGACGGGCTGCAATAATAATTAAGTCGGATTTTTGCCAACCTGATGTAATTTTATCAAGGCTGTGAAAACCGGTAGCAACACCACTGGCACCTTGTTTCTGAGAAGCTGCAATCATTCTGTTTCTGGCTTCTTCAATAACCGGGTTTATCTGGGTAACGTCTTTTTTCAGCGTGGATTGCGATACTGCGAAAAGCATTCCTTCGGCTTCCTGCATTAATTCATCTACATCCGATTTATCATCAAAGGCTTTGGTTTGTATCTCACTCGAAATACGTATGAGTTCGCGTGCCAGAAACTTCTGAACAATAATACGGGCATGGTATTCCAGGTGAGCAGCCGACGATACTTTAGCTGTGAGCAACGTAATATAATAAGCTCCACCCACATCATCAATACTGCCGTTTTTGCGTAATTGCTCTGTAACTGTATGCATATCAATAGGTTCCTGATGCATGGCCAGTTGCATGATGGCTTCATAAATTTTTTGATGTGCCACTTTGTAGAAACAATCAGGTTTAAGAATGTCACCAATCAGCGAATAGGCATCCTTTTCAATCATGATAGCACCAAGTACAGCTTCTTCGAGTTCGGGAGCTTGTGGTGGTAGTTTGCCATATTCATTGGCCTGAATAGGAGCAGGGGTTGCAGGTTTACGTGGATAGTTGCGTTTTTCAGCCATTTTTTAATGTACAATTTACAGATTTACAATTTACGATTTTGCGGGTTTCAAAAGTACAAAACTAATTTCAATTGACCATCTAAAATTTTTCAACACTTGTTGATAACTTTCGTGATTCTTAATTCAGGAAAAAATATTACTTTTGAAATCAAAAAATCAGTAAGTCAAACAGTCTTGAGAATTGTAAATTGTAAATTGCTAAATTGTAAATTCTTATAAATGATTCTTTTTCCCAATGCCAAAATCAACCTCGGCCTCAATGTCGTTGAAAAACGCCCGGATGGCTACCATAATATCGAAACAGTTTTCTATCCAATCGGACTGAGCGATGTGTTGGAGGTTGAACCTTCCGAAACCTGTACCGATTACAGCTTTTCATCGTCGGGCATCGCCATCGATGGTGATCCGGAGGATAATTTAATTGTGAAAGCCTACCATTTATTGCGTTCAGGGTATCAGTTTCCTCCCATAGATATATCGTTGGTAAAGCAAATACCTTTTGGAGCGGGTTTGGGAGGTGGTTCGGCCGATGCTGCTTTTATGCTAAAAGCTATTAATGAGATGTTTAAGCTGAAAATAACTCCCTCAAGATTGGAAAAAATTGCAGCAAAACTTGGTGCAGACTGTCCGGTATTCATTCGTAACAGACCGGTATTCGCAACAGGCATTGGTAATGTCTTCACTGCCATTGATTTATCGCTAAAAGGTTATTTCCTTTTGCTGGTAAAACCTGATATTCACGTATCAACTCCCGAAGCTTATTCACTCGTAAAGCCTGAAATACCTCAGCTTTCACTGATTGACCTTATCAAACAGCCTGTTTCCGACTGGAAAAACACGATTAAAAACGACTTTGAGAAATCTGTTTTCGCACGCTATCCGGCAATCGAAAAAATAAAAAACGATTTATACGAAATGGGTGCAGTTTATGCTTCTATGTCTGGCTCAGGTTCATCTGTTTTTGGTATTTTTGAAACTGCACCCGAACCAACTGATTTGTTTGAAGGATGTTTTGTGAGCGGGGGGATGCTGGAATAAATGCAGTTTAGAAATATTTCAAATGATTGTAATTTAGATAATTGCAATCATTTTTTTTTGAATGAAAGTAGGATAATCAAATGTTGGTAATTTTTCAATAATTTGCTTGCCTAATCCAACAAAAAGTAGTACTTTAGTGCGATTTTTTAGATAGTAATAAAATTAAAAAGTAGATGATTGATCAAGACAGAATTATTAAGGTAAACATTGACGAAGAAATGAAGTCTTCGTACATCGATTATTCCATGTCGGTGATAGTTTCGCGTGCATTACCCGATGTGCGTGACGGTTTTAAGCCGGTTCACCGCCGTGTATTGTTTGGAATGAACGAACTGGGAAACAATTCCGATAAACCCTATAAAAAATCTGCCCGTATTGTCGGGGAAGTAATGGGTAAATATCACCCGCATGGTGATTCATCCATTTATGGTACACTGGTTCGTATGGCTCAGCACTGGTCTATGCGTTATCCGTTGGTTGATGGTCAGGGTAACTTTGGTTCTATTGACGGTGACAGCCCTGCTGCCATGCGTTATACCGAGGCTCGACTGCGTAAACTGTCGGAAGATATGCTGATTGATATCAACAAAGATACGGTTGATTTTCAGTTGAACTTTGATGATACCATGAAAGAACCAACTGTTCTTCCAAGTCGTATTCCTAACTTGCTGGTAAACGGTTCATCGGGTATTGCTGTAGGTATGGCTACCAATATGGCGCCTCACAACTTAACTGAGGCTGTAAATGCCATCATTGCTTATATCGACAATACCGATATTGATATTCCTGAATTGATGCATTATATAAAAGCACCTGATTTTCCAACCGGAGGCATAATATACGGATATGCCGGTGTGAAAGAAGCTTTTGAAACCGGTCGTGGTCGTATCGTGGTACGCTCGAAGGTGGAAATTGAAACAGACGCTCAGGGTCGCGAAAAAATCATTGTCAATGAAATCCCTTATCAGGTAAATAAAGTGGAACTGATCAAGGCTGTTGTAGCTTTGGTTGAAGATAAAAAGGTTGAAGGTATCTCGCATATCAACGACGAATCGGATCGTGAAGGTATGCGCATTGTAATTGATATCAAACGCGATGCCAACTCGAATGTGGTTTTGAATAAGTTATTCAAATACACCGCTTTACAAACCTCTTTCAGTGTGAATAATATTGCGCTGGTAAAAGGTCGTCCACGCATGTTGAATCTGAAAGATCTGATTCATTATTTCGTAGAACACCGTCACGAAGTAGTTATTCGCCGTACTCAATACGAACTGGGAGAAGCCGAAAAACGTGCACATTTATTGGAAGGTTTTATGATTATTCTCGATAATCTGGATGAAGCTATTCGGATTATTCGTGATTCAAAAACTCCCGATGAAGCCCGTACACGTCTGATGGAACGTTTTGGATTGTCTGACATTCAGTCACGTGCTATTGTTGAAATGCGTCTGCGTCAACTTACCGGCATGGAACAAGACAAATTACGTGCTGAATACGAAGAGGTATTGGCTTTGATTGCCCGTTTGAAAGAAATTCTGGAAAAAGTGGAACTTCGCATGCAAATCATTAAAGATGAATTGCTTGAAGTGAAAGCTAAATATGGCGATAACCGTCGCACACAAATTGTATATTCTTCTGAAGAATTTAATCCTGAAGATTTCTATTCAGATGATGAAATGATTATCACAATTTCACACCTTGGATATATCAAACGTACTGCACTGACCGAATTCCGCGCTCAAAACCGTGGTGGCGTTGGTTCGAAGGGTGGAAATTCACGTGATGAAGACTTTATCGAATATATTTATCCGGCTTCGATGCACAACACCATGTTGTTCTTTACCCAAAAAGGTAAATGTTACTGGCTGAAAGTGTACGATATCCCTGAAGGAACGAAAATATCGAAAGGTCGTGCTATTCAGAATATGCTGAACATTGACGGAGACGATAAGGTAAATGCATTTATCCGTGTTAAAGGTCTGACTGACAGCGAATATATCAATTCTCATTATCTTATTTTCTGTACCAAAAATGGTGTGATCAAGAAAACTTCGCTCGAAGCTTATTCTCGTCCACGTCAGAATGGTGTAAATGCAATTACTATCCGCGAAGATGACCAGGTAATACAGGTTCGGTTGACCAATGGAAATGCCGAAGTGTTGATGGCAAACCGCAATGGTCGTGCAATCCGTTTCCACGAGTCGAAAGTTCGTGAAATGGGACGTACAGCTACCGGTGTTCGTGGTATGACACTCGACGAAGATGGTCAGGATGAAATAGTTGGTATGATTTGTGTAAACAAGGAAGAAAAAGAAAGCATCATGGTTGTTTCACAACAGGGTTATGGTAAGCGTACCTTACTCGACGAAGTGGACGAAAATGGCGAATGGGTGCTTGAAAATGGCGAGCCTGTTGCAGTATATCGTGTTACTAACCGTGGTGGTAAAGGTGTGAAAACCATGAATATCACCGAAAAAACCGGAAAACTTGTATCTATCAAGAGTGTAACGGACGAAAACGATTTGATGATTATCAACAAATCAGGTATTACCATTCGTCTTAAAGTAGGTGATGTAAGGATTATGGGACGTGCAACGCAAGGTGTTCGCCTGATTAATCTGGAAAAACGCAACGACGAGATAGCTTCAGTTTGTAAAGTCTTATCAGAACCTGAAGTAGAAGAAGTTGCAGAAGATGTGGAAGTAGCAGATGGTATTTCAACTGAAGTAACCGCGGACGATATTCAGGTTGAAGAAACTGAAAATCAGACCGAAGCTATTGAGTCTACCGAAGAATAAATCAAAGCCTGACAGGTAAGAAAGTTGCCTGTCAGGATAATAATAATTAAAAACAATTAATCGTCATGAAAAAATTAATTTTCTTTCTGATTTTGACATTAAGCTTTTCAACAGTAGGATTTGCTCAAAAAGCCAATGTGAGAACTGCTAAAGACAAAGCATTAAATGAGGACAAACCTGATTTTAAAGGAGCAAGAGAAGCTATCAAACTGGCTTTGAAAGACTCTACAACCAAAGATTTGGCAGAAACCTGGTATGTTGCCGGTTTGATTGGCAACAAAGAAAGTGATGCTGAATACAAAAAAGCACTTTTGAATCAGAAATTTGATACGCTGAGAAAAGGTAAAGCCGTAATGGAATCTTACGATTACTTTATTAAGGCCATTAAAATTGATATGCTTCCGGATGCAAAAGGAAAAGTAAAACCGAAGTATTCAAAAGATATCAAAACAATTTTAAAAGATTATTATACAACTCAGCAACACCTGATTGGTTATGGCGCTTATCAGTTTGGAAAAGAAAATTATGCCGGTGCGATTCAAACTTTTGAAGCATATCTCGAAATTCCTAAACTGCCAATAATGAATAATGAAATCAAAATGGATTCCACCTACGATATGATTACCTATTATACCGGGTTGAGTGCATCGTATGCAAAAATTCACGATAAAGCAGTAAGTTATTTTAGAAGTCTTATAGCTAAGAATTATCAACTGAATTCATCGTATCAGAATTTGTCATTGGATTATCTTAATGCAAAAGATACTGCCAACTACCTGGCAACAATGAAAGAAGCGGTGAATAAAATACCAAGTCAAGCCTGGTTTTTGCAGAATTTGATTAACTTTTATATCCATTCCGGTAAAACTCAGGATGCGATTCAATATCTTAATACGGCAATTGAACGTGAACCAGGCTTTGCACAATACTATTTTGTAAAAGGTCAGCTTTATCTGAATACCGAAAACTTTGATGAAGCTATGAAAATTCTGAATAAAGGAATAGAGCTTGATCCGACCAACGCTGATATTTATGCGGAGCTTGGACGTGCATACTTCAATAAAGCTGTAAAAATTGGCTTAGAGGCAGATAAAATAAAAGATTCAAAAGTTAGTGCGAAAGAAAAAGCAAAAGCTGATGAAATCTTTAAACAGGCAATTCCTTTGTATAAAAAATCTGTTGAGCTGAAACCGAAAGAAGTTGAATATATGATTCCGCTCAAACAACTCTACTATCGATTACAAATGGATGCTGAATATTCAGTGATTGCAAAACAAATTAAAGAACTACAGCAGAAATAAATATTCTCGTTGTAATAAATCAAAGGCTGTTCGGGAAACCGGACAGCCTTTGATGTTTTTTATTGAGCCATAGAATTAATAAACGGTTGAATTTCATCTTCATTTTCAACTTCTTTAATAATAAGTTTATCATTGTATATAACACCGGAAGGTATTGCAGCAGAGGCATATAACCCGCAATGAACCTGCGATAATCCGCCATTACCACCATTTACAAATGCATGAGAAACTAATTTACCGTTCTGCCACACTTTTGCATATCCGTTTTTTACGCTAAAATCAATGTAAACATCAAGTCGTGACCAGGTTTTAAACTGAAATTTCAGGATTTTGTTGGGGTCATTTATTGAATCAGCCTGAAAAATGCGGTTCTGTTCACCCTGATTAGGTACATGAACCAGTTTTATGTAGCCGTCAGGTGTGATATTTACCACCACTGTTCTTGTCCACGAATCGCTTTGGTCGGGTGTAAGCGTGATAAAGCTAAACCAGTCATCAATAGAACCTTTTGGTCTGTCAATCAGATTAATATCCAGATATATCCATAAACTCAGCAGACAAGGAGTTCTGAAAATTCCCTCCTTAGTTTTCTGAAGTTGGATAGTTGGATAGGCGCGATGAGGCAAATAAATTAATCCATCATTATTTACATCACGTGCTTTCAGTATCCATGCTTTATGAGCAAATTTTCCATCTTTCACCTGCTCGGTACTCAATTCCTGATTGCTGTCATAATCACCTAACGGAACAATATAAAATCCCTTGAAATCATCCATAGTTTCAAAGGATGTTTCAAAAGTTCGCTTTGGACCGGTATAGGTGGGTTTTTCAATGTCGGTACAGGCTGTAAAAATGAATAATCCACAAGTAATAAAGTATGAAAATAATTTTGTCATTAATTGGTAATTGATATAAAAATACTGCCATTAGAATTCAAATTCTAATGGCAGCAAAAATACTTTAAAATTTTAGTTTATTCTTCAGTTACAAATACATTTTTAATTTCCCAGCTACCGGCGGCATTGTCAGAAGCACTGCTTAGATATTTAAAGGCAATTCGGACATTATTCATACCGGCATAAGGTACTAAACTGATAGGAGTAGAAGGTATAAATGTCCAGTTTGCACCACTTGGATAACCTGCAGGTGGTATTGTCAGTTGAGTCCATTCTGAAGCATTTATTCCGGTTCCATCACTTGTAGTTGACACCCATACTGTAATTGCTTTGTGCATTTTATCAGTACTTGTTCCTGTGTCACCAAAATAACGTCCAACATGTGTAAAATTTAACCATGGATTTACACGTTCTGTTAAGTTCATTGGTGGAGAAATTAACCAGTCTTCATTATCGAAATACGAGGCTGAAGCTTTTACATAACCTGTCATAAGCATATACTTGTACGTTGGATCCCATGCCCAAACCTGATCTCCCACAATACTAAAAGACTTGAAATCTCCTTGGCCAGAAGTTAATCCACTCATTATAACCACATCAGACCATTTGCCTTTTTTAAGTGCATACTGGTCAGTTGCACATTTCCAATCGGTGCCATTGAATTTCAGAACTCTGTACTGATTCCATGTGCTGGAGTTGAATTTATAACGAACCATTCTTACATCATTAGCTGCAGCATATGGAAATTTTGTTTTAAGATAGGCATTCAGATAAGTCATAACGGGCATTGCAGCAGAAAAATTGAGCGATTTGCCCGGCTGATTAGTATAAACACCCATTTGAGTATATTCAGCATCAGCTATCGTAACTTTATACGCAGCAGTAATTGAAGTTGTATCAGCTGCATTTACCAAATCATATGTTACTTTGACTACGGAATTTGGGTCAACATAAAGATACTTAAGTGCCAGAAGATAAGGTATATAATCCTTTGCTCTTAATGTTCCATCAAAGTATTTATTTGCATCTACTTTAGAAGCATTTACATAAACAGGAAGATTGTTCAATCTGATGTTTAAATCTCCAAGTAGTTTTTGAATAGCTGTTGAATCATCTTTAGTTTTAGCATTGGCAAGCAAAACTTTTTGTACCGCAATAGAATCATTAATTGGTTTCTTTACAGCATTTGCAATTATTGTATAGTCTGCTGAAGTCAATTCATAATTAACTATTACAATATTGGATGGAACATAAGGCACAATGCTATTGTCCTGACAAGCTGTAAAAAAGGCTGTTATTGCCAAACTAGCTATAATATATATCTTTTTCATCGTTTAATATTTTATTATGAATAAATTTAAAATCTGATTTTCAAATTCATTGACCAGGTGCGTCCAAAGCCATAGAATACACTCGCTTTATCTTGGGTATGATATGTTCCATCATCATTAGCATCTGTAATGTATTGAGTATCGAGCAAGTTATAGATATTACCAACTAAAGTTGCATCGAAAGTTCCAATTTTGAATCGGTAGTTTGCTGAAAAGTCAAATGTAACAGCATCAGGTATCATCCATGGTTGTCCAAAGTTCGAATCTGTGAGGCTTGTACCAACTGATGAAATACTAAAGTAAGAATAGTTCTTGCCAAAATAATTGCCATCTAATCCAATTCTGAAACCCTTTAGAATCTGATAGTTAATCCCAAGTGCAGCAGTATTCTGAGCTGAGTTTCCAACATGAATTCCTGCGAGGTTTACATTTATTTTTGCATGTTGATCACTTAGCATTTCTACTATATTTCCTAAAGCGTCAGTTGGCTGACCCTGTGTATTATACAAATAACCGGTAGCATTATTCTGCCATATCCAGTCACCGAGTGAAACCATTCCGGTAATTTCCAAATCTTTAACCGGTTTTGACACAAAGTCAAGCTCCAATCCCTGATGTAAAGCATTTACACCCTGCATATTAACCACCAAACTTGATTGAGAATTTGCATTAATAGCACGAATCAGCGTTTTATCAATCCAGTTGGTACGATACCAGTTCAGGTTAGCCGTAAAGTATTTTGAACGGAATCCATAACCCAATTCAGTTGAAAAAGCTTTTTCGTTAACAGCGTTTGGATTAATCAGGTTACTGGTTGTTGATTGAAGAAATGCACCACCTGAAAAGAAAGGAGCGCGTGATATAACACCGATATTGGCAAATACATTTTGATGTTGATCTATATTATAATTTGCACCACCTTTTGCCGAGTAACCTAAGAAGTTAACCATTTTTGAAAGAGCCTGATTAGCATCGTAATAAAAACGATCATAACGCCAGTTTGAAGTGTTCGAAGCTGAAAGTGAAATGAATGAACTCAGACCATTTTTGTTGTATTCAGCTTGTCCGAATAAACCTTCGCTCGCTACAAATCCATCATAATCACGATAAACTACATCTCCAACAACAAGTTTTTTTGTCATCCAGCTTTGGTCTGTAAGTAATGGACGCAATGAAGTTGCATCGATAAAGAAGTTACCACCATATAAGTCAGTAATAACATTGGTATGAGTTCCTTTATAATAACGTAAATCAACACCACCATAGAAATCAATATCCTGAGTCAGTTTTGTGGTGTAAGTAGATAAAGCACCTACCCAAACATGTTTGTTAATTGCTGACGACATTACCATTACTGAACCATTATATGGAACGCCTTCTTTAGGTTGGTTTATATCATAAATATGACCGAAATTAAATGTACCATCCACATTTCTAAAACCATTTGGTGTTACACTCCCAGTTGGTTGTCCTGATGAATCCAGTATGTATCCATTAACTAATCCACCTGTAGAGCCATACCAGTTTGTCCGATCTGTACTGGCAAATCCCTGACCTCCCCAGCCACCACCATCACCTAACGATAGGTAAAGGGCTGTTGAAAGACTTGATTTTTCATCAATAGTCCAAAAGTGATTCAATGATATTTGAGGTTTGTTATAATAATTGTATGATGATTGTTTGCGTTGTCCGTTCATGTCAAAACCATACGAAGCATTATATCTTGAACCCTGAGGATGTCTTTTCCATTCAGATTCCAAAAGTTTATCAGCATTATTTCTCTGATTATGCCATTGGGGTGCAGAGAATGCTGTAAATGATAGTTGTTGAGAGTCGCTAAGTTTTTTTGATATATTGATAAAATACGAATATGCTTCATATTCTGTTCCCTGAATATAACCATTACTCGTTGTTTTTGAACCTAAAAGGGTTATTGCCCAGTTATTGGCAGTTAAACCTGTTGAGACAGCAAAACCTATTTTTGCATAACCGTCATTTCCAATTCCATATGAAACAGAACCACCTTTTACAGCGTCAGTTGAACGGGTTAATACATTGATAGATCCACCTAACGATGGTGAAGCTACTTTCGAAGCTCCAAGACCACGCTGAACCTGCATAGAGCGGGTTACATCGCTTAATGCGCCCCAGTTTGACCAATATACGCCTCCCCATTCCATATCATTCATCGGAACGCCGTTAATCATAACAGCAATATTCGGAGCTTCAAATCCTCGTAAGTTTACGCGTGAATCACCATATCCACCACCTTGTTTGGTTGCATAAATACCCGGTGTTGATTTTAAAATTTCAGGAAATTCCTGTGTTCCCAGTTTATTTTCAATTAGTACCGGATCAACTACCGAAAGTGCTACCGGAGTTTTGCGGCGAATTGCAACAGATGAGGTTACTGTTACGTCATTCAATCCAATCGAAGAACTTTCAAGTTCAATTGTTCCCAAATCTTTTGTTTTTGTCGATACTTCAATTGTTTTCGAAAAATAACCAATGTAAGAAATTGCAATCTCTTGTTTCCCAGCAGGGATTTTAAGAGTAAAGCTGCCATCAAGCGACGTAGCTACACCGACTCCGGATGCAGGGTTGATAACACTAACACCGACAAGTGCTTCATTCGTGGATTTGTCTACCACAGTACCTTTAATCAATCCTTGCGAATATGAGAGCGTAGCAACCATAATCACAGCAAAAAATGAAAGAATTTTTTTCATAAGGATGTTGAATTAGTAATTCATTAAATTTATTTTTTAAGCAGTGCAAATATATGGTTTTTAGTGTAAGTGTTTGTATATTTAAATGAATATTTATCAACAATTTAAACATATTCGATTTTATAGCATTTATTGAAATAAATATCGCTGTCTACTGAGATGTAGATTTTATAATGCTTTCAAGGTTTTCTTATTCAAAAAATATAGTATCTTTGTCAGCCATTTTTTAGAAAGTAAGTTAATCAATATGAATTACAACGAAAAATATATGCGTAAGGCAATCGCCTTGTCCATTGAAAATATAAAAAAAGGAGGTGGTCCTTTTGCTGCAGTGATTGTAAAGGATGGAAAAATTGTCTCAACAGGTACGAACGGTGTCACAACTCACAACGACCCGACAGCACATGCTGAAGTAACTGCCATTCGCAAAGCAGCTAAAAAACTGAAAACTTTCGATTTAGCGGGATGTGAGATATACACTTCATGCGAGCCTTGTCCGATGTGTCTGGGAGCAGTGTATTGGGCGCATCTGGATAAAATGTATTATGGAAACACCAAAACTGATGCCAAAAACATTGGCTTTGACGATTCATTTATTTATGACGAAATTGAACTTAAGCTTTCGGAGAGACGTTTAAAGTCAGTTCGGAAGTTGCCTGACGAAGCTATTAAAGCTTTCCAGGCATGGACAAATACTACCGATAAAATTGAGTATTAAGATGGTGTGTTGTTATTTAATAGAGCTTTAAACAAATTACAAATAAACCAGTCAACCAATTAACCGATTAACTTAACCGATTTTCAACAACTTTACAGCCTGCACCCGCAAGTAAAACAGGTGCAAAACTGGCTGACTTCACTTGAACCAAATCTAAAAATTTCCGGTTTAAGTGGATCTTCATCTGCTCTTGTTATTGCATCACTTTTCAAAGCTAACCCTCAGAACCATATTATAATACGCGATGATGCTGATGATGCAGCGTATTTGTATAACGATTTAAAACAGATTCTATCCACTGAAGAAGTTTTCTATTTCCCATCGGCTTTTAAAAAAGCAATCAAACTTACCCAACTTGATACTGCAAATGAGATTCTGCGAACGGAAGTTCTGAATCGTCTGGCAAATACACCAAAACCTTGTCTGATAGTTACTTCGCCTGAATCTCTGATTCAGAAAGTTGTTTCAGCTGAAAGTATGCAAAGTCAAATGTTGCGAATGTGTGTTGGTGAAAATATCGGGATTGATTTTGTTGTCGATATGCTGTTAACCTATGGTTTTCAGCGGGTTGATTTTGTTTATGAACCCGGACAGTTTTCGGTGCGCGGAAGTATTGTTGATATCTTTTCGTTTGCGAATGAATTGCCCTACCGGTGCGACTTTTTCGGGGATGAGGTGGAATCTATCCGTATTTTTGATATAGAAACACAACTCTCGAAAGAGAAGGTTACTGAGATAGCTATTATTCCTGATTTTCAGCATGATAAGTCTGTGAAATTGATATCTTTTTTTGATTTTCTTTCTGCGAATGCCCTTCTTAGTTTTACAAATGCAGCCTTCGTGCGCGAAAGAATCAATCAGCTTTATAATGAGCAACTTATCAAAGCTAATGAAACCGGTCATCAAACTCCACATTTGAATAAAACGCATATTTCGGGTGATGATTTTATAGATCAGGTTGAAAAGTTTCGTAAAATTGAATGGGGCGAAAAGACTTATTTTAGGCATAATACAACTGTAGCATTTAAAACTTCAATCCAACCGATATTTCATAAAAACTTTGATCTGGTTGCCGAAAATCTCCATCAAAAAATCGTTGAAGGATACAAGTTGTATATAATGAGTGATAGTGTGAAGCAAACCGACCGTATAACGGCCATTTTTGCTGACAGAGGCGATGAGTTAAGTTTTCAACCCATAAAAAATACACTTCACGAAGGTTTTATCGACCATGATTTGTCGCTGGTTTGTTATTCCGACCATCAGATTTTCGATCGTTTCCACAAATACCAGCTCAAAACCGATAAAACCCGTCTGGGTAAAGTGGTGATGACGCTTAAAGAACTGAATCAGTTTCAGATAGGCGATTATATGGTGCATGTCGACCATGGTGTGGGTAAGTTTGGAGGATTAATTCGCACCAATGTAAACGGCAAAATGCAGGAAATGGTGAAACTTACTTACAAAGATGATGATATTATTTTTGTGAGTATACATGCGTTGCACCGTATATCCAAATATAAAGGAAAAGAAGGCGAAGCGCCACGGATTAATAAACTCGGTTCAGGAGCATGGGAACGACTGAAAGAGCGAACCAAATCGAAGGTCAAAGACATTGCACGTGAGCTGATTAAGCTTTATGCCAAACGAAAAGCTGAACATGGATTTCAGTATTCGCCCGATAGTTATTTACAACAGGAACTGGAGGCATCGTTTATTTACGAAGATACACCCGATCAGGTAAAAGCTACTGCTGATGTGAAAAAAGATATGGAATCCGTTCTTCCAATGGACAGACTGGTGTGTGGTGATGTTGGGTTTGGAAAGACTGAAGTGGCTATACGTGCGGCTTTCAAAGCTGCAACGGATGGAAAACAGGTTGCAGTTCTTGTACCAACAACCGTGTTGGCACTTCAACACTATAATTCTTTTAAAGACCGTTTTAAAGATTTTCCGGTAACTGTGGATTACCTGAGTAGGGCGCGAACTTCAAATCAAACAAAAGAAGTGTTGGAACGACTTGCAAAAGGCGATATTGATATTATCATTGGAACTCATAAATTAGTTGGTAAAAGCATAAAATTCAAAGATTTAGGTTTACTCGTTATCGACGAGGAACAAAAATTCGGTGTGACCGTAAAAGAAAAGCTTAAGGAGCTGAAGGTGAATGTTGATACGTTAACAATGACAGCTACGCCAATTCCACGAACATTGCAGTTTTCGCTTATGGGAGCACGCGATTTGTCAATAATCAATACTGCACCACCAAATCGTTATCCTGTTCAGACCGAAATTCACCTGTTTGATGAAGATGTGATTCGGGAAGCTATTCAGTTGGAAATGAACCGAAACGGTCAGGTTTTCTTTATCAACAATCGTATTCAGAATATCTATATCATTGAAAATCTGATTAAACGGCTCGTTCCGGGTTGCCGTGTGGCTGTTGGTCACGGACAAATGCCGGCCGATAAACTGGAAGAAATTATTGTGGATTTTATTGATTATGAATACGATGTGCTGGTTGCCACAACAATTATTGAATCGGGCATTGATATTCCGAATGTAAATACAATTATTATAAACAGTGCTCAGAATTTTGGTTTGAGTGATTTGCATCAGTTACGCGGACGTGTGGGACGTAGCAACCGAAAGGCGTTTTGTTACCTGATGGCACCTGAAATGAGCTTACTCACACCAGAAGCCCGCCGACGCTTACAGGCTTTAGAAACTTTTGCAGAATTGGGAAGTGGTTTTAATATTGCTATGCAGGATTTGGATATTCGTGGTGCCGGAAATATGCTGGGAGCTGAGCAGAGTGGTTTTATAGCTGATTTGGGTTATGAAACCTATCAAAAAATTCTGAATGAAGCTGTTCATGAATTGAAAGACGAAGAATTTGCCGAATTGTATGCTGACGAACGAAACGAAAATGAAAATTCAAACGCTTTTGTCAATGATTGTCAAATAGATTCGGATTTGGAAGTAATGTTTTCGGTCGAATATATCGAGAATGTTTCGGAACGTATAAGTTTGTATCGCGAACTGGATAATATTGAAACTGAAGACGAATTGCAGGAATTTATCAAACGAATTGAAGATCGTTTCGGAAAAATACCTGCCGAAGGTCAGAGTTTGATTCAGGTAGTACGTTTACGTTGGCTGGCTATGCGATATGGTATTGAAAAATTGGTGTTGAAAAACGAACGAATGACCGCATTTTTAGTTTCCAATCCACAATCGCCTTATTATCAGTCCGAACCGTTTGGCCGATTACTTCAATATATGACTTCACATCCTCGTCGGTGCCAGCTTCGCGAACAAAATCTACGACGTTCAGTGGTATTTTCGGATGTAAAAACAGTGGAAAAGGCGTATGAAATACTGCAAAGTGTTGAGAGGTAGGTGCATACAAAAACCGCATTGCCATTAGTTGAGAAAACTCCTATAAATAGGATTTGAGGTGTAGGTTTTCTTTGTAATCTGCCGTCCGCATGGGATACCCGAAGGCGCAGCCCGCCATTGAAAACCGACATTTCTCGTTAATTTTTTAACGTTGAGTTTTCCAATCTCAGAACAATGCGGTTCGTTGATGCAAATATACAGTTTTATTAGTTACGTTATTCCGAATACAATAATATCTTAAGTTAAATATATCACTCTGCCTGTATATCAAATGCTAAGCTTACGCTGGTTACAAAGCATATTAAAAAAAGCTTTTCAAAATTTCGTAATCTGAAAGAATTTATCTACTTTTGCAATTCTGTGTGAAAAAACGAATTAACAAAGAAATAATCTCATATTTTATGGCTAAGAAAGAAGAAAAAGTACACAATGAACTCGAAAATGTACAACACGCGTTGACTTCAACTGAAGCGTTTATCGAAAAATATCAAAAACAGATTCTGACCGGAGTCGGAGCTATTATTCTTGTAATATTATTGGTATTATCATTTAAAAACTTTTACCTTGATAAACGCGAAATTGCAGCTGAAAATGAAATGACAAAGTCTCAGGCTGCATTTGCTACTGATTCATTTCGTGTAGCTCTTGAAGGTAAAGGTGTACAATCCATTGGTTTTAAAGAAATTGCCTCACAATATAGCATTACTCCATCCGGAAAACTTGCTGCAGCCTATGCAGGTATTTGTTATTACAAATTAGGACAATACGAAAATGCAATAAAATATCTGACTCAGTTCAGCAGCAATGACAATTATTTCTCTGTTTCAGTCCTTGGTCTGACCGGTGATTGTTATGTAAATCTGAACGAAAACGAAAAGGCAATCAGTTATTTTGAAAAAGCTGCAGATAAAGAAAATGCAGTATTAAGTCCTGTTTATCTGAAAAAACTTGGCTTGATTTACGAAACATTAAGTCAACCTGAAAAAGCTGAAAAAGCATATACAAAAATCAAGGAAAAATATCCAAAAAGCTCAGAAGCCTCTGATATTGATAAGTATATAGCACGCGTTCAAAAATAGTTCTTGTAAAAATATACATAAAGAAAGCTGCTTCAATTTATTGAGGTAGCTTTTTTAAATTTATTCAAAAATTAAATATTATGGCAACAAAATATCAGAATCTATCACAGTATAATGCTGAGTTAATGCCCGATAAAGAAATAATGGCTAAACAGCGTTATGCTATTGCAGTAGCCGACTGGAATCCTCAAATTACTCATGCAATGCTGCGTGGTGCAATAGAAACACTCGAACTGGTAGGAGTAAAGCCCGGAAATATTAAAGTTGTTCATGTTCCCGGAACTTTTGAACTGACTTATGCTGCTAAACGACTTCAAGAGAAATTGACAAATAAATACAGTGGAATAATTGTAATTGGATGTGTTATTCAGGGCGATACACCGCATTTTGATTTTGTTTGCGAAAGTGTAACACATGGAATAACTGAGTTGAATCTTCGCATTAATGGTTGCCCTGTTGTATTTGGTGTTCTTACCACCAATACCATGCAACAAGCACTTGATCGGGCAGATGGAATTCATGGAAACAAAGGTGTAGAAGCTGCAACAACAGCCGTAAAAATGGCTAATATTGTTTGGTAGTACCGATTTTTAAAAGTATCTTTGCACTGCCTTTGAAATTTTGGGCAGTTACCAAAGTGGCCAACTGGGGCTGACTGTAACTCAGCTGTCTTTCGACTTCGGAGGTTCGAATCCTTCACTGCCCACAAAAAAATTGAAAATTAAAAGATTTGAAAATTTGAAGATATATTTTCAAATCTTCAAATTGACACATTTTCAAATTGTATTTGCGGAAGTAGCTCAGTTGATAGAGCATTAGCCTTCCAAGCTGAGGGTCGCGGGTTTGAGTCCCGTCTTCCGCTCTCAAAAAAGAGATTCTGACTAACATGTTGGAATCTCTTTTGTTATTCTACGCCAAATGTTAGAATTTTTCTCAAAAAAAATGGATATTACATCGGGGTATAATAAAATTGATTTATCTTTGAACGTTATTAAAAACCAGACATTTTAAAAATTTAAAACATACACATTATGAAAGCACAGGATGACGATTTATTAGTTTATGACGAAGCCGAAGCCGTCAAATTTATCCACAACTTATTGCCTGCCGATGCAAAAAAACGTATCAATGACGAAAAAATCGAGTACGTTCTGGATGTTGTTTATGAATATTACGACGAAAATGGACTGATTGATGAAGATTCGACCGAAGAGGCTAGTATCGATGAAGAAGAAATGTTCAATTTTATTCTGAAATGTTCAAAAAAAGATAAGATGATGCTTACTGAAGATGACGTCCAGCTTATTCTTGATGGTGAATATGAATACGGTAAATCATTGGGAATTTATACCGAAGAAAAATAAATATAAACGCAATAGATTTTCATTAATTCATGTTTTATATTGTTTATTTTTCGTTCTGGTTGATTACCCTCATCCCATTGCGATTATTATATATACTGTCGGATATTTTTTATCCGATAGTTTATTATGTAGCCGGTTATCGAAAAGATGTGGTTCGTTCCAATATAAGAAGATCTTTTCCTGAGAAATCGGTTGAAGAAAGATTAAAAATAGAACGGGATTATTATCGTTATTTCTGTGATTTGTTTGTAGAAACAATGAAGGAAATGCATTTTAGTAAAAATGAAATTAAAAAAAGGATGACCTTTGGAAATTTTGATGCAATTAAAGATCAATACGCGATAGGGAAAAGTGTAATGTTGATGACTGCTCATTATGGAAATTGGGAATGGCCTATTGCGTTATCGCTTTATTTGCCGAACGAAATACCACTTTACGGAATCTATAAAGAACAGAGTAATAAGGCTTTCGATAAATTATTTTTTAAATTAAGAACAAGATTTGGAGGAATTCCAATTGAAAAGAATCGCCTGATGCGGTTTTTAATTCAATTAAAAAAAGAAAAGAAACTTGGAAATTTTTGGATGATTTCAGATCAAACTCCCTATGGTGTAGCTTCTGGCTTTTTTTGGACAAAATTTTTAAATCAGGATACAGCCACACTTACAGGCACAGAACAACTGGCAATAAAATTTGATTTCCCTGTTTTTTATGCTGATATAACCCGCACAAAAAGAGGATATTACCATTGTGAATTTATACCAATAACCCTGGAACCAACCAAAACCAAAGAGTATGAAATCACTGAGAAGTATATGCAATTATTAGAAAAACGCATTCAATCTGCTCCTCAATACTGGTTATGGTCTCACCGCCGTTGGAAATATCAACGGAACTAAAAATACTTTCATGTCAACAGCCATTGTCATACTCAACTGGAACGGTGAAAAGTTTCTTCAACAATTTTTGCCGGTATTGATTGAACATACAACCCTTCCCGATACTGAAATAATTGTTGCCGATAATGCCTCAACAGATTCATCGTTGGTGCTCTTGAAAGACCAGTTCCCAAAAATCAGAACAATTATACTTGACAAAAATTACGGTTTTGCAGGCGGATACAATAAAGCACTTGCACAGGTTAAGGCAGATTATTATGTTTTGTTGAATTCTGATGTGGAAGTGACTTTCGGTTGGCTTGATTCGTTGCTAAATTACATGTCTGAAAATAAGGATGTTGCAGCTTGTCAGCCAAAAATATTGTCTTATAATAAAAGGACACATTTTGAACATGCAGGAGCTGCAGGAGGTTTCATAGATAAATACGGATTTCCATTTTGCAGAGGTCGAATTTTAGGTATTGCGGAGGAAGACAATGGGCAGTATAATGATATTTGTGATATTTTTTGGGCTACAGGTGCATGTATGGTAATCCGCTCAGATATTTATTGGAAAGTAGGAGGGTTGGATGATGATTTTTTTGCTCATATGGAAGAAATTGACATGTGTTGGCGGATTAAAAGTCGTGGATATCGAATTGTATGTGTGCCGGAAAGTAAAGTTTATCATATTGGAGGTGGAACGTTGAACGTGGAAAGTCCCTATAAAACTTATCTTAATTTCAGAAACAACCTGTTGATGTTATATAAGAATTTGCCCAATAATTTGTTGATAAAAACCATGTTTAGTCGATTTATTTTCGATTATATTGCTGCAATTCAGTTATTTATAACAGGAAAACCACAAAATGCTTTCAGCGTTTGTAAAGCCAGAAGAGATTTTAAAAAGATGTTATATAGTTTTCAAATAAAACGAAATGAAAATATAAAAGCTGTGACAAACCAGTTTATTCCTGAGATATTACAGAAAAGTATTGTAATAAATTATTTTATAAAAGGAAAAAAGAAATTTTCAATTGTCTTCAAATAAATCAAACAAAAAACGAGGCTATTGCCTCGTTTTTTGTTCTCAATTAACTGTTAGATCAACCGCATTTAGAATATCCGCAACTTTTGCAGGTCAGACAACCTTCCTGATATACTAAGGTGTGTTGTTTGCAATTTGGACAAGACTGTCCATTGATTTGTGTGCCATCCGGAATATATTTTTTCAATGCACGTTCAACGCCAACTTTCCAGGTATTAATAGATTCATTGTCAAGTTGTAAGCCGGAAACCAGTTTTATAACCTGATCAATAGGCATTCCATAACGTAACACGCCTGAAATCAATTTTGCATAGTTCCAGAATTCTTTGTCAAACTTATGAGATAAACCTTCGACAGTAGTTTTATAACCCCGTTTGTTCATAAACTGGAAATCATATCGCTTGTTTCCATGTTCATCTAAAGTTTTAATAATTTTCCCTTCTGTGACTGTTTTTGGAAGTAGAATTCCTTCTTCGTCATCAGCAAGTCCGGTAAAGATTTCGTAGGGTTTTCCATCTTTCAAACCAACAAATGCAATCCATTTATCTTTAGAATTCTGGAAGCGAACTACATCACAATCCAATTCTTTCGGCCGAATAAGATAACCTTCATCGTAAGGGAAACATATTTTTTTCTCATCACTTTTCTCATCTTTTTTGTCTTCCACGGCAATCAGAACTCCTGCACGCGAACCATCACGATAAACTGTAACACCCTTACAACCACAACGCCAGGCTTCTTCGTACAAATGACCAACTAATTCTTCGGTGGCATCAGCAGGTAAATTTATTGTTACGCTGATAGAGTGATCCACCCATTTTTGAATACGTCCCTGCATCTGCACCTTTTTCAGCCAGTCTACATCATTTGCAGTAGCTTTATAATAAGGTGATTTGGCTACAAGCTCTTCTACATCCTCTTTTGTGTAATGTTTGGTTGTTGAATAGCCGTTAGCCTCCATCCAGGTAACAAACTTGTGATGAAAAACAACATATTCTTCCCATGAATCACCATTTTCATCAATAAAATCAATGGTAACATTTTTGTCATTCGGGTTAACCTTACGTCTTCTTGTATAGACCGGCATAAATACTGGTTCAATACCCGATGTGGTCTGAGTCATTATGCTGGTTGTACCGGTTGGTGCAATAGTAAGACAGGCAATATTTCTACGACCATATTTAACCATGTCCTTGTATAATTCAGGAGATGCTTCTTTCAAGCGGTTAATAAATGGATTGTTTTCTTCACGTTTGGCATCATAAACTTTGAACGGGCCACGTTCTTTTGCCATATTTACTGACGAAGAATACGCGGCAATAGCAACAGCTTTATGAACTTTTTCTGAAAATTCAGTAGCTTCGTCTGTTCCATAGCGGAATCCAAGACCTGCCAGCATGTCACCTTCACCGGTTGTACCTACGCCTGTACGGCGGCCTTGTGAGGTTTTGATTTTTATTTTATCCCAAAGCTGATATTCAGTATTTTTTATTTCGTCATCTTCGGGATCTGATTCGATTTTGGAAATTATTTTTTCAATTTTTTCCATTTCCAAATCGATAATGTCGTCCATAATACGTTGAGCCAAACCTACATGCTTGTGGAAAAGCTCGAAATCAAAGGATGCTTCAGGTGTAAATGGTTTATTTACATATGAATAAAGATTTATTGCCAATAGTCGACAACTATCATAGGGACATAAAGGAATTTCGCCACAAGGATTAGTTGAAACTGTTTTGTAACCCAAATCGGCATAACAATCAGGCACAGATTCGCGTATAATTGTATCCCAAAAAAGAATACCCGGTTCGGCAGATTGCCATGCATTATGTACTATCTTTTTCCAGATTGAATTCGCATCTACATTTTTTGTAAACCAGGGAGATTTGGAGGTTACAGGATATTGTTGAATGTATGGTTTATCATTGATAGCAGCATCCATGAAATCATCATCAATTTTTACAGACACATTGGCACCAGTAACTTTTCCTGATTCCATCTTGGCATCAATAAATGTCTCTGAGTCAGGGTGCTTAATAGAAACACTCAACATAAGAGCTCCACGACGACCATCCTGGGCTACTTCTCTCGTTGAATTCGAATAACGTTCCATAAAAGGAACGATACCGGTAGAAGTAAGTGCAGAGTTCTTAACCGGTGAACCTTTCGGACGAATATGTGATAAATCATGACCAACACCACCACGACGTTTCATCAACTGTACCTGCTCTTCATCAATTTTTATTATTGCACCATACGAATCGGAATCGCCATCAAATCCGATTACAAAGCAGTTAGAAAGTGAAGCAACCTGAAAATCGTTACCTATTCCTGTCATCGGACTTCCCTGTGGGACAATGTATTTAAAGTCCCTGAACAGTTCAAAAAGCTCATCTTCATTTAAAGGGTTTGGATATTTCTTTTCAATCCTGGAAATTTCGCCCGCTAAACGGCGATGCATATCATCCGGAGTCAGTTCATAAGTGTTTCCAAATGAATCTTTGAGAGCATATTTGGTTGCCCAAACTTTAGTTGCCAAATCATCGCCTTTAAAGTAAACAAGGGATGCATTTTTGATTTCTTCAAGAGTAAAAGTTTTTGTTTTCACGATTAAAATTTTCTTTATTTGATTATAATGAGCTGTTTATGGGTTTTAAATGTTGCGTTGAAAACGGACTACAATGTTAGACATTTATTTTATTATTTCCAATATCAAATAAAAATATTTCTGTTTAATTTTGAAAAGTTTCCCAAATTATTTTTCAATTAATTGTATATCAAGAATATACAAGTTAACAAATAGGAAAATATTTTCCAAAATAAAATTTATTCAAAATAAGCAGTTGCAATTTTTTTGAATAATTATAAAATTAAAAGTACAGGGAAAAAATGAATATTTGACTTTTTGAAAGGTATTATTGAAAAATTAGTCCATTTTCCACATGGAAGATTGCAGATTCCTGAGTTAATTGGCTAAGAATTAAATCTAAATGTTCACGATTAGTATCAGTAATAAAAATCTGACCAAATGTTTCGCCTGAAACCAGTTCAACAATTTTTTTTACACGTACGGAATCAAGTTTGTCAAATATGTCATCTAGAAGTAGTAGTGGTGATAAATTGTGTGTTCGTTTCAGAAAATCAAACTGTGCGAGTTTTAATGAAATTAGATACGTTTTATTCTGTCCCTGTGATCCGACACGTTTAATCGGATAACCATCCAGATTCATTTCTAATTCATCTTTATGAATCCCCTGAGTAGAATAACCTAACATTAAATCGCGTTCACGGGTTTGAATCATTCGGCTTTTTATGTCATGCTCATCATGTTGAGACTTATATGTAAGGCTTATTTTTTCATTTCCGCCTGAAATGCTGGAATAGTATTTTTGAAAAACAGGCACGAACTCATCGATAAATTTACGTCGCTGGGAATAGATGTAATTTCCGTATGTTGCCATTTGGTCTTCCCAAATGTCCAAAATTGATAAATCAACAGCATGTTCCGATTTCAAAATTGCATTACGTTGTTTCAGCGCATTATTATAATGAAGTAGATGGCTCAGGTATGTTTTGTTAAACTGTGAAATTACACCATCAACAAATTTTCGGCGTTCTTCACTACCTTCTGATATAAGAGCTGAGTCGTCAGGTGAAACCATGACAAGCGGTAGCAATCCAATATGGTCAGAGAGCCTTTCGTACTCTTTTTTATTACGTTTGAAATGTTTTTTTTGTTTGTGTTTAATACCACAATAAATTTCCTCGGTTTGTTCGCCGAGTGAATATTTTCCATGAATAACACAAAAATCTTCATTGTGGCGAATATTTTGTGAATCAATAAGATTAGAGTGGCTTTTGCAAAACGATAGAAAATATATCGCATCCAGAATGTTGGTTTTTCCCATTCCATTATTGCCAATAAAGCAGTTGATTTTTGTTGAAAAAATCAATTCAGCTTCAGCAATGTTTTTGTAATTGATTAATGACAGGGAATTTAGGCGCATGGAATCGGATTATTTTTTAATTGCAAATGTACACAATTATTTTGTAGAACTCAATTCTTTTTCATAGTTTATTGAAAGTTAAATTATGGATTTCTATTGAATATTAGAGTATAAAAAAATTATCTTTTGATAATAATACTGTAACTTTGTAACAGTTAAATTCTGCTAAAAAAAAGTATGCGTAAAATTCTAATAATTACTTTCCTTTCTACCATTATTTTTCTTTCTTGTAATCCATTTAAAAAAGAAGCAAAAGGTGTAATTTTTTCACAAACAAGTGAATATGACAGTTTGTCAGATAATGATACTATAATTATCGACAGCCATTATACTTTTGAAGAGTCGGTTGCCGGTTCAATAGCACCATTAGAAATAATCAATCAGTTAGAACTAATTGATGTTCAGTATTATTCCACAGATGGAAAAATACATCAGGGGCAGATTCTTACTAACAAAACTCTGGCAAATGACCTGAAAGAGATTTTCAAATTTATTCTTAAATCAGGATTTGAAGTTGAGCATGCAATACCGGTTGTTAAATACGGATGGTACGATGATTTGTCGATGCAAGCTAATAATACCTATAGTTTTTGTTACCGGAATATGAATTTTTCTAAGCATGCGACCGGAATGGCCATTGATATCAATCCGTTTTTAAATCCTGTTATATGGAAAGATGGGTATGATTATCGTCAAAACAAACCTGAACAAGCTCGTCGTGATACGACTGTTAATGGTACTTTGTATGAATCACAACCTGTCGTTCAGGAGTTTATAAAGCATGGATTTTTCTGGGGACATAATTTTAAAATGAAATTTGATGATCACCATTTTGAAAAATGATATTTTAGTAATTATTTCTTTGCAAATACTTTCATATTGATATTTTATTTTGTACTTTTGCGATAATTTTTCATAAACAACAGATTAAAACATTCAATTAATAATAATTTACAATATTATGGCTAAGTTAACGCGTGAAGACGCACTTCTCTATCATTCACAGGGAAAACCCGGTAAAATTGAGGTTGTACCCACTAAACCATATAGTTCGCAACGCGATTTATCTCTGGCATATTCTCCCGGTGTGGCAGAGCCTTGTCTGGAAATTGAAAAAGACCCCAATGCAGCTTACGAATATACTTCCAAAGGTAATCTTGTAGCAGTAATATCAAATGGAACTGCGGTACTTGGTTTGGGCGATATCGGTGCTATGGCCGGTAAACCTGTGATGGAAGGTAAAGGGCTGTTATTTAAGATCTTTGCAGGAATTGATGTGTTTGATATTGAAGTAGATGAAAAAGATCCTGAAAAATTTATACAGGTAGTGAAAGCTATTGCTCCAACTTTTGGAGGAATAAATCTGGAAGATATCAAAGCACCGGAATGTTTTGAAATAGAAGAACGCCTGAAAGCAGAATTGGATATTCCATTGATGCACGATGACCAACATGGAACAGCAATTATTTCTTCGGCAGGATTGATTAATGCATTGGAACTTGTTGGTAAGAAAATCGAAGATGTAAAGATAGTGGTAAATGGTGCAGGTGCAGCAGCCAATTCATGTACACAATTATATATGATGTTGGGCGCGAAACTCGAAAACATCGTAATGGTTGATTCAAAAGGCGTTATCAACAAACAGCGTACCGACTTGAATTCGCGCAAAAAACCTTTTGCAACAGACAGAACGATTACAACACTTGCAGAAGCTGTGAAAGATTCGGATGTGTTTTTAGGATTATCAGTTGCCGGATTATTATCCAAAGAAATGGTTCAATCGATGAATGTAAATCCGATTGTATTTGCATTGGCAAATCCGAATCCGGAAATCTCATTTGATGATGCCATGGCAGCTCGTAAGGATATTATATTTGCTACAGGTCGCTCTGATTATCCAAACCAGATAAATAACGTGTTGGGATTCCCATATATCTTCCGCGGAGCTTTGGACGTACGTGCTAAATGTATTAATGAAGAAATGAAACTGGCTGCTGTACTTGCTATTGCAGAATTGACTAAACAACCGGTTCCTGACGTAGTAAATGCGGCATATAACCTGAAGCGCTTAGCATTTGGACGCGAATATATCATTCCAAAACCATTAGATCCACGCTTATTAACCATAGTTTCACCTGCTGTAGCTAAAGCAGCAATTAAATCGGGTGTGGCGCGTAAAGAAATCACCGATTGGGAAGGTTATAACAACAAACTTCGTGAAATGATGGGTCATGACAATAAAATGTTGCGCCATTTCTACGATACTGCCCGTCAGACTCCAAAACGGGTTGTTTTCTCAGAATCGAATCATGTCAATATGTTGAAAGCAGCCGAAATGGCTTTGGCTGAAGGTATTTGTTTCCCAATTCTTATTGGTAATGAAGAAAAAATTGGAAACATTGCTGCAGAGAATGATGTAGATTTGACTGGAATTGAAATTGTAAACCTTCGTCATGACAGGGAAGAGGGTAGACGAAACATGTTTGCAAAAATTCTATCCGATAAACGCAATCGTGAGGGTATGACTTTTGACGAGGCATACGAAAAGATGTACGAACGTAACTATTTTGGCATGATGATGGTGGAAACCGGACAGGCAGATGCACTGATAACCGGTGTTTATACCAAATATGCCGATTCAATTCAGGCAGCCAGAGATGTTATCGGCTTACGTCCGGGATTGAAATACATGGCTGCCATGCATATTATGAATACCAAAAAGGGAACTTACTTCCTGGCCGATACACTTTTCAATCGACACCCGACTACTGAAACACTGATTGATGTAGCTAAGTTGACTCACGATACGGTAAAATTCTTTGCTCACGAACCGGTTATGGCTATGCTTTCTTATTCTAACTTTGGATCTGATAAAACAGGAAGTCCGGCAAGTGTACATCAGGTAGTTGAGACTTTACACAAAAAATATCCCGATATGATAGTGGATGGAGAAATGCAGGTTGCATTTGCCCTGAATAAAGAACTTCGTGATAAAAAATTCCCATTTTCGAAACTGGCAGGTAAAAATGTAAATACGCTGATTTTCCCGAATTTAAGCTCTGCGAATGTTGCTTATAAAATGTTGATAGAAATGGGATTAGCAGAATCGATTGGTCCAATACAAATGGGATTGAATAAGCCGGTTCACATTTTGGATGTGGAAAGTTCAGTTCGAGATATTGTGAATATGACTGCTATTGCTGTGCTGGACGCCATTGTAGAAGAACAGATTACTACGAATAATTTACAACGGATTTAATCAGGAAGATTTTAATTAATAAGAAACTGCTATTTTTATAGCAGTTTTTTTGTTAATTATTGTTTCAATTAAAAAATATATATTATATTTGCATGGTAAAATTAATTTAATTTTTATCTATTAAAAACTTACGAAAATGAAAAAAACTATTTATCTTTTTGCAAGTGCAATTACTATGTTCTTTGCATTTAGTAGTTGTGATAAAGGGGTAACAGATCCGGACACAACCTTAAATTTTTCCACTTTACCAGTAGAACAACAAAAGAAGAGTATTGAACAAAGTGGTTTGGATTTGGCTGATAGAATGACTACAATGCAACAAACTAAGGGTTATGTGGCATTAACTCAATTTTTAAACAATAGCGGGTCATTGTCACCAGCTTTGGTTTCAACTTTTCGTCAATTGCAAATTGGTATATCAAGAAATGATGTTAAGGCTTTAGAAAACTTCAACAATCAAATGCGTGTTACCAGTAACCTTGGAAGTGACCTTTGGGGTACTTGGACATGGAATCCAACCACTAAAAATTTTGATAAAGCATCAGGTATAATACCTAATCAAGCAGTGATTAGTTTTCCTGCATGTGATTTAAAATCTACTGTAAATAATGCAGTTTTGACCATTCTTTATGCTGAATCAAATGTTTTAATTCCACACTCTAACCCAGCCGAATTTTACCCAAAGACAATTTCAGCTATATTGAAAATTGATAATGTTGAAGCAATAAATGCTCAATACTCAGGCATATATGCAACTGATGGAACACCTACCTCTATTTTGCAAACACTTGTTATTGGAGAGTTTAACTGGACTGTTTCTTCTACAAACACCAATACAGATGTTTCAGCGAGTTATGCTTTTAAGTACAATTCAGATATTTTGTTGAAATACGAAATTAATGCAAAAGGAAACTTTTCAGTTACTCAAATTGATAATTCTAATGGACCTGAAGATGTTTTTAATTCAGGGAATGTGACTTTCCAGATAATGAATGTTGCATTATATGGTGGAATTACTGATATAAAAAGCTTTATGGCTGAAGGTAATGCACTGCATGGGGATACTACATGGATTACAACTGAATATGGATATAAGTATTATAATATAAACTTTACCAAATCGTATTATGATAGTGAAGTGACTATTTTCAATAAATATCTGAAATTTTACGGGTATTTTGCCACAGAAAAACAGAAATTTGCTGATGTTGAATTTTACACTGCTGAAGAACAGGGAAAAGATTATAATTACAATAACCGTATTTTCGTTTATACAACTACTTCAACAAATTATATTGCGCCAACAGTATATTATGATGGTTGTGATTATGTTTATAACTATGATAATAACGGGAATTATTTGAATACAACTTATAAGTACTATATTTATCCTTCTAAAACAATCTATAATCTCCAGCCTCGTCTGGTATTAAGCGATGGTTCAAAAATTACTGATTTTGATACTTATGCAACTGATAATTTCAGTACTGTAATTACAAAATTTCAAAATATGTTTAAATAACTAATAGAAATTTGATACAATAGGAAGGGGAGAAATTTTTTCTCCCCTTTTTTATTGAATAACCACAGTATAATACCTGACTCCGTTTCCATACCAGATTCCAAAACCGGGGGAACTGATATTTGATTTAAGTTTATCCTTTTCTCCGATAAATAATTCATTGCCAATTCCGTTTGTTGTGGAAAATTGAGTTAAGGCTTTGAAAAACTGAGTAGAAGTGCTATCGATGGTGCAAAGCTTTACCAGAACAGTGTCTCCTTTTAAAAAATTACCCCCTTCTTTAAAACTTGCATCCAATTCTGTTACTTTCGGACTAATCATAAATTTATTATTTCCCGAAAGCGTAAATTCAGAATTGTATAGAAATTGAGTTTCTATAAAATAACCATCTTTCTTTTTCTGAGTAAAGACCCTGTAACTGTTTTTAATTGCCGGGTCTATATCTAAGTTCATAAATATACTACTTAAATTATCACTTCCTTTTATAGCCGAAAATTCAAAATTACGTATGCTTGCAGCGTAGGGGATAGTTGTAGTAGCATGAAGCGAATATCCACTATAATCAACAGTGAGATAATATGTTTTACCCTCCTGACCTTTAATTTCAGTGCCAACATACATGTAAGGCGGAAAATGTCTTTTGTTTGTTTCCCAACCAGATGTCAGAATTTCAGTATTTACACCATCAGAAATAGTAACTTTTGCAGTGCGAATAACATTTTCTAAAATATTAATCGAGTCTGTTGATTTTGAGAGAGGAAAGTTTAGCGTTAAATACACTTTTGGGAATTCACCGGTCGAAATATAACCTTCTACGATTATTTTTTGAGTATAACCGCTTATTTTGTACTCCAGGTCAGATTGACAGGATGTTACAACTAACAATAAAAATATAAAACCTGAAATTTTCTTCATAAAAATATACCTATAAATGGAAAGTCCATGAAAATGAAGGTATTATGGGCAGCAAATAATTCATATATATTTTTTGCGTTCTTGCACTGAAATTTACCATATATGGATTTGCCCGATTGTACACATTATAAACTGAAAAATTTAATTCAGATTCAATATTATGCCATTTCTTAAGTTTATAATTTGCCGAAATATCCAGTCTGTGATAGGCAGGCATCTCAAAAGCATTGTATTTACCATATTCCAGCACATATTTATTGTCAATGATAAACCAACTGACAGGCAGATTCAGCCTGTTTCCGGTTGCGTAGACAAATACCGACGAAAAGCTTAACCGATTGTTCACCTGATACATTCCAATAATCGAAAGGTCATGACGCCGGTCGTTTTGAGCCAGAAATGGGATGCCATTATTTATTTCATCAAACTTTCTATAACTCCAGCCCAGATTATAACTAATCCATCCGGTAAATTTACCATAATTTTTGCGAACCTTTAATTCAGAGCCATACGTCCAGCCATTTCCAACCAATAAATTTTTTTCAAACATCCCATTCGAGAAAGTATTGGCAATACTGTTTTTATATTCCAACAGATTTTCCAGTGTTTTATAATATACTTCCACGCTTAATTCCCAATCATTATCGCCGAAGTTGCGGAAATATCCACCTGAAAAATGCCACGAAACCTGTGGTTTTACATATAATGAAGCAGGTATTTGTAAATCGTTGGGGATTCCGATTGAAAAAACCGGTATTTGATTCAGAAACTGAAAGTGTCGGGTTGCTGAAAGTTTTATTGATGACTGTGAATTAATAAGGTATCGACCGAAAAATCTTGGTTCCAATCCTGAGTAGGTTTTAATAATTGAATTTTCCGGGTAAAATATATTCCCACCAATCTGATAGTTGGTATATGGTCCTATATGGGCATATAGATTTGCCCGCAAGCCCAAATTAAACTGAAATTTATTCCAGTTCCATTCGTCCCTGACATAAAGTGCAACCTGAGTAGAATTGATAGCGTTATGAATATTGTTTATTTCGAGTGAAGATACAGAATCAGAAGTGATGAAATTTGGTATAGCTGCATTACAGGAGAATTCAGTTCCAAATTTTAGCGAATGTATTCCGTGACCATAGAAAAATTCATTCTTGTATGTAATGTTTTGAAATTGAGATTGAATGGTGGTTGGTTTTAATAACGTACTACTCCAGTCGAGGGATGACTGAATTTGGAATTTTGAATAACTAAGCTGATGATTCATGCTCCAGTTTTCATTGAAAACCGTTTTTAGCTGAATTCCTGCAGCAGTATTGCCCCAAAGGGTTGAATTTCTGTTGATGTAGTAATTATTTAATGTTCCGATATTAATTTCGTCATTTCCGGTGTAAAAATGCCCAATAAGCTTTGTGCGTGAAGAAATATTGTAAGTAAAACCTCCATTTACATCCCAAAATTCATATTTGTTTTGAGTTAGGAGACTATCAGTTCCAAGTAATTTTAAAGCAGGAAGCACAGTTGAACTAATGTAGCTACCACGCCATGATGCGTAAAGTGAAAATTTAGAAGTTAGAGGAATTTGTACTGATAAACGCGAAGAAATAAGCCCGACAGAACCTTTTATGTCGATCTTTTCAGGAATAGTTGCTGAAGTTGAAATATCAACTATAGAAGATAAACGTCCACCATATTCGGCTGGTATTCCTGATTTAATAAAATGCATCTGACTTATTAAATCGGGATTGAAAACTGAAAACATACCCAACACGTGAGTTGGGTTCTGAATCATTGCTCCATTAAGCAGAATCAGGTTTTGGTCGTTGTTACCACCCCGAACATACAGGCCCGAATTAGCTTCACCTGCCTGAGATACGCCGCCCATATACTGTAAAGCTTTGTATGGATCGCTTTCGCCTATAAAACGAGGCAGTGATTTAAGTTCCTTTACGTCAATGTTTAGTCCGGTTGAACCCGATTTTATGTTCGCGTCCTTTAATTGTCCGATTACTTCAACTTCTTTAATATCAACTGTTTTTTTGGAAACAGAAGAACTCAGCGAGTCAGTTTTCAGTACGTTATTCTCCTGAGAAACAGCATGCTGAAAAAAACAAAAGGAAAAGATGGTGAATACTAATCCTTTTATTTTAATAGATTTGATAATCGCCAAAGGATGATTTTTAGAATAGAATTAAACTACAACTGCTTCCAGATTTTTAGCACGAATCTGAATATAGATTTTTGATTCAGGTTTACTGTAAGCAGTCGTCACATAACCCATGCCAATTCCTTTCTTGCTGTCAGGGAGCATAGTGCCAGATGTTACTTCACCGATTTTTTCGCCCGCTTCGTTTACTATTTCGTAACCATGACGTGGAATGCCACGGTCTTTGAGTTCGAATCGTACCAATTTGCGACTTACACCTTCGTTCTTTTGTTTTTCGAGCAACGGACGGTCAATAAAGTTTTTTCCGTCAACAAACTTGGTAATCCAGCCAAGTCCAGCTTCAATAGGAGAGGTGGTATCGTCAATATCATTCCCGTAAAGCGTGAAACCCATTTCGAGGCGAAGTGAGTCGCGTGCTCCCAGTCCTATTGGTTTGATACCATATTCAGCACCGGTTGTGAACAAAGCGTTCCATATTTTTTCTCCATGTTCGGGATAGAAATACAATTCAAAACCTCCTGCACCTGTATAACCTGTATTCGAAAGAATTACATTGTCAACACCCGCAAAATTACCTACTACAAAGCCATAATAAGGTATCTGAGATAAATCAACAGTGGTAAGCTTTTGGAGTAATTCAGTAGCTTTTGGTCCCTGTATGGCCAACTGTGCCATCCAATCCGAAGCATTCTCCAGTTCTGCACCTTCTGAATTATTTTCAACGCACCAGTTCCAGTCTTTTTCGATATTCGAAGCATTTACAACCAGCAGATATTTTTCAGGTTCAAAATTGTATACCAACAGATCATCAACAATTCCGCCTTTTCCGTTTGGAAAACAAGCATATTGAGCTTTGCCGACTGGCAGTGAAGAAACATCATTAGAAGTTACTTTTTGCAGGAAAGCCAGTGCGTTCGGGCCTTTTATCCAGAATTCACCCATGTGCGATACATCAAAAACACCCACCGCATTTCGAACAGTTATGTGTTCGTCGGTGATTCCGCTGTATTCGATAGGCATGTTGTAACCTGCAAATTCGTGCATTTTCGCTCCCAGAGCAATGTGAATGTTAGTAAAAGGTGTAGATTTCATAAGACCCCCAACCCCCTAAGGGGGCTTTTTATTTGTATTAATTTTATTTCTAATTCAAAATAAACCAATTAACTGATTAACCAGTAAACCTATTCACTTTTCGGCAAGCAGTTCCGCAATCTTCACCACCACCATCATGGCTTTTTCCATGGATTGAACGGGAACGTATTCAAATCGTCCGTGAAAGTTGTGACCACCTGCAAAAATGTTAGGGCAGGGCAGTCCCATGTACGAAAGTCGTGAACCATCAGTTCCACCGCGAATGGGTTTCACGTTTGGTTTTACGCCCACAGCTTCCATGGCTTCGAATGCCAGATCAACAACGTGCATAACCGGTTCAACCTTTTCACGCATGTTGTAATACTGGTCTTTGATGTCGATAACTGCGGTATCTTCGCCAAATTCAGCATTGATTTTATGCACCAGATGGATTATTTCTTTCTTGCGGCGCTCGAAACGGTCGCGGTCATGGTCGCGGATGATATAGTTCAGTGTTGATTTTTCAACCGTTCCCTCCATGCTGGTCAGGTGATAGAAGCCTTCGTAATCCTGCGTATGTTCGGGTGTTTCCCAGCGTGGCAGCATGCCTACAAACTCCTGTGCTATGCGCATGGAGTTACGCATTTTATGGAATGCATAACCCGGATGTACATTTAAACCTTTGACAGTTATTTTTGCACTGGCAGCATTGAAGTTTTCATATTCCAATTCACCAATTTCTCCGCCATCCATGGTATAAGCCCATTCGGCATTGAATTTTTCAACATCAAAATGATCGGCACCCTGACCGATTTCTTCGTCGGGAGTGAAACCAACACGTATTTTGCCGTGTTTTATTTCGGGATGTGCTATGAGGTATTCCATAGCCGACACAATTTCGGCCAAACCGGCTTTATCATCGGCACCCAGCAGGGTTGTACCATCGGTTATCACAATATCCTGACCTTTATACTGAAGGATTTCAGGGTATTTATCGGTTTCGAAGATGATTTGTTTTTCCTGATTCAAAACTATGTTTTCGCCGTCGTAATTCGTTAGTACACGGGATTTTACATTCTTTCCGCTCATATCGGGACTAGTATCCATGTGTGCGATGAAGCCGATAGTAGGTATCGCTTTATTGGTATTCGCAGGCAGGGTAGCCATTACATAACCGTTACGGTCTAAGTCGACTTCGGTCAATCCGATGGACTTTAGTTCTTCAACAAGATAGTTGGCAAAAATCATTTGACCCGGTGTGCTGGGGGTCATGTTCGTGTTTTCGTCGGAGGTAGTAGTAAAGCTAACGTATTTCAGAAAACGGTCGGTGATGTTCATAAGGTATGGATTTAAAAATTCAGACGCAAAATTACAGAAAAAAGGTTTACAAAATCATTTTTTTTGTTCTTTTTATTGACAGAAAGTTTATAAAACAACAGACCCTAAAGCATACGCTTTAGGGTAGTGATAAAAGCAATAATTTAAGCTCCTTTTGGTTATAATAAGTATGATTTGGGTTTATTCGGGTTTGAAACTGTAAGTTGTCGGTTTATGTTTAATTTCGGGATGATTAATAGTTTTTATACCGTTTATCCGATTTTCAGAGCATCAAATTTGTTTACGCCACCCAAATGTCTAAGTCAGGAAGAAGGGCATAGCCCTGAAATCTTCGTAGAAAAAATAGAAATGTAGAATTTTAGGGGCTTTCCCTGAAATCAATGTATTTAAGATGTCAGGGCTAAAACCGTTTTGCTGGTATAATTACATTCTGCTACGAAGATTTTCGGGCTACGCCCCTAAATATTACCTCAAATGAAACCTGAAATAAAGAGAATCATTTAGAATTAAATGTTTCTTAGTGCGCTTAGTGGTTAGAAAATCAAAACATTTTCCCAACTTTAATAATCATCGGTTCTTTCAGGTAGATAGCGCTTTCAGGACACATTTCCTGGCAGCAATAACACTTAATACATTTACTATAATCATATACCGGTGCTTTGATTTTGTCGCCGTTGAGCCAGTTCACGGCTTTTCCATCCACCGGACAGCTGTGAACGCAGGTGCCGCATTGCGTGCATTTCTCTTCAATAATATAGGGTTTCGGCACCAGGCGGTTGTTGAGGAACTGAACCATTTTGCCTTTCTTCACGGTCTTTACCGGTGTGCGTTCCACGTTAAAATCCACACAGATAAAGTCTTTCAGCGCATCGCCCACTATTTCGATGTCTTCTTCCTTATAATTACCGGCACCGGCTTCGGCACCTACCAGCGTTGTGGGTACGAATAGCGGGTTCAGATTAATCATACGGCTGGCAGTAGCATCCAGCGCAATTGGGTCGGTGGAGAACAGCAGCACATTCATAGCCCGTGGCGTTCCACCGCGCGGACCGTTTCCTTCCATCGCCATTACCCCATCCATAACGTACAATCGGGGTTTGATATACGAATTCAAATCCACCAGCATCTTTGCGAAGTCGGTAGCATCGGGCAACTTCACGTGAAATTCGCCTTTACGCATGCCTACCACGCAGCCAAACTGATTTTTTACAGCACCTGTAAAGCGTTCGAGTCCGTGTGTCTTCATTTTGGGCAGACTTATCAGTCCATCGGCATCCAACACGCCATTGGCAATGTGAAACTTCTTGTTCTGCACCCCTGCTTCATAAAACACTTCGCGTCCATCCTTAAAATCAGCCGCTTCAATGTTCAATGCTTCAGCCACATCGAAAATCCCGGCTTTTTTGGCTGCAGCTCCTGTAGCACCAAATCCCGGTGAATCGCCATACAGCAATACAGCTCCCTGCACTGCCAACTCTTCGGCCACAGCTCTGAACACGGCAGGGTGGGTGGTAACGCACTTTTCGGGAACTTCGCCCACCAGCAGATTGACTTTCAGCAATATTTTATCACCTTTACTTACAAACGATTGTGCGCCGCCAATCAGCTCCATACCTCTGTGAACGGCTTTTTTTACTTCTTCTGCTTCGTACGAATTGCAGCGAACAACGGCTACTTTACTTTTCATTGATTACTTAGTTTTTTGTTTGATTTTTCAGACTCCAAATGTAAAGATTTTAATTTTCAATTCCAAATGGATATAGTTGAAAAGGTTAATATAAATTTAAAATAGTGTCATTATTTAATTTCATAACAAATATTTAACTCACACGTCATATTCTCCCCATAAGAAGTCAGTTATTACACATGGATTGATTTTAATAAATTCTACTTTTGTTTCGTAAATCAAATAAAAATAATAAAATGAAAAACAAAATCACTCTCATTTCATTGCTATGTCTGTTACTTTTTGTGCAGAATATTTTTGCGTTAGATAATAGTACTATGGTTGGTTGGGCAACCTCGTATAATAATGGACAAGGTGTTACAGGTGGAGGCCCGTTCAGTTTAAATGCATCCAATGCAGTAGTAGTCAGAACCGAAACCGAATTTTATACCGCCATTGGTAAAAATGATGTTACTCCCAAGATTATCATTCTCGACGGTATCATCAATAGAGTAAAAGATGCAGACTTTATGCTTCAGGGCCTGAAGAATAAAACCATTTTCGGAATGCCGGGTGCAAAAATTGTTACTGCCAACTCCAATATATACGGCTTTCTTTTCCGCGACTGCGAAAACATCATTGTTCGTAACATTGCATTTGAAGGCAAGGGATCAACCGACAATCAGAAAGGCGATTTAATTTGTCTGGAGAATAGTGTGGGTTTCTGGATCGACCATTGTTCGTTTACCGATGGAGGAGATGGGAATATGGATATAACCAAAGGTTCAGATCTGGTTTCTGTAACCTATTGTAAACATTTCTACACAATTCCAAGTGCTCATAATCTGGCAAGTTTAATTGGTTCGAATGACAGTGATGGCAGTACAGATACAGGTAAATTACGCTGTACTTTCGATAAAGTTTGGTGGGCCGAAGGTTGTATAGAACGTATGCCCAGAATTCGTTTTGGTAAAATACATATTGTAAATAACCTTTTCGACAGCAAGATTTCTATGTATTGTGTCAGATTAGGCTATGCTGCAAATGCCTATATCGAAAAAAATAGTTTCTTAAACGTGAAACAACCGGTTGCCGGACAATTTGAAGATTATGATCCGCTTTCACCTTACTGGTGTACATTTACCACCGACAACGTAACAGTTGGAACGTCGCTGGGAGATACGCAGGCAAAAATCGAAAATGACCTTTTTGGAGTATGGACAGGACAGAGTTGGGTTCCTTCTGTAGAACCAAACTATAATATGAAAAACAGCATTGTAAGTGCTGAACTTTCCGAAAAAATTATCCGTGCAGAATGTGGTCCAACTTTGAAACTGAGTACCGACGGTACTGTAGCTCCGGTTGAAGCACTTTATGTGATGGCCGATAATTCAAACCAATCGGTGATACAGGGCAACCCAATCGCTCCTGTAACTTTCAAAGCAAGTAATGCTGCTGCTGTGCTTGTTGTGGATGGAACTTTGCCTGAAGGTCTTGTTCAGTCGGGCAGTGGAAATCAGATTACTATCAGCGGAACAGTCAATACCGTTGGAACTTACACTATCAAAGTGAAAGGCAGTTGTACAGTGGATGCTAAATTACTGGAAGGAGAAACCACAGCAACTATTGTAGTTTCAGATCCAAACCAGTTAGTTATGTCGGATGTAAGTATCAGCGGTGTGCCTGTAACTCTGACAAACAACGAGGGGACTGTTCAGTTCTCTAAAACGGCTGATATTTCTAAACTTAAGGTCAATTTTAAAATCCTGGAAACTATTCAATCTGATTTTGTTTCAGGAGCTACTTATGATTTCAGTCAGGGGCCGTTGAAGATTAAACTAACTGCACCCGATAATTCAACTGCAACTGTAACACTTGCTGTCACTAAAAACCCTAACAACAAGCTTCTTTACCTTATACAACTCAGTAAGTATACAATTTCCACAACAGATAAACTATACAATATGCTGAGCGGAAAATACGAGATTGAAAGACGCGATGCCGAAGCTGCTGCCCGTGACTTTACGTATTACAAAGATTTTGATCTGGTAGTGATGCAGGAATCGCTCGAAGGAAAAACCTGTACAGGAACAGCAGAATTATATCTGCTCCATACAGCGATAGATTTACCAATATTAAGTACTAAGTCTTATTTTTACAGTACCGGTCGTTTAGGTTGGGGCACACCACAGCAAGGTGGAACAGTAAAGGATATTACCATCCCAGAAGCAGTACGCACACATCCGATATTCGACGGAGTGACAGCAACAAATGGTGTTCTTACCGATATTTCATCACAACCCGTAACTCTGAATTCAGCCTATGCCGGAACAACTCTAGGTGAAGCAGCTAACGATCAGAGTGGAAAGGGAACATCAATCCACGAATTAAGTGCCGATCAACGTTATGGAGCAGGTAGTGGCAAGAAATCAAAATACCTCTTAATCAGTTTGATGTCTGCCAGCTTTACATCAATTACCGACAATGCGCTGAAACTGTTTGATAATGCCTGTACTTACCTGATGGCACCAGCCACCATTTCAGGCATTAATAATGTCACCACCGAAACATTGAAATACAATGGGAGTAAAGTGATGAATCCTGCCCACAAAGCATTGAAATTGTATAATACTGCAGGCTGTCTGATGTTTAGCACCAACAATGATATTGAAATGACAAATTACAGTAAAGGAATTTATATTGTCAGATCGACAGATGGAGAAATAATGAAGTTGATGAAATAATACATATCAGTACTAATTTGCAAACAGGCAGAATCAATATCATTTGATTCTGCCTGTTTGTATTAAATAAGTAGGGTTTAATCCTTACTCAGGGTTTGCTGCAAATCAATAGGGAAAGCAAATCATCGTATTTATTTGCTCACTTTAAGCATACGACACGTATCTCACCATAGTGATATAAACGGATATCTGGGCTTGAAGCTGCTCCGGATGATTTTTGATAATTTAATTAAAAATATTTGAAAGAATTATTGCCGATGTTAAATAGGTTTTTTATCTTTGGGGGCGAAAAGAAATAACTATTGCAGATATTCCAATTATAATGGGTATATGCACAATGGGATTAATAAATATATAGTGAATATATTTACAGTTGAATATATATTTGTGTAAGTTCAACTCTAAAAACATAACAATATAAAAAACAAGCTATTATCAATAAGTATTTAAATAATGAAGAAAAAATTTTATTTTTTTGCGTTTTGTTTTGTATTCAATCTTTTTTCTGGATGCAAAAATGAAGTTTCAGTTGAACTTCCAATTATTACAACAACAAAAGTTACTTCTATTACAACTACAACTGCTACAAGTGGTGGTAACATTATTTCAGATGGTGGTTCAAGTTTACTGTCCCATGGCGTTTGTTGGAGTACCAAAGCTAATCCTACTATTAATGACTCAAAAACTACAGATAATAATGGAGTTGGTTTATTCTCAAGTTTAATTACTGGTCTAAAAGACGGTACAACTTATTTTGTAAGGGCTTATGCAACAAATATTTCTGGTACTAAATATGGTAACGAACTGCAATTTAACACTTTAAGTGTATTTAATTCAAAACTTACTTATGGTTCTGTGTCTGATATAGATGATAATGTGTATAAAACCATTAAAATTGGGACCCAAACTTGGATTGCAGAGAATTTGAGAACAACAAAATACAATGATGGAACAAGTATTCCATTGGTTGAAGGTAGTAATGAATGGGTATCATTAAACCATGGTGGTTATTGCTGGTGTAATAATGACATTTCATCTAAGAATAACTATTACGGTGCTTGGTATAATTGGTATGCAGTAAACACAGGTAAATTAGCTCCCATAGGTTGGCACGTTGCGACAAATTCTGACTGGTCCACACTGAAAAGTTATATAAGTGCGAATCTATGATTATCAATTTCTGTCACATCCGCTTTAGAATCGTCAGCTGATTGGCCATATAGCACTAATAACAATTCGTCAGGTTTTAGTGCACTTCCAGGCGGTTGTAGAGGTGGAGCGGGAGAGTCATTTAGATATAAAATTGTTGGATTTTGGATGACATCTGATGATTATAGTGTTGGTTCTCCCATCAGTTGGAGTATTTATGGTAATGATGTATCAAATGGTGCAGGCTCTGGGGTACAAGGTTTATCAATTCGTTGCGTGAAAAATTAAATTGATTTTTAAATCCTATCTCAAGCTTGCCCCTGCAGGCGCAGATTTGCAATCTATGCCAATAAAATATAAAGAGAAGCACGGGTTACAAACCCGCGACGCCCACTCCCCCTCGTTTGCAACGAGGGGTAATTGGTTGAGCGTTTGAAACGCAAAAAAAGGAATATAAATATTTTAATCATCATAAGAAATAGAAGAATATGACGTCAGAAAATGCATTTTCCAAATAATTATGTTGAAAACAAATAACCACTAACTCCACTTTGTAAACGAGGGGAAGGAAACCAAACAAATTATTTCCTTACCTTTGCCAACGCTATGCGCTGTAGTAAAACCATGCTTCAATGGCGTGATAAGTGAGTGCTGGTTTATTTATAAACAATGATTTTTGATAATTATAAAGTTAATACAATATGAAAGTTGATGTGTATGTTCTTTGTTATAACGAGATTAAATTAGTTCCTTTCGCTTTGGATTATTGGGCAAAGTTTGCTACCAATGTTTATATTCTGGATAATGGATCTGTTGACGGTACGTTGGAATTATTAAAATCTGAAACAAGATTTAATATAGAGATAATACCGTTTGAATCAAATAATGAGTTGAATGATGCAATATACCTGGAACTAAAAAATAATAGCTGGAAAAAAAGTATTGGTAAATGTGATTTTGTTGTTGTTTCAGACTTTGATGAAATGATTTATTCCGATGATATTAACAGGGAATTGCAATTTATGAAAGATAACAATCAAACCATTTGTTTCCCCAGAATATATGAAATGGTCAATGAGGTATTTCCTACGCATAATGGGTTATTATTGCACGAAATTGTTGATGGAGGAATTAAAAATCAGGAATTTGGTAAAAGAGTTTTGTTCAATCCCAATAAAATTCAGGAAATAAATTATACTGCCGGTTGCCACAGTTGCAATCCGGTTGGTGAAGTGAACTATTATACGGGTAATCAGATATTTATGTTCCATTTTAAATATCTTTCATTGGATTATATATTAAAAAGGCACGAAGAATATAACAAAAGACTTTCAGAATTAAATAAAAAAAATGGCTGGGGAAAACATTATTCCGATAAAAATAAGCGTAAGGTTATTGATGTTTTTAAAATGTTGATGAAAAAGAAAGTAAATATAAATGAAGGTCTGAAAAAAGGGACATTATAAACAAAATAAGTTCAATTATAAAAATTTATTGTTTACATTCCTTCCCTCTAATATATTGCTGTTGAACCAAAACAGCGCAAAAGCGTTTTAATTCGCAAAAACATATATGCAATCCCAGCCATATCAATTAACCGATTTTCTGCCTACCACCAAAAAAGAACTTGAGATTCGGGGTTGGGATGAGGTGGATGTGGTATTCTTTACCGGCGACGCGTATATCGATCATCCAGCTTTTGGTTCGGCAGTGATTGGACGTATGCTCGAGGCACAGGGTTTGAAGGTGGCTATTGTTCCGCAGCCTAACTGGCGCGACGATTTGCGCGATTTCAAGAAAATGGGGCGTCCGCGCATGTTCTTCGCAATCACGGCGGGCAACATGGATTCGATGGTCAATCATTATACTGCCAACAAACGACTCCGATCAGATGACGCTTACACGCCTGATGGAAAAGCCGGAATGCGTCCCGATTACGCAACCATTACCTATGCGAATATCATCAAAAAACTATATCCTGATGTGCCGTTGCTGATTGGCGGAATCGAAGCTTCACTGCGTCGCTACACGCATTACGATTACTGGTCGGATAAGCTGATGCCCAGCATTCTGGTGGATACAAAAGCAGATTTGCTCGTGTATGGAATGGGAGAGAAGCCTTTGGTTGAGCTGGTTAAGCAACTCAAAGAAGGCAAAACATTCAAAGAGCTGACCGATATACCGCAGACATCGTATCTTTCAAAGGAAGTTCCGGCGCATCCCAAATGGAAAGACCTGGAACTGGTTTCGCACGAAGTTTGTCTGAAAGATAAAAAACTATACGCGTCCAACTTCAAGCATATCGAAAAGGAATCGAACAAGTTTGAAGCCAACCGCCTGATACAGAAAACCGGCAACCGCTGGGTGATAGTGAATCCACCTTACGAACCGCTGAAACCGGCCGAACTGGATGCGTCGTACGATTTACCTTATACCCGCCTGCCGCACCCGAAATACAAGGGAAAAACCATTCCTGCATTCGAAATGATTAAGTTTTCGGTGAATATGCACCGCGGATGTTTTGGCGGATGCTCGTTTTGCACCATTTCGGCACATCAGGGCAAGCACATCGTGTCGCGCTCCAAAGAATCGATTCTGAACGAGGTGAAGCAAATCACGCGAATGCCCGACTTTAAAGGTTATCTGAGCGACTTGGGAGGTCCTTCGGCAAACATGTATCAGATGAAGGGCAAAAACATGTATATCTGCCGGCAGTGCCAGAAACCATCCTGCATTTTCCCGAAGGTATGTTTCAATCTGAATACCGACCATCAGCCTTTGTTGGATATTTACCGGGCAGTGGATAGTCTGCCGGGCATCAAGAAATCATTTGTGGGAAGCGGTGTGCGTTACGATATTCTCCTCGACCGTACCGACGACCCGAAAGTAAACAAAACCCACGACGAATACATTAAAGAACTGATTACCAATCACGTTTCCGGTCGCCTTAAAATTGCTCCTGAACATACGTCAGACGAAGTACTGAACATGATGCGTAAACCCAGTTTTGCTTATTTTGGTGAGTTTAAGAAGAAGTTTGAGCGAATCAACAAGGAAGCAGGACTGAATCAGCAACTTATTCCGTACTTTATCTCCAGTCATCCGGGTTGCCACAACGTGGATATGGCTGAACTGGCTGCGCTTACGAAGGATTTTGATTTCAAACTGGAACAGGTGCAGGATTTCACACCCACGCCCATGACACTGGCTACCGAAATTTATTATTCGGGCTATCATCCCTATACACTCGAACCCATTTTTACCGCCAAAAGCAAAGATGAAAAGCTGGAACAGCGCAAGTTCTTCTTCTGGTACAAAAGCGAATACAAAAATGCCATAATCAGAGACTTACAGAAAATGAAACGACCGGATTTAATGAAGAAATTGTTTGACAGGTTCTGAACAAATTATCCAAAAAAGTTGCCGGAGCAATTATTAAAATCTAACTCAGAATTGATTCCATATTTTAAATATATTTATTTGTGTGTTGATAAATAACAAATTAAAAATTCAATTTGTCATTTTCTTCATTTTTTAGTACTTTTGTTTTACTTTTATAAAAAGTGAATTTAAACAACAAAACAAGTGATAGAAATTATTCCGGCCATTGATTTAATTGATGGAAAATGCGTACGACTTTCACAGGGCGATTATGCTCAAAAAACCATATACAACGAAAATCCGCTAGAAGTTGCAAAAATGTTTGCAGATGCCGGCATTCGCAGATTGCACCTGGTCGATTTAGATGGTGCAAAAGCCCACCATATCGTTAATCACAAGGTGTTGGAACGAATTACTGCAGGAACTGATTTGATAGTAGATTTTGGTGGTGGATTGAAAACAGATGATGACTTACGCATTGCATTCGAATGTGGTGCAAGTATGGTTACGGGTGGGAGTATAGCGGTTAAAAATCCTGATGTTTTTTTGTCATGGATAAGTACCTTCGGTGCCGAAAAAATTATTTTAGGTGCTGATGTTAAAGATGAGAAAATTGCTGTGAGCGGATGGCTTGAAACTACTGATATAGAACTGATTCCTTTTATCAAAAATTTCACTGAAAAAGGAATAAGCAAAGTAATTTGTACCGATATCAGTAAGGATGGCATGCTTCAGGGGCCGGCTATTGAGCTTTATAAAAAGATGCTCGCATCACAACCCGAAATATATCTGATTGCCAGCGGTGGTGTCAGTTCTATAAAGGATATTGAAATGCTACACGAAGCTTCAGTACCAGCTGTAATAACAGGAAAAGCGATATATGAAGGTAGAATAAGTTTGAAACAACTTACTGATTTAATAATTAGAAATTAATAACAGAGATTCTGCAAAGTGAATTAATTTTGCAATCAGAATAAAATTATATCTTTAAAATCAATTAGCACTTAATAATCAAATAATTAGTCACAAATTTTTAATAAATACGATTTATGTTGAAGGAAATATTATCCGTGGCCGGAAAACCCGGACTTTTCAAATTAATATCTCAGGGTAAAAATATGTTGATTGTTGAATCATTGATTGATGGCAAACGTTTTCCGGCATATACTAAAGACAAGGTAGTGACATTGGGAGATATTGCAATTTTTACTGAAACAGAGGAAATACCTCTTGGTCAGGTGTTTGAAAATCTTAAAACTAAGGAAAACGGTGCTCAGTGCTCACTCGATCCGAAATCGGACAATGATAAACTTCGCAAATTCATGGCAGAAGTCCTACCCGAATACGATCGCGACCGGGTTTATCCAAGCGATATTCGAAAACTGATTACCTGGTATAATATTCTCATTAATGCCAATTTCACAGATTTTCTTGCCGAAGAAACAGGAGAAGAAACCCCGAACACTAAAGGGGAATAAGGATTTAATTCTTAGCATTTTAAAAAAATACTAACTAAATTCCCCTTTAGGGGTTAGGACTCATGACCATAAAATCTATTTGTGAACTTATCGAGAACATTGCTCCGTTGGCATTGCAGGAAAGCTATGACAACGCTGGATTACTCGTAGGTGATGCACAAATGGAAGCCACGTCAGCATTGGTTTGTATTGATATTACCGAAACAGTTATTGATGAGGCTGTTCAGAAAAATTGTAATCTGATAATTTCACATCATCCGCTTATTTTCAGTGGATTAAAAAGACTTACCGGTCAGAATGAAGTACAGCGTTGTGTTGCAAAAGCCATTAAAAACGATATTGCAATTTATGCGGCGCATACTAATTTAGACAATGTACTTTCAGGTGTCAGTGGAAAAATGGCTGAAAAAATCGGATTGAAAAATCCAAGAATACTTCAGCCCAAACAAGATATTTTATTGAAACTTGTAACTTATGTTCCTCAGATACATAGTTATAATGTTAGAGAAGCATTATTTACGGCGGGTGCAGGCCAAATTGGAAATTACGATTCATGCAGTTTCAATTCTGAAGGAGTAGGAACATTTCGTGCTAATGAATATGCTCAACCATTTGTAGGCCGGACTAATGAATTACATTCAGAATCCGAAATTCGTATCGAGGTGATTCTTCCTGAATACCAAAAGTATAAAGTACTTGAAGCATTGTTGAAATCACATCCTTACGAAGTGCCGGCATACGATTTCATTCCATTGAAAAATGACTGGAAACAGGTAGGAGCAGGCATAGTAGGCGAATTGGAAGAAGCAGAGGATGTACTTGAATTTCTGAACCGTATTAAATCAATTTTCAATGTTCCCAATATTCGTCACACGAATTTGATTAATAAAAAAATCAAGCTTGTAGCACTTTGTGGAGGATCTGGTAGTTCATTTATTCCCGATGCCATTTCAGCAGGTGCTGATATATATATTTCTGGTGATACTAAATATCACGATTTTTTTGATGCCCAAAACCAAATTTTGTTGGCAGATATTGGTCATTTTGAGAGTGAACAATTCACAAAAGACATTTTTTATGAGATAATTTCAAAAAAAATGCCTACATTTGCAGTCCAAATTTCAGAGAGTAAAACCAACCCCATAAATTATTTGTAATCGACATGGCTACAGACTTAAAAGCAGAAAAAGAAATTACCGTAGAGGAGAAACTTCAGGCTCTATATGAACTTCAGAAAGCAGTTTCTCAGATTGATGAAATTAAAATTTTACGCGGTGAGCTTCCACTCGAAGTTCAGGATTTAGAAGACGAAATCATTGGTTTAACAACCCGTTTGGAGAATTTTGAGACTGAAGTTGCTGATCTGGTTGCTATGATTGCCGGCAAAAAGATTGAAATTGAAGAAGCGCGGATGAAAATTACACGTTATAAAGAACAACAGGAAAATGTTCGCAATAACCGTGAATACGACAATCTATCAAAAGAAATTGAGTTTCAAACACTTGAAATAGAATTGTGTGAAAAACGTATTCGTGAATATACAGCTGCTCACGAAACAAAACAAACTGAGAAGTCAGTTACTTCGGATCAATTAGCTGAAAGAAAACTTGACCTTGACCAGAAAAAAGGGGAGTTGAATGAAATTGTTGCAGAAACCAAACAAGAAGAAGAAAAACTTCGTGAACATGCAAAAGAAATAGAAATTAAAATAGAACCACGATTGCTTACTGCTTTCAAACGTATTCGTAAGAATGCCCGTAATGGGTTAGCAGTTGTTTACGTACAGCGCGATGCATGTGGTGGTTGTTTTAATAAAATTCCTGCACAGCGTCAGTTGGATATTCGTCTTCGTAAAAAAGTTATAGTTTGCGAATATTGCGGTCGAATTTTAGTTGACCCTGAATTGGCTGGAATTGCACCAGTTGTATCAGAAGATTAATCTAATTATAAATATTATTCAGAAGAGTTCGAAATTTAATTTCGGACTCTTTTTTTTATGCTCCAGATTGAAAAAATACTATCCCATTTCCTACAACAAATAAAATATTCAATTCTCAGAAGCTCTAAATTGATGTATCTAGCTGTACTATAGCTGAATACATCATTTTTTGTTGTTATTACTTCTGATTAATCTGAGTATTTTCATAAAACTCAAGTCCAATAGGGGTTAAAGTCAATACTACCTTATCTCAATATTTAAATTTTGATTGAAAATTATATTATTTCAAAAGTTACTTTAAAAAGTGACACATCTCAACCGAACAAAATTCATTTCAAAATTATAGTACAAATATACATATTTACTTTTGTAATAATATTACCATTATCACGAATGTATTTAAAATAATTACAAAGATACTGGTTAAATATTTGTCTTTGTTCTACAAGTATAACCCAATAAAAATTACAAAAGTAACATACTTCACATTACAGAATGCAAATCTATAAACACCTTATAATACGTCATTATATGAATATAATATAAAGTCTGTCAGCATATTAATAAAAATATATGATTTATAGCTTTACCACTTGATTTACAGTTGTGATAATATGCATATATAAGGGATGTATTGATTTCGTAATATCATTATCTCTATGACTATCAATATATTTACATAGCATTATTTAAATCACAGGTTTAATAAAGGAAGAATATGGGCATTTCATTCTAATCCCTTTATTGAAAGCAATTTGATTATAGTAATGCATAAATCTTAGTGTACTATGTCTGATTTACTTTTGTAACTCACAAAAGTATTACATTACAAATGTCATTGATTTGCATAGGTGAAATACTTCACATATCTTTGTAAACTAAAACTATTTATACAATTCACAATATTATCTGAATTTATGAGTGAAAAAGACAGAATTGAAAAAGTAATGCAGATAGAAGGAATGAATTCTGCAGTATTTGCATCTGCAATCGGAATTCAGGGTTCTACTCTATCGCACATTCTGAATGGAAGAAATAATCCAAGTCTGGCAGTGCTTCAAAGTATATTGAATCGTTTCCCTCATATCAGTCCAGAATGGCTTATAATGGGTCAGGGAACGATTGAACGAAATGTAAAGCAATCTCAGATGCCTTCATTGTTTGCTCAGGAAGATGAAACTGATTCAAAATCAGCTACTTCTGAACCATTTCAGGCAGAAAAAAACGGTTCAACATTTTCAGGCAACCAGCAAAAAACAGTAATTGTAAGCGAAATTCCCAGTCAAACTCAGCAAACACCACTTCAACAACCCGAACAACGACCTATTCAGATTCAACAAGTTGAAGTTCCCGGAAAAACAGTTAGAAAAATTATAGTGTATTATACGGATAATACTTTTCAGGAATTTCAATAAATTCTCAGATCAATTTGGTCAAATCAATCCTAAAATATCAATTGGGATATTTATATGCGAAGTAGATTCAATTCGGTTTGCAGTATCGGGATAATTTTGTAATTTTGCATACTTATTTGTTTGATTTTTATCACCAGTATCAATGAGTATAAATAGTTGATACACAATATGGTATGATTGATGAAGAAATTCATTCTCGATTTGATTGTGAAGGAAAACAAATCTCTTAATAATCAATACTCACTTCTGATCCTGACTTCACCCGAAAAACTTCCTGAAATGCTTCCCGGGCAATTTGCAGAAGTGCGGGTAGACAACTCTCCAACCACTTTCCTGCGACGCCCTATTTCCATTAATTACGTTGATTATGACACTAATGAGCTTTGGCTATTGGTACAGATAGTGGGCGATGGTACCCGTAAAATGTGCGAATTGAAGTGTGGAGATACCCTTAACCTCGTTTTTCCTCTTGGAAATAGTTTCACTTTGCCAGAAAATAAAGATGCTAAAGTTCTTTTGATAGGTGGTGGAGTAGGAATTGCACCGTTATTGTTCTGGGGATCTTACCTCAAAGAACGCGGTTATACCTGTAACTTTGTATTGGGAGGCCGTTCTAAGGACAATTTATTACAATTATGTGAATTTGAGCGATTCGGAAATGTGTATACCACTACCGAAGATGGTTCACATGGTGAAAAGGGTTTTGTAACCCAACATTCGCTCTTAAAAGCCTCAAATTTCGATTATATTTATACCTGTGGACCTACTCCCATGATGAAAGCTGTAGCTGCTTATGCGACTGAAATAAAGGCTTTTTGCGAAGTTTCACTCGAAAATACCATGGCTTGTGGATTTGGTGCATGTTTATGTTGTGTGACTGACACAACCGAAGGACATTTGTGTGTTTGTACGGAAGGACCTGTTTTTAATATTACAAAGCTGAAATGGCAAATTTAAATATCAATATTGGCAA
>JBAXPM010000012.1:0-58737 GCA_037132235.1 Paludibacter sp.
ACAACAAAATAGAAATTAGTTATAAATCTGTCAAGCTAATTTAGGACAAGACAACTTCCTGTTGGAATCCGTTGACTTCCTGTTGGAATCCGTTGACTTCCTGTTGGAATTCGTTGACTTCCTGTTGAAATTCATTGACTTCCTATTGGAATCAGTTGACTTCCTGTTGAAATTCATTGACTTCCTGTTGGAATTCGTTGACTTCCTGTTGAAATTCATTGACTTCCTGTTGGAATCCGTTGACTTTCTGTTGGAATTCGTTGACTTTCTTTTGGAATTCGTTTTATTCGGGTTTGTATCGCTCTACATCCCCCTTTTTTTCGGGAGTAGGCAGACAGTAATCAGCTGTCTGCCACTCGGTTTATTCAGGTAAACGCTATATTCACCAGAACATTAATACTTAAACCATTTTTGTTGTACTCGTCGGTACAAATTCAGTAATGTTTAATACAGGGGTTTTGGTTACTTCATTTATAATACGAGGAGGAAATGGAATTACCGGCGGATCAATAGCCAATAATTTTGAGTTCTTTACTGTGTTTGCCTGGAAAATTGATGCTGAAGCTAATAAAGCTACAATTGCAAGAGAGGTTAAAAGCTTTTTCATAAGGATAAATTTTTTGAATTATTTATCCTACAAATAAATACAAAAAAAATCCGACATTTCAGTTAAATGCCGGATTTATTTTATGGACAACAGTACTAATTAACAACACTACATTGTTGATTTATAGTGTTTTAAAGGGCAATAAAAAAGAGGCTATATGGACAAGTCCAAATAGCCTCAAAAACCGTTAATATTTTGATCAAAAATGGAGGAGGTAATCGAGTAGATTATCAGAGTTTGCCAATTTTAACTTCGTGCGAAGTCGATAACGATACTTGTTTATAGATTCAGCCTGTACGTTAAGAATTGTAGCTATCATTCCAGTCTCGAATTCGGCCAGAAGCAGGCAGGAAATAAATATATCATTTTCAGTCAAAACAGGATGTTTTTCTTTTAAACGGGTAGTGAAATTATTAAATTCCATATCCACGTAGGTTTTGAGTTCATTATAAAATGTCTCAAATTGTTTCTCAATAGTTTCTTTCGATCCATCCTTCCATACAGTCGGTCTTTTGACTGTATTGGTTTGATGCATCTTGATATTCGAAAGTAATATGGTCTGTAATTTTAATTGGCGTTCGAGTAATGTATTATTTTCCTTTTCCCTGGCTGTATTCTCTTGTTCTTTTTCTAATAATTCCTGTTTCTTAATGGCTATATCCTTTTGATATTCAACTTCATTTTTCTTTACCCTTAATCTCCAGAATAAAAATACCACTATAAAAACACTCAGCGCCAACAATGACAGCAACAGATACATTCCTTTTTTCTTATTCTTTATATTCAGGTTTTGATTGTCAATTTGCAGGCTCTGATACTTATATTTCTTTTCGAGTCCGGCAAAACTGGTTTCGAGCTTTTTCTTGTACATAGAATCCGTTAACACACTAACTTTATTAGCGAAATATAATGCTTTGGTTTTATCCTTTTCCTTCTCTGCTATAGCTTGCCACAATCTATAATAGTCGGCTTCTATTTCGTGTAAATCATCTACTTTATGCAAATAATTTCTGGCTGAATCTAATCTGTTGGATTTAATATGCGCGTTAGCAATCAGGATATATTTACTGCTATCATATAGTTTATTCCCGGTTAATGGTACTTTGTAAAAATACCTGAGCGCTTCGTTGTAATTTGCCTGTTGAAGATATACCATACCCACATTGCGTAGGATAACGGACAGAAGTATCTTATCTTTAATATTGGTCGCTACCTTCTCGGCTTGCACATAATATATCTGTGCACTATCAATTTTTTGAATATATAAATAGCAGTATCCAATGTATAAGTTGCTTAAAATGAGACTTCTTTTCTCATCTATTTGTTTAAAATAATCTATTGCTGATTTAAAACACGATATGGAATAATTGTATTGCCGTTGATTAAAATACATGGTTGCTTTGTCATAGACAATAGCGCCCATTAATAATTTATTTTCTGATTTTTCGGCGTATTCCTGTGCCATAAGCAGGTTGTGAGCTTGTTCCTCCAAATTACCACGGTTTCGGGCGGTGCGTGCATGATAGAACCAGGCATAACCTGCATGAACAGGATCGGACTCATCAAAATAATCGATAGCAACAGTAATAAGAGAGTCATTTTCCAGGTATATCTCTTTTTTATCAAGTGCTTGCGACAATAATAATGCATACAAAGCCCTGTTATTTCGGCCATGAATGTTGAGTATATGTAACTTTTGGAGTATGTGCAGCGATGAGTCGGGAGCGGTTTCCATTAGCTGTTCCGCTGTTTTCAGTTCCTGAGGAGAACCGGAACAAGCATGTATGCCAATCACAACCGAAAGTATATAGAAGTATCGAAATAGCATCCTTAACATGGCACAAAGATAGAAAAATAATTAACGTTGTGCAAGAGCTGTGAGAATGAGATAAGTAATGTATAGAATATATTCTTTGCAAGCAAAGCGGCAGAGCCGAGCGGTCGTATTTCAAACCTGTCTACCCCAGGCAGGCGCGGATTTTCGCTGATTTAACGGCACAAGCAGCAATCAAAATTCGAATTTTAAAACTGATTTTAGTCATGCAAGCATGACTGATTAGATTGTAAGTATCTGAAAATCAACTCGCCAAGGGCGAGATTTAAATCCGCTTAAAAATCCGCTATAACTGCGAGAATCCGCGTGCTATTTTTATTATTTTCTCTTTGAATTATATGACATTATATACTACTTACTACTTAATATTAAAAAAACAGGGAAAACTTTTTCAAGTTTCCCCTTTTTTTTATTTTTAAGAATTGCTTATTAGTATTTCAAAGCAGCTTGTGCAGCAGCCAAACGTGCGATAGGCACGCGGAATGGTGAACAGCTTACATAGTTCAAACCAGTGCGGTGACAGAATTCAACTGACGATGGTTCTCCTCCGTGTTCGCCACATATACCAACTTTCAGGTTAGGATTTACAGAGCGTCCTTTTTCGGTTGCCATTTGCACCAATTGTCCAACTCCGTTTTGGTCAAGAACCTGGAATGGATCGGCTTTCAGAATTTTCTTTTCGAGATAGATAGGCAGGAACGAAGCAATATCGTCGCGCGAATATCCGAAAGTCATCTGAGTTAAGTCGTTAGTACCAAATGAGAAGAATTCAGCTGTTGCTGCAATCTTATCAGCAGTCAGAGCTGCACGAGGAATTTCAATCATAGTACCTACTTTGAAGTCAATGCTGTCGCCAACTTCAGCAAATAGTTTTGCAGCAGTAGTACGGATAATATTATCCTGTTCGTTGAACTCGAATTTGATACCTACCAGTGGCACCATAATTTCCGGCATAGCTTTGATACCTCTTTTCTTCAATGCCAACGCTGCACCAAGAATAGCGCGTGTTTGCATTTCGGTAATTTCAGGATAAGTATTTCCAAGACGGCAACCACGGTGACCCAACATCGGATTTTGTTCGTGAAGAGCTTCAACACGTTGTTTGATTACTTTCAATGAAACGCCCATTGCTTCTGCCATTTCGCGTTGTCCTTTTTCATCGTGAGGCACAAATTCATGCAACGGTGGATCAAGCAGACGAACGGTAACCGGGCAACCTGCCATTGCTTCGAAAATACCTTCGAAATCTTCCTGTTGATAAGGAAGAATTTTTGCTAAGGCAACACGACGTCCGGCTTCATTTTCAGCCAGAATCATTTCGCGCATAGCTTTAATTTTTTCACCTTCGAAGAACATATGTTCTGTACGGCAAAGTCCGATACCGGTAGCACCAAATTTACGGGCAACCTGAGCATCGTGAGGAGTATCAGCATTGGTACGAACAGCCATTTTAGTATGTTTGTCAGCCAATGCCATTAATTCAGCGAAATCAGCATCTAATTCAGCTTCCGAAGTTCCTACTTTTCCTAAGAAAATATCTCCGGTCGAACCATTCAATGAAATATAATCGCCTTCTTTAACTACTAAACCATCTACTTCCATTACTTTGGCAGCATAATCGATTTTCAATGTTCCTGCACCTGAAACGCAGCATTTACCCATACCACGAGCCACAACAGCAGCGTGAGAAGTCATTCCGCCACGGGCAGTCAGAATTCCCTGAGCAGCAGCCATACCGGCTAAATCTTCAGGAGAAGTTTCAACGCGAACCATGATTACTTTTTCACCGTGCGAAGCCCAATCGGCAGCATCATCAGCATTGAAAACAACACGACCTGACGCAGCTCCCGGAGAAGCAGCCAATCCTTTAGCAATAAGTTTTGCTTCTTTGATGGCTTTTTTATCGAATACAGGGTGAAGTAATTCATCCAAACGGTTTGGATCAACACGCAGGATAGCTGTTTTTTCATCAAGCATTCCCTGACGAAGCATATCTACTGCAATTTTAACCATAGCAGCACCGGTACGTTTTCCGTTACGGGTTTGCAGAAACCACAATTTACCTTCCTGTACGGTAAATTCCATGTCTTGCATATCTTTGTAGTGATTTTCCAGTTTGGTCTGGATAGCATCAAGCTCTTTGTAAATTGATGGCATTGCTTCTTCCATCGAAGGATATTTAGCTATACGTTCTTCTTCAGAAATACCTGCCAATACTGCCCAACGTTGCGAACCAATTTTGGTGATTTGTTGTGGTGTACGGATACCTGCAACCACATCTTCGCCCTGAGCATTAATCAGGTATTCGCCAATAAACTGATCTTCACCTGTTGCAGCATCACGGCTAAAGCATACTCCGGTAGCAGAAGTTTCGCCCATGTTACCAAAAACCATAGCTTGTACACTTACAGCAGTTCCCCATTCGGCAGGAATTCCTTCCATTTTGCGGTAAAGGATAGCGCGGTCGTTCATCCATGAATCGAATACGGAACAAACAGCACCCCAAAGTTGCTCGTAAGCTGATTCAGGGAAATCTTTTCCGGTTTGTTTCTTAACAGCAGCCTTAAATTTAGCCACCAATTCTTTTAAATCGTCAACAGAAAGTTGATTATCTAATTCTACTCCTTTTTCTTCTTTCAAATGGTCAAGAATTTCTTCAAAAGGGTCAGCATCATTTTTATTTTCAGGTTTCATACCCAGTACCACGTCACCATACATTTGTACAAATCGACGGTAAGAATCCCATGCAAAGCGGGCATTACCTGTTTTACGGGTCATACCTTCTACAACTGCATCATTCAATCCAAGGTTCAAAATAGTGTCCATCATACCCGGCATTGAAGCACGAGCACCTGAACGAACTGAAACCAACATTGGGTTTTCAATATCTCCAAATTTTGAATTCATCAATACTTCCTGAAGCGCAATAGCTTTTTCAACTTCAGGTTTCAAAAGTTCAACAACCTTTTCTTTACCCAAAGAATAATACTCGCTACAAGTATCTGTAGTAATAGTGAATCCCGGAGGAACAGGTACTCCAATCAAATTCATTTCAGCAAGGTTTGCTCCTTTTCCACCGAGCAAATTTTTCATGTCCGCTTTACCTTCGGCAAGTCCGTTACCGAATGTGTAGACTCTTTTTGTGTTACTCATATTGAATTATTAAATTTAAAAATTAATTTTTTTTATAAGCTTTTTTTAGAAGTGCAAAGGTAGTTTTTTTTCGTTGATAAATAAAAATATCAACTGAATATTTGTAAGCAAAAAACTATAAAATGAAAGGTTTAGAAGTCCCTACACCTGACAAATATGCTGATTTTATGATATTTTGTCATATTTTCTGAATAATTCCAATTTAATTCGGGAATATTTTTGCGGCCCAAGGTATCGATCCGCAATTTGGAACGCGTCCGGTGAAACGAGCCATACAGAAGTTTTACTCAATTGATTTATCCAAACAATCATTGGCGGAACTATTCACAGCGACCAACCGATTGTGGTGGATCATGATGGTGAACGGTAGGTGTTTAGGAATTGAAGACCCCTAACCCCTAAAGGGGAAAAAGAAAACGCAGAACAATGATAAACATCGGGTTCTGCGTTTTTTGTTAGTCAATAAATTTCACTTTTATGCTTTTGCTTTCTAAAAGTGCAATTGACTTAGAACAAATATTACGTGTACAAATAAGCGTAACTTCCACCCCGGGAGTTACGCTTTTTAGTTGATTGGCAATTGCTACAATCTTTGCAGCATCCTTTTGAATAATACGGCTTTTAATAACTTTACGAATGCCCAGATGATTATTGCCAAGTTCTTCCAGTTATATTCGGGCAGGTAATCCGTAGTATTGTGGGTTTGTCTCCATTATTTTGTATTGTAGAGATGCAATGCTTTGTGTCTCATTAAACCTGAGACACAATGCATTGCATCTGATTTAATCATAGACGCAAAGCATTGCGTCTCTACTGAATATTTTTTCCGTACCCAAACAATTTATTGTCTTTTATATGCCTGAAAACCTTACCGGGCACATAATGAATCAGATTTTCATCTGCATTTTCTATTAGTTGAGTTATATACCCCGAAGTAATCTCGAGATGTTTGGTGGCAATACCTTTCATAATCCGAACTTTTCGGGTACTAATAAGGTATTTCCAAATCAATTGATATTCATCACTGAAATGCGAATCTTCGGGATATATCACCTCGCCGGTAGTCATGTCGGTATAAGGATACAGATACATTTTGACATTTTCCTGAAACAATGTTCCCATAGCCTGAAGCAAACCGCCGCGTAAGTCATTGTATTGCGAATTATCCATAATCTTGTCGAAAGTGGGCAATCCAACCACAATGCGAAGTTTATTCATCTTAAACTGAGCAAAATAATCTACAAGTTTAAAGTAGCGGCTGAATTTCGAAACCATTACGCTCTGCCCCACTTTATTCAGCAAATCAACCCGGTGCATGAAGTCTTTCTCATCCACTTCTTCATTCTGAATCAGGTAATTGAGCGATATCTCACAAAATGCAATGGTGTTATCGGGTTTATAATCCTCATCTCCTTTAAATACTGACAAACTGTCGTTCAGAAATTCGATATTAAGATTATTTATCGGCCGGAAATATCCACGCATCAACAATACGTTTTTACGGTAAAGCAAGTCACCGGGCTGCTGTATTCGTCCCGATTGGTCGAACATGATAGCCGGAGTCATGTTATGACTTACCAACATCAGATTCAACAGGCGGTTATCGCACCAACCCATATCAGGCCCTTCCACATACACATAATCCACTTCCACACGGTCGGTATCCAGATTATCAAGCAACGATAGCAACACTTTGCGCGGATCTTCCCAATCAAAAAGGCTTCCGTGAATCAGGTTAATACCCAGCGTTCCCAGGGAATATTGCTGCAAAAGCGTATCGTTTTCGAGCAATTTGATATGAATAAAAAATTTATTTGGTTCGTAGCGGTCACTTCCTTCCACTGCAATACCCAACCAACCGTTTCCCTGATTTGTTTTGGCAAAATTCAGCGTTTCAACCGTATTGGCAAAAGCAAAAAACTTTTGATTATTCTTGGTATCCAGAATTTTTATCAACTCTTCGTACTCATAATCAACCATTTTGCTCAATCTATCCTCAGCCACATAACGCGTAGGAGTTCCCTGATTATAGAAATAATCGGAAAAAGACTTATCATACGCCGAAATAGATTTCGCAATAGTATTCGACGCTCCACCTGCCTGAAATAAATGTCGGGCTGTCTCCTGCCCTCCCCCGATTTCGGCTATCGAACCGTAATAAACCGAATTGATATTGATTTGTACTGATTTTTCTTTGGTGCTTAACGAGTTTTTCATTCGGTCACAGTAATTGGTTGATAAATTGCTTTTTAATTTAGTTACAAATATATCAACACTTTTTCGTAACTCAAAGTTTTCCAACAAATAAAAAAGGAAGCGCATTTCTGAACTTCCTTCTGTGTAGCGGGAACGAGAGTTGAACTCGTGACCTCCGGGTTATGAATCCGACGCTCTAACCAACTGAGCTATCCCGCCATATTTTTTGAAAAGCGAGTGCAAAGATAGCTATTTTAGAACGTTTGACAAATATTTCAGTTGAAAATTCAGAAAAAATCTTTACTTTTCTGATATTAAGCCCTTTTCAAGTGCTAATGACATCATAAACTTTTTGGCAGCTTCATACTCATTGGGGATAACTCCATCGAGTATGGCATCTTTGATGCACATTTTTAATTCTCCAACTATAGCAGATGCCGGCAAATTAAAAGTCTCCATAATTTCCTGTCCACTAACAGGTGGCTGAAAATTACGTACTCGGTCTTTTTCTTCAATTTCCTTTAGCTTCTGACGTACCAACTGAAAATTAGAACGAAACTTCTTCACCTTTTCGGGATTTTTCGATGTAATGTCAGCTTCACAAAGCTGCATCAGGTCATCTATATCGTCACCTGCCTCGAACAATAAACGTCGAATAGCTGAATCCGTAATTTCTTCTTCACTCAGCGCAATTGGACGCATATGAAGCGTTACCATTTTCTGCACATATTTCATTTTCTCGTTGGTTGGTAATTTCATTCTGCGGAAAATCTCCGGAATCATTTTTTCACCAATAAAGTTATGATTATAGAAAGTCCAACCCAACCGTGCATCGAACTTTTTTGTGCGTGGTTTGCCAATATCGTGGAGTAATGCCGCCCACCTAAGCCACAGATTATCTGTTTGTTCGCACAGATTATCAAGTACTGCCAGTGTGTGGTAAAAATTGTCCTTATGCCCTACCCCATCTTTTGTTTCAGCACCTTTTAATGCTAATACCTCCGGAAAAATCAACTCCAACAATCCTGTTTTTTCAAGTAAAATAAAACCAACTGACGGTTTGCGCGACATCATGATTTTATTCAACTCATCCGCAATACGCTCTTTTGATATGATTTCAATCCGGTCTTTGTTTCGTGCAATAGCGTCAAATGTACCGGTCTCAAGGAAAAAACCAAGCTGTGCTGAAAAGCGAATACCGCGCATCATACGCAGCGGGTCATCAGAGAAAGTGATATCGGGATTCAACGGTGTACGGATAACAAAATTCTGAAGGTCATTCAGCCCGCCAAATGGGTCAACCAGCTCACCAAAACGGTCTTTATTCAGGCAAATTGCGAGTGCATTAATCGTAAAATCACGACGATTCTGATCATCTTCCAGTGTTCCATCTTCTACAATCGGGTTGCGTGAGTCACGCTGATATGATTCACGGCGCGCACCAACAAATTCAACTTCCAGGTCATTTATTTTCACCTGAGCTGTTCCATATGTTTTGAAAATAGTCAGTTTTGCTCTTTTTCCTAATTTCTCCGACACATGTTGAGCCAACTCAATACCGCTTCCCACCACCACCACGTCAATATCTTTTGATGGGCGTTTCAGAAAAATATCGCGTACATAACCGCCTATAACATAGCATTCCTGCTGCAAATCATCAGCTGCTTCTGAAATTATTGTAAATATTTTATCCTGTAAATGCTCTTTCATTATAATCATCCTTTATTAACGAACAAAAGTACTTGAATTTATTTAAACAACCATAAGCTGAAATGTTTCATTTCTGACACAAAAAAAACTGCAAAGTGAATTCCTTGCAGTTTCTTTAGAATGTTCTAATAATTTTTATTTCTTATCAGCAGGTTTGGTTTTCTTGATTTTAGTTTTACTCAACTCATTTTCAAGTCGCTCGATTTCCTGTTCCTGACTATTAATTGTTTTCAACAATTCATTCAATTCTTCGTTATCTATTGTTGTAGGATACTGAGCTTCAACACGTTCCAGAAAATCGGCCAACACGTTCATGTAATTCATAAATGCTTCATAGGGAGTTTCATAGTTCGTTCCGTGAGCATCTTTATGACTCATATACCGAAAATGATCGGTCGACTGAAGAATTAACCAATCAAGTTGCAATGCTTTATCGTTGCAAAGTCGTACACGTTCACCAACGGCATACAATTTATTCAGCGCTTCCTGTTGAAGGTCATTTCCTGTCCATGGAGTCAAGTCCTTGTCATTTCCGACCCAACTCATTGGATAAGGTACAGACAACGAACCGGCAGAATCAGTTTTCCTGGTTATTTCGGATGGCAACACAAAACTAATTTGTTGTTCCATAGCGTGATAAGGCAGGGCTTTCAGAAAATCAAAAATTCCTGTATAAGCCGGCTGAACTATTCCAAAAATTTCATATCCCATTCCCAGATTAATCACATTTTCGCCTTCAGGCAGAGCCGAAATCCAATCAATAAACTTTTCAGCACTAAGTGAAAGGTTGCTAAAGCGGAATGCTATATCGTCGCTCAGTTTGAAATTCCGAACCAGTAATTTAAGTTTGGGGATATACGAGTGATTGTACACAAAATTCGGACTCTTCCAACCCATAATATGCTTTGCTTCGTCAATCATCATGGTTTTGTATCCCATTTTGGATACAGCTTCACCGATTTCGTCGGAATAAATCAACTCAGCATTGAAAAATGCTGTTGGTTTTTTTCCGAACAGGGCTTCAATTTTTGAAGAATGCATTTTTACCTGGCGTACAAATTCATCAGTATCAAATACCGACGAAAGCGAGTGTGCATAAGGTTCTGCCAGAAATTCAACACTCCCGGTAGCTGCCAGTTCTTTAAAACTGTCAATCACTTCAGGGTTATATTGTTCGAAAAGTTCAAGCGTAATTCCTGAAATGGAGAAAGCACATTTAAACTTTCCATTGGAACTCCGTATCATTTCGGCAATAGTACGGTTGGCATTCAGGTACGAATTCTGAACAAGATTATCCACTCTTTCGTTTGTTTGAAACTCATCGTAATAATAATGGTCATTCCCTATATCAAAAAAACGGTATCTTTTTAATTGAAATGGAGTATGAATCTGAAAATAAAAACAAATATTTCTCATATGTTATTAATTTGAATATTAGTTGATTGGTTAATCTGTTGATTTGATGATATGTTGATTTGATGATATGTTGATTTGTTGATTTGTTCACTGCTTACTGTTTGCTGTTTACTGCTTACTGTTTACCGCTTACTGTTTACTCTTCACTGCTTACATCACGCTTTCATATATACCGCGTACTTTTAAACCGGCATCATACCATTTGATATTGTTCACTTCTTCGAGTCCCAATTTGCTTAAACTATCAAACATGGCAGGATTTTTCACTATTGAATAAATAGCATCAGCCATAGCATCAATATCCCAGTAATCGGTTTTTATGGCATGTGTCAAAATTTCAGCACAACCTGATTGTTTAGAAATAATCGATGGTGTTCCAACCTGCATGGCTTCAAGAGGGGAAATTCCAAACGGTTCAGATACAGAAGGCATAATATATACATCGCTTTCGGCCAGCATTTCATGCACCTGACGACCTTTCAGGAATCCTGTAAAATGGAAACGGTCAGCAATGCCACGTTTTGCGGCTAAGTCAATCATGGCATTCATCATGTCGCCACTACCGGCCATTACAAACCGGACTCCCTTGGTGCGTTGCAAAACCTGGTAAGCAGCTTCCACGAAGTATTCAGGGCCTTTCTGCATGGTAATTCGACCTAAAAAAGTCACAACCTTATCTTTCCTCGGTGTTTTCTTAAATGATTCAATATCAGGCAATGGTTCTACAGCATTATGTACCGTTGTAACTTTTCGTGGGTCCTGATGATATTTCTCAATCACAATCCTACGCGTCAATTCACTCACTGTCATAATATGGTCAGCCATATCCATTCCTCGTTTTTCGATGCCATAAACCGTTGGATTTACTTGTCCACGACTGCGATCAAAATCGGTTGCATGAACGTGAATAACCAATGGTTTTCCACTGATTTGTTTAGCAAATACACCTGCTGGATATGTCAGCCAATCGTGTGAGTGGATTATATCAAATTCAACCTGATTCGCCAATACACTTGCCACGGCTTCGTAATTCGAAATTTCTTCAATCAGATTGTCGGGATAACGTCCTGAAAAATCAATGCAGCCCAACTCGTTGGTATGAATTCGTCGGAAATCGTATTTAATTCCATCCCTCAATCGGAAAAACTCATCAGGGCTCATCATCGAACCAATTCTATTATTTACATGGTCCCAACTATTTTCTTTCCATACTACCGGCACATTACAGGCACCAATAATTTTCAGAAAACTCTGATCTTCGTCACCATGCGGTTTTGGAATTACAAACGTAATCTGCATATCTTCCTGCAACGACATACCTTTAGTCAATCCATAACTTGCTGTCCCCAGTCCTCCCAATATATGCGGCGGAAACTCCCAACCAAACATTAATGCCTTCATATATTATTCGTTTTCGTATTTTTTCAACATATCAAACACTCTCAAAACCTCTGCTACACTCATTGCAAACGACATACCACCATGTCCTTTGTAAGGAGGATTTCCATCAAACAATTCGGGCAATGTACCTATACAAAGCTCACTTATTTCCGCTTCAATACCCACCATCATCCGTTCAATAAATGATTTTCCGCTTTGTTTGTAAACCCGAAGATAAGCAGCTGTAAAAGCACCAAATGTACTTGGCCAAACCGGTCCGTTATGATAATTTCTGTCCCGTTCCAACTGACCTCCAATATAATTTGGTCGATAAGAGCCACTTTTAGGGCTTAACGAACGTAAACCTTTTGGAGTTAGCAATTCTTTGGTAGTTATATCCAGCACCGATTTTTGTTGTTGTTTGTCGAGTGGAGAATAAGGTAATGCCACAGCTAAAATCATATTCGGACGTACTTCCCTGTCGGAATAACTTCCATCCACATAATCGTATAAATAAGTTCCGTTCCAAAATGTTTGTACAAAAGCCTCACGAACCATTTCTGCCTGATAATCAAGCAAATCGGCAGCATGTATTTTCCCTGCTTCACGGGTAAGTTCTGCGACAAATTTCAGCGCGTTAAACCATAATGCATTAATTTCCACCACATAGCCTGTACGGGGTGTTATCGGTCTACCATCTTCCATTGCATTCATCCATGTAGCCGGTCTATCTATTCCATTAACATACAACAAACCATTTTTATGTATAAACAAATTCGGATGATTTTGCTTGCGGATAAAATTGATTATTGTGTTGGCTAAATCTTCGTATCGGGTAGCTGCTTCTGCTATTGAATTATGTTTGGCAAATTGTTGAATAACCCATAAAAACCAAAGTAAAACATCGGGGTCATCAATAGCCTGAATTTTAAATCCGGTTCGTTTCCCATTTAGGAATTCTTCAATTTCCTCAATTGAAGTTTTCATGATTGCTTCATAATAATCCATTCGGTCTATGGTAAGTGTGCAGCCGGGTAATGCTACAAACTGATCGCGGGCACGAGCACCGAACCATGGATAGCCTGCTAACAAATATGTCTTATCATCAACTCTTTTATAAAATTGTTGTGCAGAGTTCTTCAGGGAGCTAAACATGTCTACTCTGTGAATTCTGCGGGTTAATTCCTCTTCCCAGAGCGATGAGAGTTTATTCGTTGAAACCTTTGTTATACCTGCAGAAAAAATTACTGATTCACCTTTTTTAATTGGTAATTCAAAATATCCCGGCACCAGCAAATCTTCGCGAAAATCATATCCACGTTCTTTTTCTTTATAATATTCTATATTTTTGTTCCAATTCGGGTTATGATTATAAGTCACTTTTTTTGAAAACTGCATATGCAGGCAAGGATAATTTTTATATAAACACATCCTTATTCCATTTGGAATTTCATGGCTTGTAGTATCTGCATTGGCATTTTCGTGCGTAAGTTCATTAACACTCCTGAATGCCAGGAAAGGTTTAAACCTGAGTAATGTAGGTGAGTGAGCTTCTAAAAGCGTATACTTTATCAAAACACGTGGCTCAAAAGAAACAAGTAACCGCTCTTTTGAAAGAATAACACCACCAACCCGATAAATTGTACGCGAAATAACTTCGCAATCAAACTGGCGGATATATTTATGCCCGTTCGGACTAAAATTATTTCCTTCGTATTGGTGTATTCCCAGATTAAACTCAGCACCATGTTGTATCACTGTTTCATCCAGCGATGAAAGTAAAACATGGTTAGTATCATCTATTTCGGGTAGAGGCAAAACTAATTGACCATGATATTTACGTGTATTACAGTCAATTAAAGTTGTACTATTGTATGCTCCGGCCCTGTTTGTTCGAATCATCTCTTTTGAGAGTGATTTCTCCAGATTTATAAGTAAGGTTTTGTCAAAATTGAGATAACTCATATATTCATGCAAAAAAGTTTCATTTTCCTCTATATCGACCGCAATATAAAAAATTTCCGTCAATTATACAACGGTTATTCCTCAATAATTCTATAATTTTAAATAACTTTTTTTGCAATTAAATTGTAACTATCTGATTTTTTGTTTGTTATTATATCAAAATAATTAACCATGTATTGAAAATGGTAATTTTTAGATTGAAAATATACTTTTAAAGCGTTTTTTTCGTTTACTCACTAAAGAAATTGTAATTTTGTGTCTCAAATTAATTCTGCTGAATGCAAGAGACACCTAAAAACTCTGGAGATAAACAACAACTGATAAATGCCATTTTTATTCCGGGTATTATCTTGATATTCATGATGATATCTTTCTTATTTGAAAAAGGGATGGGACTGGATTTTCATGAAGGCGGTGTCTTCCCGAGAAGAATTGAGAATATTTGGGGTATTTTTACAATGATTTTTGTCCATGCTGATTGGTCGCATCTTTTAAATAACGTTCTTTCTTTCTTTATTCTTTGTAGTTTCACATATTATTTCTACAAGCAGATTGCTTCAAAGGTTTTAATAATATCATACGTTTGCAGTGGCTTGATTCTTTGGTTTATTGGACGTGACAATTGGCATATAGGTGCAAGTGGTTTAATTTACTCACTGGCTTTTTTTCTGTTTTTCAGCGGATTATTCAGAAGACACATTCCTTTAATTGCCATTTCACTGATAGTTGCCTTTATATACGGAAGCATGGTTTGGCATATTTTCCCATGGCAAATACATGATCCGGTCTCATGGGAAGGTCATTTAGCCGGTGGTACAACCGGTTCAATTTTATCAATAATATTAAGAAATAAACCACCTCAAAAGCCAGTAGTAGTTTGGAATGATGATGAAAATATCGATTTAGAGGATTATACTTCTGAAACAGATGAAAATGTTTTACCTGAAAATTAAATCAACACATAATAATAAATTAGTATGAAACGAGCATGAACCAACGGTCAGGGTGATCTAAAACAAATATTCACCTGCTCGGCTTTGCCTCTTGGCTGGCCAAGAAAGACAGTGAAAATTTGACATATTGGTTACACCTGATTGCTGTCATGCAAGTTACAACATTAAAAAAAACAATTATTTACACATGAAAGAAAACGACAACAAAGAAATTAACCTACTTCAATTACTCGAAATTCTGATTAACTGGATTAAAACAATTTCGATAAAACTCATCGGTTACATTGGTAAATTAATTCAGATGTTTTACAAACATTTAATCCTTACTATCATTATTTTAGCAGTTTGTATTGCAGGAGGATTATATCTTAGCCGCCCCGAAGTACAAATTTACAAAGCAGATGCTTTGGGTATAATTTACGGAAATGAGGCTCAGACAGTTAGAGAGATAAGTAAACAACTGGAAAACTCATCACCAATTATTACTCAAATATCGTTTCAAAAGAAATTAATGCTGCCAGATAGTGTTGCAAAAAACATCGTAGCATTTCATTCATATAATGTTATTGAATATGTAAAAGATCATGCTGCTGTCAGTGTGGATTACCATAACAATTTTTCGCAGAAAGATACAATGTATGCAAAAATGCGTGACAGAGTATATTTCCGACTATTAACAAAAAATATCAGTCAGGTTCCTATCATTGAAAAAGCTATTCTCGATTATTTCAACAAAAATGAAATGTTACAGACCAGATTCCTAAACGCTAGGAATTACATTACGAATCGAATTCTATGGTCAAGAAAAGAGCTAAACAGAATTGATAGTCTGGCAAAAGTAAATTACTTTAAGGAAAACGATCAACAGCTTCACTTCGATAAAAACAAACTAATTGTTGGTGAACAACAAAAACAGCTGTTTTACAATGATTTACTAAAATTGCAGGATATTTTGTCAGACTCAGAAAGCAATTTAAAAAATTTCAAACAACCATTAGATATACCATCAGGACTTGTTGTTGACCCTATCCCCATTAACAATCCTTTAAAATACATCGCTTTTAGCATAATAATAGGACTGATTATAAGTACTCTAATAATAGGACTTTTAGAAAACCTAAAAGTAATCAGCAATTTTCTAAAAAACAAAAAGTAAATTCGAATAACGTTAAATCTAACATGTAAATTGTCATTACTATCACAAAGGGTAATTATTTTAAAAATCACAAAAATGAAAGAAAACGAAATGAATGAAAAAGAGATTAATTTACTTGATCTTATTACAGTTTTTTTTAATTGGTTAAAAAAAATTACTAACTCTATAATCAAATTTGTTGGTGGAATATTTCAATTAATTTTCAGACATTTACTCATTACAATTATTGTAACATTAGTTTGCATCCTGATAAGTTTATATTTGACCCGACCTGAAGCCAGAACATATAAAGCTGATGCATTGGCTTTGTTATATGGTTGTGATGCTCAAACAGTAAGAGAAATAAGCAAACAACTTGAGTACATTAGTGAGGAAGAAGGTTATTCTTCACTTTCATCTAAACTTTCATTGCCTGACAGTATCACAAAAAATATCGTAGGCTTTCATACTTATTTTGTTATATCATATTTAAAAGATGGAATAGCAGTAAAAGTGGACTATAAAGATATTTATCCTCTGAAAGATCTTAAAGATACTTTATATGTAAAAATGCGCGATCGGGTATCAATGCAATTATTGGTAAAGAACACTAAACAGATTCCTCAAATACAGAAAGCAATTCTGGATTATTTCAATAATAATGAATTGCTTAAAATTCGTTTGGAAAGTTTTAAAGACCAAATGAATCAGCAAATCTATATTTCCGGAATAGAATTAAAAAGAGTAGACAGTTTGGCCAGAGTTACCTATTTTAAAGACAATCAACAACAAATACGATTGGAACAAAACAAACTGTTATTTGGTGAACAACAAAAGCAATTATTCTATGGTGACTTACTAAAGTTACAGGATATTATTTCATCTTCTAAATCTGCGTTAGCTAACACTAAAAATCCAATAGCACTGGTATCAGGCTTTGCTGTCGATCCTAAACCAGTAAACGGTATAATTAAGTATGGTGTATATAGTATTATCATTGGGATATTTATATCTTTGATTATTGCTGCATTAATCGAAAATTTCAATAAAATTATCAAATACCTAAAAACAAAACCCTAACAATTTACTTTCTGAGAATGAAAAAAATATTTATTTTATTTTTCGCAGTTTCTTCATTAAACATTTGTTTCTCACAAATAAAGTCAGGTGAAAAGTTGATTTATGCAGCTTCTTATAATATGAGTGGATTAATGACTCAATTGGCTCAGGTTTCAATGCAAACCGAATTAATAAAAACAAGTAAAAAAAACTATTTTCATTTGAGTTGGGAAGCTGCAACTTACAGCAAATGGGACTCATTTTTCAAAATTCGTGACTTGTACGAAACCTATCTTGACCAGGAAACTTTAAAGCCCGGATTATTTAAAAGAAGCACGTTCGAAGGTGGTTATTCAATCACACAGAAATACATATACAATCCTGATGGTAAATCAATTAGTGGTACATCGAAGTTCCAAAACAGACCAGAAACAAAAAAAACATTCTCAATAGGAAGTTCATCGCAAGATATAATTTCAATGGTTTACAAACTCAGAACCATCGATTTTAGCAAGTTCAAACCTGGACAAGCCGTTGTTCTCAACCTGATTTTCGATGAAAAGGAATATCCTGTTTCAATAAAATTTATGGGAAAGGAAACTGTTTCAGCCGGTAATCTTGGCAAAAAAGAATGTAATATTGTTTCAATAGGAGCTAAAACAGATAGATTAAGAGGTAAAGACAAAAATCTGATTTGGTTGACTAACGATTCAAAAAGGATTCCTGTTCTGGTCCGGTTTAGCATTCCGGTTGGTACAGGACAGATTGCATTATCAACTGCTAACGGTATTTAAAATAAAATTGAAATGAGAAAATTTTTTCTGATAATAGCTATAATTTTCACAATACTTGGTATTGCTTTCACAATACTTCCGCTTGGTACTCTCGCAGTTTTACCAATTGCTATTGCAATAATTTCCAGCCTGTTGGCATTTTACAAGTCGGATAATAAGTTGAAAAAAATTCCCAGAATAATTGTTATTATCAGTTTAACTACATTTTTGGCTGTTATTGGCAAAACAGTATTATTTAAGGATAAAGTTGTATCTGATAAACAATTTGAATTAAAAAAAGAAGAGTCAAAAAAGGAAGATATCAAAGATTTGGAAGGACTTTAATTATTCCGAAAATACCAAATTTACCAACTCATTGTAAATCCTGTGAGCATCAGTCAATACCTTAGACTGATGCTTTTTTATTTGTAATAATTGAAATTTTGCTTTGAGCTTGATCATACCTTTGTACCAACTTAATGCCAGGTTCCCTAAAGGGTATTGAGCAAAAAGAAATATAATTACAGCCCACCATGAACAATTCACAATTAAACCAAATAACAATGTTTGTACTCCATAAAAGAGTGGAAAACTAAACAGACTCAATCCAAAATGAACAGAACTGAAAAAACCAACATATTTTGTCTTGAGAATGTATTTTCGTATATAAACAGGGCTAAAAAAGGGTATAATATTCAAAATAAAACCTACGACAAAAACCGGAAAAGTAAAAACTAAGAAAACAAATCCGACAAACAATTCCAACCAAGACGATTCTTTATCAATCAGTTGATTATGTTTTATATTGAGTTGATTTAAGGTTTCAGTTAATCTGCTGCTAAGTAAATCAATCTGAATTATTTCATTGATATGTTTTTTCTCTATTTTGATTAATCTCAGAGCTAATTTCTGACGAACATGAAATCGATTTTCTGTATTATCAGTCAGATTAAATTTCTCTAATGCAACCCCCTGAAGAATTTCAACTACCGTTTCGAAGCATTTATAGTGCTTATCAGTGGCCAGATCGAGAGTTAGTTTACTCAATCTATTATGTAGGTTCCCCTTTATCTCATTAATCGCTTTTATCGGATTTTCAGAATACAAACTCATATAATCGGATATTTCGATAGGCTGCCCGATATTTATAATTATATGCTTGTGTGATTTAAGTATATCACCAAAGTCAATTCCCACAGGTATAATATTGACATTAGGTGAAATACCATACTTTTTCTGAGCTTCAAAAGCAACCCGAAAAATCCCTTTTGCAAATGGACGAAGCTTTCGTTCAATTTCCTGATTTCCTTCCGGCATAATGCCAAGAGCTTGATTATTATGAAGGATTTCAATACATTGATCAAACACCTCAGCATTTCTTCCAAGATTTCCATAACCATCTCTCATTCTGAAAGCTGGAAGTATTTTGGACAGGACTAAAATTGAAGAGACAAATTTATTCACAAATAAATCAGCTTTTGCCAGAAACACAAGCGATTTATTTCTTGGTACTATATAATGGACAGCCAGAGCATCCATCAAAGCATTATTATGGTTTGGTGCAAATATTACTGGCATATCAACTGGTATGTTTTCTTTCCCAAGTATTATAAAATTATCATAATACTTTCTAAACATGAACATTACATATCTTCTCGTCAAATTGAAAAGTAAGTTCATCTTATAAATACTTTTCCTATGATTATTATAATCCATTGTGTTAAATAAAAGATATTTCTATGTGAATGAATCAAAAAACAACTATTAAAAATTCTTTCAATAATGTCATATACCTAGGGACAAAGATAATTAAAGAAACTATTTGTCAAACATCTAAAATTATGAGAAAATATTTTGTTTGAATTATGCCCGATTTTCAATAAATCTGTTTAACATGGATATTTAACTATATTTTATGTAACAAACACTGTATTTTTCACATAATAATTCCACATATGTTAATCTACATCAGTCGATTTTTGCACATTATCCATTGAATTATGTTACTGTATGTTATTTAATAATCCGATTATGCTAATTATTGTTACTTTATTTATTAAATTATTTATTTCCGATTTTTAAACTATCGAATTTAATGATTTATTCCAAGATAAATTACTTATTATTTGTAGATATGACTACAAACGATACATAACAATTATACAGTTACAGAGCTATAATTACAATTAGATTCAATCATATGTCTTATACACAACACATTACATATAATAGCATTCATACTGGATTTTTAATCTATTCTTGAATATTTCATTAACTATTATATCAATATAAAATATAGAATTTTTACTATAAGCCACTACACTCATTACTACATATTGTTGAATTTCAGCATGTTATACCTATAGCATACATTTGTAATGTGATTTGACACCAATTTATTCAACAAACAATTAAAATACAATATCATGAAAACACTTATTAAAAGCTACGCTGAAACTACAATGATTCTTTTTACAAGTTATCTTTTCATCTTATGCGCAATTGTATTATTACAGAATTAAGTAAGAATATTGATTGAAATAATAAAAAGTATAATCATTTTAAAATAATAAAAAGTATAATCATTTTAAATTAGACTATTATGAAAACACTTATTAAAAGCTACACTGAAACCACATTGATTCTTTTTACAAGTTATCTGTTCATTTTATGCATTATCGAGTTATTACAAAAATAATAATATATAAACAGTTTAAACCATAATATTATGAAAGCACTTTTTAAAAATCAGATCGAAACAGTATTAATTCTATTTTCCTGTTATTTGGTTGTTTTATGTGTTATTGAACTTTTAAACAATTAACTAGTAAATCAATTACTCAATCCTTTTAATATAATGTAAACCAATAAAAAACTCAGCCATGAAAACACTAACTAAAAATCAGATTGAAACAGCTTTGATGCTTTATGTTATTTGGTTGACTGAAGTATCAATGAGTAATCTCAACAAAAATTAGAAAATTATTTTCTCAACTATTATATAAACTACGAACAATTAAAAAATACAGCCATGAAATCGTTAATAAAAAGCTATTCTGAAACAGCATTGATTCTGTTCACTAGCTATATGTTTATTTTATGTGTTATTGAGTTTTTGCACAAATAAGAAAGCAATTTCTTCATAAATAAGGAAGGTTGTCTGAAATTTCAGACAACCTTCCTTATTTTCTATCCTATGAAACAAAAAATTACTTAGATGTAATATAGTTGACAATCCATTCTCCAACTTCTTTAGTAGAATAGGCTTTCGCATTATTTGAAATATCTTCAGTTACAACTTCAGCTTCCATACTTGCAGCCACTGCTTCTCTTATAAGCGCACCCTCATTCATCATTCCAAAAGCATATTCAAACATTAATGCTGCAGAAAGGATTGTTGCTAAAGGATTTGCAATATTTTTTCCGGCAGCCTGAGGATATGAACCATGTATCGGTTCAAATACCGATGTATGAATACCAATAGATGCTGATGGCAACATTCCTAAAGATCCTGTTATTACCGAAGCTTCATCGGTTAGAATATCACCAAACAGATTTTCTGTTACCAAAACATCAAAACTCTTTGGCCATTGAATTATTCGCATAGCTGCATTATCTACAAACATAAACTCTGTCTCAATTTCAGGATATTTTGGTGCAATTTCCTGTCCGATCTGACGCCATAAACGCGAAGTAGCCAACACATTAGCTTTATCTACAATAGTTACCTTTTTATTTCGTTGTCCAGCATATTTATATGCTAAATGAAGTATTCGTTCTACTTCTTCGCGTGTATAAACACAGGTATCGTAAGCTGTATTACCGTCCTCTGACCGTCCTTGTGGACGACCAAAGTACATTCCGCCTGTAAGTTCTCTAATGCACATAAAATCGGCCCCATCAACTAAATCTGCACGTAAAGGAGATTTATGAATTAATGACTGAAATGTTGTAACAGGACGAATATTAGCATATAAACCGAGATCTTTTCTCATTTTAAGTAATCCTTGTTCAGGGCGAACTTTGGCAGATGGATTATTATCATATTTTGGATCACCTATAGCACCAAAAAGCACTGCATCTGAGTTCATACATAGTTCATGGGTTTTTTGTGGATATGGCTCTCCTACAGCATCAATAGCACATGCTCCAACGATGCCATATTCGTACGAAATTTCATGTCCGAATTTTTTACAGACCGCTTTTGTAACATTTAATGCTTGTTCAATTATCTCCGGTCCAATCCCATCTCCGGGTAAAATTGCAATCTTTAACTTTTTCATTTTCTATTTCTGTGTAATATTTTTATATAATTATTATTATTTCAATAAATATTTATTATTTTTGTGCTGTCAAGATGCTAATTAGTTAAAATATAATTTTTAAATAGTAATACTATGGTTTACATTTTAATTACTCTCGGTGGATTTATTTCAATTATAACAACTGCTATTCTGAGAACTATTACAGCCGATAAGAAATATAAAAATCTTAAAAGAGCTTTGATAATTTTTGTTTCAGTTTTATCGTATGTTTTAATTTGTATTTTTATTCTACAACAAAAACAATCTATCAATTAATTACTGATACTTAGTCAATTATATTTAGCATCTTTATAGTTGCTTTTATAGCAGCAACAGTCTGATCTCCATCCAATCCCCTTGTTTTAAATACTTTACCGTTAAATCTCCAAGTGATAATTGTTTGAACAATAGCGTCTGTTTTTCCCCCGGGAGGAATAACAACCTCATAATCCAATAATTCAGGAGTTGGTTTATTCAATTTTTTATAAATCTTATACAGAGCTTTCGAAACAGCATTATATTGACCATCTCCTGATGCTGACTGCTCGTAAACTTCACCATGAATCTCAATTTTCACATTAGCTATAGGTCGAAGTCCATGTGTAACAGATAATGAATAATTTAAAATTCTAATTGATTGATCTTCCTGTTCACTTTTCAGTACATCAGAAACTATAAATGGTAATTCGTCCAACGAAACCAGTTCTTTTCTGTCGCCTAACTCAATTACCCGGGCAGTAACTTTATAAATAGTTTCTTCGTCAAGTTCAATACCAAGTTGTTGAAGATTTTTTAAAATATTAGCTTTACCAGAAGTTTTACCAAGTGCATATTGTCGCTCACGTCCAAACCTTTCGGGAAGTAAGTCATTGTAATACAGATTTTTCTTATTATCGCCATCTGCATGAATACCGGCAACCTGAGTGAAAACATTCTCACCTATTACCGGCTTATTATGAGGTATACGAATTCCGGAATATGTTTCTACTACTTTGCTTACTGAGTTTATATTTTCTTCACGGAGTTTGGTTTTTATTTTCAAATGATCATGCAAAACAGCAAGAACACTTGATAATGGTGCATTTCCGGCACGTTCGCCAAGTCCGTTGATTGTTACATGAATTCCCCTAACTCCTGCCTTTGCAGCCTCAATAACATTAGCAACTGCTAAGTCATAATCGTTGTGAGCATGAAAATCAAAGTGTAAATCAGGATAACGTGCTAACATTCTGGAACAAAAATCAAAGGTTTCAGAAGGATTGAGAACTCCCAATGTATCAGGCAACATAAAGCGTTTAATATTTGTTTCCTTTAGTTGATCAACTATAAAATATACATACTCTTCTGAAGTTCGCATTCCATTCGACCAGTCTTCCAAATAAACATTAACAGAAATACCCATCTCCTTTGCATTGTACAATACTTTTTTAATATCGGCCACATGCTGCTCAGGTGATTTTTTCAGTTGATGGGTACAATGGTTTAAAGAACCTTTGCAAAGCAAATTTAAAACAGTACAACCAGCATTGGAAATCCATTCAAGAGACAATCGGTCATCTACAAATCCTAATACCTCTATCTTATTGATATGTCCGTTCGTACGGGCCCATTGCGCAACCCTTTTTACAGATGCAAATTCACCTTCCGAAACACGTGCCGAGGCAATTTCAATGCGGTCAACACAAATTTCTTCAAGCAAAAGTCTGGCTACACTAAGTTTCTCCTGTGCTCCGAAAGACACTCCTGATGTTTGTTCACCATCACGAAGTGTAGTATCCATTATCTCTATCATAATCAATTTGCCAATGAGTCAATATGCCAAAATGTCAATCAATTAGCATATTGGTTAATTATTTCTTTGCCTGTTCGTAAGCCTCTATCAAAGGTTTTTTGCTCAATAAATAGTCAATATCGTCAAGACCATTAACCAAACATTCTTTTTTGTAAGCATTAATGGCAAATGTTTCTGATTTTCCAGTAACATTATTTGTAACTGTCTGATTCAGCAAGTCAATTGTCAGGGTTGTATTAGGGTCAGCATTTACCGAAGCAAAAACTTCTGACAAAAATTCTGAAGATACAACGACTGGAAGTACACCATTGTTCAATGCATTATTTTGAAAGATATCAGCAAAGAAACTTGAAACAACCACTTTGAAGCCATAACCATCGATAGCCCATGCAGCATGTTCTCGGCTTGAACCAGAACCAAAATTCTTTCCAGCTACGAGAATAGTACCACTGAATTTCGAATTATTCAATACAAAATCAGCTTTCGGACTTCCGTCTTTATTGTATCGCCAATCGGCAAAAAGATTATCTCCAAAGCCATTTTTATCAGTCGCTTTCAAAAAACGGGCAGGTATTATCTGATCGGTATCCACATTCTCAATAGGAAGTGGAACAACTGTTGAAGTAAGTTTAATGAATTTTTCCATTATTCGTTCTATTCTTAATTAATTTCGTGGATCAGTTATTTTTCCGGTTATGGCAGCAGCAGCAGCCACGAGAGGACCGGCTAGAATGGTGCGTGCACCAGGTCCCTGACGACCTTCAAAGTTACGATTCGATGTGGATACCGCATATTTTCCTGCAGGTACTTTATCATCGTTCATAGCCAGACATGCTGAACAACCTGGTTGACGTAAAGCAAATCCGGCTTCGGTCAGAATTTCATAAAGTCCTTCCTCACGAATTTGTTTTTCGACCATCCAGCTTCCTGGGACAAGCCATGCAATGACGTTATCTGCTTTCTTCTTTCCTTTTACATAGTTAGCAAATACCCGGAAATCTTCTATACGACCATTTGTACAGCTACCCAAGAATACATAATCAATGGTTTTACCTTCCAGCTTTTCACCCGGTGCAAATCCCATATATTCCAGCGATTTCTGATAGGAGATACGTCCGGCTTCGTCCACCTGATCCAACGTTGGGATAGATTCTGCGATGCCCATACCCATACCCGGATTTGTTCCGTATGTAATCATTGGTTGAATATCAGCTGCATCAAAAACTAATTCTTCGTCAAATTTGGCACCATCATCTGTTTTCAACGTTTGCCAGTAAGCCAGTTTATTATCCCATTCAGTACCTTTAGGAGCAAATTCGCGACCATTTACATAGTCGAACGTAGTTTGATCTGGAGCAATAAGTCCACCGCGGGCACCCATTTCAATTGAAAGGTTACAAACGGTCATACGTTCTTCCATGCTCATGCTGCGAATTGCTTCGCCCGCATATTCAACGAAATAACCTGTAGCACCACCGGTGGTAAGTTTCGAAATCATATAAAGTGCTAAATCTTTTGCTATCACACCTTTACTCAATTTACCATTGAAAGTGATACGCATTGTTTTCGGGCGACTCTGAAGAATACACTGAGTAGCCAACACCATTTCCACTTCGCTGGTACCAATACCGAATGCTATTGCTCCGAAAGCACCGTGAGTAGACGTATGACTATCGCCACAAACTATAGTTGCGCCCGGATGAGTAAATCCATTTTCCGGACCAATAATGTGAACTACTCCGTTCTTTATATGACCTAACGGATAAAATAAAGGCATTCCAAAATCAACAGCATTTTTGGAAAAAGTATCCAACTGATTACGTGAAATTGGGTCTTGTACAGGTTGATCCTGATTTATTGTTGGTGTGTTGTGGTCTGCTGTCATAGTGGTTTGCTCCGGACGGAAAACTTTCAGTCCGCGAGCACGAAGTCCGTTAAAAGCCTGTGGACTTGTCACTTCGTGGCAAAAATGACGGTCGATATACAACTGTGTCGGTCCGTTTTCGACCGATGATACCACGTGGGCATCCCAGATTTTGTCAAATAATGTTTTGCTCATATAATATTTAAATAATTACTTTACAAATTGATTTATTGCATTAATATACGCTTCAACTGAAGCTGCCACAATATCAGTATTAGCTCCAAAACCATAGTAAACTATACCATCGTGTTCCACCTGCATGTGAACCTTACCCACATCATCGCTACCTTTATTAATGGCTTGAATGGTAAATTCCTGTAGAGTCATCGCGCGATCAATAATCTTCTTCAATGCTTTTATTGCCGCATCAACAGGCCCGTTACCTGAAGCAGCTGCTTCAAATTTCTCGCCGGCTATTTTCAAACCGATACTTGCCACAGCCCTTACTCCCACTCCGGATGTAACTTGCAAGAAATCTAATTGAATTCGTTGTTTCTCAGAACGCTCTTTACCCGCTAATACCAAAACATCGTCGTCATTAATATCTTTCTTTTTATCGGCAAGTTTCAGAAACTCTTCGTAAATCTTATCTAAATGATCACCTTCAACATTGACTCCCAACACACTCAAACGATGTTTCAATGCAGCGCGACCGCTACGGGCTGTAAGCACAATAGAGTTTTTATCAATGCCAACATCGGTTGGGTCCATGATTTCGTAACTTTCACGGTTTTTCAAAACACCGTCCTGATGAATTCCTGAAGAATGAGCAAATGCATTGCGTCCGACAATAGCTTTATTTGCCTGAACCGGCATATTCATCAATCCTGAAACCAAACGACTTGTTGAATAAATTTTCTGGGTATTGATTTGAGTTTCTATTTCCAGGCTTTTATGACATTTCAAAATCATAGCAATTTCTTCCAGCGAAGTATTTCCGGCACGTTCGCCTATTCCGTTCATAGTCACTTCTACCTGACGTGCACCATTCAGTACACCTGAAATTGTATTGGCAGTTGCCATACCCAAGTCGTTATGACAGTGAGTTGAAATAGTGGCATTATGCACACCATTCACGTTTTCCATCAGGAATTTAATTTTCTCGCCATATTGCCATGGAAGGCAATAACCTGTAGTATCGGGGATATTCACGACGGTAGCACCAGCCTTAATAACTGCCTCTACCACACGTGCTAAATAAACATTGTCTGTACGACCTGCATCCTCGCAATAAAACTCCACATCTTCCACGTACTTCTTCGCATGTTTAACTGCAGCTATTGCGCGTTCCAGAATTTCGTCCTGAGTTGAATTGAACTTATATTTGATATGAAATTCAGAAGTTCCGATACCGGTATGAATACGTTTATTCTTGGCATATTGGAGAGCTTCAGCTGCAACATCAATATCTTTCTGAACTCCACGTGTCAGGGCACAAATGGTAGGCCATGTTACGGCCTTTGAGATTTCAACAACTGAATTGAAATCACCCGGACTGGAAATGGGAAAACCAGCTTCAATCACATCCACACCCAAAGTTTCGAGTGCTTTTGCCACCTGAATTTTTTCAACAGTGTTCAACTGACAACCCGGTACCTGTTCACCATCTCGCAAGGTGGTGTCGAAAATAAATAATCTATCCATAATTTTTTGTATTAAAAAAGCCTTTCACACCGTAGTGAGAAAGGCTTATTATATTCTTGTACAATTACATACATACCAAACTCACTTCTACTTGTTCTGCAAGAGAATAATACCGAGTAAGAGAATATGTAAAGAATTTGAGTTCATATTTTTTTCAAAAGTGTTGCAAAGATAAAGGAAATTTTTATTTCCACAAATACAAAGTGAAATATTTTTGTTTATTTTTATTACAGTTCAACATAAAAGCATGCCAAATTTGATTTTCTTTAAAGTTTTTCACTTCAACCTTATTCAAAAGTTGATTTTTTTTGAAACTTGATTGTATAACAAGTATACCTGAATTTTGTTCATTTATATTTTTGATATTGAACTGAACGTTTCCTTGCTTTTATTTGCGTATCTTTGCAGTCAAATTATTGAAAAACATGAGATTTGACGAATTACCGCTTTGCGATGCGGTATTAGATGGCCTGCAAGCCATGAACTTTACTGAAGCAACCCCGGTTCAGGAACAAACAATCCCCGTAATACTACAAAAACGTGACGTAATTGCATGCGCTCAAACCGGAACAGGTAAAACTGCTGCATTTATTTTACCTTTATTACATAATTTACAAGCTGAACCGCACAACGAAAACTTCGTGAATGCTATTATCATGGCGCCTACCCGAGAGTTAGCCCAGCAAATCGACCAACAAATGGAAGGTTTCTCCTATTTCACATCTTTCTCATCAGTGGCTGTGTATGGCGGCAATGATTCTCAAGCCTGGGATGTACAGCGTCGCGGATTGCAAAAAGGTGCTGATGTGGTGATAGCTACTCCGGGACGCTTGCTTTCACATATCAATCTCTACGACATTGATTTTTCTCACGTAAAATATTTTATACTTGACGAAGCAGACCGTATGCTCGACATGGGTTTCTTTGATGACATTATGATTGTAGTCAACCGTCTTCCAAAAGATCGTCAGACAATTATGTTCTCAGCTACAATGCCTCCTAAAATACGTTTGTTGGCTAAAACAATTTTGCAAGATCCTGTCGAAGTGAAGATTGCTGTTTCCAAGCCACCTGAAAGTATAATGCAAACGGCTTACATTTGTTATGAGCCTCAGAAACAAATGATTGTCCGTCATTTATTCGCCGACCAGCAGCCAAATAAAGTGATTATTTTCTCCGGATCTAAACTCAAAGTAAAAGAACTTTTCAAAACTTTCCGTCAAATGGGTTTGTCGGTAGGTGAAATGCATTCAGACCTCGATCAGGCACAACGCGACAAAATTATGCACGAATTTAAAAACAACCGTGTAAGTATTTTGGTAGCAACAGACATTGTTTCCCGTGGCATTGATATTGACGATATTTCGTTGGTGATAAACTACGATGTACCTCACGATGCCGAAGATTATGTACACCGTATAGGTCGTACCGCACGAGCCAGTGCTAAAGGTATGTCAATCACTTTTGTATCCGAAGAAGAACAGTATAAATTCAAGCAAATTGAGGATTTTCTGGAAAAAGACATCTACAAAATCCCCATGCCTGCTGAACTTGGCGAATCACCCGAATATAAACCTGAACTACACCGATTTGGGCATAAAAAGTTTACTTCAGGGAAAGGTAAATTCCACCGAAAAAAACCAAACAGATAATCAAAATTCTGTTCATTTTTTTTAAATCCGGCACATGGAATTATGTCAGAGAACTTCCCATATAATCTAATTAAAAGAGAACAACTCATCGAAAAAATGAATCGATTGAGTTCCTCTGGAAAACCGTTTCTATTTATTATTGATTATAATGCGGAAAATGGCTACATGATAGAGAAAGATGAATTGGACGAGCAATTTATCAGGTTCAGTATCAATAATTCAACAAATCAACAAATCAACAAATCAACAAATCAACAAATCAACTGGGAAATTAAACCTGTCAAACTCGAATCTTATAAACTAAAATTTGATTTCGTTGTAGAACAGATAAAAAAGGGGAATTCATTTCTGACCAACCTTACACAACCTACCGAATTAAATACAAATCTTTCTTTATCAGATTTATTTCAAATCGGTTCTGCCAAATATAAACTTTGGCTAAAATACAGATTCACAGTACTTTCTCCTGAAACGTTCGTCAAAATTAAAGATAGTACAATTTCATCATTTCCGATGAAAGGTACTATTGATGCATCAATTCCAAACGCAGAAAAATTTATTCTGAACGACCCGAAAGAAAAAGCCGAACATGCTACCATTGTTGATTTAATTCGAAATGACCTGAGTTTGGTTGCCGAACAGGTTGAAGTAAAACGTTACCGATACATTGACAAAATCAACACGAATAAACAGGATTTGCTACAGGTAAGTTCTGAAATTACAGGTCAATTACCCCAAAATTTCAGAGAAAAGTTGGGCAATATTATTTTTGCATTGTTGCCTGCCGGCTCTATCAGTGGAGCTCCGAAGAAAAAAACACTCAAAATAATTGAAGAAGTTGAAGGTTATAAACGTGGTTTTTATACCGGTATTTGGGGTTGGTTCGACGGAAAAGATCTTGATTCAGCTGTTATGATTCGTTATATTGAACAAAACGGGAATCAACTGATATTCAAAAGTGGAGGTGGCATTACTTCCCAAAGTGATTTGAACAAAGAATATGATGAATTAATCCAAAAAGTTTATGTGCCGATTTGTTGAAACAATTAAACTTAAAGATGGCGTTTTTTACCGATTGAATCTGCACCAGGAACGTGTCAACAAGGCTTTTAGTGCTTGCTTTCCGAAAGTTGAACCAATAAATATTTTTGAAAGTCTGAATCAGTATGAGATTCCACAAGAAGGTATATTCAAATGCAGATTGGAGTACGACACTGAAGTACAGTTGGTTGAATTCATTTCATATAAACGCCGTGAAATAAGGTCGTTGAAACTGATAGACACCGACATTGAAAGCCTTGCATATAAACTGGAAGACAGGGCTTGTTACAACGCTGTTTTTGCACAGCGAGGCGGTTGTGACGATGTGTTAATGATTAAAAATGGATTATTGACAGACACTTCTTATTGCAATATTGCTCTTTCAGACGGTAATAATTGGTTCACACCTCGTATTCCGTTGCTTTATGGTATAAACCGTGTAGATTTAATTGAAAAGGGGATTGTTTTTGAAAAGGATATTGAAGTCGCTGAAGTAAAGAATTACTCTAAAATTTCATTATTTAATGCCTTGATAGAGTTCGGAGAAATTATTATTGATACTAATAAAATAGAATACTAAAATCTATCATGAAAGCTCTTTCTGAGCGTTTGCAGTTTTAAATAAGGTGTAGTATTTACCCTTTTGTGCCATTAGTTGTTTATGTGTGCCTGATTCAAGCATCTGACCTTCGTGAAAGAAATAAATCAAATCTACCCATTCAACAGTACTGAGGCGATGACTAACAATAACCGCAGTCTTTCCTTCAGATAATTTTCTCAGCCCATCAATAATTTGTGACTCAGATTGAGCATCCAATGCACTTGAAGGTTCATCCATTAGAATTAAAGGTGAATTGCGATAAAATGCACGTGCAATAGCCATTTTCTGCCACTGTCCAATGCTTAGTTCCTCACCCCCGTTAAACTGATTTCCCAAAAGTGTATTATAACCTTCAGGGAGGTTCTCAATTACTCCTGAGATACAGGCAGATTCTGCGGCATGCTCAACTTGTTTTCTTTTCTGAGAAGATTTTGAATTACCTAACCATATATTTTCTGCAGCAGAAATATTATATAAAGCAAAATCCTGAAATACCGCTGTAATATTCTCACATATAAGTGATTGACCTAAAGCTGATGCATCTTTATCATCAAAATATATTTTACCATCGTCAGGCTGATAAAATCCACAAATTAGTTTAATCATTGTAGATTTTCCTGATCCATTTGCACCAACAAAAGCAACTGTTTTTCCTGCAGGAATAGTGAGATTTACACCTATAATGGCTTCACGTTTACTTGATTCGTATTTGAAACAAACGTTATCGAAACGTATTTCATGTTGTAGTGTAAAATGTTTATTCTTTAACGATACATTTTTTGATTGTGAAGGAGTATTCAGAAATTGAATAAAATCTTTCAGGTAGGTATTATCCTCAACAATCGAAGTTATTGATCTGAAAAAATCATTTAAAACCGAGTATCCACGCTGGAAAGCAAAGAAAAATAGAACAACAGTACCTATTGAAATTTCATTTTTTATTTTCATAAAAGTAACAACTCCAAGAGATAAAAAGATTAAACTTACTGAGAAAACCTGAGCATATATACTCATTTTCATCTCAGCTTTCCGATGGTCAATTTTCTGTTCAAATAAGGTTTTTTGTTTTTCAGAAAAAAGATTCCGGAAGAAATTATAAAAACCGAATAACTTGAGTTCTTTTGCAAATGGAAAACCCGTAAGAATGCGGTTATAATAATACATTTCACGTTCCGTAGTAATCTGTGATTCTTTTAATTTGTAAAATCGTTTTGAGAATTTTAACCTGACATACATCCCGGGAATTATTGCAACAAATAATATCAACACCAAATACCAGCGTATTGACATAAAAATACCGACTAAAAACAAAGCAGAAGCAATTGATTTAATCCCTGTAAGTAGTTCATTTATAATCTTTAAAGGTCTGTACGAAGCTTCCTGTACGGCTCTGTGAATTTTATCCTGTTTAGTCGGATTTTCGAAATTAGATAATTCTAAATCAAGATGTTTGATATGGAGTTTTTGATAGATGTAATTTGTAACAGATTGAGATAATTTTTCTGAAAAATATGAATTTACTTCAGTCAATACTGCACTCATTAAAAACACCAAAGCTGTCACAATAAGTATTGTAATAAACATTATCTGCTGATGAGAATTTGTAGCCGATATTTGTGTTAGTTGATCGATTAATGATTTGACACAAACTATAATAGCAAAAGGTATAATTCCCTGAAATATAGATATAATGGCATTTATCCAAACTAATTTTCGGGATTCATCTGTTACTATTGAAAAATTGTTTTTAAAAGAACCAAAAATGGAGAATGAAGTTTTTATTCGATTTTGGAGTTGAATTGAAAAATCGTAAATCGGTATAAGCCGGCTTGAAAAATGCTCTGTTTTAAACCGCTGAAGTTTCATATAAAAATCTTCAGAATTAATCGTGCGATTTTTCCTTTTTATAGAAGTTATTTTGCCTACTAATTCATTTTCAGTGAAAGGAATATCTTTATGAGGATTTTTGTCTCCTTTTGCAACGAAAACTCGTTGATTATTCTGATGAACGATTTCAATCAGCCTGTGAGCAACAAGCATATCGTTTTGCTTAAAAACAATTAAATCACCGATATTTAAGTCGTTAGCTGAGCATTTCTCCACATGACCCAGATCTCCCGGTTTCATAGTCGGGTACATGCTGTATCCTTCCATGCGGAAACTTAAGGTATGATTATCATCCAGCAAAGATTCAACCACGTCAAAAATCCGGTCATTCAATTTATTTTTCTTCATTTTCTAAAATGAACCGCACCACGTTTCTATCAGGCACAAAACCGAGGTCATATACAGGTATTTTGGAGCAAAGAGCAGTGAAGAAATCTAAGCGGGTTTGAATAAACTGCTTTTCAAAATTATTTTGAATGCTGAAAGCCATCATTCTTGTCATTGCTGCTACACCTGACAATTTTTTAATCTTGTTTTCGGGCGAATGGCTGATTAAATAAACGGCACTAAGCGGAGCTTTTTTAGGTCTATCCACATAATACATCGGTGTATTATGTACATAATACCTGTCGTCCTGCTTGCGAACAATCAAACGGTCATCATTTACAATCTGATTCTGAGCTTCAGACCATATTTTGGACATAGTACTTTTTCCTGCACCTGAAAACCCGGTAAAAATACGAGCCTTTTTGCCATCAAAAGCGCAGGATGCATGCATCATTACAGCCTCTGAGAACAAGGTCATGTAATTCATAATGATAGGTCCCAAAGGATATTTAAGTGGCAGTAAGCGGACATCTTCATTGTTACAAAAAACTTTCCAGTTTTTGAAACTTTTATCAAGAATAGCTATTTGTTGTATAGTATCCTTTTTTTGCTGACTATGTATAACAAAAAGCAATTCATCACCAAGTTTGTAAATCGAGTAGTATTTTTGTTCCTCGTTTTCTGCTTCAAAAACCAGCTCAGCAGCACTTGTAAACTGTTCTGGAATTCCTTTGTAACATTGAATTTTTACATCAACATCTCGTTCATTTTCTTCAGATAGAAAAGGCATATAGCCTTCTTCTAATTCAAATAGCAATTCAGAGTTAAGTTCAATCAAGAAATCTGCAATCAGTAATTTTTGACGAAATTGGTTATTAATCATTACTCTCTGTTATTTATTAAACAACGTTTCTAATTGATTCAGGAACACTTCGATATCCTTTTCTGCTGTTTCTTTATCAATTGAGAAATTTTCGATCATTAAATTTTCCATTTCATCAATTGAAATTTCTGCATTTGAATTTTCCCAAATAAATTTTGCAGTTTCATTCATAGTAAATAATTCGCTCATATGAGCAACATTTTCTGATAATGGAACTAAAATCAACTCATTACCTACTTCACGGGCAACAAATTTTGATTTTAGATTGTGTAAGTCTTCGATATTCATAATTTTATCTTAATAATTTCAAATTATTTAATACTTGTAAAGGAGAAAAATTGTATACTAAATTTATATTATGCAAAGATAGGTTTTTTTTATAAAGCAATAAAATGGTTTTTCAAATTTTTAATTTCCGGATCAAATGAAAAAAAATCCCCGATTACTCAGGGATTCATTTTATTTACGCTTGATTTGTTTTAAACGGATCGTTATTGAAATACTCAGGAGGGTTTAAATGTGCTTCTCCCGGTGCTTTTGGTGGAGTTGATTCCAATTGCAAAGCAATTTCGTTATCAAGCTCAATCCGCTCAATCTGAGGGGTGCTGTACGCTTGTTTGTAGTTTGTCATAATAATATATTTTTAAAATCCATTTTTCCCCTCTCATCTTACCCCCTCTCCTTTTGGAGAGGGTTGGGATGAGGTCTGAGAGGGTTAGGAATGAGGTTTATTTGATAATCACTTTAGTAGTTACTGATTTACCTGCATTGGTTACAGTTACCATATAAATTCCGGATGCTAACTTAGTATTTAATACTTTAGTAGTTGCTGTAAGAGTTTGAGATGCTAGGCGTTGACCTACTTCGTTGTAAACTGCTACTGAAGTTCCAGCATTTGCTCCGTTAACCACAATCTGGTTGTTGGCAAGTGAAATCCAAACATTACCATTTGAGTTCTGGTTGATTCCGGTTGCTACCGATGGAGCTTTGAACAGAACTGTAAAGCGGGTTTCATTATTTGCTGTTACATCAGAATAGAAGTTATAATCTGCAAGAGTCAAATCCTGTTCGAAGTTCAACAAATTATCACGAAGAATAATCTGAGTGCCACTTGCAAAGTTTGCAAACTGAGATGCTTTGATAGTAAAGTTTCCTGCTTCGCCTGTTGTGAAACCTAATGCAAGTTCCGACAAGTCATTAACACCATTAATTGCTACCTGCTCACCTTCTGCCAACGTATAAATTTCAGGTATTGACGCTGAAGCGTTTGTCATTTTTGGTGAATCATAGGTATCTAAACCATTCGAAGCATTTGAATTAAAGTTAACCAATGCCTGATCGCTGTTTACACCGTTCGATACTTCTAACCGTAATACGGATTGAGCTGAAATACTTGCTTTAGCTTTGAAAGTATTTGAACTGATATCAGTATGTGCGCGTTGAGCATTGGTTACAGCAAGTGTTCCAGAAGTTTGACCTGGATTAACACGTACCCAGAAAGCCTGCATTGGAGGAATCAGGTTGGTAACTGTTGTTGCACCATTAGAGGTACCTATACTTCCGCTTGCATTGTATGTATCAAATACATATGCATTGGCGGCTGACTTGGTACGATACCACAAAGTAGTCATTAAATTGGTTTTTGTTATATTACTCCAGTCTAAATAGCTTGGATATGGATTACCTACCAGATTAAAGCCTTCTTTAGTTTGGCCTACAGTACGATAAACTGTGATTGATTTATCACCATTATTCAAAGCACCGCTAAAAGTCACAACTCTGCTTGAAGCAATATTTGCCACATAACCCTGCATAACATTAAGTAGTGTTGACGTATTAGTAATTGTTGCCCATGGAGCAGATGTTCCATGTGCTTCATCATACCAATAAAGCGGATTACCAGAACTTGCCGAGAACACATTACTTGTTGCTTCTGAAACAGGACTTGAAATATACCAGTTTCTACCTGTTGTCAGATATTGCTGTACAGAAGCTGTTCCAGAACCTGAAATAGTTCCCGGAGTTATAATTGTTGCAGTTCCAGTTGCATCAGACAATAAGTTTAATGTACCACCATTACTCATAGATGTACTTACTGTGAGTTGTTTGCCTACATTCACAGTTAACGAAGATCCCGTGCCAATTGTTAAGTTTGGAATATTGCGGTTGTCAGCGAGCGTAATTCCGGCAGTATTATTTACTATTAAGGTATTAATAATATCAGTTGCAGGAAATTCGATACTTTTAGTAGATGATCCATTATAAGTCAGATTTACCGAACTACCAAAAGTTGGAATAGCAGATATTGTGCCTGCAGAGCGAACGATTGTAGCTCCATTACCAAGTGTTATACCATTGGTTGAATTGTTTAATGCTCCATTTGTAAGGGTTAATTGCCCTGACAATGTCAAAGGAGATCCCAACGTAATTGTACCTGTAGATTGACGATCAATTGTAAGGTTGTTTAAAGTCTGTGAACCACTTGTTAAATTCAAAGTTCCTACAGCACCGTTACCAAGAATTGAAATGCTTGATGTAGAACTTCCTTTAATTGACCCTGAGCCACTAATATCAGAAACTATTCCGGCTTTCCCAAGTGTAAGTACATGACCGTTTAAGTCTAATATATCAGTAGAATTAGTCAAAGTTAATGCATGACCTGTATTTGGTCCCTCACATAATAAATCACACAACATTCTAATTGAACCAGTTGATTTATTGCTCACAATATAATCAATATTAAATGTTCCGTTTCCGCTAACATCCTGAGTTCCGGTACCCGTGAAAAATACTGCTCTTGAATTAGCATTAAAAGTAGCATTATCAACCAGACTACCTGTTAATTCTAAATCACCACCTACATTTGACGAAAGTGTTACTGTTCCTGTGTTGGTAAAATCATTACACTTCAATCTTCCTGTTGCTGTTGACAGAGTTATTGTCCCTGCATTTGAAACATTTCCAACAACATTTACATTTGCATTTGTACTACTCATATTTACAGTACCTGTTCCGTTTGTAGTTAAATTACCACCAATAGTTACAATTGCATTTAATGCACCTGTTGTAAAAGTAGCACCCGTATTGACTACAAGATTTCCAGCCATAGCACGCGCAGTACCTGCATCTCCATTTACAACGGTTAATGTACCATTATTTACAGTAACATTATTTGGATAACCGGCAGTTGTTCCTAATGTACCAGCACCTGTTGCACTCCATTCCAAATAACGATTGTAACCAACATTATAATAAAGAGTTGAATTTGAAGTGTATTTTGGCGCCGCAGAAATATTTCCGTTATTTATTGTAAATGTTCCATCAATAGTTGGAACAGTAGTAAGCGTTAACGTGCCGGAATTTATAGTAAGATTTTTAAATGTAGTGACAGAAGTACCATTAACTGTTCCTGCACCAGCGAAATTAACTGTACCTGTCCCACGTGTGAATGTGCCATTATTTGTGAATGTACCATTTGCAGCAATTGTAAGTGTATATGAACCATTATAATTCAAATTACCTGTTGAATTGTTGATAGTTAAGTTAGCAACGGTTTTATCACCATCTAATGAAACTGCCGTACTATGAGCAATTGACACATTATCTGATGAAGTAGGTACTGCACCCCCTAACCATGTAGAAGTAGAACTCCAGTTTCCATTAATCGTTGAAATAAAACCAAGATTGGTCAAAGTACCGGAACTGGTTGCTGAATTAGTACCATCAGAAACATAGACAGTTCCTGATGAGGTTCCATCTGGTACAACAAAGAATATATCTGTAGCACTAATTGTGGTTGGCGAAGAAGTTGTTATCGATGTACCACTTGATCCACCTAATTTTATACTACTCACTGAACTTAAGTTTGTTCCTGTTACTCTTACTGTAGCACCTTTATAGGTTTGCGTACTAGAAAATGAAGGTAAGGATGAAGAGATACTTGTAATAGTAGGTACGGCTGGGGCTACAGCTGTAACTTTAACACCTGAACTATAATAACTCCAGTTTTCTGAATAAAAATAATAATCATAGTCAGTTGCTGCTGTGACAGTATTAGTTGTACTTGTACCAGAGCCAGTTGCATACACAACAGTTCCAGAACCTATTGAAGCATTTAATGCATATGCAGATCCATTTGTAGGAGCAGTTGGAGTAGCATTTTTCGCATAACGAACAATCATTACATTATAATTAACTGCATTTCCTACAAAACGTGTCCAACCTAAAGATGCTGTAGTTCCTGTTATAGATGCGGTACATGATGTTGGATTTCCTAATGCATTTACAGTAAAAGAGCTACTTTGAAAAGAAGTATTACCTTGTGTCCACACATTACTTCCATTATTATATGCGCCATTATCACCAATAGATGCACCCCAACCTAACCAAAGTGAATAATACCAAGTACCTACAGAATTAACTGTATACGTAGCACTTTTAATTCCTTCATTATTTCCAAAACCATCACCTGCATCATTATTCCATACAATATTCTGCCAATTCATACCAGCTGAAGAATTTGTTGTTCCAATTCCAGCCTTTTTATAAGTAGCACCATATCCAGTTGAATTTACATACCAATACAAATTAACTTGATCCCCTAGGTAATAGGTAGGATTTTCACTCGGTTGATTTGTTACATCTCTAACTGCCCAACCCCAAGCAAAAGTACTTTGCACAATAAATGCAACAAATGCTAATAGTAAAATAATTTTCTTCATACTCTCTAAATTTAAGCGTGATTAATAATTAATAATTTTTATAACGCACAAAAGTATGGATTGAATTTAAATAAATTAGTCATGATAAATATATATCTGCAATAAAATTAACGCAAACGTTTGCAAAATTACAACAGACAGTTATTGAACAACTTACAACTTTTTTTTTACAAAACATACAGCATTAAAAACCAATTTTTCATGTAAATTTATCACCTACTTTCTATCTTGAAATTGAAATTCTTCACACAAAAATAGCCGACAGACATAGTTATCTATCGGCTTACTAATTATATTTTAAATTATTACGAAAGCTGCCTATCCAAGATTTGTTTTAAATGGATCATTATTGAAGTATTCAGGAGCTTTTAAATAGCTTTCTCCAGGTCCTTCCGGTGCATCTGAAATAAGTTGTAATGATATTTGATTATCAAGTTTGATGCGTTCAATCATTGGAGAAACGTAAAAACAATTTTTTTTGATTTCAGAGTTGGTTTTCATAATAGTTTTTATTATATTGTTGTGATATATTTTTTTCTTATATTTATTTATAAGTTTTTCAAAACAGAACTCGTTGCAAAATTAATAAAAATATTTTACTACAATGCATTTTGTTACTTTTTTTTTATTTTTTTCTTAGGATTAGGATTAATAACATCAACTAATTCAAATTAATTGATTATTAGGTACTAATATAATAAATTAAGCATTCAATATTTATAAAGAAAACAGATTTAAACACATCAATGTTTAATTCCAATTCATAATATTACTTAATTATTGTATATTACAAACAAATTAAATGCATTCTTGGTACCATTAAAACATCATTAACAAAGTTGGTCTATCAAATGGAGTTTGTATCTTTGCAAAATAATTTTAACAGCAAATAAACATGAGTTCATTTGAAATTCTTTTTCTAACATATACACAGGAAAAATTAACGTCAATATGCGAATTATCTGCTTCGGGTTCTAATCGTAAATATTACAGATTGTATTGTAAAGATACAACACACATCGGAGTAGAAGGAACTTCGGCAGAAGAAAACCGCGCATTTATTGCCATGTCTAAACACTTCACTAAAATGGGATTAGCTATTCCTAAGGTTTTTGCAGTCAGTGAAGATGAGCTTTCTTATATTCAGGAAGATTTGGGCGACACATTACTTTTTGATTTCATAAATGAAGGTCGTAAAACAGGCATATTTTCAGATAATGAAAAAGAAATGTTGCAAAAAACTATGCGCAAACTCCCTGCATTACAGGTTAAAGGTGCTGATGGCTTTGATTTTTCCGTTTGTTATCCACAAGCAGAATTCAACAAACGCTCTGTTCTTTGGGATTTGAACTATTTCAAGTATTGTTTTCTGAAGAGTACCAATGTGGATTTTCAGGAAAATCTATTAGAAGATGATTTTGAAAAAATGGCAGAAGTATTATTGCGTACAAATACGAATACATTTATGTACCGCGATTTTCAGACACGAAATGTGATGATAAAAGACGGTGAACCCTATTTTATCGATTTCCAGGGTGGGCGTCGTGGGCCTTTGCAATACGATGTTGCTTCATTCCTTTGGCAGGCTAAAGCCAATTTTAACGATAAGATACGTGAGGAACTACTAAAAGTTTATTTTCAATCTTTAAATAATTTTATGCCTGTAAACGAATTGGAATTTCGTGAGCAGTTACGACATTTTGTGTTATTCAGAACTTTGCAGGTTTTAGGTGCATACGGATTCAGAGGCTATATTGAGCGGAAACAACATTTTCTGGAAAGTATTCCATTTGCTATTGAAAATCTTAAACAAATACTATCAACTGATTTTTCAGAATATCCATATTTTGTAAATGTTCTGAAACAAATGACTGAATTGGAGCAATTCAACAAAAAAAAGGATGGCCGCGAGACTTTGCTCGTAAAAATTTATAGTTTCTCCTACCGAAAAGGAATACCTGAAGATACAACCGGGAATGGTGGCGGATTTGTATTCGATTGTCGGTCAATAAATAACCCCGGGAAATATAGAGAATATATGAAAATTACAGGATTGGATGAACCTGTAAAAAAGTTTTTGGAAGAGGATGGAGAAATTACCGAATTTTTGGAGAATGCAACTAATTTGACCGATGTTGCTATTGTAAAATACATTGAAAGAGGTTTTACGGATTTAATGATTTGTTTCGGTTGTACAGGTGGACAGCATCGTTCAGTTTATTCTGCGCAGAGAATTGCTGAACACATAAGCATGAAATTTGGTGTGGATGTGCAACTTATCCATCGAGAACAAAACATTGAACAAAAATTTCCATGTCGATGAAAGCAATGATATTCGCCGCAGGGCTTGGCACAAGACTAAAACCACTTACAGACAATTTACCGAAAGCATTAGTTCCAATTGCCGGAAAACCACTTTTGGAGCATGTTATTCTGAAACTTAAAACCAGCGGTTTCGATGAAATTATTATCAATGTTCATCATTTTCCTGAACAGATTATTGATTTCCTGAAAGCTAATAACAACTTTGACATTCGTATTGAAGTATCAGATGAGCGTAATGAATTATTGGATACAGGTGGCGGAATTCGCAAAGCGGCATGGTTTTTCGATGACGGAAAGCCTTTCCTGGTGCATAATGTAGATATTCTGTCGAATGTAGATTTGACTGCACTTTTTAATCAACATTTACATGCCAATTCATTGGCTACATTGGTAGTAAGTAAGCGCGACACGTTTCGTTACTTACTTTTTAATGAAAATTTGAAGTTGGCTGGCTGGATAAATGAAAAGACCAGTGAAACAAAACCTGCAAATCTGATAAATACCGAACATTACAACAAATTAGCATTTTCAGGCATTCAGATTCTTTCACCAAAAGTTTTTGAACTGATGCCCGAAATGGATACTAAATTTCCAATTATGGATTTCTATCTGAAAAATGCTGCCACACAAACTATAAATGGTTATATTCCTGATAATTATAAAATGTTGGATGTCGGGAAATTGGATGTAATCGTTGAAGCTGAAAAGTTTGTTAGGAACTTATAAAACCACTTCTTCCATACTTTTTTTGAGTAGTTAGAATGATACTAAGGCACAATCATTTGAATTGCATTCGGAATTATGCTGATTTTATAAGGTGAGAACCCATTTACTATGATTCCATCAGCTTCCATTAATGCGGTTTTATCACATTGTACCATAAGATCTTTTGTTCGAAATGATTCAATAACCGGATGTTCGAGCAGTTTACCATTAAATAATCGCAACAAAGCAGTAAGAATATCCACAAAAGTCGGTTTTTTTGCCATCATCACATCGAGCAAACCATCATACGGGACAGCATTTGGGTTTTGCTTCATACCTCCACCACTGAAACAACCGTTAGCCACATTCATGGTGAACATACTTTCTGCTAGATTTTTTTCGTCTGAGAAAAGCCTCACTTTATGAGGTTTATAGGTAAAAACAGCTCCCAGAAGTGCGATAGTATACATAAATGAATGACTGCCAAAGATTTCTTTCAAACGGTGAGTCAGATTCACAACAGCCGCATCAAGCCCTAATCCAATTGAGTTGATAAAATAATGCGACTCTTTCACACCTTCCATATCGTATTCCACTTTCCCGATATCAATAGGCTGTAACTTTGCATTAAAAAAGATATCAATAGATTTTTTATAGTCACGGGTTAAGCCCCAAAACCGACCCCAATCATTACCGGTTCCTCGTGGAATTAAGGCAATTTTCAATTGTGATGTATTTTCAATTTTGGCACTGAAAATTCCGTTTATTACCTCACTCATAGTACCATCACCACCCATCACAATGAAATTTTGATAGTTTTTCTCTGCAAAATTTCGTGCAATTTTTGATGCATGCCCGGCAAATTTGGTCAAGCGATAATCGAACTGAATACCGGCATGTTTCAACATCAGAAAAAGATATTTTTGCTGTTGTCTGAAATTCCTTTTTCCAGATTTAGGATTTATTATTATTGCCCAATGTTCTGAATTACTCACTTCAATTGTGTTATTATAGATATTTATTGTTCTCAAATCTGAGTAAGATACAAATCCAGCAATGTCATAGCCGCCATAGCTTCTACTATTGGTACAGCACGGGGCAAAACGCAAGGGTCATGACGTCCTTTTGCTTCCAGTTCTACTTCGTTGGTATGAATATCAAGTGTATTTTGTTTTTTCGAGATAGTAGCAACGGGTTTGAATAACACCCGGAAATAAATATCCTGTCCATTACTGATTCCACCCTGAATACCACCTGAATTATTAGTTTTAGTACTGACTTTGCCGCCATTTTTCACAAAAGAATCATTCATCTCTGAACCCTTAAGACCAACTCCATCAAAACCACGTCCGTAATCAAAACCGTGAGTTGCATTAATACTGAGCATAGATTGCGCCAATCGTGACTGTAGCTTATCAAAAATAGGTTCGCCTAAACCAACAGGAACACCTTTAATAACACAAGAAATAATACCACCAATTGAATCGCCCTCTTTTTTGAGATCGGCAATATATTGAATCATTTGTTCAGCTACTTCCTGCTGTGGGCAACGAACAATATTGTTTTCAATCTGTGACAAATCGGCAGTTTCGAAAGTTTGTGTCATGGCAATATGTCCAACCTGAGAAGTAAAAGCAGTAATTTCAACTCCATGTTTCTTCAATGCGAGCTTTGCAATAGCACCGGCAACAACACGCGAAGCTGTTTCACGTGCTGAACTGCGACCTCCTCCTCTATGGTCACGAATACCATATTTCTGTTGGTAAGTATAATCGGCATGCGAGGGACGGTATATTTCTTTTAAATGGTCGTAATCCGAACTGTGTTGATTTTCATTCCAGATAATAAAAGCTATGGGAGTACCGGTTGTTTTTCCCTCGAAAACACCCGACAGAAACTCAACTTTATCTCCCTCTTTTCGAGGTGTTGAAATGGCCGATTGTCCCGGACGACGACGATTTAACTCATTTTGAATAAACTCTTCGTTCAACTCAATTCCCGGTGGGCAACCATCCACAATTCCACCAATTCCCTTACCATGAGATTCACCAAACGAAGTGAAAGTAAACAATTTTCCAAGTGTATTTGACATATTTCTTTGAGTTCTGAGATGTTAGGATAATAATTTTTGTATGTAACTTTCGCTACAAAGTTATTAAAAAGTTTTAAATTCGATATGAAATTAAAACAAAATGGACATCAAACGGCATGAAACCATTTGATATCCATCGAGTTAATACATATTAGTTTTTCTTTTAATTACAGCCGCAACCACTTCCGCAACCACAACTATCAGCCATTTCTTCTTCAGAACCACATTCGTTATCACCACATCCGGAACCGCAACCGCCGCTTCCACAGCCGCAACCACCGCCCATAATAGCAGCTAATTCTTTTTCACTGGCTTCACGAACTTCAAGCACTGAACCTTTAAAGTGAAGATTTTCACCTGCTAGCGGGTGATTCAGGTCAACTTTTACATGCGTATCGGAAATGCTCACAACGTGAGCATTAATACGGTTTCCGTCCCCATCCATCAAAGGCACTACATTACCTTCGAAAATCATTTCTTCGTCTAACTTTCCATCAACTTCAAAAATAGCACGATCCAGGTCCAACACACTTTCGTCGTCGTAAGGTCCGTATGCATCTTCATTGTTGATTACAAAATCAAATTTGTCTCCTACCTGCATCCCAAAGAGATTTTCTTCGAATTTTGGAAGCATCATGCCAACTCCATAAATAAAACTCAATGGTTGTTGCTCAGTAGCTTTTTCCATTAATTCCAATTCTCCTTCTACTTCGCCATCTACGTACAATTCGTACTCTGCCGAAACTGATTTGTTTGCTGTAATTTTCATTTTTTATCGGGTTTTAAAAATTTATATTCTGTTTTAAATACTCTATAATTGTTTTTTCAATCTAATTGTTCAATAATCTGTGTTAATTATCTCATTTTTAATACCATGTGATTGGTGTTGTGCCATAACCACTTTGTTTATCATACTTCAAATCCTGCAACATACTGGCATTGACACCAATATGAAAATTATATGATCTAAACGGTCCAAAAGGGACAATACTTGCCGACATATTCCAGCAATGCAGACTCCGGTTAACACTTACATTAGTATATGTAAATTGATTGGCTTTAAAATCGTATGTCGAGTTGGCTGAAATACGCCAGTTAGTTGTTAATGAAATATTTCCCGAAACACTCAAGTTATGTGTAAATCCCATTTCATATTCCATCTTTGATTTATCAAACACATTGGTATTTGCATAAAGAATTGAATAGCTGAAACTAACACTCCAGGGAATCGCAATTTTCTGATATCCATCAATTGGTTTTTCCTGTTTACTCTCCTGATTCTGAGAAGAAGTATTTCCCTGTAAATTTGAAGTATTAGAATCATCTTTGGTAGGGATTTTATTGTCCTGATTACCGGTAGTATTCTTTTTTGGGGTGGTTGATTTCTTTTTAAAAGTATCGTTATTAAAAGTGTAGCTATACGAAGTACTTGTTCCCATAAAACGAGGGAATCCACCATTTGCCCAACGAAGTTTATTAATTCTAACCGGATAACCGCCACTGTTTAATCCGTACATATATGGATCGAAAGCACCACTAAGGCTCAATGTGTAATTTTTACCTAATTTGATTCGAAGATTAGTATTAAACAACGACCATTGCATTGAATCTGCGGCCATATTGTATGAACTTCCTACTGTAAAATTATCAATCAGACTAATGATGTTGAATGGTTTTGTTCCGGTTGTATCTTTATCGTTTTTAACTTTCATTTCAACATTATTACTCAAAGAGAAATTTAGATTTCCAGACTTTCCTGCTCCCGGTGTTCCAAATAAACTATTTTCATAATGTGAATACTGAACCACCTGATCATGAAAAACAAGCGGGTTTGATGCATCTCTTATTGATTGAACATACGTTCCGTAATATCCCCACATTGATTCCCCAAAATCGGGCATATAACTAAAACCTAACGATGGTTTCATGACATGTCGGATACGGTCAATTTTATCACCGAAAAGTGAACGAATTGGTTGGTAAAATCCATATAATGTGGTTGATGCCGAAATACCCATATTAAAATCATAAACCCTGTTAAATCCTGCCACGGTGTCAGTTTTTACTTTTTGATTAGTTTTGTCCCATGATCTGTTTATGGATGACAGGTACCAGCGTTCATTGTAATTCACAGAAGGTGAGATATTTATATATTTAAACAAATCAAAAGTAGCACTAATTGGAATGCTGTGTCTCATTCCGTTTCGCCAATCGCGTACAAAAGATGATGATAATAATCGGTTCTCTTTGGTCTCAATACTATTTGATAAAGAGCCGGAATACGACATTGAAATCTTTTCATACCAACGTTCTTTACCAATAGCATCTTTTCTTTTAAAAGGATAAATCCTGCTCATCGAGATATTGACATTTGGCAAAGACATGCTAATAGTCGAATCCTTTGTGCGTTGGTTTATCAACATACTTCCTGATATGCTGAAAGGACTTTCAGGAAATCTTTGTGTAAATGAAACACTCGAACTTTTGGTATTTTCTGAATTTAGTGCCGGATTGTAATAACTGTTGATATTGCTTCTGTTGTAACCACTGGTCGAAAAATTTACACTTGACGAAAAGTTAAAAAATGGATTTGCTTTTGAATCCTGAGAATGCGACCATCTGATACTTAAATTATTTGAAGTACTATAAGTTGAAGGTATTTCCTTTTCTCCAATCACATCCTGACGGTAGCTGATATTGAAATTTCCTCTGAATTTATATCTTTTCATATAACCTGAACTTGCAGATAATGCCCACGTCCCTTTGGTATAAATATCGCCACGCAATTCCAGGTCAGCGTAATCATTAATAGCAAAATAATATCCGCCGTTTGTTAAACCAAAACCTCGTGTCAGTTCATCCTGAAAGGTTGGCATCAAAATTCCAGATGAATATTTATCAGTAAAAGGGAAAAATCCAAAAGGCAGTGCAATAGGTAATGGCACATCTTCTACCACAAGATATGCCGGGCCAGCTACAATATAGCCTCCGGGCTTGACTTTCCCCCGGGTCAGATCGAGATAAAAATCGGGATGTTCGTGATTATCGCATGTGGTATATTTTCCGTCAGTCATACAGAGAATATCAGTGGTAGATTTTTTGGTTTTATCACTGATAACGTAGCCTTCACCTTGTTTTGTAACTGCCTGACGTATATAACCTTTTCTGGTTTTCAAATTGTATGTCAGTTCACGGGAATTATATTCTGTTTTATTTTCTGTAAAGACTGGCTCACCTATCTTTTTTCCTAAACTGTCTGTTTTTCCGGTAGCATAAACAGTACTACTATCCATTTTCACACGAACAAATTCTGATTTCAGATTGATATTTTTATATTTAATATCACTTTTCCCATACAAAAAGCCGGTACCATTGCCCAAAAAAACGATGGAATCCTGTGCGCTATAAACTATTTCAGCATCAATTTTATTTGATTTTGGTTTGGTTGTTTCAATTGTGGAATCTTTCTTTTGGGATATGGAATCAATCTTAGCTGATTTTTCAATAGGTTTTGGAGATGCAACTTTAGTCTGGCTAAGCCCTGAATAAGGTATAGCTAACCAGAAAAAGAATACCAATATCAGGGGAGATTTACTGAAATATAATTGGTTACAGATTTGCATCCGGCAGGTTTATTGCATTGAATAAATAAGTTGCAAATTTAATCAAAAAAAGACAGCCTAATTTACATATCTCTTTTTTTTATGAATAATTTCAAAATTTACTCCTTTGTTTCGCATTAAAAACAGTATAAAATAATTACTTTTGCACAAAAATTTAAGTCAGACTTAATCATTGCAATCATTCAAAATATTAGATTCGTGAAGAACTGTTTTTCTGTATTTCAATCCTTTATTTTAATTCTTGGTCTCTTTCTGTCGCTGACAGTTAATGCTCAGGATACAAGATTTACAGTTGTTCTGGATGCAGGTCATGGTGGACATGACCCCGGTGCAAAAACTTTAAACAACCGTGAAAAAGACATTAATCTTGCCGTTACGCTGATTCTTGGAAATATAATCGAACAAAATTTCAGGGATGTAAAAGTGGTATATACCCGAAAAACAGATGTATATCTTACGCTACAGGAGCGTGCCAATGTTGTTAATGATCATCATGCCGACCTGTTTATTTGTGTTCACACCAATTCATCTCCAGGCTCATCTGCCTATGGAGCAGAAAGTTACACGCTCGGGTTAGCCAAAACAAAAGCCAATCTGGATGTTGCAATGCGTGAAAACTCCGTTATCACTCTTGAGGAAGACTACAAAACCAAATATCATGGATTTGACCCGAATTCTGTTGATTCGTACATCATGTTCGAATTTATGCAGGATAAATATATCGACCGAAGTGTTGATTTTGCGTCTGTCATTCAGAAACAATTTCATAAATACTGTGGAAGGTTAGACCGTGGAGTTCGTCAGGCCGGTTTTTGGGTTTTACATCGTTCAGCCTGTCCAAGCGTTTTGGTAGAACTTGGTTTTATTTCAAATCCTTCTGAAGAACGATATCTAATCTCCTCGGACGGGCAAAAAGAACTGGCAACAGCTATTTTTAATGCTTTTGTTGATTACAAACGCGCTCATGACAAGAAATCCGGTCGTCAAATAATTAACGTCAACAAAATTGAGAAAAAAGAATCTTCTAATAACGCAAAAGAAAAAACAGACTCAATAAAACCACAAAACCCAGTTATAAACGTACCAACAAAAACTAATGTTGAGAAAACAAAACCTGAACCGATTGTAAAAACAACAAATAAGCCAAATAATAAACCTGTTATTGATACCTTAGTAGATGTTTCGTCAATAAAACCTGTTCTGATTAGCAAAAATGCTGAAAAAAGAAATATTTCAGCCCTACCAGTTTTCAAATTACAACTTTTTGCTTCAAATAAGGTTATAAAACATAGTTCAGTAGATTTTAAAGGTTTATCAAATGTGGAGTATTATATCGAAAACGGTTTATATAAATATACTGTTGGTTCAGAAACTGATTATTCAAAAATAGAAACTCTCAGAAAAAAAATACATAATAAATTCCCCAAAGCTTTTATAATCGGGTTTGTAGACAATAAAAAAATGACGAACAAGGAACTTTCAAAATTTATTAAATAGTTGGGTAACATAAAAGCACCCGATAAAACACAATAAAAAAATGAAAAAAAATTATTTTACAAGAGAAGTAAAAGTTGGAATAATGGCTGTAGCGGCTATTTTGGTATTATATTTCGGCATGAATTTCCTGAAAGGAACTGACATCTTTTCATCAAAAAATTACTTCTATGCACGGTATGAAAACATAGGAGGTCTTGTTCCATCAAGTCCGGTATATGTCAAGGGATTTAAAGTAGGACAGGTTGAACAGGTAAAATACGACTTTACTAAAAAAGAAGCGTTTGTTATTAAGGTTTCGGTTTCAAAAGATATTAAATTACCAAAAGGTACTCAAATACTGCTTTATGATGAAGGCCTGATGGGAGGAAAAGCCATTCAATTGGTCTTCGATCCTATAATTGCAACACAAGCCATGCACACTCCAGGTGACACAATAGAATCGAAAGTAGAAATTGGTATGATGGCTCAACTCTCAGGCGATTTAATGCCTAAAATAGATAACATAGCTACTCAGGCCGATTCATTATTACGTTCTGTACGAATGCTCGTAGAAAATAAAAATCTGACTAAAAGTCTGAGTTCAATTGAGCATACCACTGCCGATCTTGCCGTAAGTTCATCACAATTAAAGAAGATGATGAACAATGATATGCCTAAAATACTGGGCAATGTAAATGGTTTAACTTCCGACTTTAAACAAATTAGTGGGAACCTTAAGAAAATCGATTTAGAAGCTACTATAGCAAGTATAAATCATACCATTGCAAATCTTAATTTAATAACTGATAAAATTAATAATGGTGACGGCACATTAGGTATGCTCGTAAACAATAAAGATCTGTATATCAACTTATCAAACACAGCTTCCAGCGCCGATAAATTACTTATCGATTTACAGAAAAATCCTAAAAATTACGTCCATTTTTCTCTTTTTGGAAATAACAAAAAATAAGTCGCTTATTTAAATATATTCTAAATAGCGAAACAGAACAAAAAAATTTCAATTTAAAGTATTACAAGGCCGAAACCTTTCAAAAATAAGCGTTTCGGCTTTTTTATCTTGAAAATATTGTAGATTGCTTACAAATTGTCAATCGCTTTATAATCAACTATATTACAAAATCATAACAAATAACATACTGAAAATCAGCGGAAAATCATAACAAGCTGATTATAAAAACATTGAGTTATATTCAAAATCGTGAAAAAAAAACTGATTTTTTTATGTAATAATTATTTTTGAATTTTGTAGTGCTGAAATTAGCCTCCGAAAGAGTCGTTTCCCGAGAACTATTTATTTCCTTTATTTTAACCATTTCTATTTATTTGAAGTTATTTTTTTTGCGATGTTGAAAAATCACGAACAATTTTGGAGCAGTTGTCTCAATGTAATAAAGGATAATATTAGCGAAGCATCGTTTAATACATGGTTCGCACCCATAGTTCCCCTTAAATACGAGAACAAGATATTTGTATTACAGGTTCCCAGCCAGTTTTTTGTTGAATATATCGAAGAAAAATACATCGATTTATTAAGAATGACACTATACCGTGAGGTTGGTGTTGGTACACGGCTTGAATATCGTGTTTTAATTGACAAATCTTCAGGAAAAGGAACTCAGATACCCAGTAATGGTGAACATAAACCAAAATCTGTTTCAAACGTATCAAATTATATAAGCCCATATAACAAACCTCAATTACCTGAAATTGACCCACAACTCAATCCAGCGTATAATTTCAATAATCTGATTGAAGGGAAAAGCAACAAACTGGCTCGAACTGCCGGAATGAGTATCGGTAATGAACCGGGCAAAAACATATTTAATCCTTTGTTTATTTATGGTCAATCCGGCGTTGGTAAAACGCACCTTGCTAATGCAATCGGAGTTACTGTAAAACAATTACATCCTGAAAAAAGAGTTTTATACGTTCCTGCCAATACATTCCAGATTCAATACACAGATTCTGTTCGAAGTAATTCTCAGAATGATTTTCTGAATTTCTATCAGACTATTGATGTATTAATTATTGATGATATTCAAGAGTTTGCTGGTAAGACCGGTACCCAAAACACATTCTTTCATATTTTCAACCACTTGCATCAATCCGGCAAACAGTTAATTCTAACTTCCGACAAATCACCGGTTGTGATGGTTGGGTTGGAACAACGCTTGCTTACCCGTTTTAAATGGGGTTTATCGGCTGAAATTGAAAAACCGGATTTTGATTTACGAAAATCCATTCTGGAAAGCAAAATTTACCGTGATGGACTTGAAATTCCGGAGGAAGTAGTTGACTTCATTGCCGAACATGTAACTGATAATGTACGCGATCTGGAAGGTGTTTTAGCTTCGTTGCTTGCCCATTCTACACTGGTTGACATTTCTATTGATGTAGCCTTGGCTGAAAAAGTTATCAGCAGAATTGTAAATATAACGAAAAAGGTAAATACAGTTGAGAAAATCCGTGATGTGGTTTGTGATTATTTTTCACTTTCTGTAGATGCAATTTCAACTAAAAGCAGAAAGCGTGAAGTTGTTCAGGCACGTCAGATTGCCATGTATTTATCAAAACAGCTTACCAAAAGCTCATTATCCACAATCGGCAATACCATTGGTCAACGAGATCATGCCACAGTTCTACATGCATGTAAAATAGTGAACGACTTGATGGATTGTGATAAAAATTTCCGAATAAGCGTAAAGGAAATTGAAGAAAAGCTTAAATGCTAATCACAAAATTCAATCTGATTAAAAAAACTATATTTTTTTCAACAACAAGCTGCTTTACAAAAAAGGAGCTTTTTTTGTACAATATCTTTCAAAAAAACCTATGTAAATAGGAAATAATATTGTATTTTTACACCCGAATTACAAACAAAAACACATGGTTTATAAATTTACAATACTATCCGATGAGGTTGACACTTTTGTCAGAGAAATAGCGATAGATTCAGAAGCTACTTTTTTTGATTTGCATGATATCATTCTTGATTCTGTGGGTTATGAAAAGAATCAGATGACATCATTTTTTATCTGTTCAGATGACTGGGAAAAGGGCCAGGAGATTACGTTGGTTGAGATGGAATCAAGTTCTGAATATGATAATCTGGTGATGGATAAAACCAAACTTGATGAACTTATCAGCGATGAAAATCAAAAGTTGATTTACGTGTTTGACAACATAAGTGAAAGAGTATTTTTCATGGAACTGACAGAAATTATACCAAGAAAATCTCAGGAAAAACCAATTTGTCTGACCATGGAAGGAAATCCGCCGATTCAGTTATTGGAAGAAGATACAACGATTACAGTCACAAAAACAGTGTTGGACGAGAACTTTTACGGTGATGAAGATTTTGAACTCGATGAACTTGATGAAGAAGGATTTGGCGAAATGAATTTTGACGATAGTAGTTTATTTTCTGAAGACCCCAAATTCTGATAAAAAGCCACAACATATTGAAAGACAGAAAATATCCTTTTTATTTTCTGTCTTTTTTATTAGATAGCAAATGGAAAACAATCCGACTTTATTAGTACTTTTGGGCCCAACAGGAGTTGGAAAAACGAATATCAGCTTACGATTAGCTGAACGCTTCGGCTGCCCGATTGTATCGTCGGATTCAAGGCAATTTTACCGGGAACTGAAGATTGGAACGGCTGCTCCGACAGAGCAACAGCTAAGCAGGGTAAAGCATTATTTCATCGGTTCACATTCCATATTAGATGATTACAGTGCGGGGCAATACGAATTAGATGCCATGAAACTGTTCGGGGAACTTTTTCAAAGTCACAGGGTTTTAATGCTCGTTGGAGGTTCGATGATGTATATCGACGCTATTTGCAATGGGATTGATGACATACCGAATGTGAATGCTGAAACAAGGCAATATTGGCTGGATACTTATGCTGATAAAGGATTAAATTACATTCAGGAAGAATTGAAACGACTTGACCCGAAACATTACGAAGAAGTTGACTTACAAAATCACAAGCGGGTTTTGCATGCGCTGGAGATATGCAGCATTACAGGAAAACCTTTCTCGGATATTCGCACAGGAAAACGGAAAGAACGTCCGTTCAATATTCTGAAAATAGGATTGAACCGATCACGTGAAGAGCTTTACGAGCGGATAAACAACCGTGTGGACGAAATGATGGCCGAAGGACTGCTTCATGAAGCTGAGAAGTTTTACGAACACCGGCAATTAAATACGCTGAATACCGTTGGTTATAAGGAACTTTACGAATATATGGATGGTAACTGGTCACTTGATTTTGCAGTGAATATGATAAAACAGGATTCGCGCCGTTATGCCAAACGGCAACTGACCTGGTTTAACCGCGATAAAGAAATTCATTGGTTTCATCCGGATAATAAACAGGAAATAATAGAATTTGTAGATTCACAGCTATGAAAATAACCCCAAACGCCTCTCTCCTGCCCTTCAATACCTTTGGCATTGATGCTAAAGCTGATTACGTTATTGAATACGATTCGGTTGCGGAATTACAGGATATTTTAAAAACCGAACCGGCAAAATCAAACCCGATTCTGCATGTTGGCAGTGGCAGCAACCTGTTGTTTCTGACAGATTTTAAAGGAGTTATACTTCATTCAGCTATTAAATCAATTACTAAAATAAGCGAAACTGCCGGTTCAGTTCAGTTGGAAGTTGGTTCGGGAGTAGTCTGGGATGATTTTGTGGCTTTTTGTGTCGAAAAAGGATTGGGTGGCATTGAAAATCTGTCACTTATTCCTGGTGAAGTAGGTGCATCGGCAGTTCAGAATATAGGAGCCTACGGCGTAGAAGTACAGGATGTGATTCGAACAGTAAATACTGTTGAAACAGCAAGCGGTAATGAACGTGAGTTTTCAACTGCTGAATGCAGGTATGCTTACCGCGAAAGCGTTTTTAAAAGTTCATTAAAAGGCAAATATATTGTTACTTCAGTGGTTTTTGAGCTACAGAAACAACCCGAATTCAATCTAAACTACCAACATTTGGAAGAAGAAGTGAAGAAAAATGGCGAAGTGAATCTGAAGAACATTCGCCAAACCATTATTGCTATTCGTGAAAGCAAATTACCTGACCCGAAATCAGCTGGAAATGCAGGTAGCTTCTTTATGAATCCGGTTGTAACGAAAGAGAAGTTCCTTGCTTTGCAATCAGAATATCCACAAATGCCGCATTATTATGTTTCAGAAGCCGAAGAAAAAGTTCCAGCCGGCTGGCTCATTGACCAATGCGGCTGGAAAGGGAAAAGCATTGGTAATGCCGGTGTTCACGACAAACAAGCGTTGGTACTGGTGAACCGCGGCGGGGCTACCGGAGCTGAAATAGTTTATCTGGCTGAGCAGATTCAACAATCCGTTAATAAGAGATTCGGGATAGACCTTCATCCCGAAGTCAATTATATCTAACAAAAAACTCCGCATGAAACGGAGTTTTTTGTTAGTGTATATTCAGGTCATTCAGTTTCTGCTGATACTTCTTCGCATTGGCCTGATGAGTAGCCCAATCAGCGGCAAATTTATGCTCACCATTCAGCGTTTCGGAAGCGCACATGTAAATGTAGTTGTGATGAGCATAATTAAGTACCGCGTCAATTCCACTTTCAGAAGACACACGAATAGGTCCGGGTGGTAATCCGTGGTTTCGATAGGTATTGTAGGACGAAATCTGAAGGATTTGTTTAATCGTGATACGTTTCAGGCTGAAATCTCCCACGGCAAATTTTAGCGTTGGGTCGGCCTGCAGCGGCATATCTTTTTTCAGGCGATTAATATATAATCCGGCAACCTTTGGTCGGTCGGTACGGTTATTCGTTTCCTCTTCCACAATCGAAGCCAGCGTGCTTACCTGGACCGGAGTCATCGGGATAGCAGCTGCCTTGGCTTTTCGCTCATCGTTCCAAAAATTACTATATTCCTTGTTCATCCGTTCAAAAAGCTGTTCGGCATTCAGGTTCCAGAAAACTTCGTAGGTATTGGGAATAAACAGCGAAATAGAAGTATTGGGCGTTAAGCCGTAGCGTGAAAGAAAAGCCGTATCGTTCATCAGTTTCAGTATGGAAACCGAATCAGCCATCAATTGAGTACTCAGTCGCGCAGCCAGTTGCTCTTTGGTGCGGATATTATTGAAAGTCAGTTTTACAGGCGTTTGGCGTCCACTTCGCAATGCACGGATTAAGTTGAAGTTGTTCATCCCTGACTTTATCTCGTACCTACCGGAACGTATTTTGACACCATAATGCAATACCGATGCCACTTGTCGGAATGAAACCATGTTATGCACTTCGGCTTTTTGCTGAAGCAGCAGGGCTACATCTTCGAAAGTGCTGTTATCGGGAATACACAGAAAGGATTTTTCATCCGCTTTGGGTGAAAAGTTGGGTGCAAAAAGGATATAGACTCCATAAACAACCACCAGCAATGCCATGGCAACTGCCCACTTTATAATCTTGCTCAAACCTGATCTTTTCTTTTTCTTTTTTGCCATATAGCAGCTAATTTGTGGTTAAATACAGAAACAAAAATACAGATTAGTTTTTAAATAAAACGAATGAGAAAAATTTATTTCAGCTAAAATTATGTAAATCACAGAAAATCAACGCAAAATAAAATGGTAAATGGTAAATGGTAAATGGTAAATGAAGAATTGGTTTTGATAATCGAAAACTCTTTGTTATATTTGCACCCGCTAAAGCGAAGTTTGGAAGTTTGGGTGAGTGGCTGAAACCACCAGTTTGCTAAACTGACGTACGGGCAACCGTACCACGAGTTCGAATCTCGTAGCTTCCGCATGAAAATCAGCACTTTAAGGCGATTGTAAGTTAATTACAGTCGCCTTTTTTCGTGTGCAAAAATGGCAAAATTGGCAAAAAAACTCCTAAAATGACGGTTTTCACTTACAAATAACTTACAAAAATGGGCTCACTTACAAATGACTTACAAAAATGACGACATTTCAACCAAGTTTTAGGTACTTCAAAGAAGATATAAATGACAATTATTCACATTTCCAAAAGTAGCCACTTACAAATGACTTACAAAATTGACGACAGTTGAATCCTGTTTTTTAACTACAAGAAGGCGAAAAAGACCGTTTTCACTTACAAATGACTTACAAAAAAGTACTCACTTACAAATATCTTACAAAAATGCTAACATTTGAACCATGTATTAGGAGTTTAAAAGAAGATGGATATGCCAAGGTTTATATCCGAGTAATTCAAAACCAAAAGCCAGCATATATCAGTACGAGCTATGTTGTTTCGGCAAATCAGATTTCAGGGAATAAGATTAAGGATTTTTTTGTGATAACAGAAATTGCCCCAATCATCAAGAAGTATTTCGACAGACTGAATAAACACGATACCGAAAACTGGACAGTTAAAGAGGTTGTTGAATTTTTGAAAGTTGAAAGTGAAGAAATCTCATTTACTGATTTCTTCAAGGGTTTTACAAACAAAATGATAAATGCTGGTCGGGAAAATCCTGCACAAAACTATACTTGTGCAATAAACAGTTTGATACGATTTTGTGGTAAAGATAAATTGAATTTTTCGGAAATTACGTCTAAGCTGATTAATGAGTGGATTGAATCACTCAAAGACACTGCACGAGCAAAAAATCTATATCCTTTGTGTATTTCGACTGTTTTCTCAGCGGGTCTTTTAGAGTATAACGATTATGATCGCGACAACATTCGTATTAAAAACTTGCCCTTTATGCGGGTGAAAATACCAAAAAACAATTTGGCTGAGAAGCGTGCAGTCAATCAACGCACATTGTTGAAATTATTTACTGCCGATGTATCAAAAGCAAAATTAGATGTAAAAACACCATTGGCACAAGATGTGGCAATGCTTATTTTTTGTTTGGCCGGTATAAATGTAGCTGATTTGTATTATATGGATAAAACCTGTAGAGTAGGAAACAAACTCTATTACATCAGGCATAAAGTCGAAGCAAAGCGTGGTAAGAGTGCGAAAATGGAAATATCAATTCCAAAATGCATATTGCCCTTATTTGACAAATACAAGGGCGCAAATAAGCTCTTTTCGTTTTCTGACCAGATAAATACTGAAAACAACTTTTTGAAAGCCATTGATATGGGTTTAAAAGAAGTTGCAACAATAGCAAAAGTAAAAGAAAATATCACTACATACACCTTTCGTCACTCGTGGGCAACAATAGCACAAAATGATTGCGGTGCTTCGACCGAATTAGTCGGATTTGCACTGAATCATGTTTCCGCCCATCGAATTACGGACGGTTATATCAAAAAAGATTTTACGCCAATTGATAAATTGAATACCAAAGTAATTGATCATGTGTTTAAGAAACTGAAAGTCACTGAGCAAGTTGCATAGCGTAAAATCTTCCGGTTACAGTTTTTTTTGAATTAATGGATATTTGTCGCTCCAATGAAATTGGCATGTATTTTTTGTTTTTAATCATGAAAATCTTATTTGCTGTCATATCAGGGCTATCCACCATAGTAAAAATAACAACTTTGCTTGAATCCAAAATCCGCCTATTATGATAATCGTGAACAATTCCATAAGGACCTGTGATTTTCATTGTTTTTAATGGCCATAAATCAAAAAAGAAGTATTTCCAGGCTTCAAATTTGGTGTAATCATTACCGGTTACACCTAATTTACCTAAATCCGGACAATTATCTGTAATTGACAACGGATAATAAATACTTATTGGTAGGTCTTTCCACACTTCTAAATTTAAAACTTCTTGTTTTGTAACATACATTTCTTGTTTTCCTTTAAAAATGGAAACCTCAAGAAAATTATTTCTATTAATGTTTTTTATTCCCGTTTCAATATTATGCTTTAGTCCAAAATTAACTTCTCTAACTCCATATTCGTTGCTACTTATCGGTACTTGAGTCATTACCTGCGGATACGCCGGAAAACCACTATTATCCCAAAACCACGGAACTGTAAAGTTATAAACCTGCATTTGTGCGGGTTGAATCTTCAAAATCAATTCGTTTGGCTCATTGGTTGAATCTTCAACGAATGATCTGAATTTATTTATTAATGTCAGTTGTCCTCCAGAGCCACCATCAACAGTATAATAATTCTTTTTAGTGGGTGTAACCAGTGCATAATCATTACCAGTTTCCTTATCTCTGTAAATGATATTTTTATCTGTAAGCATTGAATTATTGGCAGCTGCTTTAATCGCTTTAAGATTTACAAAATCCTGAACAGTAATTTTTTTTAGGTTATCATCTGAAATTTGCTGATATTTAAAATATTCATTAGAGTTTATATAAGTTGACCCCCAAACCCCCAAATGGGGGCTTAGGAGTGAAATTAGGGGACTTTTTACATCAATCAAAAAAAACAAAAACTACGTCTTAAAGCCCCCATTTGGGGGTTTGGGGGTCGAAGATAAATTTAATAAAAACTGAGAAAAAAGAATAACACTTCAACTTATATAATGCCTATTATCCGGAAAATTATATTTGATTGAAGTAAAACCCAATTTTGCATTTTTCTCC
>JBAXPM010000013.1:0-57810 GCA_037132235.1 Paludibacter sp.
CTTCTTCGGAAGTGGGTTTGAAAGGCGTTTCGGAACTTGAAACTATCTTCGGACTGTGTGAAGCCATGAAGGTTGAAACTAAAATCGAACTGGATTTGACGCTGGCACGCGGACTGAATTACTATACCGGTGCAATCTTCGAAGTGAAAGCATTGGATGTCGAGATTGGAAGCATAACCGGTGGCGGTCGCTACGACAACCTGACTGGTGTTTTTGGCATGGAAGGCGTTTCGGGTGTGGGCATTTCGTTTGGTGCCGACCGTATTTACGATGTGCTGAACCAGCTGAATCTTTATCCTGAAACTTCTCAGGAACAAACGCAGATTTTGTTTGTAAGCTTTGGCGAAAAGGAATTGTTGTACTGTCTGCCGTGGCTAAGCGCTCTGCGGGCAAAGGGAATTAATACCGAGATTTACCCCGAACCCGCCAAGATGAAAAAGCAAATGAGTTACGCTGACAATAAGCGCATTCCGTTTGTTGCCATTGTAGGCGAAACGGAGATGAATGAAGGCAAAGTAATGCTCAAGAACATGAAAACCGGTGAACAAAAGCTGGCGTCTCTGGCTGAACTTTTAGATACGATTTAAAACAAAAAATCCTGATAACCGAAAGATTATCAGGATTTTATTTTAAAGTACATATCGCAGGTTGTCAATGTAGTAATAGAGGAAAATTCCACAGGCAATAACTTGAAGAATAGTACCAAGGATAAAATAAATAAAGGATTTTATTGCATGGTGAATGGCTTCATTGCTTTCCTTTCCGGCAAAAAGTTCACCAACAAATGCACCCAATATTGCTCCGGAAATAACACCAATTATTCCGAAAAACATGAATGCAAGCATTCCAATCAGACTTCCCCAAACTCCGTGTCTGCTTCCTCCGAATTTACGCTCACCCCACTTAGGTATGAGATAATCAAGACCTTGCACGATAATAACAAGCAACCCAAAACGAATGAAAAATGGCAAAGAAAATTCGGCAATGGATGTGTAGTTAAGCACCACCAGCCCTAAATAGCTTATTGGAGCACCCGGAAATTTAGAAATCAGGCAACCTGCCAAACCGACAAGTATCATAAGGCCGGACGAAATTATCAGAAAATTATCCATAATTATTGATTTCCAATAGGTTGGTAAAAAATTCGGCATTAAAAACGTTTGTCATTGCAAATATAAATCAAATTATGGGGATTATTGATTTTAATAAAAATTATTTTGTAATTGGGTGTTTTTTCGTTGATTTGCTATTAATAATTTATCTTTGTATGAAAATTCAGCGCTATGAACTTAAATAAAATCTTTGACGAAAAACCATATCAAATCGGAATTGCACTAAGTGGTGGAGGAATCAAAGGTCTTTGTCACGCCGGTGTACTTAAAGCTCTTGAAGAACACGGAATTAAACCTGATATTATGTCGGGTGTAAGTGCCGGTGCGGTTGTTGGTGCATTATACGCCGATGGCTATACTCCGGATGAAATTGCCGTTTTATTTGAAGAAATAAGTTTTCGGAATATGACTAAAATCAGTATACCGGACGGAGGATTTTTCAGAACCGATATTTTTCAGAACTTTTTAAATGCTAAACTACGTGCCAAAACCTTTGAAGAACTCAAAATTCCGTTACGGGTAGTAGCCACTAATCTGGATAAAGGAGAAAGTGTTACGTTTACTTCCGGAAAACTGGTTGAGCCTATTGTGGCATCCTGTAGTTTTCCGGTGTTATTCAGTCCTAAAGTGATAGATGGGGTTCATTATGTTGACGGCGGTGTACTTAAAAATTTTCCGGTGTCCACTATTCGCAGCGAATGTGACAAAATAATAGGTATCAATGCCAGTCCGCTGGTTGCCGACAAATACAAGCAAAGTATTCTGAATGTGGCAACCCGATCGTACAATTTTATGTTCAAAGCCAATATTTTCTATGATAAAGAGCTTTGCGACTTGCTCATTGAGCCTGTTGATATGGGAAATTACGAAACATTTGACGTGGATAAAGGACGTGAGATTTTCGAACTGGGTTATCGTTCAACAAAACAATTGCTCGAGAACAAATTGAATGCTAAGGTTGTTTAAGACCTCGTATATATTTACAATGAATACAAAAATGTGCAGGTTTAATCTTTTTTTAATTACTTTTGCACCCCGTAATAACCAATAAAACCAATCTATTATGTTTCCAGTATCAGATCGTTTGGCAGCACTTTCTCCTTCTGAAACGCTTGCCATGTCGCAAAAAAGTAATGAGTTGAAGGCTCAGGGAATTGATGTGATTAACCTGAGTGTGGGTGAACCCGACTTTTACACTCCCGACCACATCAAAGAAGCTGCCAAACAGGCTGTGGATAACAATTTTTCATTCTATTCACCTGTTCCGGGTTATCCTGCATTGCGCAATGCTATTTGTGCTAAGTTGAAATCCGAAAACGGGTTGGAATATAAACCTGAACAAATTGTTTGTTCCAATGGTGCTAAACAATCGGTATGTAACGTCCTTTTGGCCATTATTAGCAAAGGTGACGAAGTGATTATTCCTGCTCCTTATTGGGTAAGTTATCCTGAAATGGTGAAACTGGCTGATGGAACAAATGTTGAAGTATATGCCGGAATCGAACAGGATTTCAAAATCACACCTGCACAATTGGAAGCAGCTATTACTCCGAAATCAAAAGCCATTATTCTTTGTTCGCCTTCTAACCCTACCGGAAGCGTTTATACCAAAGAAGAATTGAAAGGGCTGGCTGATGTTTTGGCTAAGTACCCAAATATCATTATTTTGTCCGACGAAATTTACGAACATATCAACTACGGCGGCAGTCACGAAAGTATTGCTCAGTTCGAAAATGTGCGTGAACGCGTGGTAATTATCAACGGAGTTTCAAAAGGTTATGCCATGACAGGCTGGCGTTTGGGCTGGATTGCCGCTCCTAAATGGATTGCCGGAGCATGCAATACCCTTCAGGGACAATACACTTCCGGACCATGCTCTGTAACTCAAAAAGCTGCCGAAGCTGCTTATACCGGCGACCAAACTTGTGTGGAAACTATGCGTGTGGCTTTCGAGCGCCGCAAAAACTTAGTTGTGAAACTTGCCCGCGAAATTCCGGGACTGATTACCAACGACCCACAGGGTGCATTTTATATTTTCCCTGATTGCAGCTCGTTCTTCGGAAAATCATACAACGGACGTGTAATCGAAAAATCGGGCGACTTAGCCATGTATTTGCTCGAAGAAGGCCATGTGGCTTGTGTAGGTGGTGATGCTTTTGGCGCTCCAAACTGCATTCGTATGTCCTACGCCACTTCCGACGAAAATCTGGTGAAAGCTTTTGGCTGGATTAAAGAAGCATTGGCGAAGTTAGCGTAAGCAAAACCGAATTCAATATAATGACCGAGCCCGTCAATTAATTCAATTGACGGGCTCGGTTTGTTTAAAGCTGAATTATATTTTATCGTCTGTTATCTCTCCCAACTGCATTTTTATATGTTTGTCGAAGTCCGATTCAAAAAGTTGGTCTTGCATCACTCTGTATTTTTCAAATTCTGTTTCAGCAAAAGCTTTAGCAATTTCGGCAGTCACATGTCCGGGGTTATCAAGGACTTCACGTTCGTTAAACTGCAAAAAGATATTTAGTTTTTCAGCCCAATCACTCATTGTCATTGGAAAGCCCCGTTCTGCTTGGTCTTCGGCATAATCTAAGTACATTGTTACAAAGCGGTTGAGCGATTTTATTTCCTTTTCTTTCAAGTAATTTTTGGCTATCGACACATCGGTTTTGATAATTTTACCTTCAGGTGCATTTTTCCATGTACTTAATCCCATGTGTTCTTTCTCTGCATTGGCGCGACTCACAATCAATTCTGCAGCAGTTTGACCGTGAATGGCAAAATGCAGTTTATTCTGTACTGTGGAAAAAAAAGTTTTGGTTGTTTCAGCATTTTTATTGTAATCCATAGCCGTTGCGTAAATGTCAGTTATCTTCTGATAAAAACCTCTTTCGCTGGCTCTTATCTCTCGGATTTCAGCAAGCAAGTCATCAAAGTATTTCTTACTTAAGAAAGCACCATTTTTCAATCGTTCCTTGTCCAATACATAACCACGTATTGCAAAATCATGCAACACATTGGTTGCCCATTGTCTGAATTGCATAGCTCTTTCGGAGTTTACCCGATAACCAACAGAAATAATCATCTCCAGATTATAAAACTCTACATCCCGCTCCACTTGTCTTTTTCCTTCAGTTTGAACTATTCGAAAATTTCGAATAGTTGCCTCTTTTTGTTCGCGAGATTTTATAATCTCTTTGATGTGATAGTTAATTGTATTCACTTCCACTTCAAAAAGAACAGCTATTAGCTTTTGTGATAACCAAACAGTTTCGTCCTCAATTCTAACTTCGATAGTATTTTCGCCGGCTTGGTTTGTAAACACCAGAAATTCAGCCGTACTGTTTCGTATTTGTAGTTTCTTAGTCATTGTTCAATTGTTATTGTTTTTTTATAGTCCGACTTAGTCTTATCTGGTATTTATTAATCAGGAAAAGCAGTTGGTTAATACCGATTTATCGGTGAGCTTTTCTTCTAACCCGACGAAGTTTGTAAACTTTCGCTGAACACCCTGCAAACTGATACTACGTCGAACAAAGTAGATTTCTGTTACTATAACTTATCTACCTTACTAATCATTTTTACAGTCCATTCATATTCTTTATTGAGATATAAATTTGTTGCAGACCACTGTTGAGTATCTATTATCTTGTTAATATTTAATTTTCGCTATCAAGTTCTTCTCTGTACTTTTGTAAACATAACTTTGCATCGGACAATCTTTTCAATCGAATCAAAACTATGACTTCTTGCTTTGATAGATTTAATGATGGATAAATCTTTAATAACTTTGCTTTATTTATCCATTCTAATGCTTCAAGATTTTTCTGTTCATTGTCAAACATATTTATTGTTGCAGTTGCCACCAATAAATAATCATCTTCAGTTGGAACATTAGCATCTATATTTCTTTTAGCCAAATTTACGCATGAAACGAAATGTTGATTATTTAATTCTTTAATTGAATTAAAGGTATTTATAAATGATATTTTCCTGTCATATGCAGTATTGTTAAAATTAGTTGGTTGTCCTATTGTTTTTATTCTTTCGTCTAATGCTGGATGACTTCCTTCGCCAGAAAGTGCAAGATAATTTCCAGTTAAAATGCAATAGCTTTTAATTTTACTTAAAGCAGAAGATAATGCTAAAGGATTTACTGCAATATATTTCATTAATTCTACTGCGCATTTATCTGCTTCAGCTTCTTGTTCTCTTGAATATTTCAAACCCATTCTTTCTGAAATTGAATTTGCAATGCTTTGAGCAATGACAGCGGTACCATAAGTTAATGCACCAGGTGTATAGTAAGAATTTTTTGACATCAAATAACCTTCAGTTGCTGCGGCGGCCACTGTTGCAAAAGCAGCCCAAAATTCTGCATTCTTTTTTCTTTGAATTGCCTTGTTAATATTTAAAACTGAATGGTCTAGCACAAAATGCGATATTTCATGAGCTAAAATACCTATTAATTCTTCTTCTGAATTAATAGTTGAAAGTAAACCTGTTGTAACGAACATAGAGCCATTTGGAAAAATGAACGCATTTGGAGTAAAATCCTTAATTATTTTTAAATTTAAAATACCGGGTCTTCCATCTGAAATACTTGTTGGGTAAATTCGATATGCTAAACTATACAAGTAACTTTCCAAATAACTATCATCAAAAGTTAAGCTATTTTTTCTCACATAATACAAGTACTCAATCGCATCATCCTCCAATTCAGCTCTAAGCTTATATTGAAAGCCAGTAGTTAGTAAGTTTTTGTAAGTAGATTGTTTCAATGCTTGATTAATCCAAAACTCTTTACAGTTGGTTGGTGTAAATGTGATTTTTTCAAGTTGACCAAACCATACAGATTCAGTTTCACCATTAATCAATATTGTAGCAGTATTATAAGGATAAGAACCGTTACTAACAGCATCACCTGTAATATTATCCTTAATTTCAGTTACTTCTACTTTGCTTCCATCAGCAATTTTAGAGGTAATCCTTTTATTTGCGACTCCTTTCAAATTAAGGTTAATTGTTACTTGAGCAGAAACCGAAAATTGAATTAAAACAAAAAATAATAATGTTATCCTTTTCATATTTGTATGTTTATAGGGTTTGATTAATGATATTTCAGCCTCAAAGATAAATACAATCTTTCACATTAACAAGGTTTTATTTAAGCAATGATTAAAAAAGTCTTTCTCCCTCATTTGTAACAACTTATATAAATATATTAATTTGTGATTTGCTCTTTCGTTATTCAGTTTTTTTTCCGAACTTTGCGGACTTAAAAATACGAAACCTAAGACAGTAATTTTAAGGAAAAATTTAAGGTGAAAGATACAAAGTACATTTTTGTAACCGGTGGGGTTACTTCGTCTCTCGGAAAAGGAATTATTGCCGCTTCGCTTGGTAAACTATTGCAAGCCAGAGGATTCAGAGTAACTAACCAAAAACTTGACCCTTACATCAACGTCGATCCGGGAACGCTGAATCCCTACGAACACGGTGAATGTTATGTAACGGTGGATGGTCACGAAGCCGACCTCGACCTTGGTCACTACGAACGCTTTTTGGGCGTTGAAACCCACAAAGCCAACAATGTTACCACCGGACGTATTTACCAGAATGTAATCAACAAAGAACGCCGAGGCGACTACCTCGGAAAGACCGTTCAGATTATCCCTCACATCACCGACGAAATCAAACGCAACATCAAAATGCTCGGCAACAAAGGCGATTTCGACTTTGTAATTACCGAAATTGGCGGAACGGTGGGCGATATTGAGTCGCTGCCTTATATCGAAAGTGTGCGTCAGCTAAAATGGGAACTCGGCAAAAACTGCCTGATTGTTCACCTTACTTACGTTCCCTATCTGGCTGCTGCCAAGGAACTTAAGACCAAACCAACACAGCACTCCGTAAAAGCATTACAGGAACAGGGAGTTCAGGCCGATATTCTGGTGCTTCGTACCGAACACAATATTTCAGCGGATATCCGAAAAAAAGTAGCACTTTTCTGTAATGTTGAGCAATCGGCTGTGATGCAGTCTATTGATGTACCAAGCATTTACCGTGTTCCACTGAATATGCAGGAAGAACGGCTGGATGAAGTGGTACTGACAAAAATGGGTTACGACCTCGAAAAAACACCGGAAGCTGACATGAAGTCATGGACGGCTTTTGTTCACAACCTGGAAGATGCCAAGGAAGAAGTTCGCATTGCCATCGTAGGAAAATATGTACAATTGCCTGATGCTTACAAGTCTATCGTCGAATCGTTGATTCATGCCAGTGCATATAACTGTCGGAAATTAAAATTAGAATTTATTTTATCTGACAAATTGTCAGAAGAAAATATAGAGAAAAAGTTCCAAAAAATAAATGGCATTGTTGTTGCTCCGGGATTCGGGCAACGCGGAATGGAAGGAAAATTTGCAGCTCTTAAATATGCCCGCGAAAATAACATTCCATGTTTGGGAATTTGCATGGGGATGCAAACCATGTCCATCGAATTTGCACGCAATGTGTTGGGGTATGCCGATGCTAACAGTACCGAAATTGATCCTGATACAACTCATAATGTGGTGGATATCATGGAAGAACAGAAGAATATTCTGGATTTGGGTGGAAGCATGCGACTTGGAGCGTATAAATGCAAACTAAAAAAAGGCAGTCGTGTTTTTGATATCTACGGAAAAGAAAACATCAGCGAACGTCACCGTCATCGTTATGAGTTTAACAACGCTTTCAAAGATGAATTTGAAAAGAACGGAATGATTTGCAGCGGAATGAATGTGGAATCAAATTTGGTTGAAATAATTGAATTACAAGGACATAAATGGTATGTTGGCGTTCAGTTTCACCCGGAATACAGCAGTACGGTTGTAAATCCGCATCCACTGTTTATCAGTTTTGTGAAAGCAGCGATAGAGAAATAACAACTACCCCTAACCCCTAAAGGGGAATAGGATTAGTTTGAATAAATAAATCAATAGTAATTAAAATCCCCCTTCAGGGGTTAGGGGTAAATTAAACTTTTATGGATAAGAATACGATTGTAGGATTTTTACTTATAGCGCTGATTGTTATAGGTTTCTATCAACTAAACAAACCAAACGAAGCCGATCAGGCCAGAATCAAACATTACAACGACTCGATAGCGTTAGTTGAAGCTAAAGCACAGAACATTCAAAAAGTAGCCACTAAGGATTCCTCGGTGGTGGCAAAAGACTCTGCCAAAGTTATTTCGGCTGATGCTTTTGGAGCTTTCGGCATTGCTGCCAATGGCACTGAAAAATTCTACACGCTTGAAAACGAATTGATTAAACTTACTTTTAGCAATAAAGGTGGTCGGATTTATTCGGTTCAGTTGAAGAAATACAGCAAACGTGATTCGCTGAACAAATCGCTCCCGTTGATACTTTTTGACAAACAGGAAAGCAATTTCGAACTTACTCTGGTAACCAACAACAATCGTGTTCTGAATACTTCCGCGCTCTATTTCGAGCCTGTTTCGGGTGTAACCACCGATGCAAGTGGTAACCAAACATTCATACTTCGCCTCAAAACTTCAGGTTCGGCCAGCCTCGATTATACGTATACACTTCCGAAGGATAATTACATGTTGAGTTTTGGCATCAAAGCCAATGGAATGAACACAGTTATGCCGGCAGGAACAAACTCGCTGGATTTACAATGGGATTCAAAAATCCGCCAACAGGAACGCGGACGTAAGTTCGAAGACCGCTATTCGTCTATCGAATACAAGTATGTGGCCGATGAGATTGAGAAACTGAGCGAAAGTAAGGATGATGAAAAGAAACTGACCAACAAAATCAAATGGATTGCATACAAAGACCAATTCTTCAGCAGTATTCTGATTGCCGATGATGCCATGAGTTCAACCACACTGAGCAGCAAAATGGATGGAGAAAATACAGGTTTTCTAAAGTCTTATTCTTCAGTAACAAGTATTCCTTTCGATCCAACCGGAAAAACGAGTACAACATTTCGTTGGTTTTTCGGACCTAATCAGTATAAAATCCTTTCGGCATACGATAAAGGTGTAAAACCCGATGATGAACTTCATTTGAGAAAATTAATACCACTGGGCTGGGGAATATTCGGTTGGATTAACCAGTTTGTTATTATTCCAATGTTCAATCAATTGAGCAAGGTGTTTAGCAACTTTGGTATTATTATTCTGATAATGACTTTGATAATCAAGGTTGTGCTATTCCCGCTAACCTACAAATCGTATATTTCAAGTGCCAAAATGCGGGTACTGAAACCGGAAATCGACGAAATCAATGCACGCATTCCTGCCGATAAAGCGGCAGAACGTCAGAAAGCTACCATGGAGTTGTATGGTAAAGTAGGTGTCAGTCCACTGAGCGGTTGTGTGCCTTCGTTGCTTCAAATGCCGCTGTTGTTCGCTCTGTTTAGCTTCTTCCCTGCGGCAATTGAATTGCGTCAGCAAAGTTTCCTTTGGGCAACCGACCTGTCGGCTTATGATTCGATAATGAATCTGCCATTTACCATTCCTTTCGGGTTTGGAAATCACGTGAGTTTGTTCTGTCTTCTTATGACTGTTACCAACATAGTTTATACTAAGGTAAATATGGCTAATACCACCACTGCCGACCAACCCGGAGGTGCAATGATGAAATGGATGATGTATCTGATGCCAGTTATGTTCCTGTTTATGTTTAATAGTTACGCTTCAGGTTTAAGCTATTATTACTTTATTTCAACCCTGATTTCGATACTTCAGACATATGCTATTCGTGCTTTTGTGGATGAAAAGAAAATCCTGGCACAACTACATGCAAAACGTGCAAACAACAGCAAAAAACCGGCTAAGAAATCCGGGTTTATGGCACGTTTGGAAGATATGCAACGTCAACAGCAAAAAGCTGTAAAAGGCCGTAAATAATTCAGGTTTAACCCTATCCTTAAAGCGCAAAATGTATCCGACAGGTTTTCATTTTTGCGCTTTTTGTTTCACAGACCAAAAAAGATGAAAAAGATAAACATATTAGTCATCGGCATTTCGCTGTTATTGGTGACTTCGTGTCACAAAAAAAACCGTTTTGAAATTGACACCAATGAAAACCGCTATCCGGTAAAGATTCAACGGTTCGATAAAGATTTGCTTTCGCTCGATCCCAAAAACATGGATAAGGGATTGAAAAAACTTTATGCCTCATATCCTGATTTTTTAGGGGTGTTTGCTTTTGAAATAATGGATACAACTGTAAAGGATACTTCTGCAATGAAATCATTGATGACCAAATTCCTGACAGATACAGCTTTCGTTAAATCAAACAAAAAAGCACTCGAAACATTCAGTAATATTTCGGATATTGAAAAAGAACTTTCAGATGCCTTTTCTTATATTCATTATTATTTCCCCGACGTGAAACTGCCGGAACTCTATTTCTTTGTTTCCGGTTTCAATCAGCAAATAATTATGAATAATAAACTGATAGCACTTGGAACTGATTTTTATCTGGGGAATGATTATCCCGGTTATAAAGGAATTGCCTACAATTATCAGATTGAAAATATGCGTCGTGAATGTGTGGCAACCGATTTGGTTTCAGCAACCTTGTTTCGCATGTTTCGGATGAACAGTTCGCAATACCGCTTACTCGACAATATGCTTTTCAGGGGAAAAGTTTTGTATTTGATGTCGGTTTTCATGCCCAATGAAAACCATGAAAGCATTATCGGTTACACTACTGAACAACAGAAATGGTGCAAAACCAATGAGAAACAAATCTGGGCAAGCATAATCGACCAGAATCATCTATTTTCAACCGATGTAATGCTGATAAAGAAATATATGAATGATGCGCCTTTTACAGCAACCATCTCGCAGGAATCACCGGGCAGAGTAGGTACGTGGATTGGTTTCCAGATTGTGGAAAGTTATATGAAGCACAATCCGGCAATAAGTCTGCGTGATTTAATGAATGATAATAATTACCAGAAAATGCTTGAACAGTCGGACTATCGACCATAAAAAAGACCTGTCAGAAATCCTGACAGGTCTTTTTGGATATAAATCTTTGTAATTAAACCGGACTGATTGCTTCTGAAGGACAAACATCAGCGCAAGTGCCACAATCTGTACATACATCAGCGTCAATTACATAAATATCGCCTTCTGCGATTGCTTCAACAGGACATTCGCTGATACATGATCCGCAAGCAATACAATCTTCTGAAATAACGTAAGCCATTTTTTTAAATATTTTTTGTTAGTACTAATTAGTGCTGCAAAAGTATAACTTTTTCAGGATGAAAAAAAACTTTTGCAGCATTTTCTTTCAAAAACATGAAATTTCATTCTTTGTTCATTCCAAAGACGATTATTTAACCTAATATGAGTATTGAATTTATTCCCGATTTTGATTTTATCAGGCAAATCCGGACATATTACAATCTTACAAAAATAAATATCCATAATGCGCTGACACACTGATCCTTATAGAGATGTTACATTTCTATTAAAATTTCAATAAATAACTATAACATTCAAACTTTTTTGTAATTTTGCAAGGTTTTTTGGTAGAATAAATATTCTGCTCAAAACAAACTTTTGAAACAAAGATTCGGTTTGATAAATACTAAACAAAAAATAAATTTTAATCAAAAAACACATAAAAATTAGTTATGAACAATTCATTTTTCAGCAAATTTACTCCTAAAGAACCCAAGTTCTTCCCTATTCTAAAAGAAATGGCCGATGTAATACTTGTTGCATCTGATTTAATTATAGAATGCGTTAAAAACAGCGATCATGAAAAGGCTATTGTGTTTTACAATAAAATTAAAGAACAGGAACGCAAAGGAGATGCACTTTCTGCAAAAATCTTTAATGAATTAAATTCAACTTTTATCACACCTTTCGACCGTGAAGACATTCACCTTTTGGCTGACAAACTGGATGATGTAACAGACTTCATTAATAGTTGTGCAAAAAGAATTGTACTGTATAATCCAAAAGAAATTCCGGCCAGTGCAGTTCAAATGGCAAACTTCATTAAAGAATGTGCAATAAATATCGATAAAGCTGTTGATGAACTGGATGTATTGAAAAAGAATGCAAAAAAAGCTACCCAATACTGTCTTGATCTTCATGCAATTGAGAATAAAGCCGATGAGGTATATGAAAATTTCCTGATTGATCTATTTGAAAATCAGAAAGATGCCATTGAATTGGTAAAACTGAAAGACATTATGGCTGAACTTGAAAAAGCAACCGATGCAGCAGATGTAGTTGGTAAAATTATCAAAACTATTATTGTAAAATACGCATAATTAACTGAAAACAGAAACATGACGCTTTTAATAACTATTATCGTACTTGCTTTGGTTTTCGATTTTATTAATGGATTTCACGATGCTGCTAATTCCATTGCCACAATTGTTTCAACCAAAGTTTTAAGTCCTTTCAGGGCTGTTTTGTGGGCTGCAGCATTCAATTTTGTCGCTTTCTTTATTGCCAAATATTTTAGCGGATTTGGTATTGCCAATACAGTTGCAAAAGCAGTAATTGAAAATTATGTAACATTACCGGTAATATTTTCGGGAATTGTGGCAGCTATTATATGGAACCTGGCAACCTGGTGGTTTGGGATTCCATCGTCTTCGTCACATACCTTGATTGGAGGTTTTGCCGGTGCTGCAATCATGAGTACTATCATTGCAACAGGATACACGACTTCAGGTTTTCAAGCTATTAAAGGGGATGTAATCATAAAAATTGCTTCATTTATTATTCTCGCTCCTTTAATCGGCATGATTATTTCATCAATACTCACTATCGTAATTTTGTATGCCTTCAAGAAAGTAAACCCACACAAAGCTAACAGTTGGTTTAAACGACTTCAGTTGGTTTCATCTGGTTTATTCAGTATTGGTCATGGTTTGAACGACTCACAGAAAGTAATGGGAATTATCGCTGTTGCATTATTTACTGCTACAAAAAGTGGTATAGATGTAGGAGTTCATGATATAAAGAGCATACCATCTTGGGTTGCACTTGCTTGTTTTGGTGCAATTTCGATTGGTACAATGTCGGGCGGATGGAGAATTATCAAAACAATGGGATCGCGCATTACGAAAGTGACACCCTTGGAAGGTGTAGCAGCTGAAACAGCGGGGGCTATCACATTATACATTACTGAGATTCTTAAAATCCCGGTTAGTACAACGCATACAATTACCGGTTCAATTATTGGAGTTGGGGCTGTAAAACGACTTTCAGCTGTACGTTGGGGTGTAACACAAAATTTAATGATTGCATGGATTCTTACTATCCCGGTTAGCGCAGCTTTAGCCGCATTGATTTATTACGTATTTGGGGTTATGCTTTAAAAAATAAATAAACTTACCGAAAAAGGTTGTTTCTTTTACAGGAAGCAACCTTTTTTAATCGGAGCTGATTATTTGGATAATAAAGCTTTTTTTTTTACGTTTGTATTCTACAATTAAAAGGGTGAGCATGAAAATTTTAAAAGTAAAAAAACGGTTGTTTCTTTTAGTATTGATTTGTAGTTCATTATCAAATCTCTTTGCACAGGGAAATTTACTTTATGTCGATCAAAAACTTTTTCATTTTGGATTTTCACTGGGATTCAACTCTATGGATTTTAATGCCACACCAAGTCTGGCAGATATAAGCGGAACGGTTTACGATGTCCGAACTTCAGTTCTAAAACCCGGATTTTCAGTTGGTATAATTACCGATTTAAGACTAAACCGATACATGAACCTGCGTTGTACTCCGACCTTGCATTTTGGAGAAAGACAATTGAGTTATTCTCCCAAAACAGGTCTTGATTCAATCACAATCCAATCTATCCCGATTTGCGTGCCATTATACCTGAAATTCAGTTCCGAACGAAACGGGAATATACGTCCTTATGTGATTGTAGGAGGCGGTGCTTCCATCGATCTGGCAACGGATACCAATAAACCACTTTTGCTCAAACCACTGGATTTTTACACAGAGTTTGGGGTTGGATGCGACATTTACTTTTCTTTTTTCAAGTTATGTCCTGAATTAAAGTATTCTATAGGCTTTAACGATATATTTGTACCGCTGAATGAACGAAATGCAGGTACCATTAGCACTGAAAATCAGAAATTTTCAAATGCACTTTCGAAGTTAACATCGAAGATGTTAACACTGACTTTCAACTTTGAATAGAAATCAGAGTTTTTCTATTTTGGCAATAATTTGCGAGGTTTTAGCTTGCCAGTCGGTGAAAAGTTTAGCATAATAAGCTTTTACCAGTTTTGGATTTTCTTTTCCATCCGGACGGTTGGCCCTGAGTACGAATTCACGATTGAGATTCATAATTTCAACAACCAGATTATCAACAGTTTGTTCATCCATTTTGCCAGACATCAGGCAGCGAAAATAAATATCGGTTATCAGTTCGGATGATACAAATTTAATGGTGTTTTTTAGTTTCTTGCGGCTTGCCATAGTCGTACTTTTTTAAAATTTAAACCACAAATATAGCCTATTATTATGATAAAGTAATCTTTTACCGTAAATTTGCAGTAAAATAAAACGGATTGCTTTTCGGGCTAAATTAAAATACGCATGTTGTCATTTCCAACCAGATTTTTTCAGTATAGTTTTGTAGTGTTGTCAGTTATTCTGACAATGTCACTTACTTCGTGTAACGATGATATTTTTTCCACCAGTCCGAACGACAAACTCAGTTTTTCGAAAGATACGCTGACTTTCGATACCGTTTTCACAACGATTGGAAGTGCCACCTCAAAAATAATGGTGTATAACCGGAATAGTTTTGCCCTGAAAATCAGCCATCTTGCTCTGGCCGGAGGACAAAATTCAGCATTCAAAATCAATGTGGATGGAAGTCTGAATGCCAATAGTCAGTTCGAAAATGTGGAAATTCGTGCCAAAGACAGTATGTATATTTTCGTGTCGGTAACGGTAAATCCAACCAATTCTAATTCACCCCTTTTTATTCAGGATTCGATTGTTTTTCAAACCAATGGTGTGCTTCAAAAAGTAAAATTACACGCTTACGGTCAGGATGTAAACATTATGCGAAATAGACGAATCCTCAGCGATTCAATACTTACTGCTGAAAAACCATACCTGATTTTTGGAAATTTAACTGTGGATTCTGCCAAAACACTGACGTTGAAGCCCGGATGTAAATTGTATTTCCACAATAACGCCAATCTTGTTGTACGTGGTAACCTGAAAGCAGAAGGAACAGCCAATAACCCTATTCTGATGCGTGGTGACCGATTGGATGATATAAAGTTTGCCACACCATTTCCATACAATAATGTAGCCGGACAATGGGGCGGTGTATTCCTGCTTTGGAATGGTGGTAATCACACATTGAAACATGTGATTATGACTAGTGGTTACGTTGGGGTTTATTATACCAATGAAGACCGGAACAATATTCCCAATCTTGAAATTGCCGATTGCCGGATTCATAACTTCTTAGTCTACGGTCTTGTGGTTCAGAATGGTAATGTGCTGGTTACCAATTCTGAAATCTCAAACACCAGCAGTTACAGTGTCTTTCTGAACGGTGGAAAACACACATTCCTGCAAAGTACTATAGCCAATTATTTCGACAACAGTTCGGTACAACCTGCTTCCCGAGACAAAAATCCGGCACTTATGATAATGAATCTGAACCGTGTGGCACCCATGCAAACAGAGTTCCGCAACTGCATTATCAGTGGAAATCTTGACAATGAATTCAGTCTGGCAAGCCGATATCTGGATCAGTACAATGGAATTTTCGACCACTGTTATATCCGCAAGCCCGATTCATTGAATTTACCAAAACAGTTCACGGCAATTCGCTGGTACAACAGAAAAGATACGCTTTTCAAAAGCATTCGCTACGACTACGAAAAGAAAACTTACTTTAACTTTATGCCCGATTCTGTTTCGCCGGTGCGTGGAAAGGCAGACCCAACTGTAATTTCTATGAACCATTTGGAGTATGATTTAAATGGAAATCTTAGAGGCAATAAACCCGATATTGGTGCTTACCAGTGGCAACCGGTGAAGAAATAAATCCATTTTTAGTATGATATGCAAAATAATATTGTTGAATTCATAAAATAAACAGGATGAAACTAAAGAATGCCTTTTTCTTATTTCTAAGCATATTTCTTATTTCTAATAATATCGCAAATGCTCAAGAGCCAACATGCGATGGTGTAGATACAACCCATTGGAAAAGAATTAATACTATACCTATCAACTCAGGATGCGTTGATGTAAAGTATTATAAGCGTAATTCAACTTCTTTAATAGGTTTTTATAAGTATTTCAAAAAAGCAAATAGAAGTGAATGTGAAGGATTAAAGTCTATAGACTTTGGAAAATATAATTTAATAACCTTTTGGTCTACAGCGGGCGGTTGTAAGCAACCAAATGTTAAGTTCGCTCTATTTAATAACGGCACAAAAACACCTTTTCTTAAAATTTCAATTACTCAATTTGGTACATGTAAAGTTTCAAGAGGAGTAGTTTATTATTGCTTAGTTTTAAAGAAACTGTGCCCGAAAGAACCAAAGGTTTGCATAACTAGGAAAATAATTGAAGAGAAAAGATTATGATAAATAAATACTGTTTTTTAATCTTCTGCCAATTATTATTCTCGCTTTTACATGCTCAGGAAAAACAGAATTTCAAAATTATAAGCTACAATGTTGAGAATTTCTTCGATTGTGTGCATGATACGCTGACCAACGATACCGAATTCACACCTACCGGAGCGCGTGGCTGGACTTACACCAAATACAAAAAGAAGCAAACCAATATTGCCCGTGTAATTACTGCCATTGGCGGTTGGGATGCGCCGGAGCTGGTGGGTTTATGCGAAGTGGAAAGCCGCAAATGCCTGATTGATTTGACGCATTATTCGGGTTTGAAAAATCTGCGCTACAGGTTTCTGCATCACGAATCGCCCGACCCGCGGGGCATTGACGTAGCGTTGCTGTATCAACCGCATGAGTTTAAGCCTATTCACGACGAAGCTATTCACATTCATTTTCCCAATGCTCCACACAGTCGCACTCGTGACATTTTGTTTGCCTCGGGTATAATTCCAACAGGCGACACCTTGCATGTGTTTGTATGCCATTTTCCTTCCCGGTTGGAAGGGGAACTGGAGTCGGAAGAAAAACGACTGTTTGTGGCTTCGGTGCTAAGGCGGAAAGTGGATAGTCTGTTTGCAGCCACTCCAAGACCAAAGATAGTTATCATGGGCGATTTTAATGATTATCCCACGAATAGAAGTATCCTGGAAGTGCTGAAAGCAAAGCCATTGAACGATTCAATCTCTGACCGAAATTTGTACAATCTGGTTTATAAACTTCATACCGAAGGCAAAGGTTCTAATAAACATTCAGGCGATTGGGGTGCATTGGATCAGATGATTGTTTCAGGAAATTTATTGAATTCTACAAGTTCATTTTATACCCGACAAACCGATGCACATTTCTTTGATGCAGATTTTTTGCTCGAAAACGATAAAACCTATCTTGGTAAGCAACCTTTTCGTACCTTTGCCGGCATGAAATATCAGGAAGGCTTTTCGGATCATTTACCGGTATATGCTGATTTTTGGATTAATTCTAAACCCAAAAGAAGCCCCCTAACCCCCTGAAGGGGGAATTAAAGACAGACTTTCTTACTAAAACTCTTGAACTTTAAACTTCAACTTTACAACTGACAAATGGACGTTCAACTATTTATTCCCTGCTATATTGACCAACTGTATCCCGAAACCGGTTTCAATACGATAAAGGTGCTTGAAAAAGCCGGCTGTAAGGTGCATTATAATCCAAATCAGACCTGTTGCGGACAACCTGCTTTCAACAGCGGTTATTGGAATGAAGCCGGCAGTCTGGCAGAGAAGTTTCTGACGGATTTTCAACCGGATATGCCCATTGTTTCACCGTCGGGTTCATGTTCAAGCTTTGTGATTCATCATTATCATAAACTCCTCAAGGAAAAACCTGAATTACTGGCACGTCATGCTCAAATGAAAACCAATATTTATGAACTTTCTGATTTTCTGGTAAATGTGTTGAAAGTTGAAAAACTCGGAGCTAAATTTCCGCACAAAGTAACATTTCACGATTCCTGCTCTGCTTTACGCGAATACGGCATCAAAGACGAACCTCGCCGTTTGCTGGCACAGGTGGAAGGACTGGAACTGATTGAGATGGAAGAAAGTGATACTTGTTGTGGTTTTGGTGGCACTTTTGCAATAAAAAACAAAGCTATTTCCGCAGCTATGGCAGAGAAAAAAGTGCAAAATTCACTGGCCACAGGTGCAGAATTTGTTGTAAGCACTGAAGCTTCGTGTTTGATGAACATCAATGGCTATTGTGCCAAACATAAATCAGCGGTTAAAGGCATTCATCTGGCTGATATTCTGGCAAGCGGGTTGTAAGTCTACTTTTTCACCTCTACCGTCACACATTTTCCGGCTTCGCCACCCTGTGGTAAAGGAATTCTCAGAGTTGTTTCGTTTGTGAACGAATTGTATTTTGCAAACTGTCCGCTGAATTTTCCAGTAAGCGTAAAACAGAATTCTTTTTGTTGTTGAGTTGGGTCAGCTACTGTAACAATCAGATTCTCTCCAATTTTTTCCAATTGAACCAACCCCGGAGTTATAGAACGGATATAATTCTTTTCTCCAAAAGTTTTCAGGTGACTTTGTTTATAAAAAACAAATTGAAATTCTGTATTATCAGTCCTTTTTACAGCCTGAACAGATGAATTATTGGATATGATTTCAAGAGTTGGATTAAATATAAAATCATTCAACCGGGCATTTGAAACCGAAGGTAAAACCATATATTGATATGATTTATAGGTTTTTGCACTTATTCCATGATTAATCCAAAGTTTGAAAACTGCTTTTCTGATTTCATTTGTTGAATACGGATCGGCAATCTGATGCCAATCGCCGGTTTGAGTTTGAGCAGATAGACTGAGATTAATATTTGTCGGAAAATAGTATCCGATTGAATCATGCCATACTGATTTCAGGTTAGTGGAAGTAATTGCAGAATCAGTAAATTCAATGGATTTAAAATCAGCTGTCTGAGCAGTAACGCTTTCATGTTGTAAACATTGATTTACTGTTGTAACTATGTCCTTCGCCGATTTTGAATGAATGTCAGCTCCCAGACAAACCAGAACACCATTCAGATAAAACCATGATTTTTTGGCATTTACTCCGTTGCGGTTGAGATGAAAGGTGGAAATCCCTGAATTGCCGTTTGTCAAACCGCCTACGAATGGATTTTTATTCCGGTAATCATCTTTTGGATTATATTTTACAGTATCAACGAGTGGAGCTGTTACGCCGGGAATCCGATTCCAGTCCCAAACAGGGAAAATGTCGTTATACTCATCACCACGTCGCATAAAAATAGTGCAACCATCGGAGATGAAATGACCTTTTTTATTTTCGTTGTTTGTAAACTCAGTTCCTTTAACCCGTGGTGAGCATGAACGAACAGAAATATAGCTGTCCGTACTTCTGAAAACCGACAAATCTGAACGCCAAAAATGTTTTGCGCCTGTCATTTCAGGCTGCAATCCGGGTTTGAGATTGCGAAGAATCACATCTTCATATTTTTTTCTATTGATTGAATCTGCCTGTCGCAACTGATTCAAAGCAACACACAAGCTAAGGACTTTCCCTGATTGTGCCTGTTTGAAAAGCTGACGATTACAGGCACTTACATCCATTCTGCCTCGCCACGAAACCCAGTTTTCACCATCAAGTGCAAAGTTTCGCAAAATACTGAGTTGTGAATCCGAAAAACTAAGCGATGTACCACCAAAAACGTTGGCATAATAGGATAAACTGTTGATGTAAGCCAGTCCGTAATTGCCAAACTGTTGCTGCGGACCATGCTGGTGAAAGCTAAAATCAGGCTGAACACCTTCGTTGGTAGTTTGATAAATTTCGGAGGCAATTGTATCACGAGCTTGTTTTACCAGTGATTCATCAGAAAGCAAAAGAGCTTTCAACAAAACGTTTCCTGCCAACCAAACTTTGTTTTGTCCTGTCATTCTGAAACCGGAATTATTCATCACCCTGACAGCATCCGATTTTTCATTCTCAGACAGTTCATCTTCGAGCAAAATAGCCACTAAACCAAAGGTTTTAGGAACACCAATCTCGTTATACCACCAGTTACGACAAACAGGTTTTAGTTTGAACCATGCTTGAAGTCCGTTATGCAGAATTTTGGAAATGTCTTTTTTGTGATAGTATTTTGATTCAGGTTGTACATAAACCCGTCCTAAATAAAGCAACCGTGAGACATGATTTAAAGGATCCCAGTTACTTAGTGCCTGATCGTTGTATTTGATGTCGGAAAAACTACCATCCGACTTTTGTAATTTAATGATTCTATCTATCTCTTCATCCTGTTGATAGGTATTAAGATAGAGTTCGCGCAGACTTAAATCGGTAGTATTTCCTTTGTTTGAAATAATCGTAGCAAGTCGCTGCATCTCTTCTGTTCTTAGAAAGGGATTCAGTGAATTCTCAACGAGATGTTTTTTTAAAATACTAACTAACTGTTCTGTCGAAAATACATTTGATGTTAGAACCAAAAGAGTAACAGTTATAGATAAAATCTTTTTCATTCAGGTTTCAGATATAAATACTTCTGCCGGATGTTAAGCATGTGTTACAAATAATGGTGTATCGGAATGCAGAACCATTTTATAGGCCAGACTTGGATTGAATAACCTTACAAAAAGATTTCTCCTGCGGGTGTTGAATGCCAGTACATTAATCTGATGGTCTACCATAAATGTATTTAAGAGGTCTGGGGAATCGTGGGCATTAAGCAATGCATAATTCGTCGCAAGTGACGGGTAATGATTTGAAAAATAAGATTTTATACCCGATAGCATTACTTCATCCCAGGCTTCTTTTTTCTCGGAAGTATGAACAAAATAGAGTTCTGTTTTTTCAGAACCAAAAATAGATATAGCACGATCGATAGCAATCAAATCTTTCTGATCAAAGTTGGTCAGGAAGGCAATTCGTTTAATTTCTGCAGGTGATTGCATTGTCATCAAAACCGGAACTGCAAAAACCGGTGAAACACAGGATTCCATAACCTCAGCTGTGACACTTCCTATCAGTTCGTTGGTAAGTTTCTTTCCGTGCGTACCCATCACCACCAGAGCCGGATTGTTTTTTTTGCAATAATCAAGTATCTGATCTTCAGGGACTCCTTCTTTCATTTCGAAGCTGAACGGGATGTTTGGAAGTTCACCTTTGGCAATACGTTCGTGAATCAGGCGTGTCATTGTATCAATCTCGGCATTAGCAGTACTGATAATTCTTTTCAGTAATTCACTATCGCTTATACTGTAAGTACTAAGTTCGTTGTTGGAAGAAATTGTGAATGCCGGACTGAAATAAACATACAAGAAAACCACTTCAGCAGCCAGAATATCAGCAAAATAAAAGCCGAAATCTGTCACTTTGGATATTTGATCTGTTAAGTCGACAGGAATCAGCACCTGCTGAGTATCATTACTTCCTGTGGCTGGTTCGTTTTCCCAGGCACTTTCCATTTCTTCAACAATCTTCAATGCACGTGGCAAATCGCTCTCTTTGATTCGAACCCTTACACCCACAGCCAGTTCGGGTTGTTCAAGGTTCAGATTATGAATGACAGTTTCAATTCCATTTTCTTCTAAAACGGTTTTAATCATTTGAGCCCGCTGAAAAGTGCGAATGGCTAAAGTTACTAATTTGTCTTCCATAATGTGCTAATTTATTGATTTACATACTAAGGTTGATTTTTCTTATCCAAAAACGGAATGACATGAAAACGTTGTAAAGATAGGAAATTATAAATAATTCGGACATATTTTCTAAAATTTTCTTGAGCAAAAATTACAAAAACCACTAAAATATTAATAAATGTGTATAATTATAAGATATGTATAAATTCTAATGTTTAGCAGAACTCCTGTTTTTGATAAATTTCTGTATAACCTTCGGAACAGTATTGATGCTCGTTTCATGTCAAAAAAATTAATTACTTTTGCAGGTAGAGAAAACTACGAATTAAACTTTTTACAATCAAACTTTTGGACAACGGAATAATTTACACCACCATTGGAGGAATAACAATACACCCGATAACGACATCGGCAGTTATTTCACTGGTTTTAAGCCTGTTGCTTCTTTGCTTCTCGGCATTGATTTCGGCTTCTGAGGTTGCATTCTTCTCATTAGATCCAAAAGCGCTGGACAAACTTGAAGAAGAGGAACGAAAAGCTGACCGGAATATTCTACGCTTACTCAAATCCCCACAGCGCCTTCTGGCCACAATTTTGATAGGAAGTAATTTTCTAAATGTGGCTGTTATTCTGTTGATTACCTATTTCACAACCTCCATTTTTAATTTTGAAAGTGCGCCTGTAATTGGTTTTATCTTTCAAACCGTTGTCATAACTTTTGCCATTTTGCTTTTTGCCGAAATCATACCCAAGGTCTATGCAACACAGTTTCCGCTAAAAACGGTCTACAGCACTGTTCCGGTTCTATCGGGAATGGAAAAACTGTTTGGACCATTTGTAAGTCTGCTTGTAAACTCAACATCCATTGTCAATAATCGACTTATAAAACACAGCAAATCCAACATCTCGATGGACGAATTGTCACAGGCACTGGAACTTACATCCGACAGTAAAGATGAAGATAAAGAAATACTGGAAGGAATCATCAAGTTCGGCAATATACAGGTTGTTGAAATTATGACATCCCGAGTTGACATGGTGGTAGCTGACATTAAATCTGATTACAAACAGTTGCTTGATATTATAATAAAATCGGGTTATTCCCGCATTCCTGTTTTTACCGGAACACGCGATAATATCAAAGGATTACTTTACAGCAAAGATTTGTTGCCACATTTGGATAAGCCGTCCAATTTCCGTTGGCAAAGCCTAATGCGTCAGGCTTATTATGTGCCTGAGACCAAAATGATTGACGATTTACTGATAGAATTTCAGGAAAATCATGTGCATTTGGCGTTGGTGGTTGACGAATATGGCGGAATTTCGGGGCTTATAACACTGGAAGATATTCTGGAAGAAATTGTTGGTGATATCAGCGACGAATACGATGATGAACAACAGTTGTTTACCAAAATAGATAATCACACATTCATTTTTGAAGCTAAAATTTTGCTGAACGATCTTTTTAAAATTGCTGAAATAGAGGAAGATGATTTCCTGAAAGTAACTGATGAAGTTGAAACTCTGGCAGGTTTGATTCTCGAACTGAAAGGGGAAATTCCTGCCAAAAACGAACGGATTGACCATGGTCGGTATGTTTTCGAAATAGTTGCAGCAGACAACCGACGGATTAAAAAAGTAAAGTTGTACATCAAAGATGATTTCAAGAAATCGGAATTAATTTGATGCAATGAATTGATATTCTACACTATAATGAAAAAAGGTTTTTTATCCATTAAATATCTGCTGGCAATTGGAGTTTTAGTTTCACTTTTAAATTCGTGTAACAAAGCATCTGTGCCACATCCTTATGGTTATTTCAGGGTTGATCTGCCACCACATTCGTATCGAATGATAGATACATTGAATATGCCCTATCGGTTTGAGTTATCGAAAAGTGCTGTTCTGGTAAGTCGTGAAGTAAAAGGTGAGAATTTTTGGATTGACCTCTATTATCCGAAACTGAATGCCGGAATTTATTGCAGCTATAAACCTGTGAAAGGCAATTTAATTGATTTAGTGGAAGATACACGGAAAATTGTTTACAAACACAGTATAAAAGCTGACGGAATTGGCGAGAAAGTGTATGACCATAAAGAAAATAATGTGCATGGTATTTTATACGATTTACGGGGGAATACGGCATCGAATATTCAGTTTGTTCTGACCGACAGCACGAACCATTTTTTTCGTGGAGCATTGTATTTCAACAATATACCTAATAAAGATTCGATTGCTCCGATGTCTGAATATATTCGTGAAGAAGTCATACACTTGATGGAAAGTTTTGAATGGAAGAAATGAGCAAATCAGGTCAGATTATTTCGATTGATGAAGCCAGATTGATGGTTTTTGAAGTCCGTGATTCGGTTGATGAAATGTGTCAGAAACTGAGTTTTATTGACCTGACAGAATTCTCAAATCTGAAATCGGACAAACGAAGATTGGAGTATCTGGGTGTTCGTGTAGCGCTAAAAAACTTATTGGGAGAAGAAAAAGAAATCAACTATGATTCAGATGGGAAGCCGGTATTTTCTGATAAAAGCTTTCAGATAACCATCTCACACAGTGGCAGATGGATTGCCATAATGGCTCATCCTCAGAAAAAAGTCGGAATAGATATTGAAATTCCTACACAAAAAATTGCTAAGATTTACCAGCGTTTTCTGAACGAAACCGAGCAAAAGGAACTTTCAGATGGTAAAAATCTGAATCAATTGCTTTTGGCCTGGTCGGCAAAGGAAGCATTATATAAAATCATTGGGAAAGATGCCATTGACTTTGCAAATCATCTGCATATTTTTCCTTTTGAAGTTCAGTCTGAAGGAACATTTGAGGCTGAACATGTTCCAACAAAACAAAAATACAAATTACACTATATTCAAAATGAGATTTTTACACTGGTTTATTGCGTAGCATCATACTAAAATGAAAAACATTTACAATCACATAGTTGAAAGTCAACAGGAAAATAAAAAATTGTTGGCGGTTTTGCTCGATCCCGATCAGTGTCGTGGAAGTTTGCTTGCAAGCACAATCGCAGCCCTGAAATCGAATGTTCCAGATTTTATTTTTGTAGGTGGAAGTCATATTCTTTCGTCAACCGACTCTTTGATTGAACTTTTGAAAGAAGAAACCAAAGCGGGTGTAATTCTTTTTCCGGGAAATGCTTCGCAATTCAGTACACATGCCGATGCATTGCTATACCTGTCACTTCTATCGGGACGTAATGCAGAATTTCTTATTGGTCAACATATTACATCGGCACTTGCCATTAAAAGTTCTGAAATTGAAGTGATTCCAACCGGTTATCTTTTGATTGATGGTGGAAAACCAAGTTCAGTTGAATATATCAGTAACACACGTCCGATTCCGCGCGATAAAAATGAAATTGCATTGTCAACTTCGGTTGCAGCTGAATTGCTGGGCATGAAACTTATTTATCTCGAAGCCGGTAGTGGGGCAAATAACCCGGTCAACGCAGAAATGATAGAAACTGTAAAATCCGGTTTATCCATTCCACTTATAGTTGGTGGTGGAATTAAAACAACCGGTCAATTGAAAATTGCTTATGAAGCAGGAGCTGATTTGGTAGTTGTTGGTAACATTTTCGAATTAAATCCGTCGTTGATAGCTGATTTCGTGCATTGCAAAAATGATTTGAATCAGGAACGACTTACTTAGCAGGAGCTGTTGAAACCCTGTCGAAGAACGGATTTTTTGATGAACAACTAATCGGAATTCCGTAGATATTGCTGCAACCGGGCATTAATTCCAATTCCTGTGCCACACGACCAACCGAAAACATTACACGGCAATCCACTCTGTGGTCAGCAGCCACTGAGCAGGCTGAACCGATAGCAATCCCCACATCCACGGAATTTATAGCGCAAGGAACTCTGAGTTGTTTTTGTTTTTCTTCACATGTTTCAAAACCACAATACCCACAATTCATTTTATTTATTTGTTGCTTTGTGCCAATGAGAATAATGGCTTCAGCGTTTAATATATTTGCCGAATCACGCAACATAAATTTCAATCCTGACTTCTTTCTGTAGTTCACCATTCCTTCAGAAAGCTGGTTGATTGTATCGCCAGTCACCAACATTATCTCGATTATGTCTATGCCTTTAGCTTTTGGCGCTGTTCGCGCGGCTGTCATCATTTCGTTTGCCACCTGAAGCAAGCGTTCTGTACGTGTATCACGTTCGTTAGTAATCATTATTTGGAGTATTAATCAATAAATTTAGTATGAATTTGGGTTGCAATGAAATCTCACTAATCCTTCCATGGGATTTTGTATGATATCTGAAATCACTATGCCACGTTCTGAAGCCACAATTTCCAGTGTATCACGGAAATAATGGGCAATTGAACCCACGAAACCCACTTCGGTATCTTCCAACGGATATTGCATCACATTACGGACAAGGAATGCATCGAAGGAATCGTAAACCAGATTAAAAATGGCAGGTTCTTCGATGTGTTCTAAAATAAATGGGGTGAATTTTGCCAGAAAACGATTGGGGAAAGGCTTCTTATAAACGTTTTCGAGTATAATCGCCGGAGTAAGTTCGTATTCGTCGAGTAATTTCTCGACAATCCATTCGGGCAACTGGTTTTTCAGGCAATCAGCAATCAACAATTTTCCGAGCACTGCCCCACTGCCTTCATCTCCCAAAACAAATCCAAGCGGCGACACATTTTGAATAATTTCCTTGCCATCGTAAAAACATGAATTAGAGCCGGTACCAAGTATGCATGCAATTCCTTTTTCGTGCTGAAAAATTGAACAGGCAGCTGCCAGCAAGTCACTCTGAATTTCAATCATCGCATTGCTGAAAAACCGCACCAAAGCCTGACTTACCAACAATTTCATTTCGGGAAACGAGCAGCCGGCACCATAGAAAAAAATCTTCTCAATGGTTGTTTCGGGTAACTTCTGTACGAGCTGAGCATCGAGCAAAGCAATGATTTCAAGCTCATTCTGGTAAAATGGATTGATTCCGTCAGTAATTATATTGCTCACTACTTTTCCTTCAGAAACAAGACACCAGTGCGTTTTGGTAGAGCCACTGTCAGCAATTAATATCATATATTTGTTTTTTTGAACTAAGAAGTACAAAGATAGAATATATTTTTTAAACCTTTTGTGGTCTGAGGAACGAAGACACGAAAGAGTTTAGTTATTTCCACTAAACGCTCATAAGTCATACTAACGTTTTGAGGTTTACTTGCAACCTTGAAAATTAAATCGTATTTTTGACTTCCGAAAACAACAATAAATCAACATGAAACAAATCAATTGCTTTTTAGCCTGTAACAACCTCATTGAAACCACCAAAACTGTTGAACAAATCAAACAATCTTCACTCGTTCAGGCCATATATCTTCTTGTTAAAAACTCAATCAACATACAAATTGACGGCTGTATAACCATAGAAATTGACTCGCTACAAAGTTCGGAAACTATTCGGAAGATTGCTGCTAAATACGATACTGCCTATTCCCTTATTTATACCAAAGACAGCACGCTCGAACTCGGGCAATTTGCGTTGGAACGTTTTTACCGAATTGCCGAAGACACGCAAGCCGGATTGGTTTATTCTGATTATTACGAGATTAAAGACGGAGTTCGCTCCAATCATCCCGTGATTGATTATCAGGAAGGCAGTTTGCGCGACGATTTCAATTTTGGTTCTGTATTATTTTATAATGCTGAGTATCTGAAAAAAGCCGTTGCTGAAACTACCGAAAACTACCAATTTGCTGGACTGTACAACCTGCGCCTAAAAGTTTCGCAACAAGCCGAACTGGTTCACATGAACGAATACCTATACGCCGAAGTGGAAACCGATACCCGAAAAAGCGGAGAAAAACAGTTCGATTATGTTGATCCCCGAAACCGCGCTGTGCAGATAGAAATGGAAACTGCCTGTACCGACCATCTTAAAAAAATCGGAGCTTATCTGAATCCAACTTTCAAAAAAATAGAATTCAACAAAGGTATTTTTCCTGTTGAAGCTTCGGTCATTATTCCGATTCGTAATCGTGTAAAAACAGTGGAGGATGCTATAAAATCAGTCCTGATTCAGAAAACATCCTTTGCATTCAATCTGATAATTGTGGATAATTTTTCGACTGACGGCACTACAGAATTGATTCAGAAATATGCCAAACAAGACAATCGAGTTATTCATATAATTCCGAACCGCAACGATTTGGGTATTGGCGGTTGCTGGAACGAAGGCGTACATTCGGCTCAATGCGGGAAATTTGCCGTACAGCTCGATAGTGACGATGTATATCAAACTGAAAATACGCTGCAAATCATGGTTGACACTTTCTACGAACAAAACTGCGCGATGGTAGTCGGTTCGTATACCATGACCAATTTCGCCATGGAAACCATTCCTCCGGGACTCATCGACCACAAAGAATGGACACCCGAAAATGGTAGAAATAACGCTTTACGCATCAACGGACTGGGAGCTCCACGGGCATTCTACACACCTGTTTTACGAGATGTAAAAGTGCCAAATACCAGTTATGGAGAAGATTATGCACTCGGACTGCGCATCAGTCGTGAATACCAAATTGGACGTGTTTATGAATCGGTTTACCTTTGCCGCCGTTGGGACGAAAACTCTGATGCCTCCCTGGATGTGGTAAAAATGAACGGACATAATTTGTATAAAGATAAGATTAGAACCGTCGAATTGAAGGCGAGAAAAGCAGAAGTGACAAATATGTATTTTAAGTCAATTGAAAATGACTAATCTCAACGGACAACTGAAATCCCTTTTCCATGAGCAGACCACAAACTGGCCTCAGGCACGGGAATTTTACGAAAGTCTGAAAACCGTTCAAACCAAATCGTTCGATTTTGGTGATTTCGTGGTGAAAGTGCAGTTTAATCCAGCCCGCATGGTCTCGTCAGGGGCTAATGTGGATGCAAAAACCATTGCCGAACGTCCGTGTTTTTTGTGTGCAACTAACCGTCCGAATGAACAAAAAGCGATTGATTTTGGTGATTACGAAATTCTGATCAACCCCTTCCCTATTTTTCCCGAACATTTCACCATTCCACGCCGCGAGCATGTACCACAGCAAATCAAACCCTATTTTGCTGACATGCTTCAGTTGGGAAAGGAGCTGGATGACTATCTGATTTTCTACAATGGCCCAAAATGCGGCGCTTCTGCCCCCGACCACATGCACTTTCAGGCAGGAACAAAAGATTTCTTGCCGTTGGTAAACGACTATCACCGACTGAAAGACACACACTCCGACCTACTGGTTTCGACTGAAAAGATGCAGCTTTTCCATATGAAAAACTACCTGCGAACTGTGTATTGCATTGAAGCTATTGATATTGAAAGTGCTAAAGATTCGTTTGATGACCTCTCCCTAACCCTCTCCAAAGGAGAGGGAACAGAGCCGCTGATGAATGTTGTTTGCACGTATGAGGCTGGCAAATGGTTCGTTTTCGTACTTCCCCGCAAAGCTTTCCGTCCATGGCAATACAGCGCTGTTGGAGATGACCAATTGTTGGTAAGCCCTGCAACTGTAGAGATGTGCGGCATTTTTATCACTCCGGTGAAAAGTCATTTCGAAAGAATTAGCAAAGAAGATATAAAAAGCATTTTTGAACAGGTAAGTTTTTGAAAATGTTTGAAAATGAACCCATCATACAAGTAGGTATTCTCTCTTCGGAAAAGATAGAATTCATTTTGAATGGCAGTTTTTCCACATCAAGCGGAACTGTTTATTCAGGTAATCAACATGCTGCCATTCAATACGGAAAAGTGTGGTTTGACAATCAGCATTTTGATGAACTAATCCTCGAACCAAGCACTGACGATGAATCCTTTGATTTGATAGATGTGGTTATTGGCATCGGATTCCATTGGGAAAGGAAGGAAAATCAACGTTTCCGTGGAGCGATTAAGTTGATAATGGACAATGGACTGTTGACAGTTATCAACCGAATTAAGGTGGAAGATTACCTCACCTGCGTTATTTCCAGCGAGATGAGCGCCACCGCTTCCAACGAATTATTGAAAGCACATGCGGTTATTTCGAGAAGTTGGTTATTATGCCCGTTGCAAGAGCAAAGAATAAAGAATAAAGAACAAAGTCAACTTTCTGAGACAAAAACTATAAACTATAAACTATCAACTATCAACTACACGAAGTGGTACGAACGCGATGCCCATACTCATTTTGATGTTTGTGCCGACGATCATTGCCAGCGCTATCAGGGCATTACCCGTGCCACGACCGCAGCGGTGGAAAAAGCCATCGAGGCTACCCGGGGCGAAGTGTTGATGTACGAAGGACAAATCTGTGACGCCCGTTTCAGTAAATCCTGCGGGGGTGCGTCCGAAACTTTTGAGAACTGCTGGGCACCAGAGCACCTCCCCTACCTCAACAAAGTAATAGACAACCCCACTACACCCGAAGGTTATGAGTTGGATTTGACTGTGGAAGCCAATGCTGAGAAATGGATACGCGAAAGTCCGGAAGCTTTCTGTAATACTTCTGATAAGAAAATCCTTTTGCAAGTGCTGAATAATTACGATCAGGAAACAATGGACTTTTACCGCTGGAAAGTGGAGTACTCACAGGCTGAACTTTCTGAGATTATTTATCGTTGTTCCAGCATTGACTTTGGCGAAATTATTGATTTAATTCCGGTAAAACGTGGAGAATCAGGTCGGATTATCGAACTAAAAATCGTTGGTACTAAACAAACCGTCATGGTGGGCAAAGAACTTGAAATCCGCAAATGGTTATCCAACTCACACCTGTATAGCTCGGCATTTGTGGTGGATAAAGCGGAAATCGTGAACGGCATACCACAACGTTTCGCCCTTACAGGTGCAGGCTGGGGACATGGCGTGGGGCTTTGCCAGATTGGTGCTGCCGTAATGGGCGAAAAAGGATATCGGTACGATGAGATTTTGTTGCATTATTTCAGAGGTGCAGAGTTGAAGAGGATATATTGATAAACACATTTACTTTTTACTATTATTTCAATTTTAATTATGAAATTCAGAAGATTCTATTTATCTAAATCAAACAAATTTTGGTTGTCAACAATAGTCCTGGCATTGATTTATTTTAATTTCAACTTCGTTCAAAAATATTTTGAAACATTTGAATTAGATTCATTCAACCTTTTTAGATTATCATTTATTTTTGTAATTGATATTCTATTTGTTTATATCTCAATTTATATGATTTCAATGAAAATTGAGTTGTCAGATATTGGAGTTATATATATTTCCCTATTTCATACAACTGAAATTAATTGGTCCAATATTAAATCGAGTGGAGTATATCTGAGTGGATACTATGGATATAAATCATTATTAGAATTTGAAGACTATTTTAAAAACAACAGCTTGAATAAAATTATTTTTATATCAACAGAAAATAATATTCTACCAGAAACTTTATATAAAACATCTAAATCCTCATATATCACCTTCAGTTTTAGAGATGACGTAATGGAAATGGTGATTAAAAAGATGAGCAATAATTCTAAGAAATAGCGGTATTTGAATTAATTACGAAGCATGAAAAAACATCGAAATAAATCCCCCTGGACCTGGATTCCAAGCCTGTATTTTGCCGAAGGACTGCCTTATGTGGTGGCCATGACGGTGGCTGTGATTATGTACAAACGCCTTGGCATATCCAATACTGATATCGCGTTGTATACCAGTTGGCTGTATCTGCCGTGGGTTATAAAACCATTTTGGAGTCCGTTTGTGGATATTATCAAAACCAAACGCTGGTGGATTGTAAGTATGCAGTTGCTGATTGGTGCAGGGTTGGCGGGTGTGGCATTTCTTATTCCCACGACGTTTTTCTTTCAGGCAACGCTAGCGGTGCTATGGCTGATTGCCTTCAGCTCGGCGACTCACGATATTGCTGCCGATGGTTTTTATATGCTTGGGTTGGACAGTTCGCAGCAGTCGTTCTTCGTGGGCATCCGCAGTACCTTTTACCGACTCGCCATGATTTCCGGTCAGGGACTGCTGATTATTGCTGCCGGTGCATTGGAACATTACACGGGAAATCTTCGGTTGGCGTGGAGCATCACGTTTTTTATCCTTTCCGGCTTATTTCTATTGTTTTTCATATACCATCGGTTTATTCTGCCACGTCCTGATTCCGATATTACCAAAGCAGAGAACAGTCCCAAAGAGATTTTCAGGGAATTCGGACTGACTTTCGCTTCGTTCTTTCAAAAGAAAGGAATTGGACTGGCAATTGCTTTTATGCTTCTTTACCGGCTGGGTGAAGCTATGCTGGTGAAAATGGCATCGCCTTTTTTGCTTGATGCCCGCAATGTTGGCGGACTCGGGCTGAACACCGAACAGGTGGGCTTGGTTTACGGTACAGTGGGTATTATTGCCCTGACCCTGGGTGGAATTGTGGGTGGAATAGCTGCTTCACGCAAAGGTCTGAAATACTGGATTTGGCCAATGGCACTGAGCATCACACTGCCGCATTTGGCTTATGTGTATCTGTCTTGGTTCGTGCCAACCAGTTTTATTCTGATAAATATTGCAGTCGCCATTGAACAGTTCGGTTACGGGTTCGGCTTCACGGCATACATGCTTTACCTCATTTACTTTGCCGACGGTGAACACAAAACGGCTCATTACGCGATGTGTACTGGTTTTATGGCATTGGGAATGATGCTTCCGGGAATGATTGCCGGAAAACTGCAGGACATGTTCGGGTATCAGCATTTCTTTATCTGGATCATGATTCTGGCCATTCCCACGCTGGCTGTTATTCCTTTTCTGAAAATTGATAAGGAGTTTGGGAAGAAGAAGACCCCTAACCCCTAAAGGGGAATTTAGAAAAGCAAATTACCAAAAATCCGCCAATCAATGCAAATTTTATTTACCTTTGCATTCAATTTAATTCAAACTATCCCAAAGTCCCCCTTTAGGGGTTAGGGGTCCTCTTATATGAAGATATTAGTTCTTGGTGCCGGAAAAATGGGCACATTTCTTACCGATGTGTTGTGCATCAATCACGAAGTAGCACTTTTTGATACCGATCCAAAGCGTCTGCGGTTTGTGTTCAACACCCAACGCATGACCGATTTCGAAGAAGTTCGTGCGTTTGAACCGGAGTTGGTTATCAACTGCGTAACGCTGAAATATACCATTGAGGCTTTTCAAGCTGTATTGCCATATCTGCCAAAGAATTGTATTCTATCGGATATTGCTTCGGTTAAAACAGGCATTCAGGAATACTACGAAGCAAGCGGTATGCGCTATGTATCCACCCACCCGATGTTCGGGCCAACCTTTGCAACACTCGATAACCTGAGTACACAAAGTGCTATTATTATTTCGGAATCCGACCACATGGGTAAGGCATTTTTCAAGGATTTGTACGGTTCGCTGAAACTCCGGATTTTTGAATACAGTTTTGAGGAACACGACGAAACCATTGCTTATTCGCTGTCTATTCCGTTTGCATCAACGCTGGTTTTTGCTTCGGTAATGATACCACAGGAAGCTCCCGGAACGACCTTTAAGCGCCACATGGATATCGCTAAAGGATTGCTGAGCGAAGATGATTATCTGCTTGCAGAAATTCTATTCAACCCACACACGCATAATCAAATGGAGAAAATCCGTGCAGAATTGAAAACGTTGATGGAAATAATTGATGACAAAGATATGGTGCGTATGCAGGCATTTCTGAAAAAAGTGAGGAAAAATATTGAATAAGATTTTAGAGGCAAGAACCAAGATAAAAGACTAAAAAAAACTCAATTATAAAATTAGTGTAATTACCTCCCGATGGTCACTGACCGTTGGTTCGTATTAATTCTTAAAATTAGCAGATTATGGAAACAAAACAAATTGTACTGGAAGCCATGAAGAAAGTTGGTGCTCCGGTAAATGCAGGAAAACTGGCAGAACTTACAGGTCTCGACCGCAAAGAAGTGGATAAAGCTATGAAAGCCCTGAAAACTGAAGGTGCTATCGTTTCACCCAAAGTTTGCTTTTGGCAACCGGCGTAATCAATTATTCAATTCCCCGCTCGGCTATGCCGCTTGGCTTGCCAAGAATTTCCAATTAAACCGACCACTCAGCTTCGTGCAGAATGGTCGGTTTTTTTATCCCAAATCAATATGCTCTGCCTGAATTTCTTCATTTAGGAAAATGGAAGCGGAAGATGCAAATTTAGCCACTGATTCGGTGGTAAGATAGCGGATAGAAGCATCTGTAGTGCATTTGGCAGCCATTTCGGGATGGCGTTGGAGGTAATCTACCAAACTTTGAGCCACAATTTCACCTTGCGAAACAACCTTTACCGACTCCGGTAGATAACTTTTAATTTGCTCCACAATTAGCGGGTAATGCGTACAACCCAGCATCACCGTGTCAATCTGAGGATCCGCAGCAAGGAGGTTTTCCACGTTTCTGCGGATAAAATAATCAGCGCCTTCGGTGTTATGTTCGTTATTCTCAATCAGCGGAACCCACAGCAGACAAGCTTCGGAAGTCACCACGATGTTTTCGTGCAACTTGGCAATTTCGAGCGGATAGGAATTGGACTGAACCGTTCCGGCAGTTGCCAGCAAACCAATATGTTTAGTTTTGGTCATTGCACCAACCGCTTCCACAGTCGGACGAATAACGCCCAACACACGACGGTTTGGATCAATTAAAGGTAAGTCACGTTGCTGAATAGTACGCAAAGCCTTGGCCGAAGCTGTGTTACAAGCCAGTACAACTAACTGACAACCCATTTCAAACAGTTGATTTACACATTCCAGCGTAAATTTATACACCACATCAAACGAACGGGTGCCATACGGTGTTCGGGCATTGTCACCGAGATAGATGTAATCGTATTGAGGCAGTTCAGTGCGGATTTTCTCCAAAATAGTCAAACCGCCATAACCCGAATCGAAAATGCCGATAGGACCTACCCCTAACCCCTGAAGGGGAACTGAGTTAGTTTTGTCTGATATATATTTGTCAATCATTTTAATTATAGTTTCTTAATCCCCCTTTAGGGGTTAGGGGTCTAATCAAACATCTGTCCGGCATTGTTGCTCATCTGAACCATCTTATCGTATTCAGCCGGCGACAAATCGAGGTAATAATAATTCTGCGGATTCATAATTGTTCCTTTGTAATGAACCTCATAATGCAGGTGCGGACCGGTCGATTTCCCGGAATTTCCCACCAGGCCAATAACATCACCGCGTTTTACCTGCTGTCCTGCACGTACTTTGACGGCACTCATGTGACCATACAGAGTAAAATATCCGTAACCATGGTTAATCTGAACACAAGTTCCATATCCCTGTTCCCAACCGGAACTCACTACAACACCATTTCCCGTTGCAAAAATATTGGTGCCGATTGGTGCTGTAAAATCCATTCCGGCATGGAAACGACGCGAGTGATAAATGGGGTCAATTCGCCAGCCATAACCTGAAGCCATACGGGTTAGATTTTTATTCAAAACAGGTTGTATAGCTGGTAAATTCTCAAGCATTGTTTCTTTATTCTTTGCCAGTAAAATCAGCTCATCGTACGATTTTGACTGAATATAAAGTTCCTTCTTCAGCTCATTCAGTTTTTTGGAAGTGGCAACCACAATTTCCGAATTGGTCATATCCAGCAATTTCTCATAATACTCTGTGTTTGCCGAACTTCCCCTTCTTACTGATAACGGAATTGGATCGGCCTGGAAAATAACGCGGTATAAATTGTCGTCGCGCTGTTCAAGATCGCTCATAACATACCGAACTTCCTGCAATTGCCTTTCAAGGACTTTATACTGAGCTTCCATATGTGCCTTTTCCTGCACAAGTTGTTTTTCTTCAGGAGACTGGATAGTAGAAACAAAAATAAAGAAAAATATTATTCCCAGCGATAATCCGGAAAGTGCATGAATAGCCAGTTGTTTAAGCCAGTGAGCAATGGTGTGCTCAACCTGCTCATAACTCAGTGTTTCGGGATTGAAGTGGAATTTTATTTTGGCCATAAGAAAAAATCATTCTTACCGAAAAAGATTCCCGGTAAAAATTTCAGTAAATTAAATAAAAATCAATCGCTTCTAATAGAAAATCAACCTTTTAATGCAATTTTTACAACTACAATTGCTACAAAAGTAATAAATTTGAGCTACTTTTGCATTCTTTATTTGAGATTATTAACCTAGAACCCCTAAATCCCCTAAAGGGGACTCTTTGAACCCCCTTCAGGGGGCAGGGGGTCATAGCAAATTAAAATATGACTTCACAAGAAATTCGCCAATCGTTCCTCGATTTTTTTGCATCGAAAGACCACAAAATTGTTCCATCGGCACCCATGGTTATCAAAGATGATCCCACGTTGATGTTCACCAATGCGGGAATGAATCAGTTCAAAAACATTATTCTGGGTAATGATCCGATTAAGTATGCGCGCGTTGCAGATTCACAAAAGTGTCTGCGCGTAAGCGGAAAACACAACGACCTGGAAGAGGTTGGTCACGACACCTATCACCACACCATGTTCGAAATGTTGGGTAACTGGTCGTTTGGCGATTATTTCAAAAAAGAAGCCATCGAATGGGCGTGGGAATATCTGGTTGACGTGTTGAAACTGGATACCGACCGACTTTATGTCACAGTTTTCGAAGGATATGCGCCAGAAGGACTTGAACGTGACGACGAAGCAGTTGCAATATGGGAACAATTCCTTCCAAAAAGTCGTATTATCAACGGAAACAAAAAAGACAATTTCTGGGAAATGGGTGATACCGGACCTTGCGGACCTTGCTCCGAGATACATATCGACATTCGTAACAACGATGAACGCGCTAAAATTGACGGTCTGACGCTTGTAAATGGAAGTCACCCACAGGTGATTGAAATATGGAACAACGTGTTCATGCAATATAACCGCAAAGCCGATGGTTCACTCGAAGGACTTCCTGCCAAGGTAATTGATACCGGCATGGGTTTCGAACGACTTTGTATGGCCATTCAGGGCGTACAATCCAACTACGACACTGACGTTTTCACACCTGTTATTGCTGAAATTGGTCGTGTATGTGGAGCTGAATACGGCAAAAACGAAAAAACAGATATCGCCATGCGCGTTATTGCCGACCATATCCGTACCATTGCATTTTCGATAACTGATGGTCAATTACCTTCGAATGCTAAAGCGGGTTATGTAATCCGCCGTATTTTGCGTCGTGCAGTGCGTTACGGTTATACTTTCCTTGGTCAGCGTCACGCGTTTATGTATAAACTGATTGAGGTGTTGAGCGAAAACATGGGTAAAGCATATCCTGAATTGATTTCGCAAAAATCATTGATTGAAAAAGTAATTAAAGAGGAGGAAGAATCGTTCCTGCGTACATTAGAAACCGGGATTAAATTACTTGACAAAGTAATGGCCGATTCAAAAAAAGCAGGCAAATCAGAAATAGAAGGCAAAGTGGCATTTACACTGTACGATACTTTCGGATTCCCGTTGGATTTGACCGAATTGATTTTGCGCGAAAATGATTTCACCGTGAATATCGAAGAATTCAATGCCGAAATGAAGATTCAGAAAGACCGTGCCCGTAATGCAGCAGCCACCGAAACCGGCGACTGGGTGATCGTTCGTGAAGGTGACAGTGAATTTGTGGGTTATGACTTTGCGGAAGTTGATACTGAAATTCTACGCTACCGCAAGGTAAAACAGAAAAATCAGGAATACTACCAGCTGGTGCTTTCAAAAACTCCTTTCTATGCCGAAATGGGCGGTCAGGTTGGTGATAGTGGAATACTAAAATCGGACAATGAAAGCATTGAAATAATTGACACAAAAAAAGAAAATAACTTAGCGGTGCATATTGCCAAAAATCTTCCTGCTGACATAACTGAAGCATTCACAGCCGTTATTGATACAGAAAAACGTAAGGCAACCGAATGCAATCACTCGGCTACTCACCTACTCCACGAAGCACTTCGCGAAGTGCTGGGCACACACGTTGAGCAGAAAGGTTCGTTTGTAAGTCCTGAAGCATTGCGTTTCGACTTTTCTCACTTTCAAAAACTTACCAAAGAAGAAATTCGCACAATTGAAGCGATTGCTAACCGCAAAATCCGCGAGAACTACGCATTAAAGGAAAAACGTGAAACGCCGATTGCTGAAGCTCAGGCTATGGGTGCTATGGCTTTGTTTGGCGAAAAATACGGTGAAATTGTGCGTGTTATTCAATTTGGCACTTCGGTAGAGCTTTGTGGTGGAACACACGTTAGCGCTACCGGAAATATCGGATTGGTTCGTATCACAGCCGAAAGCTCTATTGCTGCAGGTATCCGTCGTATTGAAGCCATTACCGGTAAAGCCGTAGAGGAATTGCTGGACAAACAACAGGACACGATTGGGGAAGCAAAAGAACTACTGAACAATGCACCGGATGTATTAAGTGCCATCCGCAAAATGAGCGAAGAAAGTGCTGAACTTAAAAAACAACTCGAAGCCTTTGTTCATGAAAAAATCATGAGCCTGCGCGACCAGCTGCTTGCCGGTGCAAAAGAACAAAACGGTGTAAAAGTAATCAGTTATCAGGGCACTTTGACTGCCGATCAGGTGAAAACACTTGCCTTCCAAATCCGTAACGTTCAAACTGAAAAACTATTCTTCGTAGCAGGATGTGTGGTTGATGGCAAACCATCGTTGACCGTTTTGATCAGTGACGACCTTGTTGTTAGCGGTTTAAATGCTACCAACATTGCCCGTGAAGCTGCCAAGGAAATTCTGGGTGGTGGTGGCGGACAACCCTTCTTTGCTTCGGCCGGTGGCAAAAACCCCGACGGAATCAAAAAGGCGATTGAAAAAGCATTGGAAACTATTAAATAGCTTGAAAGAGAATAACAAGATTAAAAAATGCTGAGACTGGTGATTGCTTTCAGCATTTTTTAATCAAAGCTATTATGTCATCTGTAATTATTAAACCGTTTAAACCATTGGATTATTGTTTAGCACAAAACGAGATTTTGCAAACTCAAAATGACCATGCTTATAAAAATGACTAAACATATTGTTAGAATAGTGTATTTTTCTATAGGGATAGTTTCACTGATTCTAGGTATAATTGGTGCTTTTACTCCTGTTTTACCAACAGTCCCATTTGTTTTACTGTCTGCATGGATGTTTAACAGGTCATCCAAAAGATTTCATTATTTACTTTTAGAAAATAAGTATTTTGGCAAACACATAAAAGAATTTGAAAAGACAAAGGCTGTTCGAAAAAAGACAAAAGTAGTTGCAATAACATCTCTTTGGGTATCAATTTTTATTTCCATTTTTTTGGTCAAAGGTTCATTACTTTTTAATATTGGAATGCTTCTGACAGCTTTATTAGTAAGTTTGTACTTGATTTTTATACTAAAAACGCTTAAATCAGCTACAATAGAAAACAGATGAGCCAGTGTGACAGTTTTGTTGTTTGCTATTGTAAAAGCGACGTGAAAGTTATATAGTACGAAGGCACCCAAACATTCAAGCAAAGTATAAAAACCCGGACTTTTTAATTTACCAAATTCATTATTTACCATAATTATAAGTTAAAAGTTCTATTATTTATCAAAAGACGAATTGATTTAAAGGTTGAAATAACCTATCTTTGTGTCAAATTGTTGATTTATTGCAATCTATGGTTTAAATCTTATCGAAATTTCCTCATATTTATGAAATTCAGATTTTTAGTTATTTTTCTTACAATATTTTTGATTCAGCTTCCTGCAGAAGCAAAAAAACGTCATAGTCACAAACACATTATTCACCACAGCACTTTTGTACCCATTCAGGTAAGTACCGAAGGGGAAGTCTGGGGATTGGATATTTCGCATCATCAGCAGAAAATTGACTGGGAAGCATTAAGCCAGAATCAACCACATTTTATATTTCTGAAAGCTACTGAAGGTGCTACAAATCAGGATACTAAATACACCGAAAACTATAAGGGCGCACGGGAGAAAAATATTCCGGTTGGCTCATACCACTTTTTTACTTACAAAAGTTCAGGCAAAGAACAGGCTATGAACTTCCTTTCGCAGGTTAAATTCAACAAAGGCGATTTACCACCGGTTCTTGACCTCGAATTCTCGAGAAGAATGCCATCGACCGACAAGGTGAAGTCAGAACTACTGGATTTTATCAGTATTGTTTCTAACAAAATGGCTTGTTTTCCAATCATTTACTGCAATTATAAGTACTTCAATAAATATCTTCAGGAATGTCTGCCTGAAAAATGCAAACTATGGATTGTGGATTATAAAGCAAAACCTGATGGCAACTGGACATTCTGGCAAACATCCGACAAACACAAAGTTCCGGGGATTAAAGGATACGTGGATTTGAACCTCTTCAACGGAACAAAAAACAACTTTACCGGATTGTTGATAAATTAAGCAAATATCTTTCCAACATTCCCTCTTTTCAAACGTTTGCATAAATAAATAGACTTGTTTTAGAATGTTTTATCCGGAAGCAAGTTACATGTATGTATTTTTGCGACTCAACTACCTTATTTTAAAATTATACCCCATGAAAAAGATTGCATTTTCCTTTTGTGTTGTTTTAATGATAACACTCTTTTCACAAGTAACAAAAGCACAGACTCCGGCATATTTGGATGACATTATGTTTCAGGCCTTCGGGTGGGATGAACAAAGTAAACACTCTGCAGATGGAAATTATTATATGTTTCTTCAATCAAAAGTGAGTGAACTCAAGGCAGCCGGATTTGACATGATATGGATGCCTCCTCCAAGCAAATCAACAGGTGGAGTTGGATATTACCCTACAGAATTATATAATTTTAATTCAGACTGGGGAACATCAACAGACCTGACAAATACGACTGCGGCCATTAAAGCTGCTGGTATGCATCCTCTAGCAGATGTTGTGGTAAATCACCGGAGTGGAACAACAAACTGGTCAACCTTCACAAATCCTGATTGGGGAACAACTCTAACTACTGACAATGGAACTATTTGTACTAATGATGAAGTGAACACAAGCTGGGTTTCAACACGCGGTCCAATGGGAACAGGTGCTACTGACGAAGGTCAATCAGACTCTGGATGCCGTGACTTAGATCATTCGAACGCCACAGTTCAGGCCGGTGTAAAAGCATATCTCCTTAAATTAAAAGAGCAGGGTTTTGAAGGTTATCGCTGGGATATGACAAAAGGGTACAAATCAACCCGTGTTAATGATTATCTGAATAGTACATCGTATTACTATTCGGTGGGAGAATATTTGGATGGTAATCAGGGGCTTTTACAAGACTGGATTAACGGAAGTAGTAATAATCGTGCAATTCAATCAGGAACATTCGATTTTTCGCTTTATTACAACTCATTGTCACCGGCTTTACGGAATAATAACTGGTCATTATTGACTTCCAGTAGCGGGTTGGCCGGATCGGTTGATTATAACTCTAATGCAGTGACCTTGGTTGACAATCATGATACCTTTACCGATGCCACAAATGCAATTCTTGGTGACAATATCATGAAAGGATATGCTTATATTATGACTCATAAAGGCATTCCCTGTGTATTTTTACCACATTATTATGGTGGCACTTACACTAAAAGCGCTGTAACCCGCACCTACACAAGTAACAAAATTAAAATCGATGAGTTAATGGCTGTTCGCAAAAAAGCAGGAATTGATTCATGGAGTTCAGTCACTGTTGACCAAAATACAAGTTTCTATGCTGCTTATATCTACAAACGATATGGTGATGCAGCTCCTGCTGTTGCAGTAAAAATTGGTGCAGGTACATGGACACCATCAGGCACAGGATGGATTCTCAATACTTTTGGTACTGATTATGCTGTTTGGTCGAAAAATGCCATTCTAACTGCTCCGGGTATTTCGCCTTCCGGAGGTAATTTCTTCGTTGGCAAAACAATAACCATGACAGCATCAACCGGTTCAACCATACATTATACATTGGATGGCACTGAACCAACAATAAATTCTACAACTTACACAGGTGCTATCACTCTACCTATTGGCATAGTAACTGTTAAAGCACTTGCAGAAGCATCGGGAGCTGCTTCGCCGGTTGTGACCAGTGTTTTTAATATTCAAACGAAACCTTCATCCATTACTGTACGCTTTAAAGCACCGGCAAGCTGGACAACAGGCTGTGCGTGGGTTTGGGAACTTGTGAATGGTGTTACCACTTCGCTGAATACCAAAAAAACATGGCCTGGTGACCTAATCACAAAAGATGCTCAGGGTTATTATACCTATACTTTTACCAACATGACACAACCAACAGTTTTCATCATTTTCAATAACGGTAACGGTACTACAGCAACAGAGCAAACAATCGATTTATCAACTTCAACAAATATCTGTTGGGTTTATAGCGGATCAAATAAATATACTGTAACTGTTGATCAGAGTTGCATTACAGAAGTTGAAACTCCGGTCGTGGATGAATGGAATCTTTATCCGAACCCAACCAACAATAAAGTACAGTTTACATTACCCGAAAATACACGGAATATTACAGTAATGTCGGCACTTGGACGGCAGTTAAAATTGGAAAATACAGCCAATCAGACAAAAGCTGAGATAGACTTATCAAACTATCCATCAGGCATTTATTATGTAACAATATGGAATAAAGACGGTGTGAAAAGGACGAAACCGGTTGTGAAGATGTAATTTCGTTATAATAATTTAGATAATCATAAAGGGAAATAAATCAATCGGTTTATTTCCCCTTTTTTTGAATTAAGCAGTCAGGCAAAGAGCTTATTAAATGACAAATATGCTCACATACTTTCGCTAATTTTCGTATCTTTGCACTCCGAATAAAAACCGATAACAATGAATTTAGAATCCATCCTTACCATTTCTGTATCAGGCGCTGTAAAAACGCTCTATAACGCAAATGCAGAGCTGAACCAAACACAAATTCAAAAGACTAAAAAAGAGTTCAGTGGCGACCTTACAGTAGTGGTTTTTCCATTTGTGAAAGCTGCCCGCAAATCACCCGAACAAACCGGTCAGGAAATAGGAGAATATCTTGTACGAAATAATCCGGTAATCTCAGGATTTAATGTTATCAAAGGCTTCCTGAACCTGAATATCAGCAAAAAATACTGGCTCGAAACCCTTGCTGAAATTCATTCTAATGCTGATTTTGGAATTACAAAACCCACCGATGACTCAGCATTGATGATGATTGAATATTCGTCCCCAAATACTAACAAACCGCTTCACTTAGGACATATTCGCAACAACCTGCTTGGACACAGTATTGCAGAAATTCAAAAAGCAAACGGATGGAAAGTGGTGAAAACCAACATAGTGAATGACCGTGGTATCCATATATGTAAATCTATGCTGGCATGGAAACTGTTTGGAAACGGCGAAACTCCTGAAAGCTCCGGCCTTAAAGGTGACCATTTAGTTGGGAAGTATTACGTGATTTTCGACAAACATTATAAAGCTGAAATTCAGGGTTTAATCGCCAAAGGTCTGACTGAAGAAGAAGCAAAAAAAACAGCTCCACTAATTCTCGAAGCTCAGAAAATGTTGCTTGCATGGGAAAATAACGATGCAGAAGTACGCCAACTTTGGGAAATGATGAACGGTTGGGTTTATTCCGGCTTCGACAAAACCTATCAGCAAATGGGCGTAAGTTTCGATAAAATATATTATGAATCTGAAACATACCTCGAAGGAAAATCGGAAGTAGAACGTGGTGAAACATTGAAAGCTTTTTATCGTCGGGAAGATGGTTCGGTTTGGGCTGATTTAACCGGTGATGGACTGGATGAAAAACTGCTTCTTCGTGCCGACGGAACTTCGGTGTATATGACACAGGATATTGGCACTGCTAAACTACGCTACAACGATTATCCTATCAATAAAATGGTTTATGTGGTTGGAAATGAGCAAAATTATCATTTCCAGGTTTTAGCCATTTTGCTCGACAAACTGGGCTTTGAGTGGGGAAAAGATCTGGTACATTTTTCATACGGCATGGTTGAATTACCCGAAGGGAAAATGAAAAGTCGTGAGGGAACTGTGGTAGATGCCGATGACCTAATGGTAGAAATGATAGAAACCGCTCGTGAAACTTCACAGGAACTTGGCAAGCTTGATAACTGTACACCTGAAGAAATTGAAACCATTGTTCGCATGGTGGGATTGGGTTCCTTAAAATACTTTATCCTGAAAGTCGATCCACGAAAAAACATGACTTTCAATCCTAAAGAGTCGATTGACTTTAATGGAAATACCGGACCATTTATACAGTATACTCATGCCCGCATCAAATCAGTATTGCGCAAAGCTTCGGAACAAGGAATTGATTTCGGATCGCTAAGTTCAATTGATATTGAAATTTCAGAAAAAGAAAGTAATCTGATTCAGTTGCTGACACAATTCCAAATAATTGTTCGTGAAGCCGGTGAAGAATTTAGCCCAGCTTTAATTGCCAATTACACCTATGAACTGGTAAAAGAATACAATCAGTTTTACCACGATTTTACGATTCTGAAGGAGGAAAATCAGGCTTTGAAACAGTTCCGTCTGGTGTTGTCAGAATCAGTTGCATCGGTTGTAAAATCGGCCATGCTATTGCTTGGAATTGATGTCCCTGAAAGAATGTAACTTCACTTATTAAATAAAAAAACGCCTCACAAAATGAGGCGTTTTCTGTATCTATATATTAACTGCAAATTACTCTTCTTCAATAACTTCCACTGTTGTATCAATATTGAAAGCAGATAGTTGTCGACGGAAAATCTCATCCAATGAAATCTGAAAAGTTTCTGTATGCTCAATCCCTGTGATAGTGGTCAGATGATCGAGAATAATTTGTAACAAATGACGGTTGTCGCGGGCATAAATCTTTACAAACATCGAATATTTTCCTATTGCATAATGACATTCAACAACTTCAGGGACTTTCTTAAGTTCTTCAACCACTGAATTGAACATATTAATATCGTTAAGAATAATCCCAATATAAGCACAAGTTTGATATCCTACTTTGTAAGTATCAATAACAAACTCAGAACCTTTGATGATTCCAGTATTTCTCAGTTTTTGAATTCGCTGATGAATGGCCGCACCTGACACATTACACTCACGAGCCACTTCCAGAAAAGGAATTCGGGCATCCTGTGAAATCAACTGTAGGATTTTTTTGTCTAAACGATCAATTTGATGTTGTGCCATAGTGTTATTTATCAATTTAGATATTATTTATTTATGTGGATTGTAAAATATATATGCAAATGTATTTAATATTTTTGTATTTCGTTCTGTTTTCGATATAAATTGTTAGTTAATTGTGCAAAAATATTCATTTTATCTATATTTACCCTCGTTACAATCATCCAAAACACTTTGATAACTCAAATAACGGGAAGTACTAATCATATGATTGTCAACTGCTTGTAAAACTGCACAACCCGGTTCATGAACATGCGTACAATTACCAAATTTACATTGCTTTGAAACTGCAAAGATTTCCTTGAAATAATGACTGATTTCATTCACTTTCATATCGATAGTACCAAACCCCTTAATTCCGGGCGTGTCAATAATATGTCCACCATTTTTAAGTTCAAACATTTCAGAAAAAGTGGTGGTATGCATTCCTTTGTTGTGATAAGATGAAATCTCAGCTGTTTTAGCCATAGAATGAGGTGCTACCGCATTTATGAGCGTTGATTTTCCAACACCTGAATTCCCCGAAAACAGTGTATTTTTGTTTTCCAGAAAAATGGAGAGTTTTTCCAAATTGTGTTTTTCTTTCGCCGAAATAGCAAAAACCGGATAATCAAGGGATTCGTACAAATTTGTCAATGCTTCCAAATACTTCATTTCACTTTCGTTGTATCGGTCTGTTTTATTGAAAACCAGACAGGCAGGAACTGCATAAGCCTCACAAGTTGCCAAAAAGCGGTCAATAAAAACAGTAGAAGTTTCGGGATAATTTACTGTTACAATCAGCGCTACCATATCCAAATTTGCAGCCAAAATATGTGATTGTTTGGAAAGGTTGGATGAACGGCGTACAATGTAGTTTTTGCGGTCGTGAATAGCATGAATCATGGCTGTCCCATCTGCATTCATCTCAAAATCAACTATATCGCCTACAGCTATGGGATTTGTGCTACGGATTTCAAGCATACGAAAATGACCCTTGATCTTGCAGTCCACAAGTTCCCCCTTATCAGTTTTTACCTGATACCAGCTTCCCGTATTTTTGACAACTAATCCTGTCATATTTGAGTTATAAAGTTGAAAGTAAAAAAGTTTATAAAGTAAGTTGACAGTGCGAAAATTTTAAGGTCAAAACTTTATAGACTTTTGACTTTAAAAACTTGCTACTAAAAAGCTTCAGTTGCTGTTATGTAAAACTGCAATTTATCACCATAATTGTTACCGGCAAAATCAAGCCTCAGATGAACCCTTGCATCATTCAATCTATAACGCAAACCGGCACCATAGGCTACTTTCAATTTATCAATCCGGTAATCAGAACTGCTCATAACATCGCCAACTGAACAAAAAACTGCAGCTTTCAAACGTTTGTAAATTGGCAACCTGTATTCAAGTTGTGACAGCACCAGCACATTTTCACGATACATTCCCTGCCTGAATCCACGCATCAAATCACGTCCACCAACGGTAGGCAACATCTGAAAAGGGATTCCCTGATTTCCTAAAACACCGTCACAATAAATTTGCCACGCCAGAGTGTGTGTTCCAAACAACGGAATATACTGACGTATATCGAACAAGATTTCATGTACAGAATAGTTGCTTCCTAATCCGGATTTTGATGCCGACAATGACATTTTTGCAAAAACTCCTTTAGTTGGATAAAACTGATTATCACGATTGTCAAACGCTGCCACCAACCCAAGACTGACAATTGAAAACGGACTCCAACCATCGCTGCCGAATTCACTAAATATTTTCATCTTATTATTTTCAAAAGTTGAATCGGTTAAAGTTCTTTCAAACCTGGCCGAAAGCGAACCGCCAATAAGAATATGCTTTGAAATGATATACTGTGGCTGTAATAATAATGATAGGTTTTGAGATGTGAAACCCTGTTTGACTTCAGTCTTTTTATTGCTTACCCCAAAATAATAATCAGGATAATTCCTGAAATTCAGATTGGAATATAAATACCACTTATTTGAATTAAAGAATATTTTTGGTGTAACATTGAACGTAAACTGGTTAAGAAAGGTGTAAACAGCACTTCCTGATATGGAACTTATACGGCTTATATCTTTGCTTTTAAAATAATAACCATAGGCAATTCCCGGTGCAACACTTGTTTCCTGTTGATATGACGCATGGGGAATGATAAACAGACTTGGGCGTGAAACAATGCTATCTGATTTTTCTTCTGCAAATACAAGAGCCGCAAATAATAATTGGAAAGAAACTAAAAAGTATTTTTTCAACATAATTTTATAATTAAAAAACATCAGTCATCCCAATAATATGAGATGACTGAAACCTTCTTCCAATTGTAATTTGCAGATTATTCAATTGTACATTATTAAACTGTCATTATTTCCTTTTCTTTCGCAGCATACATTTCCTCAATTTTCTTGATAAATCTGTCATGTATCTTCTGCACACTTCCTTCAGCATCTTTTTCCATATCTTCAGGAAGTCCTTCTTTTACGAGCTTCTTCAGGTGTTCTATGGCATCACGACGGGCGTTACGGACTGAAATTTTTGCATCTTCACATTCGGCCTTCGATTGTTTTGCCAGCTGTCGGCGACGCTCTTCGGTAAGCGGTGGAATTCCCAACCGAATGGTTTCACCATTGTTCATTGGAGTTATACCAACATCAGAATTCAGAATGGCTTTTTCAATCACAGGGATCAACGCTTTTTCGTAAGGTTGAATCGAAATGGTTTTTGCATCGGGTGTGGTAATGGTGGCAACATTTGAAATTGGCACATGCGCACCATAATATTCAACTTTTACTCCGTCCAGAATACGTGGATTTGCTTTACCGGCACGAATATGCGCTAACGCTTCATCTAAAAACAAACATGCTGCTTCCATGTTTTCTTCGGCATGCGTGAGGTATGGTTTAATGTCTTGCATAATATATCTTTAGTTTATAAAGTCTGAAAGTTTATAAAGTTTGTAAAGTTGATTTGAAGAGTTTGAAAGTTTATAATGTTCAAAAGTTTATAAAGGGCTTACTTTTTACTTTATAAACTAATTTCTAATTTTTTACTAATGTTCCGATTTTTTCTCCCAGCATTACCTTTTTCAGGTTACCAACTGTATCCATATCAAACACATAGATTGGCATGTTATTTTCCTTACACATGGTGGTGGCAGTTAAGTCCATCACTTTCAGATTGCGGTTATAAATCTCGTCGTATGTAATTTCGGTAAATTTAGTAGCTGATTTATCTTTTTCAGGATCGGCGGTATAAACACCATCTACACGGGTACCTTTCAGCATCACATCCGCTTCGATTTCAATAGCCCGCAACGATGAACCGGTATCGGTAGTAAAGAATGGATTTCCTGTTCCAGCCGAAAGAATCACCACTTCGCCGGCTTCCAGACTGGCAATGGCTTTTTGTTTACTGTAGAACTCGCCGATAGGTTCCATCCGGATAGCTGTCAGCACACGTGATTTGATGCCAGAAGCCTGCAAGGCAGAGTTTAAAGCCAGACTGTTGATAACTGTTGCCAGCATACCCATTTGGTCGCCCTGAACGCGGTCGAATCCCTTGGAAGTGCCACTCAGACCGCGAAAGATATTACCGCCACCAATGACAATTCCAACCTGTACACCCATTTCAACAATTTCGGCAATTTGCAAAGCATATTCGCCCAGTCGTTTCTCATCAATTCCGTACTGCTTCTCACCCATAAGCGATTCACCGCTCAGTTTCAACAATATGCGTTTAAATGTTGCCATCTTTCACAATTTACGATTTTAGAATTTGATTTACGATTCTTTCGTTATCTAAAGCTTAGCAAAAGTAAATAATTTGCTTCGGATAACCAAATCGACACTAAAAAAAGTGATAATTGTATTAATATTCCTTTTATCTTCGATTTATCATCAAATTTCAGTCAACAAATCAGACAAACTAATCATCTTAACCAACTGTATGTTTGAGGCTTGCCTGAATTATTGTACCTTTGTAACTTCAATTTTAAAACTTAACATAACATATTTATGCACGAAAAAGGAACATATGTACGTATTGAAGTGGCAGATCCATCACCACTCGGATTGGCAGGACTTGCTATGGTAACACTTGTAGCAGCATCTCAGAAACTTGGTTTAACCACCGGACTTTCACTGGTAATTCCATGGGCAATTTTTATGGGAGGATTTGCACAATTAATGGCTTGTGTTTACGACTTTAAACACAATAATTTATTTGGTGCAACAGCTTTTGGAATTTATGGTTTTTTCTGGATTTCTGTAGCTATGTCGTGGATGATAAAAATGGGAGTACTTGGCGAAACACTGAAAACCGGCGTGGATGTTCACCAATTCGGATTTGCATTTGTGGGTTACTTTATTCTATCTGTTTTTCTTAGTATTGCGGCACTAAAAACAAACAAAGTATTGATTGCCATTCTGGTACTTATTGACATTCTTTTTATCGGTCTGGCATTAGACTCATTTGGCATGGGCGAATACTGGCACACAGTAGCTGCGTGGAGTGAGTTATTCATCTCACTGCTTGGATTCTATGCTGCCGGGGCTAACTTGCTTAATAAAACCTATGCACGCAATATACTTCCTCTAGGAAAAGCCATTTGGGAATAATCCAACAATAAAACACAGAACACGGTGATTGTCTTTGAAGATAATCACCGTTTTTTTTGAAGTCAGTCAAAACAAACCCACCAACCCGGAACAAGTGTGGATATTACATACTATCAGAATTATCACATCAAATAAATATTCCCGGAAAATTACACATAAAGTCCTAACTTCGACCACTATCTATTTTCATTTTACAATACAACCAAAATATGGCCTTTTCCTGAAAACGTGATTTAGCATTCAATTTTAACCCTATTTTTCGTAATAATCAGTTTTATTTTCACAAAAAAACTCCAATACAGTTAAATATATTGACGTGAATTTTACGTTTTCTCATGAATATTGTGTTATTATATGTTATATTTAGCGTGCCTATATTTAATTTATGTTTCTTTTTTGCTGAGATTAAATCCATTCCCGTCTGAATAAATTAAAATTCAGGAATATTTCCGGAATAAATTACAATACTTATTGTATATATAACTACAAAATACATAAAATTATAATCATTTTTTACAGCTAAAATATATTACCACAAACCGTATTCATCTGATTTTCTGATACTTACTTATACGTATCTCAGGTTTACAATTCAATATTTTGGCTAATAAATTCATATATGTATTTTTCATAAAATCATTTGGAATAATTACTACATGCGATTACACTCATTACTACATGTTGTTGAATTTCAGTTATTTATAATCATATTATATATTTGTAATGTGATTTAAGACTAATAATTCAAACACAATTAAACACAGAATATTATGAAAACACTTATTAAAAGCTACGCTGAAACTACAATGATTCTTTTCACAAGTTATCTGTTCATCTTATGTGCAATTGAATTATTACAGAAATAAGAAAGAATGTTGTTTAAAACAAATACTAACTATTTCAAAATATACTATTATGAAAACACTTTTTAAAAGCTACGCTGAAACTACAATGATTCTTTTTACAGGTTATCTGTTCATTTTATGCGTGATTGAGCTATTACAGAAATAAGAAAAACCGTTGATTTTTATACAAATACGATATAAGTTAAAATTTACCGCTATGAAAACACTTTTTAAAAGCTACGCTGAAACTACAATGATTCTTTTTACAAGTTATCTGTTCATTTTATGCGTGATTGAACTACTACAGAAATAAATTTTCTTCATAATAAAAAAGGTTGTTTGTTATTGAACTGCACCCTGAAAGTTATACAAATACTTTTAGGGTGCATTTTTTTTGGTAATTTCTGGTTTATATTGTACCAAAGGCAAACATAAGTATCAAAGAATGTGATTTTAAGAACAAAAAAAGAGGAACAAATCTAACGACTTGTTCCTCTTTTCAGTTTGTTAAAAAGGTATTTATTATTCTGCTTTTGGTGCTTCTTCTGCTTCGGCAACTACTTCGGTAGATTCTTCTGCGACAGGAGTTTCAGCAACAGTTTCGTCTACTACTGGAGCTTCTTCAACTGCTATAACTTCTTCTACAACCACAGCCTCTTCCACTACTGGAGCAGCAACTGGTGCAGCAGGAGTAGCTTCAGCTTTCTTGGCAGTACCCGCACGACGTGTACGTGAAGCTTTCTTAGCTGCTTTTTCTTTCAACATATTTTCGTTATAGTCAACAAGCTCGATGATACACATTTCAGCGTTGTCACCCAAACGGAAACCTGTACGTAAAATACGGGTATAGCCTCCGGGACGGTTAGCTATTTTCTGTGATACATTCTGGAACAACTCAGTTACAACTTCTTTGTTCTGCAAGTGGCTGAATACGGTACGGCGTGAGTGCGTTGTATCGTCTTTCGATTTAGTCAAAAGTGGTTCTACGTAAACCTGTAAAGCTTTTGCTTTAGCAAGTGTGGTAGCAATTCTCTTATGTTGAATAAGAGAAGAAGCCATATTGGACAACATCGCCTTTCTGTGAGCCGTTTTGCGGCCTAAGTGGTTAAATTTTTTATTATGTCTCATCTCTTTACTCTTTATCTAATTTATATTTAGCGATATCCATACCGAAGGACAGATTAAGGCTTTCTAATTTTTCGTCTAATTCAGTAAGCGATTTCTTACCAAAGTTGCGGAATTTCAACAAATCGTGTTTGTGGAAACCTGCCAACTGTCCCAATGTTTCTACATCGGCTGCTTTAAGGCAGTTCAATGCACGAACTGAAAGTTCGAGATCGGTCAGTTTGGTTTTCAGTAACTGACGCATGTGAAGAATTTCTTCGTCAAATTCGTCACCGCTCTCACTTTCAGAGATTTCCATCGAAATTTTTTCGTCAGAAAACAACATGAAGTGATGAATCAGAATTTTTGCAGCTTCTTTCAAAGCTTCTTTCGGATGAATTGAACCATCAGTACTGATTTCCAATACTAATTTTTCGTAGTCGGTAACCTGCTCCACACGGTAGTTTTCGATACTGTATTTCACATTACGAATAGGTGTAAAGATTGCATCGATAGGAATTACTCCCAGTTCAGAGTTGCTCACTTTATTATCTTCAGCAGGTACATAACCGCGACCTTTGTTTACAGTAATATCAATTGTGAAGTTAGCTGTTGGGTCAAGTTCACAAATAACCAGTTTTGGGTTCAACACCTCAAATCCGGTAAAATACTTACCGATATCGCCGGCTTTAAATGTTGCAGCACCGTTAACGTTGATAGTTACTTTTTCATTTTCGATATCTTCAACAATCTGTTTGAAACGTACCTGTTTCAAATTCAGAATAATGTTGGTAACGTCGTCAATCACACCCGGAATAGTTGAGTACTCATGATCTATTCCTTCAATTTTTATTGAAGTGATAGCGAAACCTTCGAGTGAAGACAACAGGATTCGGCGTAAAGCATTACCGATTGTAATACCGTAACCGGGTTCCAAAGGACGAAATTCAAATTTGCCTTGAAAAGCGTCAGCTTCCAACATGATTACCTTTTCAGGTTTTTGAAATGCTAATATAGCCATGGTTTCACTTATTATTTAGAGTATAACTCAACGATTAATTGTTCTTTGATATTTTCAGGGATATCTTCGCGCTCAGGGATGTGCAGGTATGTTCCCGACAAGCTTGCAGCGTTATATTCAATCCATGGGTATTTGCTGTGGTTGAAACCATTCAACGAAGCTGCAATAACTTCCATTGATTTGTCTTTTTCACGAACTGCAATCACCTGACCGGCACGTACATGGTAAGAAGCTATGTTTACCACTTTACCATCAACGGTAATGTGTTTGTGGCTTACCAGCTGACGGGCTCCTGAGCGTGTAGGAGCAAATCCTAAACGAAAAACGATGTTATCCAAACGTGATTCAAGTAATTGTAACAATACTTCACCGGTTACACCTTTAGTACGTTGAGCCTTTTCATACATGTTGCGGAATTGTTTTTCCAACACACCATAAGTATATTTAGCTTTTTGTTTTTCGCGCAACTGAATACCGTATTCCGATGTTTTTTTGCGACGACCCTGACCGTGTTGTCCGGGAGGATAATTCTTTTTAGACAATACTTTGTCTGGTCCGAAAATAGCTTCACCGAATTTACGTGCTATTCTTGACTTTGGTCCAATATATCTTGCCATTGTTTATTTTTTATTTTTTTTTAATTGTTATGTGTTCCACACGCTCTTACCGCTCGAAAAATTTCACAGCCGCGATTGCTGAGAGGTTTAGATGCAATCAAATTCTTATTTCCGAAAGGTCCCTCTGCGATGGAGATGAATTATACTCTACGACGTTTTGGAGGACGACAACCGTTGTGTGGAAGTGGTGTAACGTCAACAATTTCGGTTACTTCAATTCCTGCACCATGAACGGTACGTATAGCTGATTCACGTCCGTTACCCGGACCTTTTACGTAGGCTTTTACTTTTTTCAAGCCTAAATCGAATGCTACCTTTGAGCAATCCTGAGCAGCCATCTGTGCTGCATAGGGAGTGTTTTTCTTTGAGCCGCGGAATCCCATCTTACCTGCTGAAGACCAGGAAATAACCTGTCCATCGCCATTGGTAAGTGTAACAATAATGTTGTTAAATGATGAATGTACGTGCAATTGACCTACACCGTCTACTTTAACGACTCTTTTCTTGGCTGCAACTGTTTTCTTTGCCATATTATTTTGATAAATTATTTAGCTTTTCTAAAATTCGCTAACAGTTAAACCTTATTTAGTTGCTTTTTTCTTGTTAGCAACTGTTTTCTTTTTACCTTTACGAGTACGAGCGTTATTCTTCGTACTTTGTCCTCTCAATGGGAGGCCGATACGGTGACGTACTCCACGGTAGCAACCGATATCCATCAAACGTTTGATGTTCAATTGCACTTCCGAACGAAGATCGCCTTCTACCTTAAACCCAGCACCAATGATTTCGCGGATTTTAGCTGCTTGGTCGTCAGTCCAGTCCTTAACCTTGATGTCGACATCAACACCGGCCGATTCTAAAATCTTTTTTGCACTACTGCGACCTATTCCGTAGATATAAGTCAATCCAACTTCCCCACGTTTGTTCTGGGGTAAATCTACTCCGACAATTCTTATAGCCATAAACTATTTTTCTTAAAAATTAAATTAACCTTGACGTTGTTTAAACTTAGGATTCTTTTTGTTGATAACATACAAGCGACCCTTTCTACGAACTATTTTACAATCGTCCGTGCGCTTTTTTACTGATGCTCTTACTTTCATAATGAAAATATTTATTGTGTTTTATTTGTATCTAAATGATATTCTGCCTTTTGACAAATCGTAAGGCGACATTTCAACCTTTACTTTATCGCCGGGTAAAATTTTGATATAATGCATACGCATTTTACCGGAGATATGAGCTGTAATCACGTGACCGTTTTCCAACTCTACACGAAACATGGCATTCGATAATGCTTCGATTATCTTACCGTCTTGTTCAATTGCTGTTTGCTTGGCCATTTTTTAATTTACAATTTACAATTTTATAATTTCCTATCGATAGATTCATTTACATTTACTACCGACTAAAAACTACCAACTTGTAACTTAATTTAAATTGCTTTATTACCTAAAACCTGTTCTATATATTCAAAACTTGACAGAATGTCCGCTTTACCGCGCCTTATGGCAATCGAATGCTCGAAATGCGCCGAAGGTTTACGGTCAATTGTTCGGGTTGTCCATCCATCTTTCTCGAATACCAGATTGCGGCTGCCCATGTTTATCATAGGCTCAATAGCAATGGTCATTCCCGATTTCAGCATTACACCGTTTCCCTTGCGACCATAGTTCGGAACTTCAGGAGCTTCATGCAGGTTTCGTCCTACACCATGTCCGATCATTTCGCGAACTACCGAGTAACCACGAGCTTCACAATGACTTTGAATGGCATTACCCACATCCCCGAGTCGGCGACCTTCCTGGCTCTGCTCAATACCTTTGTAAAGTGATTCCTTAGTTGTACGCAATAAGTCAACAATTTCTGGTTTCACATCACCCACACAAAATGTATAAGCAGAATCTCCGTGAAAGCCATTTTTGTAAACTCCGCAATCCACCGAAATTATATCTCCGTCTTCCAGAAACACTTTTTCAGAAGGAATTCCGTGAACAACCTGTTCGTTGACTGAAGTACAAATTGATTTCGGGTAACCGCTGTAACCAAGAAAACCCGGTACAGCCCCATTATCCTTTATAAATTCATACGCCACTTTATCAAGCTGTTCGGTGCTTACACCCGGTTGAATAAGTTTTGCAAGTTCAGCTAACGTTTTAGCTACTATTTGATTACTGATACGAAGCAATTCAATTTCTTCGTCAGATTTCAAAAAAATCATTCCTTTCAAAATTAATAGGCTGCTGCGCTACCGGTACGTCCTTTAATACGTCCCGATTTTAGCAATCCGTCGTAATGACGCATTAACAGGTGACTTTCAATTTGCTGCAGTGTATCAAGTACAACACCCACTAAAATAAGCAGTGATGTTCCACCGAAGAATGATGCAAACCCCTGATTTATACCGATAATTTTTGCAAAAGCAGGCATAATAGCAACTAAAGCAAGGAATATAGATCCCGGCAAAGTTATACGTGACATGATTTCATCAAGGTACTCAGCTGTACGTTTACCTGGTTTGATACCCGGAATAAATCCATTGTTACGTTTCATTTCTTCAGCCATTTGAGTTGGATTGATAGTAATTGCCGTATAGAAATACGTAAATACCACAATCAAAAGACCAAATACAAGATTGTACCAAAATCCGTTGTTATCCATAAATGCACCAATAAATCCACGCATTGATTCCGATTTAGAGAATCCAACAATTGAAATTGGAATAAACATAATTGCCTGCGCAAAAATGATAGGCATTACACCTGCAGCATTTATTTTCAAAGGAATGTACTGACGTACACCACCGTATTGTTTGTTGCCAACCACTCGTTTTGCGTATTGTACCGGAATTTTGCGAGTTCCCTGCACCAACAAAATTGAGGCAGCAATAACTAACAGAAGAATGATAAGTTCACCGAGGAACATAACCAAACCTCCCGCACCATCTTTACGCAAGGCGAATTCCTGTACGAAAGCTCCGGGGAAACGGGCAATGATACCTACCAGAATGATAAATGATATACCGTTTCCGATACCTTTATCCGTGATACGCTCACCAAGCCACATAACAAACATACTTCCACCACACAAAATAAGTGTAGATGATATAGTAAACCAAATCCCACCCGGCATAGCTGAACCTGCCTGAGCAAGCTGTACACTAAGGTTTACCAGATACGTTGGACCTTGTAATAACAAGATACCTACAGTCAGGTAACGGGTATATTGATTCATTTTACGACGACCACTTTCGCCCTCACGCTGCATTTTCTGAAAATACGGAACAGCAATGGTTAGCAGCTGAATAACAATAGAGGCCGAAATGTACGGCATAATTCCAAGTGCAAATACCGATGCATTGTGAAAAGCACCACCCGAAAACATATCCAGCAAGGCCAGCAAACCACCCTGTGTTTGCGACTTCAAAGCAGTAAGAGCTGCCGGATCAATACCGGGAAGAACGATGAAAGAACCAAAGCGATAAATCAATACAAGCAAAACGGTTGTAAGCAATCGGCTACGGAGATCTTCAATCTTCCAGATATTTTGAAGTGTTTCTATGAGTTTCTTCATGGTCTGTTATAGTTTTACTATAGTTCCACCTGCGGCTACAATAGCCTCTTCAGCTGATTTTGAGAACGCGTTGGCCTCAACATCAATTTTCACACTCAAAACACCTTTACCCAAAATCTTCACCAAAGCAGTTTTTGAAAGAAAACCTCCTTCTCTAAGCTCAACTAAACCGATTTTAGTCAGTTTCTTAGTTTCAGCAAGAAGTTGTAAAGTATCCAGATTGATAGCTTTAAATTCAACACGGTTTACGTTCTTAAATCCGAATTTAGGCAAACGGCGTTGGATAGGCATTTGACCTCCTTCAAAACCGATTTTTTTGGAATATCCTGAACGTGATTTTTGTCCTTTGTGCCCTTGAGTAGAAGTTCCACCTAATCCTGATCCGGTACCACGACCGATTCTTTTTCTGGTAAAAGTTGAACCTGCTGCTGGGGTTAAATTACTTAAATTCATATCTTATTTTTTAAAGAGTCTAAGATTAATATTATTTGATCACTTCAACCAAGTGTTTCACTTTAGCCACCATTCCCAAAATCTGAGGAGTTGCTTCGTGTTCAACTACGGCTTGCATTTTTTTCAAACCTAATGCTTCCAAAGTCAGTTTCTGATCTTTTGGAGATTTGATTTTACTGCGAACTTGTTTAATTTTTATTGTTGCCATAATTTTATCGATTTATCCGTTAAACACTGTATCAAGCGAAACGCCTCTGTTTTGAGCAACCATCTGGGCATCGCGTAATTCGCTTAGCGCCACGATAGTAGCTTTTACAAGGTTGTGAGGGTTTGACGAACCTTTTGACTTAGCCAAAACGTCGGTTACACCAACACTTTCGA
>JBAXPM010000014.1:0-56671 GCA_037132235.1 Paludibacter sp.
GGTTATTCTGTTGTAATACAGACATATAACCTACTTATAAGGAGCGACTATTTAATATTCTGAATTAGATACTTAAATTTACCTGTTGATGTTTTTATCAATTCATTTACGTATTTAATTTCAAATTCAATAGTTTTGTCTGAGCAATTTTGGAGCTTTTCCTTAAGACTACTTTCTTCAGAAAAAGTTAATACATTGACACCAAGAATATTGAAATCTACTTTACCTGATATATACTGAATTAATTGAAATCCAGACATTTTTTTAAATTCAGTCAAATGTTGACCAAAAATAATTGCTGTTATTGATATTTTTCTACCATCATCACCAATTATATAATCACTAGTTCTTCCTTCAATACCGTTTAATATTAAGGGATATTTTTCACAATTACAATGCTCACAAAACTCATTTGTTAAACAAGACTCATCGTTTGTTTCATAGCGAATTAGTGGCATAACAGCATTATTGAATCCTGTAGAAATAATTCTACCGGTCCTATTCTTATCAGTAATTATTTCATTATTTGTATCAACTAATTCCATATAACCATATATGGGATCTACTAAATAATTATCACATGTTGCACACTTATATGCTAATGTTAATCTTTCTGAATGACCATAATAAGTACTTACTTTTGAATTAAAAACACTTTCAATAAGACTAATTTGAAAATCAAAAAGTTTCTCGGAAGCCAAAATAATTGATTTAATATTAAAATTTAATCTCAAATCAGCATTTAACTTTATCAACTGTGCCAATTCATAAATTACAGATGGATAACCAAAAAAAAATTGAGGTTTTATTTTATTTAAGCTCTCAACTATTTTATTAATTGTAAGAGAACTAATTCTGTATGATGAAAAAATATAGGTATTTTTTATTGGATCATACATGTATAATGTGTTTCCATTAATCTTATCACCTCTGAATGTTACGGACTTAATTTTTCTATCGTAACCTAATGAAGAAAAAAACATATTTAAAAATGCTTGTTCTTTAGGTCTTGTAATTCCTTTGTGAATATAAAACTCTAAAGGGGCACCTGTTGAACCTCCTGTATTCATTTTCAATTTATCGTTTGTATAAATTGATGAAACCATTGATTCTGAATTAGTTTTTATATCACTTTTAGTAATAATGGGCAAATTCTTAAAATCATCAAAATTTTGAATTTGAAATCGTTTAATACCATATTCTACGTATAATTTTTGATAGAAAGGTATGGTCTGAAAAGCAATGTCCAACACTTTATCAATTTCTGTCCATTGATAGTTTAATATTTCTTCTTTAGTGAATGTTTTAGACTGTTCTATAAGTCTTACGAAATCTAAATAAGTATTACCGTACATTATTTTTTTCGGTAATGTTGAATATAATCCCCCAATTATATTTTTAATTAATTGAGGTGATTTTTTATATGCATGTAGTAATGGATAGAGCTTATCTTCAATATTCTTCATTATTACCAATTATAGGGTTTATGAATTTTTATCTTTATTAAGAATTTTCTTATTGTCCAAATTAAAAACAAGTAATTTTCTTTAGTCCATTTATCAATACCTTTTAAAGTGATATAGCTGATAAATGTCGGTGAAGTATTGAGTAATCTTTTACTATTATTTTGTTTATTAAACCATTTAAGATACTCAAAAGTATTCAACCCAGTATACGGTGTTAGTTCCTTAAAAAAATCATTTTCAATAGTATTTACGCTATTAACTAAAATGATAGAACTATCTTTTTTATCGTATTGAAGAATATGAAAAAGATATTGATCTTTGTCCTTAACCGTAAAATCTATTTCGACACATAGTTGAGTTAGTACTCTTTCATCAAAATATTGTAATTTTCGACCTAGAAACTCAACTTGTGGTAAAGAAAAATTACCTAATGAATAGAATATATACCCATTTTTGTATTTTTCAGCACCCTGAACAACGTGTGGATGGTGACCTATTATATAATCAGCACCACAATCAATAGCCTTATGTGCCCATTCCCTATCTGCCGGTTGAGGATAAAATGCTAATTCATAGCCCCAATGAATATATACAATAATCTTTAAATCCGGGTTTTTTTCATGATCAACTTTTATCTGTTTTAGCAATTCAATTGGATTAAAACGATTGACAACATCATACTTTTTAAAATTTCCACCGGTTACATTTGTTACTGCACCATAAATTTTAATTGCATTATCAATGGTTAAATCTGGTTTTTCTTTTGTTCCAAAAAAATCTATTTTGTTTAAATTTAAGATATTAATAGTCTCATTTATTTCGTTATTAAAATCTTGTGTATGATTATTAGCAAGACTAACATATTTTACTCCACAATTCTTTAAAACATCAACAACTGAGATGTCGCTATATAAGTTATATTTGTTTTTATCAATAATTTTAAATATATTATTAACGATTTGACCTTCGAGATTTGCAACCGTAATTTTATCATTAAATATATCTTTTATATTACTTAAATTAATACAGTTTTGTTTTGGGTATACAAAATCACCTAAAAAAATCATCTTCATAATACTTACTGTTATAGTTTTATTAGTTTAACTATTTTGTTTTTTATTGATAATAAATAAATCATAAAATGAACATCAATAAAATCTAAACTTATGTCATATATTCAATATAACCTTGTTTCCAAAACTCATTTTTCATAATATCGTAATCCAACTCTTTTACCCAACCAATTATTTTGGCTGGCACACCCCCTACGATTGCACCTTCGGGCACGCTTTTATTAACAACAGCATTTGCAGCAATAATAACATTATCTTCAATAATAACAGCTCCAGAAATCACTGTGCCAGGGCTTATCCAAACGTTATTCCCAATTTTTGGAACTTCTTTGTAGGGACCTTTACCCGTAATCATTACATTCATACCAATTTTAGTGTTCTTTCCAATCACTACTCCGTTTAAAATTAAAGTAGCTATACCTTTATGTAATAAATGAGTTCCTTTACCAATATCAGCTTTGTACGAAATATGACTATTATACAATAAAAATATTAAACCCTGTATTAACTGTGGTAAAATTGGTAATTTTTTCAAATATAACCAACGTGAAATCCGATAAAAAAAAATTGCATTTGGCATTGTTAAACAGATTTTATGGTTTCAATTATAATATTTGCCTGAATTGTAGGGTTAAAATACTTTTTTGCTTTTATTTTACCGTTTAAAGATAATTTATTTCTTAGTTTATCATTTGATATTAAATCAATCAATGCCTTCTCAAGTTCAATTTCTGAGTCCGGATTTATTAATATTGCATCGTCACTTGTCAAATAATTAGAAACATCTCCTGTTTTTGAAATAATAACTGCATTTCCTGTAATTAAATACTCAGCTAATTTAAAGGGAAATCCAGCATTTGCAAATTTACTATTTACCCTTGGTACAATACATATATCTGAATCAACTAGTAGTTGATTGTAATCAGTACTATCCAGAAAACCCATAAAAAACACGCATTCATTCAATTCATAATCTTTAAGCAGATTTAAATACACATTCTTTTGATTTTCAGATATTTTACCACTTAAACAAAGTCTGAACTTATATCCATTTATCATTAAATTTCTACATACAACAAGTAAACTAGTAATATTATCTTTTTCGGCAAAAGAACCACTATATACTATTGTCAATTCATTATTGGTCGATCTTCTTTTTAAATCTATTAAATTTGAATCATACGAAATAGGCAAAAGTGTTGATTTATTTTTAAAATATTTTTTTATTTCAATTGAGATACAAAATGTATGATTTGAAAATATTTTCAATAAATACTGATTAATGCTAATAACAAGTATTGAAAAAAAACTATTTTCTTTTGTCTTAAATAATTTTGTATAATATAATTCAATTTCATCAAAAACTATTTTATAACCCTGCATTTTTGCTACGATGAAAATAAATATATCAAATGGATTGTAATTAACATCGTAGAAATATAATATATTTTTATCTAATTTACTGAATTTTAAATATTTATAAATATTAACCAAATTAGACAGATTTCCAAATATGATATTATTATTTAGTAATTTCTTATATCTTACATTATCATAATAATAATTTTCTTCCAGTTCATTATTATTTTTATGTATTATTAAATTTGAAATTACAATATTATTATTATTTCTAATTTCGTTGATAAGATACTTCAAACGCATGCATCCTGCTCCACCCTTTGAAAAAGAAATAGGTGTAAATATAATATTAATTCTCATATAAATACTTAATTACTTTACATGGATTTCCTGCTGCAACAGCATTGGGAGGTATACTCTTTGTTACAACACTATTTGCACCAATAACGGTATTTTCACCTATAGTTACGCCTTTTAGCACTACCGAGTTTACACCTAACCAAACATTGTCTTCAATAATAACATTTGAAGGTTCTCCACTTCGATAATCATCCCAATGCCAATCACTATCAGTAATAAGAGTGTTTGCACCACATCTGACATTATTACCAATTTTAATATATTTAACTGCTCCAATCACAGTTCCACTAAAACCACAATTAGTTCCTATTTCAATTACTGCTATTTCGCTCAACGTAGAAATTGAACACGGTCTATTAATACCAATTAAATTTGAGTTTATTCTGGAACGAAACTGACATTTTGAATTGATTGTAATTCTTGATTTTGGATAACGTTGAAAATAACATCTACCATCAAATCTAATATCACCTTTTATTTCAACCCCCCACCAAACTGCATTAACATAGTTATGATAACCGAAAATAAAATGGATTTTGCGAAAAATCACATTAATAGTGTGTGATATGTTTCTGTATTTCATATTAAAGGATTTTTATTTTATAAGTTCTAAAACTTTGAGGTATTGTTTTTCAAACAAATCTCGTAATAATCAAATGTATGTGTATCGTATTTAGTGATTACTAATCACTTTTCAATAGCATCCGTTACAATATCCAATTTCATCAACAATTTCTTCATTCCCTCAACATCTAACTGGTCAGTATTGTGCGAATGATAATCATCGATTTGAGAAAGATTTTCCTCACCTTCAAGAAAGTATTTATCGTAGTTTAAATCACGATTGTCAGCCGGGATACGGTAATAATAACCCCTGTCCTCCGATTTTACCATCTCTTCTCGGGTCACCAAAGTTTCATACAGTTTTTCTCCATGACGCGTACCAATAGTTTTTACCTCAACATTCGAATTAAACAAATCCTTCAATGAACAAGCCAAAATGCCCAATGTAGCAGCAGGGGCTTTCTGTACGAATAAATCACCATTCTTCCCATGTTTATATGCATATAATACCAAATCTACAGCATCTTCCAAAGTCATCATATAACGTGTCATATTTGGATCAGTTATAGTTATAGCTTTGCCGGCTTTAATTTGGTCTATCCACAATGGTATGACAGATCCACGGCTTGCCATTACATTGCCGTAGCGCGTACAGCAGATAGTGGTATTTGCATCATCGCCAAATGATCTGGCTTTGGCAATCGCCACTTTTTCCATCATGGCTTTACTAATACCCATAGCATTTATCGGGTAAGCTGCCTTATCGGTACTCAACACAATTATCCTTTTCACACCATGCTGTACCGCCGAATCCAATACATTTTGTGTTCCCAACACATTTGTATTCACAGCTTCTATAGGAAAAAACTCACAGGAGGGAACCTGTTTAAGTGCTGCTGCATGAAATATAAAATCAACACCATTCATAGCATTATCAACGCTTCGTAAATTGCGGACATCACCTATATAAAATTTCACTTTTGAATTCTGAATGGCATGACGCATATCGTCTTGCTTCTTTTCATCACGACTAAATATGCGGATTTCTTTTATATCCGTATCCAAAAAGCGTTTTAGTACGGCATTTCCAAATGAACCTGTACCTCCGGTAATTAATAAAACTTTGTTTTTAAACATTTGATTTAAATACTTATTAAAAATTCTTTCAATTTAGCCCCCATTGTTTTATGCGAATATTTTTCATTCACAAATTGTTTTCCTTTTAATGCAACCATTTTAGCAAATTCATAATTATCTATAATAAAACGCAATTTGTTTGCATAGTCATTGAAGTCATTAGGTTTTACAAAAAAAATATGTTCTTTATCATTAACATATCTGGCATTTTCACCCACATTTGTAATCAAAGCTGGAGTACCGGAAGCCAAATATTCACCTAATTTTGTTGGAAATCCTCCACTCGCCCTAAGTGTTTCAGGTTGGGAAGAAACAAGAATATATGCATTAGCTAAAATTTCTGCTACATTCTCACTATTTATTTTACCCATAATAAAAACTCTTCTTTTTAATTGTAATTTCTCAATAAGAGATTTCAAATTATTTAAATCTGAAATCGATGGATTTCCAAACAAATTAAGTATTAAATCAGGATATTCTTTTGACAATATTGAAAAAGCATTAATAATTATATCTACATTGTCTTTACTAAGTTCCATATTACCCATATAACATAAATACTTTTTAGAATTAGGAGCTTCCTTTAATTTAATTTTATTAAATCTTGAAGTATCAAGTATTACAGGTAAAATGAATGTTTTATGTACTGCAAAACTATTATAATAAGTACTTAATGCATCAGAAATTGAAATGTATGCATTTACATGTCTTAAAGCATGTTTGTATAGTTGCTTTTTCCAGTTAGGAATATTGTTTTTTAACTTATGTCTAATTGGTACAGGATACTCGTCAAATATAAAAACTGATTTTGCATCAATTTTTTTAGCTAAAAAACAAAAGTAAAACAAATATGACAACATATCATTACTAATGATGACAGAATGATATTGAGATACCTTATTTTCTTTAGTTATTAACTTTCTAGTTGAACAAAAACCAGAAATTTTTCTATAAAACGTTAGAATTGATAAAGCCCGAATAATTTTATATTTATTTCTAAAACGGCCTGTCGTATAATAATAATTTATTCCTTGATATTCACCACTATTACCATATAAATTTATTAAATCTGGTCTATCACTTGGTTCAGGAATATAAATATCAACTGAACATCCATTTTCTATAAGTCCTTTGGAATATGCAATTATTCTATTTGTTGCAGCCAAACCAATCGGAAAAGAAAAAATTGAAATTATAGCAATTCTTAAATTAGGTTTCTTTACCATACTTCAATAAATATTTTTTAATTTGTAATTGTCTTTTTTTTATTAATGATTTTTCAAAAGCAACAGGTGTTAGTACTATGAAATAAAAGAAAACATTTTTGCCAATCGGATTTGAGAAAAACGGTATTAATAGACTTAGTACAAAAAATATTAAACTTATTTTTTTTTCGTTAGAAATATCAATAAAATCGAGATATTTTTTAAGCAAATATAATAAATATAAAAATACTGGAATGCCCCACATCACTAAAATCTTTGACAACCCATTATCACCAATAAATTTAAAATCCGTTTCATTACCAAATCCAAAAGGATATTTCAATGTTTGTTCAATTTCGTAAAAAAATATTTGAAGTCTATTTAATTTCGGTTTTAAGTAAGCATTATCTACGACTTCGTTTTCCTGATATTGAGATACATATATATCTAATTTATCCCCTATAAAATCTAAATTTGATAAATAAATCGCAAAAAAAACAACAACTATTAGTAATGGAATTTGATATTTAATTGAAGAACTTTTAATCACCGTTCCAATCAAAAATACAAAAAAAGCTAAATAACCCGCAGTAGAGAATGTTGAAAATAGTGCAATAATGTAAATAATTATCTTTCTATTAAATTTCATGCGGCTACTAAAATAATTATATATAATAGCCCAATTTATCATCATGGCAAATGCACCTGGTTCCCACATAAAACCACTATTTCTATTAATTTGCCACTGTCCGGGATTAAATACAAATATCAAAGAAGACCAATAGGTTCTATTTGTATCAGATGAGTAAAAAATATTATTTGTAAGAGGACGAAAAATATTTCCTAAACTTAAAAACAAACCAGGTAACAAAAGACTTAACAAGAAAATTGGGATAGAAATAGCAGTCAAAATAAAAACAAGTTTTTCAAATTTAATCCAAAATGATTTTCCAATAATTTTCAACGTTAAATATGGGAGTATTAATAGATTAATTGCAAATTTAAAAATACTGATTTGCTGGTATACAGGTCCATTTATATAATAGGAAGCTTCATTAATGAGAATAAAAATTAGGACAAATCCTATCAATTTATTATCCAAGGGCTTTTGAGCTATGAACAGTTGATATGATAAAAGAATAAGGCCTAATCCAAATAAAAAAAATTCGTTACTAAACAATGTAGCAGCGCTAATATTAAATATTAACAACAATATTATTGTATAAGAAAATATGCTTTTCGCACTCATAAAAAATCGTTTAATAATGAAAGTAAAATCAAAGTCAGTATAACCTAATTTTAGTGTTGATATAAGGGAAAATATTTTTTAATAATTGTATAATGAAAATTAATAATCAATTTTAAACTATAAATAAGTTGTATGATAAAAAATCAACAAACTCAATTATACGTCCTCTATTTCAATTTTACGAGTAACAGAAAACGTCATAATGATTGAAAACAATAATAAAAGCAATGATGTAATAATTAAAGAATAAACAACTACTTGGAGTTTATCATTGAATATTTTATTAAAAAAGAATAATGAGGATGTTTGAATTATCCCATATAAAATAGTATATGCCCATAACCATTTCCATTTCTTTAAAACAACTGGCAATGCACCACCTAATTTATATCCAATAAATAATACAGATATACATGATAGTTTGATGTACGAAAGTGATTGAATGTATTTTGGAAAATATAGAATAAAATAATCAATTGAAAAATAGACTATAATAGAAATAAATACTGATACAATAAATGATATTCCAAAAACGTATAACATTTTTTTTCTTAATAGAAATGCGTCATTATATTTACCATAGTCAAACGAAAATTTCGGTGTAAAATAATTTATTATTGTTATTGGTATTAAAGCTACTGCAGACAAGAACAGAACGATTGGTGAAAGTAAGCCCATTTCAAATGTACTTGCATTTTTTATTAAAAATAGTCTTGGGAATGTATCAATGGTTCCGCCAATAAAACTTATAATAAAAATAGGGAACCCAATATTGAATAAGTCTTTGAAGGCGATCCATGCAAATTTTGGCTTGATTCGGAAAGGCCTTACTTGATGTAATTGTATAATATTAGTAATGGCAATAATGAATTGCCATAATAAGTACCCCTCAAAATGCCAAAAAACAACAATTATAATTGAAAATAATCTGATAAAAGATTGAATATGTTGAATTTCACTTAATTTATCAAAATTATCATTAGTTCGGAATGTTCCCGATAAATAAGTTGTATAAGGATCTGAAATAACTCTAAATATTACTACAGCGAATACCAACCAATAATAGCGTGAAGAAATATCAAAATTAGTAGTAAAGATTAAAATTGGAGCTATTAATAGTAAAACCAAACTACAAAAAAGAGAATAAGCAAAAGTTGTAGAAGCATATAACATCGCCTTTTCACTTTCACCCGTTCCTAATGCATAAGGTAGTTCTCTATTCATTCCATTTGGTATTCCTAAACGAATTAATGAAAAATACACTTCAAAAGTAGTTAACGTAGTCCAAATACCCAAAAGTTGAGGTGTTATATATCTGTATGAAATAAAACTACAAACTAACCCAATTATAAATAATAATATGGTTGAGTTTAAATACAAAGTCAAAGTTTTATATTTAACGATAATACCAGAAAGATTTCTTATTAAAGTTTTCATTTATTTAATTCTCATACTATTCGTTCTTATTTAATCTATTTTCAATCAATTCTTCAATAGCAACGAAATAATCAAAAGCATTTTGATGCAAATCACATTTAGCATCAGGTGTTGGACAACCTTTATGAAAGATAGATATCATTTTTGCGATAAACAGAATAACTTCTTCTTTAATCGGGTAAACATATTCCTCTTTTCTTATTTCTTCTTTCAACTGATTGTAACTTTCAATTTTGATCACCCCTGTACATTGATCATAAAATATTTTCCCTAAAACAAATACTGGTTTTCCAAATATTATTGCTTCCCAAGCCGCAGTACTCGTTAATGTAATAATTGCTTCAGATTTTTTTATTATATCCTGACTATTCACTTCAGCTGGTAAGTAAATAATATTAGAAAATTTCTTTTTTAAATCTCGAAAACGGTTACTCAATAGCTCTCCTTTCTGTTGTGGGTGTTCTTTTATTACTAAATATTGATAAGGCTTTAATGTTCTTATAATAAGTTCAATGGTAGATACTTGATTTTGATTTTCTTCAGCAAAGTAGTTAAGTGTAGCTTCAGGTTCAAAATGTAATGGATAAAACACTAAATGCTTTTCATTTAATTCAGTTAGATTGTTATAATTATATCGCAATCTGTTTAAAATTCTTTTTGTATTGTGGTATGGTAAAAAGGAATAATCATCTTCATACTTAAAATATTTTATTCTTTTAAATTGTATTTTTTTAAAATACAAACTTGTATCTTTAAATAAAGAAGAGAGTAGATTCTTAAGTGAGAAATTTGATGAATTAATAAAATCTTGTACATAAAACGGTTTGAAATTGTTCACTAAAACTTCACAATAATATTCTTTTGCCTTTAATATATTATCTTCATTAGGTGCAATATTACTTAGATTATATAAACTACCATGAAATGGATTAGGTTTCCAGTAAAATGTATATGGTAGAAAACCCAGTAACGACGTGAAAAAGGGAATTTGTAATCGTTCTGCTTCAATAGCCATAACTTCAGCAATTTCTATTGCAACTGTTTCATTAAATAAATAATCCGGTTTCAAAGTTTCTAAAAGGTTACGCCAAAATGTGATTTCTTTCCCAAGAATCTCTAATCTTTTTTCTAAATTAAATCGCTGCAAAAAACGGTCAGAAACAAATGATGTTTTTAAGTAATTTCCTTTTATCTGAGATATGTTTAATTTATCATATTCTTCTTCGAAACAGCCATATACATGAAAACCTTTTTTTTCTAATTCAATTCTTTCTTCAACCGTAAGGACAACATGAAATGATTCAAAAAAATCAGATTTAAATTCGCTAAAATACTTAACAAGAAATGAGCGAGAAAAAAATAATACTTTTGGCTTCATTGTTAGAACATTATATGTTTAGATAATTCTTGTGCTTTTTTATATTCATCATGCGTACCAATATCTAACCAATAGCCGATTAATGGGAATCTTATTATTTTTTTATTTTTTTTAATTAATAATTCTATTAAATCTGTAGCATTAAAATAAGTATCATCCGGTATAAAAGTTAACATTTCTTTTTTAATTAAATAGATACCGGCATTTGCATAATGATTATAAATTGGTTTTTCTACCAATCCTTTGATATTTCTGCCTTCTAAATCAAAAATACCATATGGAATATTTACAGAATAAGGAACAGCTGCCACTGACATATCTGCATCATTCTCTAGAAAATGGAGATAAAAATCTTCGTAATTAATATTGGTAAATAAATCGGAGTTCATTACTAACACAGTATCTTGAATTGTTAAATCCACAAATTTAATTGAGCCAATTGTTCCTAAAAATTTTGGTTCTCTCACACAATTAATCTGAACTCCATTTTTAGGTTGTATAAAATGTTCTTCTATCTGTTCCTTGAGATAATTTACTGTAACCGATATATGATCAACTCCATAAGAAATTAATTGTTCAATATTGTAATCAATAATAGCTTTATTACCAACTGGTAAAAGTGGTTTGGGCATTTTTTCAGTTAAGGGTCTTAATCGTTCCCCTTTACCTCCAGCCATTAAAATTGCTTCAAATGGCAAAATGGATTGATACTTTTTAAGATTGAATACTTTCAATAATTGATAATTATTGTCCAATAATGGTATTAATGTGATACCATTATCTTTAAATTGACGAATTTTTGCAACTTGATTTGATTCTGAATTCCCTATAAAAGAAAAATTTTTCTGCATTACATTTGCAACTATATCCGTCATTAAAACACCCTCAATGAGCTTTCGTCGTATATCACCATCTGTCAAAGTTCCAACCATTCTTCCTGAATTATCAATTACAAATAATGTTAAGGAGTCACTTGATAATTCATTAAGGTGTATCAATGCTTCAAGAATTGAAAAGGATTGGTTAATAATATATTTTGAAAAATCTTTCATAAAACTACAATTTTTTCTTTAATCATTGTTTCCGCGACTATCCAATCAAAGATAGTATCTATATCTAAAGAATAGATTTCATTCATTTTATAACTTTTTACTTTAGTAAATAATGATATATCATTATTTTTTAAAGAGTTCACATTTATTACATAAATAGATCCATTAAATTCCCATGTTTTGGGTGCATCTTGCCGACATTTTATTAAACCATCTCCTTTTGAAATTTTCAGAAAGCCATTAATATCTTCTTCAAAACAATTGTAGTAAGGATTTGAAGAACATTCTTTTACAGATACTACCATATCTAGCTCATCAGTTAACAGTAATACTGATTCTTCAATAAATTGTTTTTTTCGAAAAGGTGATGTTGGTTGTAATAGGACTACTATATCATAAACTTTACCTATAGATTCATAATATTCTACTGCATGTAATAACACCTCATAGGTACCGGATTTATCAGTAGCCAAATAATCCGGTCGTTTAAAAGGTACATTTAAACCAGAATTTTCCACTAAATTTATTATTTCTTCATCATCTGATGTCACACAAATATTCTCATCGCAAGTTAATTGACGGGCAACGTCGATAGAATATTCAATTAACGGTTTTCCATTAAGTAGTTTAATATTCTTTTTAGGAATACCTTTACTGCCTCCTCTAGCAGGAACAATATATAAAATATTCATTATTCAGATATTTTTATCGGTTCATCTATTTCAAAATCACATGGAGCATGAGTTCCACAAATATTATCCCAATATGCAGCGGATATTCCATATGATGCTCTTTTTACAGTCAAATTATCTTCTGAAAAAGAATCACCTTTAGCAATATCCTTTTTTGCTACAATAGATTTAAAAACGACCTTGGATATTTCTTCTTCTGATTTATTTGGTTTTTTGATTCCATTCCCCAACGCTTTTTCGATATTTCTGATAGCAATGACCACATCCGAAAGTTCTTGAGGATTAAGAGATGCTTTGTGATCAGGTCCATCCATAGTTTTATCCAATGTGAAATGCTTCTCTATAATTGTTGCACCCATTGCAACGGCAGCAATAGGAACTTCAATTCCCATAGTATGATCCGAATACCCCACATTACATTTGAATGCATCTTTTAAAGTTAGCATTGCTCTAAGATTTACTTCGTTCATTGGACACGGATAATTTGTTGTACAATGTAATAAATCTACACTAGTGGCTCCTGCATTTAGTAAGGTGTTATAAGCACGCTCTACATCTCCCAAGGTAGACATTCCTGTAGACAAAACTACACGTTGTTTTTTCAAACCAATTTTTCGCAAATAAGGGATATTTGTAACTTCTCCTGAACCAACTTTTATAAAATCCAAATCTAAACCAACTAAGAAATCAAGACTTTCTTCATCATCTGGTGTTGACAAAAAGGTTATTCCTATTTGGTTACAATATGTATTTATTCTAATAAAATCAGGATAGCTCAATTCTAGCTTTTTAAGCATCTGAAATTGAGAATCAGATTTAGTACTGATATTTTCCTCTTGATAAGTAGCTAAAGCTGCGGAAGAAGTTACGATATTTTCAGTCTTCCATGTTTGAAATTTGATGGCATCAACTCCGGCCTTTTTCGCTTCATCACATAACTTTAACGCTAAATCAAATTGTCCGTTATGATTGACTCCAGCCTCTGCTATAATATACACACTCATATACAATATTCTACAATTTATATTTTAAAAGATGACTCTTAAACAATTGAGCTTTTTCTTTATTTCTTGTTTCCCATTCACAGCAAAACAACTGATAAATAGTATCATTAAATATAACCTTCCCAATGCAAAAATCATAACTTTTGTCAGAAAATTTTCTTTTAAATTCCAACAATGAATTATGTTCATCTGAGTTTGTACCACCTCCTAAATGAAAGTATTTAATTCCTTTTCTTTTAAAAACTTTAGCAGCTTCCCAAAGTAAAAAATTATTGGGACATAACTCTAAATAGTCTCTGTTGCTACCAGAAAGATGATAATGTCCATAATCATTAGAATAGAAAAATATAGCAGTCGATATCACTTCATTATTATAAGTTACAACACCTAAAAAACTATTCTTAATGTCTTCTCTAAATTTCAAATAATATAATTCATCAAAATAATAGAAATCATCAGCTCCTAATTTATGCATCGTAGCATTATAAAGTCGGCTAAAATCAGCGAAATAATCAAAACTAGCGTCTTCAATAAACTCAAGACCATTATTAATTCCTTTCTTTATAGTATTTCGGTTTTTTGTCTTAATCTCTTTCAACCATATTTCTTCTTCAGGATACTGCAAATTAATGGCAATTGTTTTCCTATCATTTATAACAGTACCAATCTGATCAAAATCTAAAGTATTTTTTAAAAGAGGATGAAAGCGGACAAAACCAGCAATATAATTATTAGTTTGACAATAATCATAAAATGATCTCAGCCCATTATAATTGAAATTTTCATCAGAGATGTTAGATATCGGACCTCCATACCCATAAGGAGTTTCAAAATCATAATATGCTTTATCTTCATAAATAAACCTTCTTCTTAAAAAAGGGAAAATAAAATAATTATTATCTGAATTATATACAAAGCAAACAGCTTCTTCTAAATTATTCTCATATAATTTTACATATTTTTCTTCAAAATATATGTCTCTTTTTTCTTCTGAGAAATAATCAAGATAGTGATCCCATTTTTTTACTATTTTACTTTCAATCATCAATTTGATTTTTTTCTTTTTACAGACATTGATTAGAATATGGAAATTATCAACTAAATTACAAACTACTTTTCGAACAAATAATCCTTTAAATGACCTACAATTTGTTTTGAAGAAAAACCAGTTCCATAATAATAATCCGAGGATAATTCAATAAGAGAACTATTTGAACTAACACTTTTAATTGCATTTATTATTGAGTCATCAAATCCAGATACAGACATCACATTCTTACATAAATGTCTACCTTTCTGCCTTTTCCCAATATTAATCACTGGCTTTGCTAAAAATGGAGCTTCAAAGATACCACTTGATGAATTTCCTATAATGCAAAATGCTTCATTCATAAAGCTAAGATAGCGTAATTGTCCCAATGAGGAATGAAATTTATATTTATCAGAATTTTTCAAAGAGATATCTTCAAAATAATCATTGATTTGTTTACCTCCAAAATCTGCATTTGCTTTTGTTATTACAACCTGAATATCATCAAAAACATCTAATGATTTAACAATATTAGAAGCCATTACTAAATTATTCTCTAATGAAGTCTTTGTTTCAGGATGTTGAGTAACTAATATCCATTTATTATTAATATCTAAGTTTAGACTTACAGCTAATGATTCTCGACTAAATAAACTTAGACGTTTGAAGTTTTCTAAGCCCGGTTCACCTACTACAAATACATTTTTTTTAGAATCAAGCATTTGTATTATTCTATCAGCTGAACTTATGACTCCTGGAAAATGTAATGTTGACATCATGGTTATTGCGTTTCGAACCTGATCATCAATAGCACCTTCCGTTATATCACCACCGGAAATGTGTGCAAGTGGTATCTCCATTAATAGGGCAACACTGCAAATAGGCAATAATTCATATCTATCACCAAGAACAACTATAATATCTGGTTTTAGCATATCAAAGGCATCCGAGATTCCAATAGAACATAAGCCCATTGACTTAGAAATTCCAGATCTTGTTGATGATGAAAGTAACATTTCGACTTTCCAATCAATATCATATCCATCTAATTCAATTTCCTTATAGGTATATCCAAAATCTGAAGATAGATGACTTCCTGTTACTACTAATTGTAATTTTAATTTATCATCATGCTGGATTTCATCTATTATCCACCTAAGAACTCCATATTCAGAACGAGCAGCAGTTATTACGCATACATTTTTTTTTTTCATAATCTTACGCTACTTGGAATATTAACTACTCTTTCTTCAAACCAAGTCGTATTCTTCAAATCGTCCGTTTGGCAATCTTTAAACATTTCTAATTTGTTCATTACCCCCCAAATCGGACGAGTCATTACACCGTGTTCATTTGTATATTCAAGAAATTCCTGTTGAGCATTCTTATCTTTTAAAACAACGATATTCAACCAATAATTTGATTTACAATCTATTGGCTCTACAAAAAAATCTAACTCTGCTTGGCTATAAAAAAATTTCCTGTATTTCTCTGCGGTTTCACGTTTATTTCGTAAAATCACATCTAGTTTTTCCATTTGCGCACAACCAATCGCAGCATTTACATTTGGCATCCGATAATTATAACCAATTTGGTCATGATTAAATTCCCAACGATGAGGTACTTTTGCTTGTGTAGTTAAATGTTTAGCTTGCTTTGCCAATTTTTCGTCATTAAACAATAATGCTCCACCACCGCCAGTGCTAATGGTTTTGTTTCCATTAAAACTAATAGTTCCTACTTTTCCAAAAGTTCCGGTGTGTTTACCTTTATAAAAACTACCCAAACTCTCAGCAGCATCTTCTACTAATTCAACATGATAATTGTCACAAACTTCAACTAGTTCATCTAAATGAACAGGATGCCCAAAAGTATGCATAGGGACGCAGGCTTTAATTCGTCTTCCTGTAGTTTTATTGTAACAAGTTCCGTTTTTTATTTCTGCATTTGCCAATAACCATTTTTCTACAGCAACCGGAGATAATCCCATAGTGTCTCTGTCAACATCTATAAAAATAGGATGGGCTCCAATATAACTAATAGCATTACATGTAGCAATAAATGTAAGGGCTTGTGTCAGAACTTCATCATCTTGTTCAACTCCAACCAGCATCAAGGCTATATGCAATGCGTTTGTACCATTTACACAAACAACCGCTTTTTTTGCACCTGTATAGTCGGCTAACATTTCTTCAAAAAGATCAACAAACTTTCCCACGCTAGAAACATATGATGAATCGATACATTCATTCAGATATTTCTTTTCATTTCCTAAAAAAACAGGAACATGAAGCGGTACCAGTTCATCAGTTCCGTAAAGAGTATGTATAAATCTTGTAATATCGCTATACATTATAAATATCAGCTTTATATTTTTTCAAATTTTCGTTATCTAGAAACCATGCTATCGTTTCCTGTAATCCTTTTTCGATATCGTAAGAAGGCGTAAAACCAGTCAACGATTTTAGTTTACTATTGTCACCCCATAAGCGAAATACTTCTGAGTTTTTAGGACGAAGTCGTTGCTCATCTTCCACAAATTTCACATCCGATTTCATGATGTTGGCAATTAATTCCAAAGTATCACGCATGGATATTTCGAAATTACTGCAAATATTTACTTCCTGTCCAATAGCATCATCGCATTTTGACAGCTCAATAAAACCCTTGCAGGTATCTTTTACGTAATTAAAATCTCTGGTTGGAGTAAGATCACCTAAATTAATTTCCTTCATTCCATTAGCTATCTGAGCTATAATTGTCGGAATAATGGCTCTTGCCGATTGTCGAGGTCCGTAAGTATTAAAAGGTCTTACAATTACAACGGGTAATTCAAAAGCATTATAAAAACTCATTGCCATGGCATCAGCACCAATCTTAGAAGCAGAATAGGGAGATTGAGCTTGTTTTGGGTGTTTCTCGTCAATCGGTACGTATTGAGCAGTTCCATATACCTCGGATGTAGAAGTAACCAAAACCCTTTTTACACCATTTTCTTTAGCTGCCTGGCAGATATTCAAAGTTCCCTTTACATTAGTATCTACATAACTATCAGGAGCAACATAAGAATATGGAATTGCAATAAGTGCTGCTAAATGAAATACAATATCAATTTCTTTAGTTATGTGTTTACAAAAATGAGGGTCACGTACATCGCCTGATATAATTTCGAGATTTGGATGAGAGATTTCATCAAGCCATCCCCAGTAACCAAAAGAATTATAATATGACAAAGCTCGAACCTTATAACCATTCTCTAATAACATTTCTGTAAGATGTGATCCTATAAACCCATCAGCACCAGTAACTAGAACATTTGCATTTGAAATTTGCATATCGTATTAACTTAATATTTTTCAACTAATAAATCTTTTATAATATTGACTTTTCCTCTTCATATCCATACCCATACCCATACTTATTACCATAACCATAACCATACTTTTGTCCGTAACCATAACGATGCGAAGATTTTTTATAGTCGGAGGCATTTAGTACAAAATACATATTCTTCACTTTCTCCATTATAAACAGTTTGGTAGCATCATCGATGTTTTTCTTGGGTGTATATTCAGCCCGTACCACATATAAGCTGACATCTGCAAAGCGGTTAAGCGCAAAACTATCGGAAACAATACCCATAGGTGCTGTGTCAAGAATAATATAATCAAAATCCGCTTTGCATTTTTCAATGAGTTCATCCAAAGCCGGTAATGCCATCATTTCATTGGGATTAGGCGGAATAGGGCCCGCTGTAATAACTGATAAATTAGGATGTACTCCGGATGGGCGTATTAAACCTTCGGTATTATCTTTACCCATTAGGTACAAAGTTATCCCTGTTGAATTATCAAATCCCATGTATTCAGCTAATCGGGGTTTACGCACATCGAGTCCTATAACCAGCACTTTTTTATTCAACATGGCTAAACTTATCCCCAGGTTGATACAAATAAAAGTTTTTCCTTCGCCTCCAACACTTGAGACGATATTGACTACTTTCTTATCCGGTGTATTCAATACAAACAACAGGTTGGTACGAAGCAAGCGGAACATTTCGGTAAAACGATTGGTACTGTTATCGCGGATAATAATATTCCCTTCTTGTGTGCTTTTAGGAATTTCACCCAAAACAGGAACAATTGTCATTGCTTCTAATTCTTCTTTATTTTCAATCTGAAAACGAAGCAAATCACGAACAGTTATTACTAGAATAGGGATAACTAACCCTAACAGAAAGGCAATAAATAATATCAGGCTTGATTTTGGAAACATAGGACTACCACCACCGCTGGGTCTGTCAATCATTTTAGCCTTGGGTACTACTCCGGACATATTCAGAAAATTTTGCTCCTTTTTCTGTAACAAGAAAATAAACAGATTTTCCTTAATCATTTGTTGCCGTTTAATCTCTGTATATTCCCTTTCCTGACGGGGAACAGCTTTGATTCGACCGGCATTTTCATTTTCTTTTTTTACTAAATCCTGTTTTGTAATCTGTAATCTGCGTTTTTCATTTTTTACAGTGGCTTTTACGGTACTAAAAACGGCATCAATCTGATCAGTCAAATCCAATATACTCTGATTGGTAGATGAAGCCGTGCGGGTCAGGCGTTTACGCTCTAATATCAACAGATTATAATCATCAATTACCTTACTGAGGCTTGCGTTTTGAAAACTACCCCCATACGGAAGCAATTGATTCCGGTTTTCTTTTTTATTGATATAATCGTCAATATCGGCTAAAATGGCTAATTGAATTTCCACATCAAGGCGGCTTTTCTCAAAATCACCCGATTGTTTGATAAACAAATCGGCTTCCGATTTAATATCAGTCAATCCCTCGTCCTGTTTATAATTTTCGACCTTGTTTTCTACCTCACTGAGTTCCTTAGTTAATGACACCAAACGGTCGTTTATAAAATCAGCGGTATTGGCCGAAATCAGATTCTGGTCCTTCATATCCTCGCGATTATACACTTCCACCAGTTTATTCATAAAATCTTTCCCCAGATTAACATGAGCCGTGCGAAGGGTCATATTGACAACTGATGTGGTTTTCGAAGTAACATCAATTTTCAACGCACCTAAAAATTGAGCAACTACCGATGAAGGGCTATAAATTTTCACATCAATACTTCTTTTTTCACTCAAGCTGTGATTTGATTTTTCAAAATAGATTTTCCCACAGGGCAGATTTACCACACTATCATTTGATCCTTTGATAATTTTAAAGTCCTTTTTATTGAATGTACCCGAAAATTCATAACCATCTCTAGGTATCAGTGTCACCTTAAATTTTATAGGTGTTGACATAGTATCAACTACGGCTTCGTCTAACCACACTTTGATAGGACAATCTTTTCCATACACTATGCGATTCCTGAAAGTACCATACTCGGTATAGTTGATATATAGCGATAAGTCACGAATAGCCTGTTCAGTCAGGTTTGAAGTCTTTAATACCTCAATTTCATTATCCACATTGTTTTTCACATTGAAAAGTCCAAGGTTTTTCAAATCACCAATTTCGGCATTTCCCCCTTTTTTGTCGTCTTTTATCAAAACTGTGGATTTTATTTCATAGATAGGTGCGGTAGTCTTCAGGTAAAGTGCTCCTACAATCAGGCATACAATAATAGATACCACAAACCATTTCCAGTAGAATAAAAACCTGAAGAATATACTTACAAAATCAATTGATTTTTCAAAAACCTCTTCTTCAGAATCTATATAATTATTATACTTGCTCATAAATTTTCATTTGGAATATAAAATTATTATTTTAATATATTAATCAATAAAGAAGTCAAAGAAATACCAATGGATAAGGCTGAGATTCCAAATGATTCAGCAGCACCAAAGCTGGCAGAACGTGCCTTAGTTAAATTAGGCTCCACATATACCACATCGTTTTGTTCTAAGTAATAAGCAGGTGAATGAATTACATTTTCATCATTTAGATTCATATTAATTGTTTTTTTTGATCCATCGGCATATTCTCGTAAAACCTTAATATTGTCTCGTCTACCAAAAATTGTCAGATCACCGGCATTAGACAGGGCATCTAGTATAGTTATCCGTTCGTTAGCTGTACTATATTTTCCGGGGCGGTTCACTTCACCTAAAACATTAATAGTATAATTAGTAAATCGAATGGTTATTATAGGTCGTTCTTTGCTAAATGACGGTTCCAATTTTTTTTGAAGTAAATTTTCCAACTCTTTTAGACTAAGACCATTAACTTTAATTTTTCCAAAAACAGGAAAATCAATAATACCATCATTATCAACCAAATAGGATTGTAATCCCGGAAAAGAAGTGAGATTTTTTTCCGCATTCTCATTAATTTGTGGTAACACCAGATTATACATTTTGGTAGTTAATGGTTCTGAGGAAGTTACTGTAATACTTAGCATATCTTTGGGTTTAATCCTCGCTTCAAATAAACCTGAATTTTGCTTTAATGAATCTGTTTTTGTGGATAGCTTTTGAAGATAAGCTATTTCCTTCACTCCGGCACATGAATTCAACACTAATACCAAAGTAAGTATGAGTATTGAGATGTTTGTTTTTTTGTTTGACATACTATATTAATTTACGATTTACAATTTTAGATATACGATTGACTATTGACTACTTACTTAACTTTTAATTTTATACCTGTTTTTAATATCTCAAGAACAAAAGGATTATTAGAATATAACTCTTCTTTAGAAATGGGATGAGGTTCAATTCTATTGTCAATACTTGCAGCCAATAACATTAGCTTTATCTGAGTATTAAATCTGTCATTATCTTTCAAATTCTCAATTACTAAAGCAATATCAATATCACTTTCTTCTCGTTGATTATCTCTGGCATATGATCCAAAAATGTAAGCAGAAAATAAGTCAGGTTGTTGATTTAAAACTGTATGTATATATGTATTTACTATTCTACTAATGTTTTTATCCATAATCGATGAATTTTTAGTTGTTCTATCCAAATAGTACAAAATTCGGAAGTACATGTTTTTTGAAAACTCAGTTTATAGTCATCGTATCTTGCATTGATATTGAACGCTGTTACGGTAGCAAAAAACAACTGTTGCTCTTTAGTTAACTCTAAATTACATTTTTCTGCCAGACGAAGCAAATTATGAATATATGGTGGATAATCATTGTGTAAGCTAGAATACAAAGCTTTCAGCAATTTTTCAATCATTAGATGACCAAGAAACATGCTCCAACTAAATCGTTTGCTCTCATACAACGTAATCATTGTTTCGTAATCCTCATCAGAACTATCTATCCAAAATTGAATTATTTTAGCAGTATCAAAATTAGTATTATCCATATATATTATCTTTATATGCTGCTAATCCGGGCATTTTAATTCTCTGGTGTATTTATTTTTTAGTTTTATGGCGTTACCCAAGATAGATTATTTTAGGCTTACACTATTCTTGGCAAGCCAAGCAAACTATCAATTATAAACTATTATTGAGGTGTTTCCCTATCTTGGTTTTATATTTCAGAATCAGAATTCATGCCTAAGGTATATAAATCAAAAATCCCCAAACATCTGTTTCCTTGTCTCCTTATTTCCTTCAATACATCTGACTAAAACGTCAAAAACCTGCTGAACATTAAATCAAACAGAAACTCTGATTGGTTGTTAATTTGTTAGCAGGTAGTTAGATACTATATATAAAAAATATTAATCTCATTTCAAAATGCAAAGATACATTGATTAATTTAACTTCACAACAAATTAGTTATTAAAAATACAAGAATCTGCAATTTATTCTATCGTTTTTCTTATAGATAATTATTAATCAAGACTTTCGGAAAATCAATTTTTAATATAAACCTTTCTTTAAAACCAATCTAAGATTTCGTGAAACAGTAACGGAATAGCCGAACGAACTTTAAACCACCCACTACTAACTATCAACTATAAACTATAAACTATAAACTATTTCCCTAAACTTTCCTTTTCAAAACACAAAGGCAATAATTCTCTGACATTTTCGATTTGGAAGATTTCATCAGTTCCATAAAGCAAAATACAAATATCTTTTTCAAACCTCATTTCCGTTTCGAGCAAAACCTGTCGGCAAGAGCCACAGGGAGTTACAGGCGTTGACAAAAACTGACCTTTAGTATAAGCTGCAATTGCAATGGATTTCACAGCCACTGTCGGATATTGTGCATTGGCATAAAACATGGCCACACGCTCAGCACAAAGCCCTGAAGGATAAGCAGAGTTTTCCTGATTATTTGCACAGAACACTTCTCCGTTCTCCAGTTCTACGGCTGCACCTACGTGAAATTCAGAATATGGTGCATAGGCTTTTTCGACTTGTTCTTTGGCTTTATTTATTAGTAATTGCTTAGAAGGGTCTAATTCTTGAAAATCAAAAACAGTAACTTTTGTTTCAATAATTTTTTGTTTCATTCGACTTAGTTTACGATAAAAAAAGAATGAGTTTTACAAAGCCTAAAACGGCTATAAAATCATTGTTTGTACAAAAATATAAAAATATCTAATCAAAACAACCTTATTCATCAAATAGTTTTAATTTTGTAGCAAAATAAATGAAATAATTACAGATATGAGATTAGTTCCAAAAAGTTATTTGGTATATATATTTCTTTCAATCCATTTCTTTTCTGTTAGTCAAAACCGCAATCAGGCCTATCTATCCTACATTGATCAGTATTATAAAATAGCAGTAAAACAACAAAAAGAGCATAATATACCTGCAAGTATTATTTTAGCACAGGGTTTACTTGAATCAGGAGCAGGAATTAGTGAATTTACCCGCCAATCTAACAATCATTTCGGTATTAAATGCAATAATGATTGGAGAGGAGCAACTATTTATCACGATGATGACGCTAAAGGAGAATGTTTCCGTAAATATAACAATGTTCTTGAATCGTACGAAGATCATGCTCTATTTCTGAAAAACAGACAGCGATATGCCTTTCTTTTTTACCTCTCTCCATCTGATTACGAAGGTTGGGCATTTGGATTGAAAAAGGCAGGATATGCTACTGATCCGGCCTATGCATTTAAATTGATTTCAATTATTGAAAATTACAATCTTCATCGTTTTGATGTGGGTGAATTTGCACCGGTCAGTTCAATGCAAAACAAGAATGTACCCTCTCAGGGCAGCATGGGTTACATTCACGCCAAAAATACGCACTCAATTTTCAGAGTAAACGGAGTGAAATTTGTAACTGCATCGTGGGGAGACAGCTATTCAACAATAGCCGAGGAGTTTAACACGACTTTAAAGCGCATCTGCGAATATAACGAACTGGATACAAATTCAGAACTTCAGGCTGGAATCCGTGTTTTTATTGAGCAAAAAAAATCAAAAGCCCCGCGTGAATGCGAAACACATGTTGTTGAAGATGGTGAATCGATGTACAGTATAGCACAAGATTATGGAATACAGGTAATTAGTTTGTATCAACTTAATAAAATTCCATTTACCGAAGGGGTTTCGTATGGACAAGTGCTGAAACTCAGATAAGTTTATAGTTGGTAGTAGGTAGTTTATAGTTTATAGTTGGTAGTTTATAGCATTAAAGATTAGAATACCAATCTAAAAATTAAATGAAATAAAACGGAATAATGCCCCAAGCCCCTGAAGGGGATGTAAAGAGAGGTTTGCGAAGTAATTTACAATTTATTTCAGAACGATTTTATTAGACGAAGGTAATTACACATCCCCTTCAGGGGCTTGGGGCGGGTTGATGCTCAATAGTTTATAATTGGAAATTGAGAATTGGAAATTTAGAATTCTTGGCAAGCCAAGCGGCAGAGCCGAGCGGGGAATTGAATTATGCGTAAAAAAAATACCGAATTACTAAGTGATGTTATTCGTCAGGTGTTGAAACAACAACATCTTGACCGGCCACTGTATGAAAAAAGACTTATAGATGCATGGCCAGCTGTTCTTGGTAATAATATCATGCAATACACAACTGAGCTAAGTATTAAAAATAGAAAACTCTATGTAAAACTCACCTCTTCCGTACTTCGACATGATTTATTTATTTCACGCGAAGAAATTAAAACATCACTAAATAAATATGTTGGTACAGAGGTGATTGTAGATATTATTTTTCGTTGAATACCCCTTACCCCTAAAGGGGAAAAAACTAATTTTAACTCCCCTTTAGGGGTCGGGGGTGTGTTTATTATGAATTATCGAGACCAACTCAAGAATCCGGCTTCATTAGGATATATTAATGTCATTGTTCAGTCTGCAAAGGCAGACAGCATTGATTTTGGGGAGATGTTTGATCTAATGTTTGATACTGATTCAGATGTTGCCTGGCGTGCTGGATGGGTTTGTGATAAAATCAGCAGGAAAAATCCAGAACTTTTTTCATCTATTCAAATACAGCAAATTGTTGATAACGTTTTGATAACAAAACATCACGGTGTACGTCGTGGATTTCTATCCTTATTGAATAATCTTCCACTTCCTGAGGAAATCTCAGTTAATCTGATAAATCAACTATTCGAATGGATGATTTTACCCAAAGCCGATGTATCTGTTCAGGTTTTATCTATGAAATTACTTTACAAAATTTGCCTTATTCAACCCGATTTCAAACAGGAATTACGCGCCTATCTCGAAAATATTTCACCTGAAGATTATACTCCCGGTTATATTGCAACAAGGAGGAAGATTATCAAGTTATTGAATGACAAATAGTTGAAACCGCATTTTGTAATTATTTCAATTAACGCCTTTTTTCCTCAAAATTTCAGTATTTTTGCAGCCGAAATTGAATAGGCGGTAATATACCGTTAACGTTAAGTTTAATCAAAACAAAAAGTTTATGACTTTAAAGAAAAACATTCTGGCATTACGACAGAAAAAGGCCATTGTTGAAAAAGGCGGTGGCGACAAAGCTATCGAGAAGCAAGTAGCAATGGGTAAAATGACTGCCCGTGAACGTATTCTGGCCCTGTTGGATGCCAATTCATTTCATGAATATGACTTGTTCGTTGAACACGAAGAACGCAATTTCGGAATGGATGACAAAGTGCTGGCCGGCGATGGTGTAATTACCGGAACAGGAACAATCAATGGTGCTCCTATTTGTATTTATGCTCAGGACTTTACTGTTATGGGTGGTTCGTTAGGATTGAAACATGCCCGTAAAATTACCAAAATTATGGATCATGCCCTTCGCATGAAAGTGCCTTGTATCGGTATTAACGATTCAGGAGGTGCCCGTATTCAGGAAGGAATTGGAGCTTTAGCCGGATACGGTGAAATTTTCTATCGTAATACTATGGCTTCGGGCGTTATACCTCAAATTTCTGTAATTTTAGGTCCATGTGCCGGTGGTGCAGTTTATTCTCCTGCTTTAACCGATTTTGTTTTTGTGGTTGAAAATATCTCCAAAATGTTTATCACCGGTCCGAATGTAATCGAAACCGTGCTCGGTGAAAAAATTTCACAGGAAGACCTCGGTGGAGCGCGTGTTCATGCCGAAATTACCGGTAATGCTCATTTCTATGCATTGAGTGAGATGGAATGTATCGAACAAATTAAAGAGCTTGTTTCGCTTATTCCTCACAGCAACCAACAAAAAGCTGCAAGTGTGGAACCTAAAGAGCCAAAATCAAAGAAAAATATTGAAAATATCATTCCAGCCGATCCAAAACAGCCTTATGATGTTCGCGACATTATATATGCACTCACTGACGATTCTCAGTTCCTCGAAGTTCACGAACTTTGGGCAGCTAATATCGTGGTAGGTTTCGGTCGCTTAAACGGTGAAACTATCGGATTTGTAGCTAATCAGCCTATGTATCTGGCCGGTGTGCTCGACTGCGATTCGTCTGATAAAGCTGCCCGTTTTATCCGTTTCTGCGACGCATTCAACATTCCTATTGTAACGCTGGAAGATATGCCTGGTTACTTACCTGGAGTTGACCAGGAACACGCAGGCGTTATTCGTCACGGTGCAAAAATGCTTTATGCATATTCAGAAGCAACAGTTCCAAAAATTACCGTTATTCTGCGTAAAGCCTATGGTGGTGGTTACATTGCCATGAATTCACGCCACCTTGGTGCTGACTTTATGCTGGCATGGCCAAGTGCAGAAATTGCCGTAATGGGACCTGAAGGTGCAGCCAATATTATTTTCCGTAAGGAAATTATGGAAGCGGAAGACGAAGATGCAATGCGTCAGCAAAAAGTCCAGGAATATATCGAGAAATTTGCAAATCCATTCGTAGCTGCTTCAAAAGGGTATATCGATGCAGTAATCGAACCAATGGAAACTCGCGGTATGTTGTTGCACGCCCTTGAAGTTTCGAAAAACAAAGACGATTATCGTCCGGCTAAAAAACACGGAATTCCTCCATTTTAATTCATAATTAACAATTAAATTTCAATTAATGTACAGACGTGGCATGCCACGTCTCTAACAAAATAATTATGGAAACAGAAAAACAGGAATTTGTTGATTTTGCCGTAACGGCTCGTAAATATAAAACTCTGCTAACTAAAAAGTATCTTAACCGCAAGGTATGGGTAAATCCGAGTGCATTTGAGATTCAGTCGATTATCCCGGGAACTATACTCGAAGTTTTTGTAAAAGAAGGAGATGTGGTAGAAGAAGGTGCACCGCTTTTAATTCTGGAAGCCATGAAAATGCAAAATCGCATTCAAATGCCTTTCACAGCACGTATAAAAGCAATAAATGTGGAGGTTGGTGCTCGCATCCCCAAAGATTCATTAATGATTGAATTGGAAGAAGTAGAAGAATAGATTCTAAACGAATATGTATAAAAAAGACTGATTGGTTTTAACCAATCAGTCTTTTTTGATTGAGAAAATTGGTATCAATTTTACATAATTTGCAGATTCAATATCACATTCTGAAATTCCTGTTCAAAATTAGGTGTAAAGATTTCCTTACCAACCGATGCTTTTATTTCATCCATGGTCCAAAATCTACTTTCCGAAATCTCAACCGGATCTGGTAAAATTTCTCCATCATAAATCGTATAAAAACAGTTTATTAACTCTGCTTCCTGTTTAGATACAAATTTATAGCTTTTAATGTAAGTTGGTTCAAAATCAATAATTCCGAGTTCCTCACTTGCTTCACGTTTCAGGGCTTCGGTAACAGCTTCTCCATAATCCACATGACCACCAACGGATGTATCCCATTTACCGGGTTGAATATCCTTATTTAAAGCACGTTTCTGTAAATACAATTCTCCGTTGGAGTTAAACACATGCAAATGAACTACCGGATGTAGCATAAATGTGCCGGAGTGACATTCCTTACGAGTGGCTTTTCCAATAACTTCACCCCGTTCATTGACAAGGGGAAAGAACTCTGTTTTAATCATAAATAACTGAATTTTACTGCAAAGATAAATCAGCAAATTAAATATATTCCCATTTCCATCAAAATTCAACCGTTTTGGTTGGATTATACTATCTTTGCACACAAAATAATTTCTATAAAATAAACAGTAAACCTGACTTTTTGTTTACAATATACCATGCAATCATTACCAAAATATTTTACAGCTGCTTCTCTTTTATTTATTCTGATTCTTACCGGTTGTATGGGCAATCTCTCAGAATCACCATATCCGGATATCACATTCACACCGAAATCTGTAATGCCCGGTATTGGACGTGCTTCAGCTGTTGGGTTTGCCATTGATGGGAAAGGATATGTGGCTTTAGGAAGGACAGGCATATATGGTCCACAACTGAAAGATTGCTGGGAATTTAACCCTGATAGTGATAAATGGTCTCAAAAAGCTGTATTTCCGGGCAAAGCAAGAGTAAAAGCGGTTGGTGTTGGATTAAATGGAAAAGGATTTGTTGGAATGGGTTTCGATATAAAATATGCTTTTTATGTAGATACAGCTCATCTGAAAGATTTCTGGTGTTTTGATCCCAAATTAAATACATGGACTCGGAAAGCAGATTATCCGAGTAAATATACAGATGCCTGTATCAGTATGGTTTATAAAAATGAAATCTACGTGGGATTTGGTTTTGATGGTTGGGGATTCAGCCGTTACTTTTTCAAATATAATCCCGAAAATGATATTTGGATTGAACTGAATGGCTTTCCAGGACCTGAACGTGTAGGTGGAGTTATGTGTACTGATGGAGAAAGAGTGTTTTTTGGAACAGGATTTAACACCTATAACCAAAATGACTGGTGGGAATATTTTCCGGCAACCGATACATGGAAAGAATTGCTAAGAATGCCTGATACTGGCAGAGAGAATGGTTTATCGATTTCAATTAAAGATAAAAACTCAAAGAGCAGATATTTTGTAACAACAGGCAGGCGTTTTGCGGGTGAAATGACCGGAGGTGGTGTAAAATCGGATATAATGGAATACGATCCTATCCGCACTGCATGGTATAAAAGAGGTGACATACCTAATGGAGGCAGAGAAAATGCGTTGATTTTCGCTATTAACGGTAAAGGGTATGTTGGTTTTGGTGAGAACAGCAACACTGTTTATAACGATTTTTGGTGTTTTGAACCCTGAAACAAATTTACGATTTATGTATTTACGATTTACGATTGCAGGAATAGGTTTTTACAAATTAATAGCATTAAATTTTCTATTAATTACATTATCATTTTCTGTTAAGTCTCAACAAGATACCATCAAATACAATGCTTCAGTTTCAGGTTTGATTTCTTCAGGAAAATATGCTCCTTTTTGGATGCAAAGCCGGAATTACGGAACGATTTCGTCATCTCCTCAAAGTGCCAACTTCATGTTGGGAATCAATAAAGATTTGACTGCAAAGAAACGATTGTTTGATTACGGATTTAAAGCGGACGTTTTACTCAAAACTGACAACTTAAAAACTGAAGCTTATTTCCATGAACTTTACGCTCAGGCACGATTTTGGGTTATCGATATTGTCGCCGGAACACGCGAAGAGCAATTTGGTGTTCAGGATTCCAGCTTATCATGTGGTGGATTTCTCTTTTCGCAGAATGCCCGTCCAATGCCTAAAATCACAGCAGGCATTGAACATTTTGTTCCTATTCCGCTCACCAATGGTTTTGTAGAGATAAAAGGAGCGTTATCACATGGTTGGTTTACTGACAACACCTACTATCAAAACTTGTATTTACACCACAAATATGTTTATTTAAAACTTGGTGGAAAACTTCCGGTACATCTTCAATATGGTATTGATCATTTTGCTCAATGGGGAGGAAACCTGCCGGGTGAAACTCCCTATGCATCGAGTTTAAAAGATTATTTTATTGTTTTCTTCGGGGGGCACGGTGGAAGTGATGCAAATATAAGTGATCAGATTAATGCACTTGGAAATCATATTGGTTCACAAAATGTTCGGTTGGATGTGGATATTGCTGATTTTAAAATTGGAGCATATTGGGAAAACTTATCGGAAGAAGGTCCTATCCGAATTATTGGCAATACCATGAATGCTCCCGACGGTCTTTGGGGCCTATCCATCAGGAATAATAAGTTCCCTGTTGTAAAAGGAATTCTTTTTGAATACTTTAATTCCACTGACCAATCAGGCCCTTTTCATGATAAAGATGGCATAATATATGGTGGTAGAGATGGATATTTTTTAAGTCAGTATGTTTCAGGTTGGAACAATTATTCGCGAACTATTGGAACTCCTCTTATAACATCGGCTTTATATAATTCAACCGGAGAATTACATACTTTAAACAACCGTATTCAGGCATTTCATTATGGGCTTGAAGGAGATATAATGAATTACCAATACCGTTTTCTATCCACTTTCAGCAAAAATTACGGATCGTATTCCAATGTTTATCCTGAGATGATTCAGAATACTTCGCTCCTACTTGAAGTTAATAAGCAATTTAAACAGCTCTCAAACCTTGAAATAGGTTGTTCTGTTGGTGCTGACTTTGGTAAATTATTCGGAAATTCGATCGGATTTCAGTTGTCGCTAAGAAAAAGAGGAGAATTATTCAAGTATTAACTTCTGTTGATACTGCAACCAGTTTCAATATGGAACTTTTTCAGTAAATTTGTTGCTCAAAAAAAAGGGCATGTTTAGAATCAAAAAAATCTATTCATACATATTCAAGCAGTTTTTTACGTTGTTTATAATGACGTTTCTTATTTGCATTTTTATTTTATTAATGCAATTTTTATGGAAACACGTAGTAGAATTAGTAGGAAAAGGAATAAGCTGGTCGGTATTAGCTGAATTTTTTGTATATGCTATTTTCTCATTAGTCCCAATGGCTTTACCCTTAGCCATTTTGTTAGCCTCACTAATGACATTCGGAAATCTTGGTGAAAACTTTGAGCTTGTAGCCATGAAAGCAGCAGGAGTTTCGCTTTTCAGGATTATGCGTCCACTAATAATCTTCATTTCATTTGTATGTGTTGGTGCCTTTTACTTTGCTAACGACGTTTTACCTGTTACTCAAACCAAGCTTTGGACATTAATATTTTCACTCCGCCAGAAATCGCCTGAATTTGACATTCCTGTTGCTGAATTTTATTCAGGAATTAATGGTATAAATATCTATGTCAGAGAGAAAAAGAATCATGTATTGAAAGATGTTATGATTTATGATTTTTCGGCCGGGTTTGAAAACGCGACTGTTATGGTTTCCGATTCAGGGAGGGTTCAGTTTACAAAAGACAACAAATATCTTTTACTTTCTCTTTACAGTGGCGAAAGCTTTGAAAATCTGAAAAGTCAACGGATAAGCAGCTCTCCCACAAGCATACCTTACCGGCGTGAAATATTTAAAACCAAGGAGGTTTTAATAGATTTTAATACTACGTTCAACAGATTTGATGAATCTATTCTTTCCGATCAACATGTAAGTAAAAATTTCAAACAACTGACACATTCCATTGATTCTGTCAGTAAAATTGCCGAAGCACGTAAAACGGCTCAGGGAAACGATATAATTCAGAGATATTATCTGGGACGTGAATTGATTCCGGGTAAGCAGATAAATGACAGTCTAAAACTTAAGTCTGCCAACAAAATATTGAGCATTGATTCATTATTCCTTTCATTGAATCAGCAGGCTATGGTTAGAGTAAGCAAATCAGCACTTGATCGCGCCAAATCGATGAAAGATCAGGTTCAATATAATCGTATGATGATAAATGAACCTGTAAGTTATTTACTCAGACATGAAATCGAACGACATCGAAAACTGACGCTTTCTTTTGCCTGTTTAATTTTCTTTTTCATAGGTGCTCCACTTGGTGCTATTATCCGCAAAGGTGGACTTGGAATGCCGGTTGTAATTTCTGTGATAATGTTCATATTTTATTACATTATCGACAATACCGGTTATAAAATGGCCCGCGAATCACTTTGGTCATCTTTTGAAGGAATGTGGTTGAGCTCTGCAGTTTTACTACCTATAGGTATATTTCTTACATATAAAGCTGTAATTGATGCATCCATTTTAAACCCCGAACAATACATGAAAGTATGGAACTTTATAAAACAAAGGATTTATAAAATTATAAATATTAAATCGTAAAACCTAAACTATAGAACATTTCAATATATGAATGTGTTTTATGCAAAAAAATTATAGAAATGAAATCAAAATTAGATTCAATAGAAGAAGCATTATTAGACATAAAAAATGGGAAGTTTGTAATTGTTGTAGATGACGAAGACCGTGAAAATGAGGGCGATTTTATCTGTGCTGCAGAGAAAATGACTCCCGAAATGGTAAATTTCATGATTACTCACGGTCGTGGTGTGGTATGTGCTCCACTTAGTGAAGAACGGTGCGATGAGCTTGATCTGGAAATGCAGGTTGACAAAAATACTTCAATCCATTCAACACCTTTCACGGTGAGTGTGGATTTACTGGAAGGCTGTACAACCGGAGTTTCAGCTGCCGACCGCGCTGCCACATTCAGAGCTTTAGCCAACCCATCCTCAAAACCAGAAACATTCGGACGTCCGGGGCACATTTTCCCGCTTCGTGCCAGATCGAAAGGCGTATTACGCCGGGCAGGTCATACCGAAGCCGGAGTTGATTTAGCGCGATTAGCCGGATTATATCCAGCCGGAGCATTAATTGAGATAATGAACGACGATGGCAGTATGGCTCGTATGCCTGATTTAATGGTAATAGCCGAAAAGTTTGATTTAAAAATAATAAGCATTGAAGACCTGATAAAATACCGTCTTAAAACCGAATCGTTGGTTGAAAAAGGCGAAAAAGTAAATATGCCGACAGCATACGGTCAGTTCAAACTGATTCCTTTCAAACAAATTTCGAATGGACTGGAACATGTAGCATTAATAAAAGGCGAATGGGAGAAAGATGAACCCGTGTTGGTTCGTGTTCATTCATCTTGCGTAACCGGTGATATTTTCGGTTCTATGCGTTGCGAATGTGGCGAACAACTACACAAAGCAATGCAACTCATTGAAAAAGAAGGAAAAGGAGTTATTGTTTACATGAATCAGGAAGGTAGAGGTATCGGACTAATGAATAAAATCAAAGCTTATAAACTTCAGGAAGAAGGACTTGATACTGTTGAAGCAAACTTACACCTTGGTTTCAATGCTGATGAACGTGATTATGGTGTTGGCGCGCAGATTTTACGCGAAGTTGGAGTTACCAAAATCAAACTAATGAGTAATAATCCCGTAAAACGTATTGGTTTAGAAGCATATGGACTTTCTATTGTCGAAAATGTGCCAATTGAAGTAGCACCAAATGTACATAATGAATTCTACATGCAAACTAAGAAAGATCGCATGGGACATGATTTGAAGTACTCTAAATAATTTTCAATTTTCACAAAAAATGAATGCATTTATTACCGGTGTTACATCCGGCTTTGGCAAAGCTATTTCGTTCAGATTAGCCGGATTGGGATATAATCTGGTAATTACTGGCCGCAGGGCTGAACGATTAGAGCAACTCACAAAAGAACTTATACAAAAATATCAAGTAAAAGTACTGCCATTATGCTTCGATATACGTGATAATGAAGCTTGTACAAAGGCTGTTGATAATCTCCCTGCAGAATTTAAAACAATTGATTTACTGATAAATAATGCCGGACTGGCTGCCGGAGCTTCTCCTTTTCAGGAAAGCAATATGGATGATTTTGAACAAATGATTGACACCAACGTGAAAGGATTATTGTTCATTACTAAACTTATTATTCCAGGAATGATTGAGAAAGAATCAGGCCACATCATAAATATTTCTTCTATTTCAGGATTTGAAGTTTATCCGAACGGGAGTGTGTATTGTGCCACAAAACACGCAGTAAACGCCATTACCAAAGGACTTCGGATTGATCTGGTAAAATATGGAATTAAAGTGAGTTCCGTTTCACCGGGATTTGTTGAAACGGAATTTTCCATAGTGCGTTACCATGGCGACGAAGAAAAAGCCAAAGCTGTTTATTCAGGTTTGACACCTCTGAATGCTGAGGATATAGCTGATACAGTGGAATTTATTGTTACACGCCCTTCTCATGTCAGCATTAACGATATTCAGATAAATCCGGTACAACAGGCAAACACCTATATTTCTCACCGAAAACTATAAAATTAATCTTTACCATACAGGTTAAATCACTGAAAATAAGTCATTACGAAAAAAAGTTTTTCGGATTTAATAACATTATTTAAAAAAAATACCTATTTTTGTGACTTAAAATTTTGAAACCGAAAAAACTGAACTATTTGCAGCAATGCAACTGCTAACATAAACAACAAATTGAAAATGGACTCACTTGATTTAAACAAGGACACTGAAATCGTACAAAACGAAATTACTGAAAACAAAGAAGTTACAATCGCCCCTGAAACTGAGGTAGAAACTACAGAAGTTGTAAAGACAAAAAAACCAAGAGCATCGAAAAAAATAAAAGATGCTGAAGTGACTTTGGAAGAAACTGTAATTCCGACTACCGAAAACACTCAGGAAAGTACGGAAATCCCAGTTATAGAGCCTGTTGTTGCAGAAAAAACTGTTGAACATGAATTTGTTGCAAATTCTAAATCAGAACTTGTTGAAAAACTGAAAGCACTGATTGACAAGGAAGTTGAAGAAGTGAAAGATGAAGTCGAAACCATAAAACAGCATTTTTATAAAAAAACAAAAGCTGAAATCGAAGAATTAAAAAAAGCTTTTCATGGAGAAAACAACGAAGAATCTGAATTCGTTGCGCCAAAAGATGAACTTGAGGATGCCTTTAAAGCATTATTAAATACATTCCGCACTAAAAAAGCCGCTCTTGCAGCACAAGTTGAAAAAGAAAAAGAATCAAACCTGCTACAGAAACAACATATTCTGGAGCAAATGAAAACGTTGGTGGGAAGCAATGACGATGTTTCATCGCATATTGCCGAATTCCGCAACCTTCAACAGAAATGGAAATCCATCGGGCAGGTACCTCAGGCTGCATCAACCGAACTTTGGAAGCAATACAACCTTTATCAGGAGTCTTTTTGGGATTTAATCAAAATCAACAATGAACTCCGTGAATATGATTTCAAAAAAAATCTGGAAGCAAAAAATCTGATATGTGAAGCAGCTGAAAAACTGGCTTCTGAAAAAGATATTATCACTGCATTTCAACATTTGCAAAAGCTTCACGAAGAATGGCATAATCTCGGTCCGGTAGCACGCGAAATACGTGAACAAATCTGGACGCGCTTTAAAGAAGCTTCGACTGCAATAAACAAAAAGCACCAATCTTATTTTGATTCTATTCGCAAGTTGGAAGAAGAAAATTACGAGGCAAAATCAGCACTTTGCGAAAAAATTGAGGCTTTTGATTTTAGTACACTGAATAACTATAAAGGTTGGGACGAAGCTACCAAAACTATGCTTGCATGGCAGGAAGAATGGCGTACAATAGGTTTTGCACCCAGAAAAGTAAATCAGAAGATATTCGACCGTTACCGGAAGGCATGCGATGCATTTTTTGCTGCAAAGGCAGAATTTTATAAAGAAACCAAAAACGTACTCACACACAACGCTGACCTGAAAAAAGCTTTGTGCGAGAAAGCTGAAATACTTAAAGAAAGTACAGATTGGAAAGAAACCGGTGACAAAATGATTCAACTCCAAAAAGAATGGAAAACCATCGGTCCGGTTGCTAAAAAGAATTCAGATGAATTATGGAAACGCTTTATTACTGCCTGTGATTATTTCTTCGAACAGAAAAATAAAAATTCTTCTGGGCAACGGAGTGTTGAGGCTGAAAACCTTGCCAAAAAGAAAGAACTGATTGAAAAAATCAATACGTTTGAGAAAACTGATAACACTTCCGAATCACTTGCTGCATTGAGGGCTCTGATGGCAGAATGGAGTACGATTGGTCATGTTCCGTTTAAAGAAAAAGATAAAATTTATAAGGAATACCGTGAAGCAGTTGACAAACAGTTCGAAACATTGAATGTAGATGCTTCAAACCGCCGTATAGAGTCTTTCCGCACCAACCTGAAGGATATGACCGGCAAAGGCGAAAACAAGCTGTATCGCGAACGCGAAAAGCTCGTTCGTGCATATGAGCATCTGAAATCTGAAATTGCCACTTACGAAAACAACATCGGTTTCTTTACCTCCAGTTCTAAAAAAGGCGGTGGTTTAATCAAAGAAATGGAACGTAAAATTGAAGCACTCAAAGACGAAAGCAAAGTTATTGAGCAAAAAATCAGTCTGATTGACGAGAATATTTAAAATACTATATATAAATTAAAAGCCCAAACTGAAAAATCAGTTTGGGCTTTTAGTTTATTACCATGTATCCTTATTCGAACATATTGCGAAAGTGTGAGAAAAAGTTTCTTGAGGCCGATGCATTTGGTTTTACATTTGCTGAAGTAGAAAGTTTTTCCATTACTGCTTTTTCGTCCTTGCTTAGATTTTCGGGTATATAAACACCGATATTCACCAGCAAATCACCAGTTCCATACCGATTTACGTTTGGTAAACCTTTGCCACGAAGTCGTAATACTTTTCCGGGTTGTGTTCCGGGAGCTACGGTTACTTTTACTTTTCCGTCTACAGTCGGGACTTCTACCTGATCACCTAAGGTGGCCTGAGGAACAGTGAGTAAGAGATTATATATCAAATCATTTTCATCACGAATCAGTTCAGGGTGCGGTTCTTCCTCTACCAAAACCAGCAAATCACCATTCACTCCTCCCCTACGCGCAGCATTACCTTTTCCACTCATGGAAAGTTGCATACCTTCCATAACACCTGCAGGAATATTGATGGTGATTACTTCATCCTCACGTACAATGCCTTCACCACTACAATGTGAACATTTATCCTTGATAATCTTTCCTTCACCACTACAAGTCGGACATTCAGAAGCTGTTTGCATTTGTCCCAGAATGGTATTTTGAACCCGCATTACACGTCCCTGCCCATTACAGGTAGTACAGGTTGTAGGATTCGTTCCTCCTGCACCATTGCAATGTGAACACATTACCTGTTTTTTAACCTTGATTTTCTTTTCAACTCCCGAAGCAATTTCAGCCAAGTCCAGTTTTACTTTAACACGTAAATCCGAACCACGTCTAACTCGCTGACCACCACGCTGACTACCGCCAAATCCACTAAAACCACCACCAAAATGTCCACCAAAAATATCACCAAAATGAGAGAAAATATCCTCCATATTCATGTTTGCACCACCAAAACCGCCTCCGGCAGCCCCACCAACACCTGCATGACCAAATTGGTCGTAACGCTGACGTTTTTGGTCATCGCTCAACACTTCATAAGCTTCAGCAGCTTCTTTAAATTTCTCTTCTGAAGCTTTATCACCGGGGTTTTTATCGGGGTGATACTGAATAGCCTTTTTGCGATATGCTTTCTTTATTTCATCAGCGGAAGCATTTTTCGACACTCCCAGTATTTCGTAGTAATCTCTTTTGGACATGTTTTTTTGTTTTCTTTGTTTAGTGTTTAGAAGCATGAAGTTTAGAAATAGCTTCCCTCTTACTGTTTACTGCTTACTGTTTATTCTACTCTCCAACCACTACTTTTGAGAAACGTATTACTTTTTCATTCAAAGTGTAGCCTTTCGAAACGCAGTCGATTATTTTACCTTTAAGCTCTTCAGTTGGCGCAGGAAAGGTTGTTATTGCTTCGTGAAACTCAGTATCAAAAGTTTCATTCTCGGTTGGAATAGCTTTCACACCATTTTGAATCAGAAATGCAATAAATTTATTGTAAATCAACTCAATACCTTCTTTCACAGCCTCAATATCCTCTGATGTTTCCATCGCTTTCTGTGCGCGTTCAAAATCATCAACCAAAGGAAGCAAATCAGCCAAGACTTTTTCTCCGGCCGTTTTAATCAAATCTACACGTTCTTTAAGCGTACGTTTCCGGTAATTGTCAAACTCAGCCATTAAACGCAGATTCTTGTCATTAAGTTCGTCAAATTGCAGTTTCATCTGTTCAATTTCATCAATAATCTGATCTGCAGCCTGATCTGTTGTTTCGTTGCTTTCTTTTGCCTGCGATGTCTCACAATTTTCGCACGTTTCTTTTACTTCGGACGATTCGTCTGAATGTTTTTGTTTTTTCATATCTAAAATTTATTTTTTTCAATTTTAAGCAATTGGTATTCTACAATAATTTTGCCAAAACACCCGAATTCCGTTTTTGGCAGAAATCGGGTGGCATAATGGCAGAAATAAGGAATAGTTGTCAGTTTTTCTTCAACCATTTTACAAAATGTGCCGGATTCTCATCGAAGGTGAAGGCCTTAGCAAGGGGCTTCCCTTCATTATTCAGCATCACATAGAATGGTTGAGCATTTGCACCGAACTTATATCGTTGAAGGTAGCTCCATTTATCGCCAATTGTTTCAATCAGCATGGTTCTACCATTTTCCTGAATTTCGTAAGGTTTTGATAAGGGAGTTTTATCATCAACAAACAATGAAATCAAAACAAAATTATTTTTCAGCAATTCTTTTACACCCGGATCTGTCCACACGGTAGCTTCCATTTTACGACAATTCACGCAACCATATCCTGAGAAATCAATTACAACAGGCAGTTTTTTTTCAGCAGCATAAGCCATTCCCAATTCGTAATCGGTAAAAGCAGGACGTACATCGTCATTATACAAATTGAAATCCTGTGTGTAAAGTGGTGGTGTAAACGCACTTATAGCTTTGAGTGGTGCACCCCACAGCCCGGGAATCATATAAACCGAAAAAGCAAATGAAATAATGGCAAGAAATACACCTGTTACCGAAGTATGCTTCGATTCGCTGTCGTGTGGAAAACGAATTTTTCCGAGCAAATAAAAACCCAACAGGATGAAAATGACAATCCAAACAGCCAGGAACACTTCGCGGTCGAGAATTCGCCAACTGTAAGCCAAATCGGCAACTGAGAGGAATTTTAAAGCTAAAGCAAGTTCCAGAAATGCCAGTACAACTTTTACCGTATTCAGCCAACCGCCGGATTTTGGCAGCGATTTCAACCAGGAAGGAAAAATTGCAAACAAGGTAAACGGTATAGCCAGTGCCACAGCAAATCCAAGCATACCAACAGCCGGTGCTAATACCGAACCCGTTGAAGAAACCTGAACCAGCAAAGTACCAATTATTGGTCCGGTACATGAAAATGATACCAGTGCCAGGGTGAAAGCCATAAACATTATACTCAGAAATCCCGCAGTAGAATCGGCTTTAGCATCCAGTTTAGTTGACCAGGAAGAAGGCAAAGTAATTTCAAATGCACCAAAAAAGGAAACGGCGAACAACACGAGTAATCCAAAGAAAATCAAGTTGAAAATGGCGTTGGTAGAAAGGCTGTTCAGCGCACTTGCTCCAAAGATAAGCGTAATAAGAATTCCAAGTGTAACATAAATAAAAATAATGGCTAATCCGTATAATACTGCATCGCGCTGACCACGTTTTTTGTTCTCCGAACGTTTCAGAAAGAAACTTACAGTCATAGGAATAATTGGCCATACGCAAGGCGTAAACAAAGCCAGAAAACCACCGGCTAAACCGGCCAGAAATATTAGCCAAAGTGATGTAGTAGCTGTATCTTTCGTTTCGCCAAAGTTCTTTAGTTCAGTAATTACCGGAGTCCAGTAATCAGATGTTTGATTTTCTGTAACTGTTGGTTTTGTAGTTTCTGTTTTTTCTGCAAGAGCATCTGTTGTAGGAGTTGATGATAAAGTCAGTGCAAATTGCCTTTTGGAAGGAGGCAGACAGCTCTTATCATCGCAGGTCATAAATTTCACATAGCCACTTACCTTAACTTTTGAGGCATCTGAAAACTTAATTTTCTGAATAAACACGGCATTTTCAGAATACCAGTTTATTTCCATATTAAATTCAGAGCTAAACAGTTTCTCAAGTTTAGATGGTGCTTGAAATTCGCCGGTTTTTTGTGCGTTTTCAATTTTCTCAAACACAATCGTGGTTGGACTCGGACCATCTTTCGGAATTGACAACCCGTAAATATGCCAGCCATCTTCAATAGAAGCTATAATTTTTATATCCGCTGTTGTTTCACTTGTTTTCTTCAACTCGAAACTCCAGTTTACCGGGTCAGAAATCTGGCTGAAAGAAGCTAAGCTAATGCCAACCATTACAATTAAAAAAAGGATTTTCTTTCTCATAAATTAATTTTTGTGCAAAATTATTTATTTTACATGAACAAATGAATGTACGTTCATTTGTTTTATAATTTATTAATAGAGTTGGTCTATAAAACTTTAATATTAATCTTATTATCAGCGGGTAAGCATAAACTTGAAGCTTAACCCAAAGTTAGACGACGAAACAGGATAAGACGATGAAATAAGTGGTGTACTCATTTGACGGTCGTAGAAAAGCTGAATGTTCACTTTCGAACTAAACACGTAATCAGCTATAATTTTAAGTGTAAACAACTTATTCCCGCTCGAAGCCTGAGTCAGATTTTCTTCCACTTTGCGCAACAGTGATTTAATATCTTTATACGATAAATCAGCACTCAGTTTCAGGTCATTTTTTACTTTGGTTTGCTGATTCGATTTAAGTTTCAGAATCACATCAAAATCCTTTACCAGATAACCCAGTCCAACAACAAATTCATCCGAAGTAGATTCAATTAACTGTGTACTCGATAAATTAAGTGCAACATTTCGTTGTTTACGGTATTCCAGTTTGCCTGTCATGCTGTTTTTCATAGCCACATTTAAACCGATTAGCGGACTAAATTGTTCATTGATAGATACATCTCCAATATCGTAGGGTGAGGAAGGTATCGGATCATTCGTCTTTACATCGCGAACATAACCCAATGCATTATCATCGCTCATGGCCACCCATGTTGAATATGAAGTATAAGAACCTACGCTGTAACGACAGGTATAAGCATGTGTCAGACTAACGGATTTAAAGTTTTCCTTAAACCAACCAATGTTCGACAAACCGTCATAACTAAGTCGCCAGTTGGGTAAAATACTAAGAATAGAAAGGAAAGGACTTGTTTCAACCTTGCTCACATCCTGTCCTGTATAAGCTGCAACAAATGCCGGAATCAATACGTCTGCCGAGTTAAGGTTTGTATTCGATTTATTAATTATCTCATTATTAGTCAGTGTATTGCCTTTCAAAAATCCATTTTGAGGTACATTAGAGTTTCTGTACCCTTCTCTGAGTCGGTCGGCAATAACCTGACGATTTGAAAGCAAAGAATTAAATGCTTCGGAATTATAGTTTTGCTGTGCTGTACCAATAGGTTTAAAAGCAGTTGCCAATGCCATTATCGTCATGTTGTAGTTTCCGGTAAATGTTTTCGGCATACCTTCGAACTTATATTGAATAGTTGTATTAGAAGCAACTGTTCGTTTTGCATTCAGGTCAATTTTAAAATCTGGAAACGGCTCAATAGTAGCTTTTATATCCAAATCGGAAGTAAATGCCGTTGTTGCAGGTGTTATTATCGAGTCATTTTTCGAAAGCCAGCCATTATTCATCGCTGTTTGGATAATGTTTTTATCAATTATACCGAAAGTAAACCCATAACCGGGTGCTGCACCATAGTCGGTCATTTGCTGTCCGAGAAATGATGGTTCTTTCTGGAAGCCGGGCAATACCATACTGTTCGATTCGCGGTAGCTGAACGACAATTTACGTACCATCATTAAGGTGCGAACTGCCATATCAACAATCTTAACAGAAGAACCCTGTGATTTCGGATTTACAGACGCAACCGTTAAATTAAGACTGTCCGTATTGATTAATGATGAAAGTTCAATGCTGTTTGCATTCTTAACTTTAAATTCAATATTCAGTGGTTTACCGCTTTTATCAAAAGCCGTAAGTTTCAGAAATTCAGTATTAAGTTTATGATTTATAGTTAATTTCCTTCCTTTTACCAGTTTTACTTTTTGTTGGTATGATTTTGCCTGAAAGTTGGTTTTCTCCATACCGGCTTGTTGAGAGAAGCGTTGATTTACCGACTTCAGGTATTTCGATTTATTATAGAGGGTTTCAAAATTCAACTGACCATCGACCGACCACGCACCCATCGAAGTGGCAATATTCCCCGGCTGATTGGCTGCTGAAGTTCCTCTGACAGTTGCCATACGATTCCAGTTATAGGTTGAATTGTAGGCTGCATTGGCATTTACCCAGTCGAGCATAGGCAACTTATTTATCGGGATATTGTAGGAGGCTGAGAAAACCTGCTGGTAGGTGTATGGTGTTCCAAGTTTTTTAATGCTCGACCATACCGAATCACGCCATGCCTCGTAGTATTCTTTTCCGATTTCAGGAGTCAGGTATGGTTCAGCTATGTTTGCATTCATAGCTGTCTGAAGGCTTAGCTTTATTTCTTTACTCAAATCGTATTTTATATCAAACTGACGATTCCACCTGAAATCACGACTTGAAGTCATATCCATATTGTTAGTTGAAAAACCGGCAAGAATAGAATTGAGATCACGGAGTTGAACTTTAGAAAACTGACGATTCATACTGGTATTGAAACTCAATGAGGTTGGCATATAGTTGAAATTGAAATCCTTTATAAATTTAAATACCGGAGCATCAAGGAACTTCACAGTTTTAAAAGGTTCAACGGGTTTTGGATTAAATGAGAAACTATAATCAATCGAAGCTTTTTCATCTTTTACCATATTTTCTTCCACTTGCGAACTGTGCTGATTTGATTCGTTATAAGCATAGGTAAAACTCAGGTTGGCAGGGTCATAGAACTGTGGTGTTTTACTTTTTATATTGATTTTTGCTCCGGAAATATTAAAACTTCGGGTTGTATTCACAGTTTGCGACAACGAATTTATTGAATCGCGCTGTGGCTGAGTGTTCACATTTTTCAATGCATCAGAAAGTAAAATATCCTCATCGAGCGGGTTGTATTTCGGAGAAATGGTTTCGTTGGTGTACGAGAAATAAGCCGGAATACGCAGCTTGATTTCGGATGGAAGGAAACGTCCGAGTTCCAGTGCAGTTGAGAAATTCATTTGGTACAAATCGTCCATACGCCGTGACATCACGTTACTTTCGATACCGCCATAACCTGCAGTTTCAACACGGCCTGAAAAATTTACAGTTCCAAGGTCGGACAATCCAAGAGCCACATTACCCATGGCAGCCCATCCACCCGATTCGTCGAACTGCGACATGCGTAATTCATTCACCCAGATTTCTCCCGATTTAGTTTTATCAGCATTATTCCGGACTCCAATCATAATGTTTTCAACGTCCGAAATAGTTGGATTTCCAACCACCGTAATTTTATTTTGAGGTTTATCGGGGTCAGAAATAAAATACGGTATCAGATTAGAAGCCAGACCATCCTGCTTTGCCTTATTACGTTTAAGTTTCACTTTGGTAAGCGCATCAAACGAAAAATCAAACATATTCTCTGAATTCCAAACCGTTTGCTGATCAACCAGTTTATCGCCGGCATAAGTTCCCCATGGAGTCAACTTCAACGGAATTTCATATTCATAATAGTTGTTCACCATATCCGAACCCAACCGTACAAAGCAAGTCATGTCGTAATCTTTCAAATCGTACTGATCATCCTTTGGTTTTTCGGCATGTACAAACATTTGCAGACGTTTATACTGACGCATGTCGTAAAGTGTATTCTTATAAACACCGCGTGCATCGCCCGGTGCAAGGTCGTTTACACGAAGTACCATGGACTGTTCGTTTTGTTGCAACAACTGTGGCTGTCCCGGATCAGTTTCGCGGGTAACACCCGGAGGCAGCACATAATTTACCGGCGATTTACTGGCATTTTCTTCAATATTCACTGCCTGAACATCTAATTTTCCGGTGGTGGCAGGTGCAGAAGTTGTTGAGTAAAGCGGCTTGTTGAAACCACGCCATTCACCACGTACCAAATCAAGGGTAGCCAAACGAAGTGTAGCTGCTTCCTGGAAATTGGTCATAAACAACCGGATAAACCGGATTGATTTAAAATTACGGATACTTCCTATCTTTTCTGCCTGATCACTTTTAATTGGAATTTTAAACTGATACCAGGTAACCGATTCTACTTTTCCGTTTTTAAGTTCAACGTTTGATGTAACCTGATCGGTGATATAGTTTGTGCCAATCTTCATATAATTTGGATCAATACGAACACGATATTGGTAATACTTTTCATATTCGTTCATCGTGTTATCACCGTTTATGTCTTCACAATCGGGCAATGAAGTGGCTGAAGTCGGATAACTTTCCACCACTGAATTTGCATCGGGCGAGTTTCCTTCCACACCGTTGTAATGTTTATATCGGGTCAGAATATTGAGTTTATTATTATCGTATTCCGTGCCACGGTAGAAATGATAATTATCACCCGCCGGGTCGTTCAGTGGCGAGAATATATCTGATTTCATTTTCTGAAGTGCATCAGCCGATACTTTAGCTTTTACTCCATCTACATAATCTTTATAGGTCGGGAATAAAAATTCATCAGCATTAGCAAGTCCATCCAGCCCCACATCCTGATTTTTACGGGCACCTGCCGTGTTATCAAATGCAGGAACAGTAGATTGTGACTTTGGTACCCGCCCCCAATTCGTTGTTTCTGTTTTTGCAGGATCACCATCGGCCGGCAAACCGTTTTCAAAGAATTTTTTTCCGTCTTTCAGAATATCTTCGCTCAGGTCGCCGAGATTAAAATATAAATCACCATTTTTACCCGGATTAATTCCTCCTTTAATAAATGGGTCCATCATCCAGAATTCGATATACTCGATGTTGGAAGTTTCGAAATCGGTGGCATCTAATTTACGCATGATTCCACCCCAGCGTTTAGTCGGGTTAGATAATGATCCATCTGTATTCATTCCAGTCACGTCAAGATTATATGGTCCACGTTCAGTAGGATAGTATGACAGATTCAGAATAGTCATACGCGAAGTCTGCGTTGCAAGTGTTTGCTTGTTTGGGAAAATTTCAGGAATCAGCACATCACGGGTCAGGTGGTTTGATTTTGCTTCAAGGTCGTTGCGCAGATAATCCGGTGTGGTTCGGGTATCACCATTCAGCACAGGGTCAACGTAATACCACGAGAATAATGCACGATTTTTTCCGTAATCCACATTGTTGCTTAATGCCGCTTCGGGAAAATAAGGAGTAGCTGCAGTATTGGAATTATAAGGTGTACTTGCCAGATACCAGTTTACGGGATAATGAATGTCGATAGAAGTTTGTGTCGATTCAAAATCGTCGATATATGCCAGACCGGCTTTACCAACCACATTGGAATGTCCGGGAATAAGTTGTGCAAATTCAGCATTTACAGCAATGGTAGATGGTTTGGTGGCATTGACAAACGGGATTTTATTAATCACATTCGTCAGCCATTGTGACTCCGCACGCCACGAGGTATTCAGTCCCCAAATGGTATTCGAAATTGGTTCGTTTCCGGTATTAACCTTGGTTGTAAGCGGCATTTCCGACAGGTGCATAATAGTTCCGCCCAGACTGAAATCTTTATCAAATTTGTACTCCAAATGCGTTCCGAGCAGGGTTTTACGCTGCATGCTGAACATCGACTGATTTTCGAGTTTCACATCAATTTTTTGTCCTGATTCAATTAGTCCGGTATTGATAATCGTTACAGTTCCCATGGTGTAATCCACCGTGTAATCTTTATTTTCGACCAGAGTAACACCACCGGCAGTAACAATTACCGAACCCCGTGGTACATTCATAGCATTGAGTTTGATTTCTGCCCCCGACGATGCTTTGTATTCGCCGACCAGACGGAATTTATTCTTTTCGCTGAATTCCTGCGCTATAACCAGTGTAGAATCGTAGAGTTCCTGAAAAACATATTTTTGAGCAGTTAATGACAGATTGTTTGGGTCATAATTTTTTCCATCAATTTTTTTTGCCAAATGACTTCCAAACGGTTCAAGTACCGGAAAAATTATACGTCCTGTGTTCGAAATGGCCGTGTTACCTTCCACGTAATCGAACCTTCCATCTCCAATTGGTTCACCATCTTTGAGTTCAGTAGGCTGATTTTTTGAATCCAGTTTATCGAGACCCATCACCTTTATTAATGGCTTATTCATTATCTCACCTACAGTAAGATATTGTAAATCAGTACCAATAGAATCATTCCTGTAAACGATATTCAATTTAAACTTATCAGGCTGAATCTGAAGCGCACCCAGACTGTAGACGTTTTTCATCATCAAATTCCACGATTTCAATTTGGGCGACTGTGCAGTACCTTTCAGTAATTTGATAATCAAAGCCTGTGGAGATGTAATTGCATCAGTTGAAAATTCCCCCACCTGACCTTGTTTTACCTGACCATTTTCACTATAGGTAAATTCATAAGCCACACCAAGCACTTCATCTGGATTCAGACCCGTACGCAGCGAGATAATACCGAGCATTGGAATCAAGGTATATTCGGAAGATTCGAGTTTGCGGGCACTTTCAATTTTTTCATAATCTTCGCCTCCATTAATACCGTATTGTTTAAAATTATCAGATAAAACAGAGTTTGTCATTTGTATATTCCTTACATCGGTTATTCCCGAAACCTTAGTATAAAGATCATTTGAAGAATTCAGAGGCAATTTATCTCCAATAGCTTTACTCCAGAAATTATTATTCAATATATTCCTTTCGCCCAAATCCATAAATGCCACGATATTGCGTGCCTGGTCGTAGTTTCCGCGTTTGTTGGTAATCCACACTTCCACGCGGTTTATGGTAATACCCGAAGAAATATTGGGAAGTTTACTCATTGAACTTTCAAAATTATCACGGAAATAATGCGCGAGGAAGAAATGGCGGTTATCGTCGTAATTATCAATGCCTATATCGAATTTGGAAGTCTGCGCGCCACCTTTTGAACTTACGGTCTGAGTTTGCGATTCCTGCTGTGAAGCAATTGCCACTACATTCAGTTTTCCAAACTGCAGCTCAGTTTTAATCCCGAATAAGGCTGTACTTCCGGTTATCAGCGAACTGCTCAGCGGCAAACTCACATTACCGGCTTCAATGTTCTTGATAATATCGTCTTCTTTGCCTTTGTAAGCCAGTTTCACCATCTTCTGGTCGAAGTCGAAGCTCGATTCGGTATTGTAGTTCAGTCCGAAGTTTACTTTATCACCCACACTTCCGGTAACGTTCATCTGAATCTTTTCATTGAAGTCGAAGATATTCGAAGTCCGCATCCGCTCCGTTAGCGACGGATTATCAATGGTATTGTTCTTGAAACCGAATATCAACTCAGCCGAACCCTGTGTTTTAATCTGCACACCACCGGGGCCAAATACTTTATCGGCAGGGCCGATATTGAATTTCATATCCGAAATGTTGAACTTATCCTCGTTGTTTTTCTGGGTTTTCTTGCTTTTTTCCTGCCAGTAACTCTGCATTTCTTTTTTGGCCGAGAAACTCATGTATTCCTGCGGGGTCATCAGAAACGGAGTAGCAATTTCATTGTCACCCACAAAGGTACGCAACACGTAATTACCCGATTTGCCGTCGTATTCCACCAACGATTTCACGTTGGCAGGTTTCGGAGCATCCAATGGATACTTTGCATTGAGATCCTCAACGGTATTCTGCGTGAATTTCTTGATGGGAAAGCGTGTCTTAATAGGTTTCTCAACCGTATCAGCCGGAGTTGGTTCGGGTTCAGCCGGTTCAGCAAAGGCCAGACTCTCCATCCCTGCCCGCTCGGTATTACTTACAAGCGCGTAAGCCGATCCGATAATCAGACCGAAGAAAAGTATAATGAGGAAGTTTTTATTCGAAAAAATCATATTCAATAATTAATGTACCCCAAGCCCCTAAAGGGGATGTAAAAATACCTTTGTATATTTATATTCAGCATTCTTCTAAAGTCCCCTTTAGGGGATTTAGGGGTCTTACAGCATTTTCAATGCCAGTTTTATCAGTTGTTCCACCCTCAGTCCGGGTTGTTCTTTTTGTATTTTCTCCACTGCTTTTTGCGATGGCGCTGCAGCAAATCCCAGCATAACCAGTGCCGACACAGCTTCTTCCCTTTCGGCACTGTTCGGAGCGGCAAATCCCGGAATTTCATTCGTACCTGTACCTTTCACCACTTTATCTTTCAGGTCGATAATGATACGCTGAGCCGTTTTTGTACCGATACCTTTAATGGCATTGAGCGCAGTAACATTGCCCGAAACAATCATTTCTTCAATTTCCTGTGCCGAGTACGACGACATAATCATGCGTGCCGTGTTGGCACCAATTCCCGAAACGGAAATAAGCAGCAAAAACAATTGCCGTTCGCTTTGCAACCGGAAACCGTACAATACGTGAGCATCCTCGCGGATAGCCTCATACACAAAGAGTTTTGTTTCGGTCTGACCATTCAGAAATGTATAGGTTGGCAGGGTGATATTGATGAAATAACCCACACCGCAGGTTTCGAGTACAGCATAGGCCGGAGTCAACTCGGTTATCCCGCCTTTTATATAGTCTATCATTCAGTTTTACGCTAAATTTTGGGTTCTGATTTTAACCTGCAAATATACTGAAAACGGATGTTGTGACCAAATTATATTTAACAACAACCCACTTTCAACTAAAATTGCAGAATCATTAACGGAGAAAAGGCCGAAATAGTACAGTGGAAAAGGAGAAATTGGCGGGGAATATGATAATTGTTGGAATTATGCGGTGAAAAACTTTTGTGTAATCAGGATTAAGAAGCAGGAAGTAAATGATGTTGATTTTTAGAATAAGTAGTGAGAAAGATTTAATGTCGTATATTGATTTTTTATTGTGAAAATGGTTTTTTATTTGCCGTCCCATTTATGGGACGGTATAAATGATTAAGATATACAGGGCTTTAGCCAAACTTTCAATACTATTTGGCTAAAGCCAATTACTCTCTATCCATCTGTCCGTCCCATAAATGGGACGGCAATTGTTACCTAAAATACGACCGCTCGGCTCTGCTGCTTTGCTTGCAAAGAATATATTGTTTTAATTACTTAAACACAATTGAAATTAAATTTATCAACATCAAACTTAAATAATCTCTATTCTATACATTACTTATTTACGGGTTTACGACTAAAATCGATAAACCTGACGAAATCCATAACACACATATACCTGTACTTCAGATGAGTACCACAACCCACACCCACTTTGTTATAAATATTATTCAGAATATTGGCCCGATGTCCTCTCGAAGGCACAGCATCATCTACAAGCAAACCAACAACAATATCCCGAGCCGAACTGCGACCGTAGTCAATATTCTCGGCACAATTTATATACGGTATTTTGAAGCGTTTTATTCGCCCACTGAAAGTCTCCCCGTTGGGCGAATCATGTCCAACCAGCTCTGTAGCACCCTGCATATCGGTATGATATTTCGACATCCGGGAAAGTTTAGAATCAGGATATAAAGGCAAACAGGATTTTGCAACGTTTAAAACCTCAATGCACTCCTGTACCGCAGCAACACCTTCGGATGTTACCATCCAGTGGTCATTACCCAAATCATACCTAAGTCCAACGTATTTAGTCAGCCTGGGTTTGATATACAATCGGGCATATTTTTGTGGATCTGACCGGACCATATTTAATTCCAAAACAATATTTCTTTCGTTTTCAGACAAATACATTGAATCACAGGCAGTATCCAGTTTTTTCATATCCCAGTTCTGCGTATCCCTGACATAAACTGATTGACCCTGAGCCATCAGAGCGGTTAATCCGAATAATAACATTGCCGTAAAAAAGCCTTTTGATTTCATTTGTATATGTATTTTTATGGTGGGATATGCAATTCCTCATTGATTATAACGAGAGTATTAGTAAATTGTTCTTTATAATCCTTTTTTGCGTTGCAAACGTTTAATTATTTTTTCATTGTAAATGAATGGGATGTTGGAAAGCCCCCCATTTGTAGGGGTGGGGGCAAAAAAATCTAACTTATATTATATCTAATATTGATGTTTATTTATCAATTATATTATTTTTTCCACATAAAACACCAATTTTTCTCACACCAAGGTAAAGATTATCTTTATTTTTGTCGGTGTAATAATATAAAATTCTATGGAACGATTAATAATGAGGTTTGCACTGATAGTATTGTTATTAAATGCAATAATAATTTCTACTATCGCACAAACTCCCGCTTTTCCAACTGCCGAAGGATATGGAAAATATGCCAAAGGTGGCAGAGGTGGAAAGGTGGTATTTGTGGATAATCTACAGGATTACATTTCATACAACAATCTGGAAACTCCTGTTCCGGGCAGTTTCCGCTGGGCATTGACGCAGTATCCGGGCGATTCGCTTACTGTAATTTTTCGTGTTTCCGGAACAATTCAGTTGAAGCCCTACCTGATGTTAAGCGGAACAACTGTAAAAAATCAAAACGACATACGCTGTTCACGGGCAAACCTCACAATTGCCGGACAAACAGCCCCGGGCGAAGGCATTCAGATCAGAAACGGCAAGGTCAATTTAGGCGGTTCTACAGACCTGATAGTCCGTAATGTACGCTTTCGTATAGGTGAGTTGGCTGAAGCTACTCCAATTTACGGATATAAAGTAAACGGGGTTGCAAGAGATACACTTGCTCCTGTGGGTTCTTTCTTACCCGGTGGCTCGGTAGGCTGTGAAAATGCGGTCAGGGTAATTTTCGATCACTGTGATTTTGGGTGGTCGGGCGAAGAGAATCTTACCATGTATGATAACAGATATACCACCTGCCAGTGGTCGATATTTCACGATGCACTATATAACGATGGTCACGGCAAAGGCGACCGGAGTTATGGCTCACAAACCGGAGGAATTTGTGCGACTTATCATCACAACCTGTGGACGAATAACAAATCACGCTCACCACGACTTAACGGAGCAAGAACTACCAACGAAACCAATGTATTTATTGAATTTTTCAACAATGTGGTTTATAACTGGGGGAGCGCGAATGCTGCATACGGCGGCGATGTAAATACCGGCGATCGGTCGCACACCTGCAACTTTGTTGGTAATTACTATAAACCGGGACCGGCAACAGCCAGTGGAAGTAAGTATTTCTTTACCAATTACATTGTGTCAGGGGCCAATATTCCCAAATGGCATCTGACAGGGAATATTATGGAAGGTTACCCCGCGCTGAATTCCGATAACTGGAGCGGATTTACCTGGAAATGGTCGGGAACAGCAGGAACAGTACTGCCAACAAAAGCGACAGCAAGTTCTGACACTATGCTTCTGCCACCATCCAAAGTAATAAAATATCCGGTGACTGATAGTACGTGGGTTGGATACACGCCCTATAAAATGAGTGTTATTCAGAATGCAAACGATGCATACAATGATATTTTATTAAAAGCAGGCACTGTAAACAGAGACTCTGTTGAACACCGCATTATTCGTGAAGTAAAAAATGGTACAGCTACCTTTAAAGCTTCTTTAGGAACATGGGGAATTATCGATAAGTCGTACAATGCCGAAGGTTACCTGACCTATGCAACTGCTCTTGCTCCTACTGATACCGATAACGACGGGATGCCTGATACATGGGAAACAGCTAATAATCTCGACACCAATAATCCTGACGACAGAAACCTAAAAACAAGTGAAGGTTATACTGCTCTGGAAGTTTATCTGGCTGGTCTGATGGGCGAAACTATTGCACATAATTTTATTTCGGCAGTGAATGAGGTAAGGAGTTTTAAGGCATGTATAATTCCAACCTCAGTAAAAAATTGCTTTCAGGTTATCAGCGATAAACCTTTACAATCAGCAAAAATAACCGACCTTTCGGGCAAACAGCTTATAAGTTGTTCATTGACTAAAAATAATGCTGTGGATATTTCAAATCTTTCGAAAGGTTGCTATCTGGTTCAGATTAGAAATTTTTCAGGTGATACTCAGCAATTTAAAATAATAAAAGAGTAAGGTAAATTTCCGAATCGCCGACAAGCGGTAATATCATACCCCGCTGGGGCTGATTTGACTACGTCGATTTTCATTTCTTGCTAAACTATGCGGCATAGTCGAGTGGCAATCCAGCAGTATTTATCTTGCAATATCACTAACTCTCATCACTGTTATGTATTAACCAGATTGTAAATCTATTCCTGCAGAAGGAGGTTGGGATTATCACTTTAAATACTTCTTAATCTCTTCCAGTGTCCGCATTGGGTACTGAAACACTTCAAAATTCTCAAAACGCAACACCCTTACTCCTACTGAGTTTAGGTATTCTGTTCGGTCTGCATCGTATTTTTGACCTTCTTCGGTGTAATGCCCTGCACCATCCAGTTCAATTGCAAGCTTATACTTAGGGCAATAGAAATCAAGAACATAATGACTGACACTATATTGCCTGAGAAAACGCTCACCAACCAACTGCTTATTCTTTATCATAACCCACAAAGCCACTTCGGCAGCTGTCATCTGCCTACGGAGCTTGCGCCGGAATGGCTTCATTTCAGGTAGATTGTTTAATTTTTCAGGCATGTGATTTTGATTTATTTATCGAACCCCTGTGCTACGCCAGTATCTGAAGTCTGAAGAAAGTTTGGATTGAATTGTTTCTCGAACCCCTCCGCTTCGCTCGTCCCCTTTGCGAAAGGGGACATCTACAAGGTGCGAAGTTTTTCGCATTAATTTATCTTGTGCATGTAATCAATTTCTTTCAATTGATTTATAGATTTTATTTTACGGGTAAATCCATGCATCCCGCAGCTCTCCCGCTGCCGCACGATTGCATCGTGTGGCAAACAAGTTTGTTCAACCTGTAATTATCTTACTTTCCTATTTCCACGCGATATAATCGCGCGGGAGCAGGGGACAAAGGAGGACGAGGGGTTTATTTTACACCTTTTTTGTCCTGACTCTAAACTTTCTTCTTCGCAAAACTCTTCCGCATAGATTTCAGCAGGTTCTGAGCAGGCATATCGGGTACAATGATGCGGCGGACACACTGGAGCGGTTGCAATGAATCCCGTTTAGTGGATAGTTCGAACGCAATTTTAAAATATTTGCTCATTTCCTGAGCGGCTGTGTGATTAAATACCCCATTCGGGTAAGCCCAGTATTCAACAGGTACACCTGTAATGGTTTCAAGCTTTTTCTTTGGATCAGCTACTTCCTTTTTCCAGTCTTCGGGAGTTTTGTATTTCACAGCCATGGTGTGATCCCAGCTATGTAGTCCTACGGTATGTCCGGCTTTGGCCAGTTGCGCAAGCTGGTCTTTGGTCATGTAGTTCTTTTTGTTGTAGGTAATGGTCATGATAAAGAACACCCCACGGAAACCGTGTTTCTCGAGTACTTTGGCAGCAATGGCTGTATGTTCGATCCTCGAATCGTCGAAGGTAATCAGAAAAGGTTTTTCGGACAACGATTTGTTATAAACCAGATAATCATACAGTTGTGCCGGCGAAATGGAGTGATAACCGCTGTCGGCCAGAATCTTTACATGCGCAGCAAAGGTAGCGGGACTAACCTTATAGTCGCCCTTTGGTCCATCGGCAATGCGGTGATAACACAGCACCGGAATTTCGGGTTTTGCATAAATCTGCGACGCGGTGTTTTTTGGTTGTAATGATTCGGATTTGTCCGACTTTTGTTCGGTTGGTACAGATGTTTCGGTTGCTTTTGATTTCTTTAAATTGCAGGATGTAAGGGTTATACCCAAAAAAAGCGAGGTGGAAATAATATACTTTAAATTCATCATCTGATTTGTTATAAATTCGTTTTATGTTTAATTTCAGTCAACACAAAGATAAGTTGTTTTCTGAAAAAACGAGAACATTTATCGCACACAATTTGTTATTAATTGTGATAAAATACATTCAAAACAAAAAGATATTTATCAATAAATCAATCAGAGGACTGATTTATGATGATACAAATTTTGTTTCAAATGAAACAATTTTTTTCCGACAGAGTATTTTCAACGTATAACCTCATTAATATAAAGGAACAACCATGAAAACATTCAGTCTAAAGGCTTTAATATGCCTTTCGTTTATTTGCATTTGCAGTTCAGTTTCTTTTGCACAATCTCTCTCCGATAAAATTGTATTCACCCGCCAACAGTCGGGCAACGACTGGGATCTTTACCTTATGAATCGCGATGGAAGCTCTCAGCAAAAGTTGATTGATAACAGCTATAGGGATACAAATCCGTATTTTAATCTTAGCGGGTCAAAAATTGTTTTTGGCAGAATTACATCCACGATGCCGATGGCTGCCGATGTGTATATTGTAAATTCGAACGGAAGCGGAGAACTGAATCTGACCTCCGGCTCTACACTTACAGGGCCTGCTTTATCACCCAAATTTTCACCCGATGGAAGCAAAGTTGTTTTTGATATTCAGAATACACCGGGAAATACCGATATCTATATTATAAATACTGACGGCACAGGGTTGACCGGCCTGTTGACCGATAGCAACGACGACAGCAGCCCGCATTATTCGCCCGATGGACAATGGGTTGTTTTTCAGCGTTTAATCAGTACAAATCCTAATCCTAAATCAAAACTTTGTAAGGTAAAAATCTCTGACGGAACTGTTGTAGAACTCACCCGTGGAAATGATCTGGACGAAATGCCCTGCTGGTCGCCGGATGGGAATTACATCATTTTTAAAAGAGGTGCAAACAACTGCAATATTTGTCGTATTCCGTACAACCACGATCCTGCAAGCGATACGGATATTACCAACCTGACAAATACTACTAATTCGGTAAACGATGCTCCAAGATATTCGCTGGAAGGTGATAAAATAGGCTATATGAGTACACATGGCTATAATACGCTCGACAGCATGGAGATTTACATTATGAATGCCGATGGAACTTCTCCACAACGTCTTACTTATAATAAAGTAGCGGACTTTGACCCAGCATTTACTCCTAAATCGACTTCAACGGGATTGTATTCTCCGTTTGGAAATTCACAAATCCTTCTCAAAAACACGCCTAACCCGTGTAATGGATTTACAACTATTCAATATATTCTATCTGAAACAACTTCTGTACAGGTATTGATTTATGATTTAAAGGGAAGACTGTTGATTTACCGAAATGAAGGAATCAAAGCGGCAGGCGAACACAGCATCATATTAAATATCAGTAATTTACCAAGAGGAATGTACGAATGCAAACTTACTTCCGATGAAAATAAAGCATATTATAAAATGATTGTTTTGTAAATACTGAATTCTAACTGATAAGAGTTTAAACCTCTTTAGTCGCAAAATACCCAAAACCTGATAAAATACGATACTGATAGAATGTTTTGTAAAACTCAAAACAAACGGTTTGGTTGTTTGTTATAAAAGCATTCATTTAAAACAGATACAACCATGAAACGTACCAATTTAATTCTTGCTATTCTTTTTAGCTTCTCCGCACTGAGTTTCGGGCAGTTTAAGCTCCCTGATTTGCCGTACAAATACAATGCGCTCGAACCCTACATCGACAGTACCACCATGCATATTCATCACGATTTGCATCATGCCGCCTATGTTACAAATCTGAACAAAACATTGGAGAAATACCCCGAACTTTATAAAAAAGAATTACTTGATTTAATTCAGAATATCAACGAACTGCCTGCCGATATTCAGAGTGCGGTGCGTAACAATGGCGGCGGCGTGTGGAATCACAGCTTTTTCTGGAAAATTATGGCAGCACCCGGTTCAGCAGCCATATCGCCGGCCATGACAAAATTATTGGTCGATAACTTTGGAACTGTAGATGCTTTCAAAGCTGAATTCGAAAAAGCTGCTGTTGGTCGGTTTGGATCAGGCTGGGCATGGCTTATTAAAGAACCTTCGGGTAAACTGCGCATTATTTCCACTGCCAATCAGGACAATCCGCTTATGGCATCAGCTGAAGTAAAAGGGAAACCGATACTAACCCTCGATGTATGGGAACATGCTTATTACCTGAAATACCAAAATAAACGTGCTGCCTATGCCAAAGCATTCTGGAATGTGGTAAACTGGACTGAAGTGGAAAGGTTGGCAGGGAAATAAATTGTATGATTTTCCGCAGCCAACACGTCGTTAATTTTATTTTGTATTTCATGCGATTTTCGACCCAATATTTAGGGGCGTAGCCCGGAAATCTTCGTAGATCAATGAAATT
>JBAXPM010000015.1:0-55897 GCA_037132235.1 Paludibacter sp.
GATTTAAAGGGAAAGAATTTTCCCTTTTTCAGTCGAATGACCACGCAACGCCCTCAATGAAAGTTCCACTTGGAGATTCTTAATTCATGTAATATGCTTGAGCAATTACAAGTTTTGAGTTACAAGTTACAAGGAAGAAAACAATTCGAGGAAAAGAAAAGATAGTGGCGCAAATCGCACCATATACAGCACAGAAGCCATTCAGAGTACATATAAACAGCGCAGAAAACTGCGCGCGCCCTCAAAAACTATCACACGCACGTGTGACCAATGACTTTTAAGCACATTTTTAACTAGTTGAAATGTGCGGACGCAGATTTCAAACGGCTGTTTTTACCATTTTGTAATAACAGACAAATACCCTCCTCAAAAACGATCACACTTGAGTGTGGCAATTTTGCCCTTAAAAATTCCAATGAATTCATTTTGATTTGAAACCGGGACAGAAAAGGAACATACTTCGTATTGTTGATACAGAGATGTATCAACAATCATCAATCAAACATTACTCTTGCATTCTTTTTATTCAAAAGAGTGCATGTGTAATGACTACCCACCAGCTATTGAATGGCTCAAAGCTTAGTGCTAATTGGGTAGTGGCGCAATGTAGTGTAACGGCAGTAGGCATAACGCCCAATTAGGGGAAACCGGCTTAGAGCGATTCGACTGGATTAGTTTGATCTGATTAGTTCTTCTAATTCTAATTTTTCAATCAAAATTGCTAAAGCTGCGTTTTGATACAACATGTATTGTAATTCAGGACTGTATCGTTTCTGAATCTCAAAAGTCGAATTGTTTTGTAATTGGTCAATTATATAATCTGCAATATCAAGCCCATTATCCCTATCCAGATCAGTAGCCTTGTCCTCTAATAGCATAGATACTGCAATTGTGCAATTGCATAGTTTCTCTATTTCAATGGCTTTCAGTTGCCATTTATCGAATGCGCCCAAATCTGGATAAAATACAACCTTTCTGCCATTCAACACTTTACACTTCTCAACACCAAGACCATTTAGATTTCCAGCAGCCAACCATATAAAATCCGGCATAACAATACTGGCAATAAGAGCTGATTTCTCACTTTCTACTATAGCTACAGTAGGATTTGGGTATAGATTTAGAAGGTGTTCTCCAAAAAAACACTGTTTTAAATTGAATTCTGAATCTAATTTCCCCGTTTTCTTCAATTTATTATGTACCCAATCTATTGCACCGCTTTCGTGCTTGATTCTTTTTCCTGTAATAGGATTGTATTGCATTATTTTACCGGTTCTAACTTTTCCCATAAAATCAATCTGCCAAAAAATCACTTCCTTTGATTTTGTTGCTCCTATAGCATAGTTTTCAATTATCCTACTAACTTGTTGATTTGTAAGAAACTCACATAAGAAACTGATAAAATTACTTTTGAAACTAACGGAATCTTCGACAAATTCAAAAGGTAAAAATCCTATCGGCGTGGGTGGATCAATTGATTTTGAGAGATGAGATTTCCATTCCTTTTGATCAGAATTCTCTGATGGATTATCCAAAAAGAATTGTTTTGGGGTATAATGATACCCGCATTTGCTTTCACGCTCACATCGCCCAACTTTAGAATTTATTGGTAGGTTTGTATTGCCATCGAGATAGAGTGTAAAAGAGTTTTTAGCACCACAACTTGGACATTGATGGCGTGTATTCATATTTTTATAAGGTTGCAAATAGGGTTTATTGTACATAGAGTTATTTATTTTAGTAATGATTGTTTGGTTGTAGGTTGTACCACCGTTTAATTTGCTCATTTAATGAGTATTGATACTAATCTAACCTACAACCAAAAAGACAAGAAAAGTTAATTGCCGAGTTCATGTTAGTTGTATGCCAAAGTTTATAAAAAGTCTTATATATAAGTGTTTAAGCAGAATACAACCTACAACCCTACAACTAACTATGATTTTAGTTTTTTGTTTATGTATTGTTGGCTTACACCTACAATTTTAGCAGCTTCTGCTTGAGAATGCCCACTTTGATGTACTAAAAATTTTGCAACGCTTAGTTTGTCTAATACGGCACTTTCTTCCAATACAACTCCCATCCGTTCAACTTTCAAACCACAGAAAATAAAGTATCTACATAATCGAATAGCATATTCCAAGGTTTCTGCAGTTACAGTCTTGTAGATTAGCCCATAGGGATACGATTTGATAAGTTCGAGTATTAAAGCAATCCGCAAACAATGAATCTCAAATTTTGAATAAAACGCTCGTAAATAATCAGTTTTACAATTTCTATTCTCATTTGTCAATTCGTTTGAAAAGCTAATAAATATTTCTTTCGCATCTCTTGTCAAGATAAGTGTTCCAAACTTTTCATTGTGAAGGTATTCTATCAGTCTATCACATTCATGTAGTAAGGATTGGTTGGGAATGGCATCTATGTAATAGGGTTTCAATACATTGTTTGGATAGACAAATAGAAATCGTTGAGCAAAACCATTTTTACGCATTTGGTTTAATTGTAATGTTTCCTCCAATACTTCCGGTTGAATTCCACCTATAATGTTCATATATGGTTCGTCTACAAATACAGGTTCGTCTGCTTTTCTAGAAATATCAAAGGTTGTGTTATCGAAAATAGATAGATAACGACCGACTTCACCACTTTTAGCATATCGTCCAATGTTATTAAACCATGTACTCAATTCATCTGAATGCAGGGTTAACCCGGCATTGTTTTGAAGCGCATGATATAAAGCCTCAGGAGTACAATCATCAATCAATAATTGTTTCCGAATTGGTTTTTCAGGTTCCACAAGTTTACTCTTCTTACATGCAGCACATTCTGCTTTCCAATCCAATTTTGACTTTTGGTAATCCTGATAAAGTTCTTTATCTACTTCAACCAATCTTCTGAATCCTTTTTTATCGGGTTCTGTTTTTCCGATTCCGGACGGGGCAACATACATCAAATACAATTGAGGATAATTTTTGTATTTTCCATCATCCAATACTGCTCCTTTTCGAACAGCGGCACAACAAGCACCAATGAAAGCCATTGCGAAAAATTCCTTTGGGCTTCCATACACTTTGCTAAGGTTGTTGACATAATCGGAAATTACCGGAGGCATGCCATCCATTGGAAAAGGATTTTTATCATCATTTTCTGAATATGTGTTATCATCAATACCTGATCTGACTTTGCCATCGGAGGTGGGATTTAATTTGGCATTAATTTTCCGCAGGTCGGCTTGCAAAGCATCAATGAAATTCGTATCTTTGCGCTGCTGATTTAAAGATAGAAAGGTGCTGGCTTCGGTCGGCATTTTTTCTGTAGTGTTCATTGTTACTTCTGCTTGTGTTTTCCAGTAACAATATAAGTGTTTGCGGCATCTTCAATTTCTGATTGTGATTTTACCTTCACACTTAAAAGCCATTTTTCGAGTTCCTCCCGTTCAAAGAAAATTAATTTTCCTGCAGGTTTGTAATGAGGAATTACTTTTTGAGAAGTCATCTTATACATACAACTGTGACTAATACCAGCATACTCACAGCCTTCACTAAATGTAAGTACTTTTTTTAATTCTGTGTTCATTTATTTTGGTTTTTCAAATTGATTACTGAGCTTAAGGCGTGCACTCCCTTTGCTTAAATGTCAGCTAACTAAACTATATGCAAAATTCGGATAATTCGGAAAGCAAAAGAATAGACAGTTATTTACAGTACATAGGTGTATAAGGTTTTCATGAAGGGTATGTCATCATTAGGTTAAATATATTCTGAAATTCACAAAAAAAAGAGAGCTACATTAGCCCTCTTAATCAAAAATATAACTGCTTATTTCCTCGCTTCAGCTATTATTTTGTCAATAATTTCATAACCCTTTGGTTTTCCATTTTTGTTTCCTAAATAAATCTGTTTCGACTTTCGCATAAATTTGATATTTGAAAATATCCTTTCTCCTATTGCCCAAAAATGAGTTGATTCTACAGGATCATAACAGAGTTTATCAATGAAATATGCAGCAAGGTTTGATGCTTTTAGCCATTTGGTTGAAAAACTGTTTTGTGTTGAATTTTTACTTCCAAATGCCCAAATAAAACCTTCTTTATTAGTCGTTTCCGGAATGAATCCATTTTTAATAAGTAATTCGTATAAGATTAACCGTTGTTTGTCCGTTAGTTTAGTATGGAGCTGATGAATTGTTTTAGGCTTTTTGGTTTCTCGTTTTTGTTCTTCAGTTTCATAAAAGGAAACTATATTATCAAAATGAATTAATAAAGCCAGGTCATCAGTTAGTTCATGAAAGAATGGTAAAAATTCAGAAATATCCTCACTTGAATAATTTTTGTAAATATCCATTATTTCCTCTTCATTTTTTTTGAATTTTGAGTATTGGACAAATAATTCATCCTTTTCTAAATCTACTGGATATGAATTATAAACGATTAAATCAAGAATAAAAATTGGATCGTTGGTAGATTCGGTGTTTGGTCTTATAAGATCGCGTTTTATTATTTCCTGATTAGTGTTAAGAATAGCATTTTTAAGGTTTTCATCTTTAAGGCTTTTGGGTAAATACTCTGCAAGATTAAAAGCACGATCATCCAGTACTTCAGCTTTATCCATAGCTACCTTTATAATCAACCAATAAACATTATCTTGAATTTGGTAGCAATCTAAGTATTCTCTTTCTATTGAACTTTTAGATTTTCGTTCTTCAATTTCTTCTTCATTCATATTTTTAAAATTCAATCCTATTCTTTAATTTTTTAGATACTTAAATTCTGTCCACCACTTTGTCATGCTTAGTTAATCAAATATTCCGTTTTGCAAATTAACTGCGTCTATCTTATTTTTATCAATAATCTTTGCATAAATTTGAGTCGTACTTATTTTAGTATGACCTAATAACTTAGAAACAGTTTCTATTGGCGTTCCAAGACTTAATTGTAATGTGGCAGCTGTGTGGCGACTCACATGAAATGTAATCTTCTTATTTATCTTCGCGGCTTTTGCCCATTTCTCAATGGTATCATTGGTCGTCTCATTTTTAGGCAAATCAAATATCTTATCATTATCCTTTTTGATTCCTTTTAGAGGAAGAAATTTAATTGCTTCATTACTAATGTGCAAAGTTTCAAAGGTGTTAGTTTTTATTTGTTTATAGCTTAATGTTGTTCCACTACTGTTTTTCACAATATCACCCCATGTAATATTTTTTACATTTTCAAATCTAATACCAACCAAACAACAAAATAGAAAAGCATTTTTAATTTCATTTCTTTTACAATCTGTATCAATGAGTTTTTTTATTTCTTCTAAAGTTAAATATTCTCTTTTGCTAGGTATAGTTTTGGGTTTAATTTTGTCATCAATTTTCTGTAAAGGATTCATAATAATGATGTCATCTTGTACAGCTTTCTTTAAAACAGTACTAAATTTTGCAAATAATTTATGTGCAGTATTTGGCGAGATTATTGGTTGATTCTTTTGACCTTCAAAATTGCCGTTTTTTGCAGTCTTCAAATAGTCTATAAAGCCATTGATGAAAATTTTGTCAACTTCATCTAAGTTCACGTTGTCTCCTTTATACAGTTTTAAATGATAGGCCAATGAATTGAAAGTATAATACTCGCTTCTTTTCTTGGCTGAATCGGCTAGTGCTTTGTTTGCAATCTCTAAAACATAGTCAATCATTCTTTTTTTGATTGTCTTTTTTGCTTTCAGTCCGCTGTTTTGTGTTTGTAACTCAACAATCTTTTTTGATTTTATGGTATTAGCCAAACTCATTGTTGCCTTGTTGGTTTCAATAGCAACTTTGCTGGTTTCGGGTATTAAATACAGTTTCAAAAATTCATAACTTCTCATTTTGGTTTCAAGGTTGTACAAGTCTAAATAGATACTTTGATTCCCATTTGCGAGTTTTTTAAACCTAAGTCTTATAGGTTCCTTTTCCTTAGTTATTGATTTTGTTTTATTTGTGCGCATAATGGGCTTTCAGGTGTTATGAAGTGTGTCTATTAATCGTTACAAATATAGAAAATTTTTTATAAAACGAGTAACAAACTGGTAACAAAAATGTACAAAAAAAAGACAATCACTTGCAAACATGTGCAAATAGACTGTCTTTTGTGTTGTATTTAAGTATCTGTATATTAGCTGTTTTACTTTCTTTTTCTTGCCTATTATTTCTTTTAAAAAATTGCCAAGTACGTCAAAACCAAACAGCCCCGGTTTTTCAAGTTGACAGTAAATAATTGTCAGTTTACAGTTTAAAACTATCAACTAACAACTGTCAACTATAAACTTATTTCGCGTAGCTTACCGCTCTCGTCTCTCTGATAACGGTAATTTTTACCTGACCCGGATAAGTCATTTCATCCTGTACTTTTTTGGCAATATCGAACGACAATAATTCGGTTTCTTTGTCGTCAATTTTGTCTGCGCCCACAATTACACGTAATTCACGACCTGCCTGAATGGCATAAGTCTTCAGTACGCCGGGGTACGAAAGTGCAAGATTTTCAAGATCATTCAATCGTTTCACATAGGCTTCCACGATTTCGCGACGTGCTCCCGGACGCGCTCCTGAGATAGCATCACAAACCTGAACTATCGGTGCAATCAGTGTTTCCATTTCCACTTCGTCGTGGTGAGCACCGATGGCATTACAAATATCCGGTTTTTCTTTATACTTCTCAGCAAGACGCATGCCAAGAATTGCGTGTGGCAATTCCGGTTCATCATCCGGCACTTTACCAATATCGTGTAACAGTCCGGCGCGTTTTGCTTTTTTAGGATTCAATCCAAGTTCAGAAGCCATTGTTGCACATAAGTTTGCTACTTCGCGTGAGTGTTGCAGCAGGTTTTGTCCGTATGACGAACGGTATTTCATTTTACCAACCAAACGAATCAGTTCAGGATGCAAACCATGAACACCAAGGTCGATGGTAGTCCGTTTACCGATTTCAATAATCTCTTCTTCTACCTGTTTGCGAACTTTGGCTACCACTTCTTCGATGCGGGCAGGGTGAATACGTCCGTCGGTTACTAATTGGTGAAGTGACAGTCGGGCAATTTCCCGTCGTACCGGATCAAATGCTGAAAGAACAATTGCTTCAGGGGTGTCATCTACAATGATTTCAACTCCTGTGGCTGCTTCTAAAGCGCGTATGTTACGTCCTTCACGACCGATAATACGTCCTTTTATTTCGTCTGATTCAATATGGAAAACCGTCACTGCATTTTCAATTGCCGTTTCAGTTGCAACACGCTGAATGCTTTGAACTATAATCTTTTTTGCTTCTTTATTTGCAGTCATTTTAGCTTCATCCATAATGTCGTTGATATAGGACATTGCATTGGTTTTAGCTTCTTCTTTCAGTGCTTCAACAAGTCGTTCTTTGGCTTGGTCTGCCGAAAGACCGGAAATTGATTCCAACTCTGTTTGTGCTTGATGCTGCAAATGTTCCAGATCTTTCTTCTTTATTTCAAGCGCATGCATTTGTTGATCATGAGTATCTTTCAACGCATCAACTTCGTTTATTTTACGCTGAACTTCACTTTGTTTCTGGTTCAACTGCATTTCGCGTTGTTGAATTTTTACTTCGCGCTCCTGTACTTTTGCGTTGCGTTCCTGTACTTGCTGTTCGTGTTCAGCTTTCAATGCAATAAACTTCTCTTTTGCCTCGATAAGTTTGTTTTTCTTAAGAAGTTCGGCTTCTGCCGCTGCCTCCTCAATTGACCGTTTATTGACAAAGCGTAGCACCACATATGCTCCTCCGCTTCCGACAACAAAAGCAATTAATCCTATGATTATGTTTACCATATTTGATTGATTTAAGTTGTTAGTATTTATTTTAATTGTGTTTATTCTACAAAATAAAAAACGCATTGACACTGCTTAAACACTTTTCCAGTAAATAGAAAAAGTATTCTTTTGCAATGTAATGCGGTCGTTGAATGTTTTAGAAAACGATTTTATTGTTCTGAAAACAATAGCTTTAACTCATTATCCAGTTGTTGTATTTTTTCTGCCATTGGCACCTCATCGTCCCGAAGTTCCTGCTTTGATACTATTACTGCAATATGAAATGCAACATAAATGAGGATTTCCTCAATCGAACGTTGATTGTATTGTTTTTGATAATGGTCCAGATGTTTGTTAACAAGCCTTTCGGCTTTGCGATACAATTCTTCGTCTTTACGAGGAATATTTAGTGGTAATCTGGTACCACTTATCACAACATTTATAATAAAATTATCGTCTTTCATGAGCTCTATTCATCCAAAAGAGCTAAACATTTATCAATTTCCCGCACCATACCGGCAATTTTCTGCTTTGACTCGGCTTTTTCCACGTCCGAACCACTCAGATTTTTTGCCATCCGCAAATGGTCGTAATTTTTTCGAAGTTCAAGAATTTCCTGATGTGCTTTCATCAAATCCGTCTGTTTGCGGTCTAGTTCGTTAGTCAGCAGGGTGTTTTGTTCTTGTAACAACTTGTACTCCGAAATCAGTTTTCGAAGTTTGTTTTCAAACCCCTGAATCAGTTCTTCGTATTTATTAGTCATTATCTTCAAAAAAATCTTTACAAAAATACGCTTTTGCTTTGAAATAAGAAAATATTTTGTCGTTTTTTGTTTTAATATCATTATTAAAGTGTTTCACAAGAGAATAATTAAACGTTTGGTCGATTTTTTTAGGAAATATGAAAAGAAAATTCTAATTTTGCACTCCGTTGGATAGGTAGAAAATAACTTTACCGTTATCTGTAACAAAATAAATACTACATGAGCATTACAGAAGGCAATGCATTAAAAACTATCGGAATTTTTAACGACAGTTTTCCTCCTATCATGGATGGAGTTTCACTTGCTACAAAAAATTATGCATACTGGTTACATCAGAAAAATCTACCAGTTTGTGTAGTAACTCCAAAAGCTCCAAATTATACCGACAACGAACCCTTTCCCATTTTCCGCTATACTTCCATTCCGATTTTGATGCGAAAACCATATCGATTTGGAATGCCGGATCTTGATTTTTCATATAAGCGGGAAATAAATAAGATTCAGTTTGGATTGATTCATGCTCATTCCCCTTTCAGTGCCGGCAAGGAGGCTCTACGAATTGCCCATAAACAGAAAATACCTTTGGTTGCAACATTTCACTCAAAATACAGATCTGACTTTGAACAGTCTACCGGGAGTAAATTTATAGCGCGTATGATGACGAACGAAGTCATTCGCTTTTATGAAAAGGCTGATGAAGTATGGATTCCCCAGGCTGCAGTAGAAGAAACAATTCGTGAATACGGATTCAAAGGAAAAGTTCAGGTGGTAGAAAATGGAAATGATTTTGCAACAAATGAACCCATTGATCCAATTAAAAAAGCGGCTAGAAGAAAGTTCAATATTGATGATAATGAACTGATGTTTTTGTTTGTAGGACAGCATATTTGGGAGAAAAACACCCGTTTGATAATTGAATCACTTGCCAAAATAAAAGATCTTCCGTATAAAATGTTTTTTGTAGGAACAGGGTACGCAATGGCTGATTTGAAGGAACTTGCAGCGAAACTTGGTTTGCACGAGAAGATAAAGTTTATGGGTGTAATTACAAGTCGTGATGATATCAGAGAGTATTATGCGGCTGCAGATTTGTTCCTATTCCCTTCGATATATGATAATGCACCACTTGTTATTCGGGAAGCCGGAGCTATGGAAACTCCGTCAATATTGGTTTCAGGGTCAACGTCATCAGAAAATATAACCGACAATTTTAATGGTTTCCTGATTGAGAATTCTGTTGATTCGATGGCAACCAGGTTGAGAGAACTTATTCAGAATCCACAGACTATTTTGCCGGTTGGACAAAATGCTTCACGCACCATTGCCCGTTCATGGGAGAACGTTGCTGAAGAAGTGCTTGACCGTTATACTCATTTAATCGAACGGAAATGGAAGATATAACACAGACGACTGACAAAAAAGTTTCCAAACCATATAAAATTTATCAGGTTTTAATTCCTGTCTTACTTGGTTTATTTGTAATAGGTTGGCTTTTTATGGATGAGTTTAAAGCAACGGCTTTTACATTCAATTTTACACTTACCAGTGCGCTATTTATCATGCTGGCATTTGTGTTGATGATGATGCGTGATTTTGGAATGATTTGGAGGTTCAGATTGCTCACAGACAAAGATCTGTCTTGGAAACAGGCTTTTCACATTAATGTTTTGAGCGAATTTACTTCGGCGGTAACACCGGCAGTAGTTGGTGGCTCAAGTTTGGTAGTTATTTTTTTGATAAAGGAAGGTATTAATGCCGGACGCAGCACAACTATCATGTTTGTAAATCTGTTTTTGGATGAACTTTTCTTTTTAGTGGTGTGCCCCCTGATATTTTTATTTATTCCGCTGAAAGAGCTTTTTAATTCATCATCAGTTATTGTTTCTACCTTTGCAGTCGTTTTTACAAGTTTGTATATTACAAGGTTAGTGTGGACAAGCATAATGTTTATAGGAATTTTCCGTCGTCCAAGCTGGATTCGACATATCATGCTGACCTTATTTAAACTCCCGGTATTGCGACGTTGGTATTCAAACGTAGATGTGATGACAAGCAACCTGATATTTGCTTCAAAGGATATCGGTAATCGTTCATATTGGTTTTGGATAAAAGCTTTTGCAACAACATTACTTACCTGGACGGCACGTTTTTTGGTCGTAAATGCTGTGTTTATGGCTTTTAGCCATGAGTATATCAATCACTTAGTTGTTTTTGCACGGCAGCTTATTCTTTGGGTGTATATGGTTGTGAGTCCGACGCCGGGCGGGAGCGGAGTTACCGAATATGCATTTAAAGAGTATTACAGCGATGTTTTTTCTACTGCGAGCGATGTTATTTTTGTAACTTTAATCTGGCGAATGATAAGTTATTATTTGTATCTGTTGTTGGGAATGCTCGTTATTCCAAACTGGATAAAAAAATCATTTGGTAAAAGTAATTCTGAGTTTTCACAGGCTCATGTTACTGATGACAAATAAATAAACCCTCTGTTTTTTCGTATGATTAAGAAAATATTCATATTACTTTCACTTATATTTTCGGCCAATGTCGGATTTTCCTGTACCAATTTTTTGGTGGGTAAAGCTGCTACTCTCGATGGTTCTACGTTGATTTCGTATAATGCTGATTCATATTTTCTTTTTGGAGCATTATATTATTATCCTGCAGCTAATTATACTCCCGGTACCATGCTCGATATTCACGAATGGGATACCGGTAAATATCTTGGTAAAATTAAACAGGTTGAACACACCTATTCGGTTGTTGGAAATATGAATGAACATCAGCTTAGCATTGGTGAAACAACTTTTGGAGGTCGTGAAGAATTGGTTGATTCAACGGCTATTCTTGATTATGGAAGCTTGATTTATATAACCCTGCAACGAGCAAAGACAGCCCGTGAAGCTATAAAAGTGATGACGGATTTAGTTGCAGAATATGGTTATTACAGCGAAGGAGAATCATTTTCGATTGCTGATCCGAATGAGGTTTGGATTATGGAAATGGTAGGAAAAGGGGCACATAACAAAGGGGCAAATTGGGTTGCACAACGAATTCCTGACGATTGTATTTCGGCACACGCTAATCAGGCTCGAATCACCACTTTTCCTTATGACGATAAAAATGTTTGTCTTTATTCGGAAGATGTGATAGCGTTTGCCCGCGAAAAAGGCTTTTTCAAAGGGAGAAATAAGGATTTTAGTTTTTCAGATACATATGCACCTCTTGACTATGTTGCTTTACGTGCATGTGAAGCTCGTGTGTGGGCTTTTTTCAGAAAATTCGACCCGTCTATTGAAAAATACATTTCATATATTAAAGGTGAAACCGTGGAACGTATGCCCCTTTGGATTAAGCCAGCCATTAAACTCACAGCACAAAGGTTGAAAGATTGTATGCGAGACCAGTATGAAGGTACTGAATTTGATATGACCAAGGGCATTGCTGCCGGACCTTTTGGCAGTAAATTGCGTTGCAGTCCACTGACTTTCAAGGTTGATAGTGTGGAGTATGTTCATGAGCGCCCAACAGCAACTCAACAAACCGGTTTCACATTTATAGCTCAAATGCGCAGTTGGATGCCCGATTATATTGGCGGAATTCTTTGGTTTGGGGTTGATGATGCAGCTACAAGTCTTTATGTCCCAATGTATTGTGGGATAAACCGGGTGCCTGAATGTTTCCGTCAGGATAATGGAAGTTTGCTGGAATATTCTTCAACTTCAGCATTCTGGACGTATAATTGGGTTGCTAACTATGCCTATAGCAAGTATTCCTACATGTCGACTGACATTAAAAAAGTACAGGCTAAATGGGAAGGCGATTTTAATGCATTAGTACCAGCAATTGATAAAGTGGCAATTGGAATGCAGGAAGCTGAAGCGCGGGTTTTTCTCACTGAATTCAGTGTAACGCAAGCCGAGAATTCAACTGCAGCCTGGAAGAAACTAGGTGAGTATCTGCTGGTGAAATACATGGATGGCAATATCAAGAAAGAAAAAGATGGTAAGTTTGTCCAAAATGAATATAAAATACCTACAACAATTATTCGTGCCGGATATCCTGAAGAATTCCTTCGAAAAATGATTAAAGAATATCCCGGATTCAAGGTGAAATCCGCAGAGGAAATGAAGAACAGAAAATGAAAATTAAAAAGAAGAATCAGATATGGTTCTTCTTTTTTTATTCTAGGGATTAAACCTTTTGCCATCAGCACATGTTTTATGTGTATATAATTTAAAGACAAGTTTATGAAAATTGTTATTTTCGGAGCAACCGGTAAAACCGGTAAATTACTTACAGAACAGGCACTTGCTAAAGGATATCAGGTAACTGTTTATGTTCGAAACCCTAACGCAGTAAATATTCAAAACCCTAATTTGAAAATTGTTGTAGGAAATCTGGATGAAAAACTCAAAATTAAAGATGCAATTGTAGGTGCTGATGCATGTTTTTCTACACTTGGAGGAAATTCACTCACAAAGCGTTCCCCTGAACTTGTGTCTGGAATTGATAATATCGTTAAGGTAGCAGAGCAGGAAGTTGTTCCACGATTTATCTATTTATCGAGTTTCGGAGCTGGCGACAGTAAGAAACTTATGCCGGCTGTGTTGCGTTTCTTTATTGTAGATTTAATGCTTCGGGTACCACTTGCCGACCATAATCTAAACGAGCAACATATTATAAACAGTAAGTTGCATTGGACATTAGTGCGTCCTGGAGGATTGAACGATGGGCCATTGACGGGTGCTGTCAATCATGGAACTGAAGCCTTTAAACAAGGTAAAACCAGTATTTCAAGAGCGGATGTAGCTGCTTTTATGCTAGGTCAGTTGGAAGATTCCACTTATATAAAAAAAGCAGCCTGGCTGTTTGAGAGGTAGTTATTCTTCCAGCCAGCGCTTGGTAAGTTCACCGAAACTGTCAATTCTACGGTCACGAAAAAAAGGCCACATGCGGCGTACGGTTTCTGACCGTTTCATATCAATGTCCAGTACCAGATTTTCTTCATTTTTATTCGAAGCCTGAACAATAATCTCACCTTGTGGTCCTGCCGCGAAACTATTTCCCCAAAACTGAATTCCGTTTGTAACTCCCGAAGGATCAGGTTCATATCCTGTTCGGTTGCAGGATAACACATGAAGTCCATTAGCTACTGCATGACCACGCTGAACTGTAACCCACGCGTCTTTTTGTCTTTGTTTTTCTTCGTCGGTGTCAGAACTTTCCCAACCAATAGCGGTCGGGTAAATCAATAATTCCGCTCCGGCCATTGCCATCAGGCGGGCAGCTTCGGGATACCACTGATCCCAACAAACCAGTACGCCCAGTTTTCCTACAGAAGTCTGAATAGGCTCAAAACCCAAATCACCGGGCGTAAAATAGAATTTTTCGTAATAAGCAGGGTCGTCCGGAATATGCATTTTGCGGTACTTCCCAGCAATAGATCCATCTTTTTCAATTACAACAGCCGTGTTGTGATACAAACCTGCAGCACGTTTTTCGAACAACGAAAGGACAATCACAACACCCAATTCTTTGGCCAGTTTTCCGAAAGAATCAGTTGAAGGTCCCGGAATACTTTCAGCCTGTTCAAATACCGATGGATCTTCAGTCTGACAGAAATACAAACCGTTATGCAGCTCCTGTAAAATAATTAATTCAGCACCTTGTGATACACAAGAGCGTATGTTTTTCTCCAGTTTGGCAATATTTTCATTGCGGTCAGCTATGTTGGATTGTTGAATTAATGCTACTTTCATAAATTAGTCTAATTAAAGTCTTTGTTCTTGGCTCTTTATTCTAATGTCTGTTTTGGATATTGCATTGTTACACAGTGAAGCGAGCCGTGCTGCTTGATCAAAGCATTACAATTTATACCAATAATTTCTCTGTCAGGAAAAGCCTTTTGCAACTGTTCTTTTGCAATCTCATCTTTTGGAGAATTATAAGTTGGCATTAATACTGCTCCGTTAATAATCAAAAAATTAGCATAAGTTGCCGGAAGTCGTTCACCTTCATAATAAACTTCATCGGCCATAGGTAGTGGAATAAGCCTGTAATATCTTCCTTCAGGAGTTTTAAATTTCCGAAGTTCCTTTTTCATTTTCTTTAATTCCAGATAATGCTCATCTGTTTCATCTTCGCATCTGACATAAGCCATTGTACTTCTGTCGCATAGTCGTACTAATGTATCCACATGACTGTCAGTATCATCACCGGCCAGATAGCCATGTTCCAACCATAAAACATGTTTCAGCCCAAAATAATCTTTCAATCTTTCTTCAATATCATCTTCGGACAGATTGTTTCGGTTGTCGGAAAGTAAGCATTCAGCTGTTGTCAGCAAAGTTCCTTCACCATCAGATTCTATGCTACCACCTTCCAGAGTAAAGTCATAACAGTTTCGGTGACCTGAATCGCCAAAAATTCCTGCCATATACAGTTTCCGGGTAATCAGATTATCATAATTAGCTGCAAATTTCATTCCCCAACCATTAAAAGTAAAATCGTAAACCACCGGTTTATCATCTTCAAAAACTGTAATTCCGCCGTGATCACGCGCCCAGGAATCGTTGGTTGGCATTTCTGCAAATGTAATTTTTTCCAGTTCCTCTTCTGTAAAGAAACATTCCACTTCCTCGGCATCCACACACACAATTAGTAGTTTCTCAAATCGGAGAATGGCTTTGGCAATGTTTACAAAACATTCATTAACCTCATCGAGCATTTCAGCCCAATCGGTTTCGGAATGTGGCCAGGTAAGTTGAACGAATTCTTGTTCAGCCCATTCGGCGGGAAGTATTTTTGTTTGAGGTGTTTTCATTTCTTTTGCAAAAATACAAAAAAAATACTTGTCTGCTTAATTCTCAAAGCTTTTGAGTATTTTTGCAGCCCAAAACAACAAATAATGAAGGATATTGTAATTTTATATTCAGGTGGAATGGACAGTTCGGTGGCACTTTATGAGCATTCCGACCGCATTCGCCTGGCACTCACATTCAATTATGGTTCAAAGCATAATCTGCGGGAAATTGAATATGCAAACAGAAATTGTGAAGCGCTGGGCATCGAACATCATGTTATTGACCTTGATATGAATAAAATGGGTTTCGTGTCTGATTTGCTGCAATCGGGAGGTGAAATTCCAAACGGTCATTACGAAGATCAGAATATGATTAAAACGGTTGTTCCGTTTCGTAACGGAATTATGTTGAGTATTGCTGCCGGAATTGCCGAAAGTATTGGCTGTGATAAACTTATGATTTCGAATCATGCCGGCGATCATGCCATCTATCCGGATTGTCGCGAAGAATTTATTCAAACCATGAGTCGGGCGATTAGTCTGGGAACGTACAATCATTGCGAAATCATGGCACCTTACACCAATCTTTCCAAGCGTGAAATAGCTTTGATAGGGAAGGAAATAGGCGTTCCGTTTGAAGATACCTATTCGTGTTATAACGGCCAGGAAACGCATTGCGGAACCTGTGGAACCTGCACGGAACGCAAAGAAGGATTGGCCGGTTTTGATCCGACAGTGTATCTGCATTAAAATTCTTACCAGATTCATCAAAAAATAGTTATTTTTGCATTTCCAAAACAATTTATAAATAAAACACAGAATGGGAAAAGTATTGATTATCGGTGCAGGAGGTGTTGGAACCGTTGTAGTTCATAAAGTGGCTCAGAATCCGGATGTATTTACTGAAATCATGTTGGCAAGTCGCACCAAATCAAAATGCGACGTGATTGCTGCTGACGTTAAAGTACGTTACAACGTAGAAGTTAAGACTGCTCAGGTTGATGCTGACATTGTACCTGAGTTGGTAGCTCTTCTAAACGACTATAAACCGGAACTGGTTATCAATGTGGCTCTTCCATATCAGGATTTGACCATCATGGATGCTTGTCTGGAAGCTGGTGTAAACTATATGGATACTGCCAACTATGAACCAAAGGACGAAGCACATTTCGAATATAGCTGGCAATGGGCTTATAAAGAAAAATTTGAAAAGGCGGGTTTGACTGCTATTCTCGGTTGCGGTTTCGATCCCGGAGTAACCAGTATTTATACGGCTTATGCAGCGAAACATTATTTCGACGAAATTCACTACTTAGATATTGTGGATTGCAATGCCGGTGACCATGGAAAAGCATTTGCCACTAATTTCAATCCGGAAATCAACATTCGCGAGGTTTCACAACGCGGAAAATACTGGGAAAATGGCGAATGGGTTGAAACAGAACCACACGAAATTCATAAACCGTTGAATTATCCCGAAATTGGCCCAAAAGAATCCTATGTTATTTACCACGAGGAACTTGAATCGTTGGTGAAAAACTTCCCGACTATCAAACGTGCTCGTTTCTGGATGACTTTCGGGCAAGAATATCTGACTCATTTACGAGTAATTCAGAACATTGGTATGGCTCGTATCGACGAAGTAGAATACAATGGAGTTAAAATCGTTCCAATCCAGTTTCTGAAAGCGGTTCTTCCAAATCCGGGCGATCTGGGCGAAAACTATACAGGCTGGACTTCAATAGGTTGTCGTATCAAAGGGGTTAAAGACGGCAAAGAAGTTACATATTACGTTTACAACAACTGTAGTCATGAAGCAGCTTTTAAAGAAACCGGAACGCAGGGCGTAAGTTACACTACAGGTGTTCCGGCTATGATTGGTGCCATGATGTTTATGAAAGGAATCTGGAAAAAAGCCGGCGTATATAATGTAGAGGAATTTAATCCCGATCCGTTTATGGAACAACTGAATATTCACGGTTTGCCGTGGGTGGAACAACACAATATTGATTTGGAATTGTAGAATCGTCTAATACTATGATTTTTATGATTAAATGATTGTTGTGATTTTTGGGTTACAACGGTCATTTTTTATAATATGCTAAGATTCATTTAATTATGATTGATGAAAAGTATAAATACTCGAAATTAACTGAGACAATTATTGGTTGTGCAATGGAAGTTCACAAAATTCTTGGAAATGGTTTTCAGGAAGTGATATATCAATGCGCATTAGAAATGGAAATGAATCTTCAAGGACTTAATTTTAGTCGAGAGTTTGAAATGCCAATTTTTTATAAGAACACTAGAATTGGAACTCGTCGCGTTGATTTTCTTGTTGAAGATGTTATTTCTGTTGAAATTAAAGCAGTTATTCAATTGGAAGATGTACATTTGGCACAAGCTATCAATTATCTTGAGGCTTACAATTTAGAAATAGGACTATTAATAAACTTTGGCTCAAAAAGTTTGACTTTCAAAAGACTAACCAATTCAAAGTTTAAATCATAACGATTAAGAATTATATTTATCATTTAATCATATAAATCATAGTGCAGACGAACAACATTCCTTCTCCCTGCTACGTTCTTGATGAACAGGCATTTCGCAAGAATCTGGAACTCATAAAATCGGTAAAAAACCGTGCCGGTGTGGAAATTATTCTGGCTTTCAAGGCTTTTGCCATGTGGAGTGTTTTCCCCATTGTACGGGAATATATTCCCTTTTCCACTGCCAGTTCACTGGCCGAGGCCCGACTGGCATATGAGGAAATGGGCAGCAAAGCTCATACCTACGGACCGGCTTATACTGATCGCGAATTCCCTGAAATAATGCGTTGCAGCAGTCATATCACCTTCAATTCGCTGCAGCAGTTTGAGCGTTTTTATCCTCAAACCCAGTTTGAAAATATTTCCTGCGGATTGCGAATAAATCCTGAATTTTCGGATGTGGAAACCGATTTGTACAATCCCTGCGCTCCCGGCTCACGCTTAGGTATTGTGGCTGATTTATTGGGAGATAAACTGCCCGATGGTGTGGAGGGACTTCATTTTCATACACTTTGTGAATCGAGTTCTTTCGATTTAGAAAAAACACTCGCTGTTGTAGAAACAAAATTTGGAAAATACTTTTCGCAGATTAAATGGCTCAATATGGGTGGCGGTCACCTGATGACACGCGAAGGTTATGACGTGGAGCATTTGATTACTCTGCTGAAAAATTTTCAGGCAAAATATCCGCATCTGCAACTCATTCTGGAACCCGGAAGTGCCTTTACATGGCGAACCGGCGTATTGGTTTCTTCGGTCATTGATATTGTCGAAAACAGGGGAATTCAAACGGCAATGCTTGATGTTTCTTTCTCGTGCCACATGCCAGATTGTCTCGAAATGCCTTATAAGCCTGCCATTGTGGGTGCAACTGATGCAATTTCCGGAAAGCCTACTTACCGCATGGGTGGAAATAGTTGTCTGTCCGGTGATTTCTATGGCGACTGGTCCTTTGAACATGAACTGAAAATCGGTGATAAGATTGTTTTTGAAGATATGATTCATTATACTATGGTGAAAACCACTATGTTTAACGGAGTTTCGCATCCTTCAATTGGCATTTGGACAAAGGAGAATGAGTTTAAATTGATTAGAGAATTTGGTTATGAAGATTATAAAAACCGTATGTCATGAAGCTGGAATTGAGGATTGATTGGAGTGAGTTGGATGTGCTTGGTCATGTAAACAACTTACAAATAATGAAATATGTACAGGCTGCCCGTGTAAATCATTTGGAGCAGGTAGGAATTTCCCAAACACATGCTGAGCAAAATGTTGGTGCTATTTTGGCTTCCATTCACACGCAGTTTTTGAAACCGCTTTTTTATCCCGGTAATGTAATTATTTTTTCGAGGGTAGAATATATCAAAACATCAAGCATTAAGATTCATTACGAAATTTATGACAACAAAAATGAACTGGCTGCCGAAGCTCAGGATATTCTTGTATATTATGATTTTGATAAGAAACACAAGCTTAGCATTCCGCCTGATTTAAGGAAGAAATTTGAAGCTATTGAAAAGAAAATATTTGATTTATAACAACAAAAAACCACCTGAAAAGGTGGTTTTTTGTTGAAAATTACTTAGTTAGCCGGAGCGGGTGGAACTGGCGGATTTTCAGGATGATGATCACCACCATGTTTTTCACGATGTTCTTTCATTTTTTCCATTTTTTCAGCCCTCATATCCTGAAGTTTTTTGAATTTTTCAGGACCGATAATTTTTGTTAGCTCTTCATCGTTTGCTTTGCGTTCAGCGTCAAATTTGGTTTTCATTTCGGCTTTCATTTTTTCGCCTTTTTCCATTTGTTCTTTGCGCTTTGCATCCTGTTTTTCAAACAATGCCTGAACTTTAGCCTTTTCGGCAGCACTTAAACTTAATTCCTGTGCCATTTTTTCAGCTCTTTTTTCGGGAGATACCATCGGTTTGTCACCCTTACGAAACTCTTTTCTCGGACCTCTTTCACCTTGTGGAGGAGTTGGGTCTTGTGCAGAAACGACCAGACTAAACATAAAAGCCATAGCCAATACCAACATACCATACTTTTTCATAATGCAATAATTTTATTGTTATTAAATAATCGAATATCTGTTTACTATGACTCTGAAACTTTATAAGAGTTTAAATAATCAATTGTAATTTAAATTATTTAACGCATAATGTGTCGGCTGAAAACGATTTTATTTTTTCAATAAAACCTCATTAATAGCTTGTTTGAACGAATCTTTTGGCATAGCCCCCTGAGCCATTTGTGGTGCTCCATTCATAGGGCAAAAAAGTACACTTGGAATGCTTCGGATTCCGAAAGCACCTGCAAGTTCTTGTTCTTCTTCAGTGTTTACCTTATAAATATAAATTTGCCCGTCATATTCTTTAGCTAAGTCTTCCAGAATAGGAGCAATCATTTTACATGGTCCGCACCAGTTAGCGTAAAAATCAATAATACAAGGTTTGTCACCCAGATATTTCCATTCAGTTGGATTCTTTTCGTAATTTGCTACTTTAGCCAGAAACTCGGCTTTTGTAATGTGAATTGTTCCCATTTTCTTTTTTTCTTTTGTTTGATTATTGTTCGAATTATTATTTCCTGTACACGCTGTTAGTGACAATACAAGCAGTAAGTCTGTGAAAAATATTTTTTTCATTTCGGAATATTTTAATGATTAATTTGTGAATATTATAAAGCACAACCCCAGATTGATGGCTCATCGGTTTCAATATCTTCAGGTATTTCTTTGTAGCCAAGAGATTCTAACATGGTTGAAATTTCTTCACGACTAACTTCATCGGTATGATTGACGACTACACGTCCGCTAATCCGGTCAATCTCAGCTCCGAACACTCCCCTCAAAGTTCCGAGAGTTTTCAAAGTAACATTGGTGCACGACAAACAATCTGTATCTGAAATGTTGAAAGAACTGTACATGTTGTTTTAGTTTTTAGGTTCGTATTTTTCTGTTTCTACAATCGGATTGTTGTTCCTGTTTGTAGCTGTATTACAACTACCACCGGGACAACTAATATTAAAAATTGCCTGAATTCCAAGCATTAACCCAATAAACAGAAAGAAATTTTCTTTGTTGTAAAAATAGGAAATTAAAAGAGCCACAGAGAGAAACATTTTGAGAATTCTTGATACGTCCCAACTTTTGAAATAATTCTTAATTTGTCTCATGTTCTTTTTTTTTAATCATGTCGAATAATAAATATCCCATCACTGCACCATAAATTGTACTAACATACGGACTTGATGTGATTGGGCATGAGCCGCTCTCACAACCTACAAAGTAATAATAGGCAAATCCACCTAATGCTCCGGTTATAATTCCTGCAATTTTCAGGATGTATTTCTTTATAAATTCAGTCATTTTATTCTGTTTTTTATAAACACTTGTTCGTGTTGTTATTCGATTTTTTTTAAACACACTGGCACGTACGAATACAATCAATTATCTGAACTATCTGCTTGTTTTTCAGCGAATAAAAGCAGTTTTTGCCATCGCGTCTGCAATTCAGAATTCCTTTGGCACGCATATCGGTAAGGTGATGCGAAAGTAGCGATTGCTCACATTTTAGCTTTTCTACGAGTTGACTCACATTCATTTCATCAGTTTCTGCTAAAAGTGAAATTACACACAAGCGGGTTCCCTGAGAAATAGCTTTAAGCGAATAAGCTGCAAGCTCCATTTGTTCCGGATTAAGAATTTGATTCATAGCATTAGAAATTTTCTGCAAATATATGAACATATATTCATATGTAGATAATGTTTTTAGAAATATTAAGAAAAAACTATCATAAAAAGAAATGATAAAAATAAAATCACATAGTTTACGGTTGATTTTAGCTGAAAATTTTGAAGAAAAAAGTATCTTTGTGAGCTAAAAATCAAAAGATGAGTAGTTCGAAGACAACGATATGCACTAATTTTATAAACGAACTTGATGAGGCAATTGGTAAGCAACCTGCCGAAAGCATTTACGTGCTTGTTGACACAAATACCGAAAAGCTTTGTCTGCCTCAGGTTTTGAAGTCGGAGAAACTTAAAGGTTGTCATGTGATAACGATTCCGTGTGGAGATGAAAATAAGAATGTAGAGTCGGCTGTAAAGATTTGGCAGTATCTGAGTGAAAATGCTGCAACACGAAAATCACTAATGATTAACGTTGGAGGAGGGATGATTACTGATATTGGTGGTTTTACAGCTTCAACTTTCAAACGTGGACTTCGTTATATCAATGTTTCAACTACTTTACTTGGTGCTGTGGATGCTGCAACAGGTGGTAAAACAGGAATAAATTTTCATGGTTTGAAAAATGAAATCGGTGTTTTTGCACCGGCTGAAACTGTTCTGATAAATATTGATTTCTTTAAGACATTGGATGATGCTAATCTTCGTTCAGGATATGCCGAAATGGTAAAACATGCACTGATTGATACACGCGAAGAATGGAATGAAGTGTTGAAATTTGATTTGGAGAAAATTGATTTCGAAAAACTTAAAGTGCTTTTGCAACGAAGTTTCAATATTAAGGAACTCATTGTTGAGAAAGATCCTTTTGAAGCAAATATCCGCAAAGCACTGAATTTAGGTCATACTTTCGGTCATGCATTTGAAAGCTATTCATATAAGATAAAGCAACCTGTTTTACATGGTTATGCTGTGATGTGGGGATTGCTTTGTGAGTTGTATTTGTCGTTCATAAAACTCGGTTTCCCGAAAGATGATTTGTTGAAGCTAAAGTACCTTATTAAGGAGTATTACGGTACGTTTGAGTTTAGTTGCAAGGAATATGAAGCCTTGTTTGAACTGATGACTCACGATAAAAAGAATGATTCGAAAGAAATAAATTTTACGTTGTTGGGAGATGTGGGTGATATTCGCATAAACCAGACAGCCACTCAGGATGAGATTTTTGAGTGTCTTGATTTTTTCAGAGAAGGCTGACTTTAATATTGGAAATTGAGAATTAAATAATTGAAAATTTAAATATGGGAAAAACTTTAATAATTGGGGCGAGTAATAATCCGGAACGTTATGCTTATAAAGCAGCAGAAAGATTGTTGGCTCATGGTTTTGAGATTGAATTAATCGGAAAGCGTCCGGAGGTGATTTTTGGAAAAACCATAGATACTGAAAAGGTTGATTTTGAAGATATTGACACTGTAACATTGTATATTTCGGATAAATTTCAGCCGGAATATTACGATTATATTGTTTCTCTGAATCCTCGCAGGGTAATTTTTAACCCCGGAACTGAGAATCCGGAACTGGAGGAAATTCTAATTCAGAATGATATTCACGTGGAAGAGGCTTGTACATTGGTTTTGCTTGGAACGGGACAGTATTAGAGATTAGTTGATTAGTTAATTGGTTGATTTGTAAGAAGAAAAATGAAAATAGCATTAATTGGATATGGTAAAATGGGTAAAACCATTGAACGAATTGCACGGGAGCGCGGACACGAAATTGTGTCGGTGATTGATGTGGATAATTTGGATGATTTTGATTCTGATGCTTTTAAGAGCGCTGATGTGGCGATTGAATTTACCATCCCAAAAGTGGCGTTAAATAATTACCGTCGTGCATTTGCTTCGGGGGTGGCTGTGGTTTCGGGAACTACAGGTTGGACGGAAGAACTTCCACAACTCAAAAAAGAAATTGAAGAAGGTGGAAAAACCTTGTTTTGGTCGTCGAATTTCAGTCTGGGAGTAAATATTTTCATGGCTGTAAATAAATACCTGGCTAAAATAATGAATGAATTTCCAACTTATAATGTGGAAATGACTGAAGTTCATCATACGCAGAAGCTTGATGCCCCAAGTGGTACAGCCATTACACTTGCCGAAGGAATTCTGGAAAATCTGGATAGAAAAACGACCTGGACAAAAGAAACAGAAAATAACCCTCAGGAAATGGCGATTAAATCCATTCGTGAAGGACAAGTTCCCGGCATTCACACCATTCGCTACGAATCGGAAGTTGATTCAATTGAAATTACCCATGATGCCAGAAGTCGTGAGGGTTTTGCGCTGGGGGCTGTGGTAGCTGCCGAATTTACATGCGGTAAAAAGGGATTTTTGGGAATGCAGGATATGCTCCAATTTTAATGCATAATTTATTAATTCATAATTCATAATGGAAACTGAAAAACAATCATCGCGTTTTGATAAACCGCTCAAACAATGGATAAAAGCCGGTGTTTGGTGTTTGATCTATATACTTTTTATTGCATGGGTTGGTAATTATTGGTGGCTGTTGGGCTTGCCGGTGGTTTTCGATGCCTTTGTAACCGACTATATTCCATGGACTTGGTGGAAAAAATCAGAAAATAAAGCTGTGCTGGCAATTATGGGTTGGGTGGATGCTATTGTATTTGCTTTGGTGGCAGTTTATTTTATCAACACTTATCTGTTCCAGAATTATCAAATACCAACCTCTTCGCTCGAAAAAAGCCTGTTGGTGGGCGATTTTCTGTTTGTGAGTAAAGCCAGCTATGGACCACGTGTGCCTAATACACCGCTTTCTTTCCCATTGGTACAGCATACTTTCCCGTTGTTGAATTGCAAATCATTTATTGAACATCCGCAGTGGGATTACAAACGATTGAAAGGTTTTGATGCTCTGAAACGTAATGATATAGTTGTATTTAATTTCCCAACGGGTGACACTGTCTGTGTAAATCAGCAAAATCCGGATTATTATACAAACTGTTATTGGGAAGGTTATAAATACCTATTGTCACAAAATGCTACACAACAACCTAATACTGAACAGTGCTATACCTTAGGCAGGCAGATAATAAAAGGAAATTCACAAATTTTTGGTGACATTGTTTATCGGCCGGTTGACCGTCAGGAAAATTATGTGAAACGATGTGTGGCAATTGCCGGTGATTGGATGCAAATTAAAGACAATCTGGTGATTATAAACGGCACACCGCAGGAAAAAATTCCCGGAATTCAGTTTAATTATTTTGTGCAGGTTACAGGTTCGACTTTGACGAATGAGATGTTTGAGAAACTTCATGTGAGTGTTGAGGATAGAATGTTGGTTGATGATAATTCTGCTCGATATTTTGGATTTCAAAATATATCAGAACTTGCTCAAACGGTTCATCTTGATCCCAATCTCCAGATTTATCATTTCCCGATGAACGACGAGTCAAAAACAAAAATGCTGGAAACTCAGGGTGCAAAAATCGTTTTGGAAGCATCAAACCGCAAAGATGTGTTCCCATTGGGAGGTGGAAAAAACTGGACTCGTGATAATTTTGGTCCAATCTGGATTCCAAAAAAAGGAGCGAAGTTAGAACTAAATACTTATAATTTTGCTATTTACGAACGTTGTATTCGGGTGTATGAACACAATACCCTGGAAGTGAAAGGAAATGAGTTCATTATCAATGGAAAAGCTTCGAAAACCTATACCTTCAAGATGGATTATTACTGGATGATGGGCGATAACCGTCACAATTCGGCTGATTCGCGTTACTGGGGCTTTGTGCCTGAAGATCATGTAGTTGGTCGCCCTGTGTTGGTTTGGTTGTCACTGGATAAGGATAAAGGTTGGTTTGATGGAAAAATCCGTTGGAACAGGTTCTTTAGGAATGCTGAACATTAAATCGGCAGTAAACAGTAAGCAGCAAGCGGTAAGCAGTGAAATAAAATCAGTTTGTCTAACTTCGGCTTATTTAGCTCCGGTAGAGTATTATGTGGCATTGGCGAATGCTGATACAGTTTTTCTGGAGCAATTTGATTCATACGAAAAACAAACATACCGGAATCGTTGTAATATTCTGACTGCAAATGGAATAAGTGCGTTGTCAATACCGGTTGAAAAGCCTTCAGGTGTGAAAATACTGACACGTGATGTGCGGATTTCAGGTCATAACGATTGGCAATTACAGCATTGGCGGACCTTAGAATCAGCTTACAATTCAACGCCTTTTTTTGAGTATTACAAAGATGATTTTCAACCGTTTTATGAGAAAAAATGGGATTTCCTGTGGGATTTTAATCTTGAACTTCAGGCTAAAGTGCTCGAATTGTTAGATTTACAAACCAAGCTGAAATATACAGAATATTATCAGGTAGCATTGAATGAGGGTGTGGTTGATTTACGGTATAGCATTCATCCCAAAAAAGAAATTTCAGTCACCACATTAAAACCATATTATCAGGTTTTTGATCAACGATTTGGATTTCAGGAGAATTTAAGCATTATCGATTTACTTTTTAATATGGGAAACGAAAGTCAATTAATTGTTTGCCCCTAATCCCCTAAAAGGGACTCTAAGAGCTTGCTAGTAAATTGAGTTTATAAAAATATATATAAGATAATTCAAAAGTCTCCGCCAACTGGCGGAGGATTCAGGGGGCAAAATTATGGAACAGATAGATTGGGCAAATTTGGGATTCGGGTACATGAAAACCGATTACAATGTTCGCTGCCGGTTTAGCAACGGTGCCTGGGGCGAACTTGAACTCCACGACAGTGAGTATATGACTATTCACATGGCTGCAACAAGCATTCACTACGGACAGGAAGTGTTCGAGGGATTGAAGGCTTTTCGCGGACAAGATGGCAAAATCCGTATTTTCCGAATGCGTGATAATGCTTTACGTATGCAGGATTCGTGTGCTGGAACGCTTATGGCTCAACTTCCTGTAGAAATTTTCGAAGAAGCTGTTCTGAAAGCCGTGAAGCTCAACGAGCGTTTTATCCCGCCTTACGAATCGGGTGCTTCGTTATATATCCGTCCATTTTTATTTGGTGTGGGTGCTCAGGTAGGTGTAAAACCGGCTGATGAGTATTTGTTTATTGTGTTCGTTACCCCCGTTGGTCCTTATTTTAAAGGTGGTTTTCAGACTACACCATTCGTGATTATGCGCGAGTTCGACCGTTCTGCACCTCTTGGTATGGGTAAATACAAAGTAGGTGGAAATTATGCTGCAAGTTTGGTTGCAGGTCAGAAAGCTCATGAAATGGGCTATTCCAACATTTTCTACCTCGATGCCAAAGAAAAGAAGTACATCGACGAATGTGGTGCAGCCAACTTCTTTGGAATTAAAAATAATACGTATGTAACACCCGAATCCACTTCGATTCTGCCATCCATAACCAATAAAAGTCTGATGGTGCTGGCTGAAGATTTAGGCATGAAAGTGGAGCGCCGACATGTTCCGGTTGAAGAACTTTCGACTTTTGAAGAAGCCGGAGCTTGCGGAACTGCAGCTGTTATCAGCCCGATAGAACGTATTGATGATTACGATATGAACATTACCTACATGTTTGCCAAAGATGGAAAACCCGGACCTGTATGTGACAAGCTATATCATAAATTGCGTGGAATTCAATACGGTGACGAACCTGATACGCACGGTTGGGTGACGGTAGTGGAGTAATACCTGTTGTCAAATATATATACTTACTGACATTATTTATATTATGTCAAAGACAATTACAGAACCAAAGAATGTGTTTGTGCAGATGCACCCGTTAACCCGACTAATTATTAGTTTGGGATTGGGAATTATTCCATTTTTTGTTTCGGATAATGGCGAAATAAGCTTTTTGCTTCGATCAGTCGTTTCGTGGATAGTGTTTGCATTGACATTTTTAATTTGCAGTTGGATTGTAATAACTCAGCGAACAGTGGCACAAATTCGCAAAAAGGCGACTAAAGATGATGGAGGTGTAGCCTTTGTCTTTTTTATGGTTTTGATCTCCTCTTTTGCAGGAATGTTTGCGGTTTTACTCATTATTATTTCAAAGGATTCTGCGATAAGGGATAGTGTTCTGTTTTTACCTTCGTGCATTTTAGGAATGATTTTGTCGTGGGTAATGGTACATACTACATTCGTATTTCATTATGCACATGAATACTACGATGATACAAGGGATAAAAATGGGAATAGATATGTTGGAGGTTTAGTTTTTCCGGAAGAAAACGAGCCCGATTATCTTGATTTCGCTTATTATTCTTTTGGGGTGGGATGTACTTTTCAGGTTTCAGATATAAATATCACGTCCCGAAAAATTAGGCATATTACCACGTTTCATGGATTGCTTTCATATGTTCTAAGTACTTTTGTAATCGCTTTAACTATTAATCTGATTGCAGGATTGGGTTGATTCTAAATCAATATGCTTGAATTTTCATGAGTCTATAATGTGTGGATTTCTTTTAGCAATCAATTTTCTTCCCAAATAATACGTGTAAATTAAATATAAACTTTTCAATGATATCAAAATCCGAGGTTTTTCCAATTGGTCAGGTAACCAAACCTCACGGTGTGAATGGCGAAATGTCATTCTCGTTTACCAGCGATGTGTTTGATAGTGAAGATGTACCGTATTTTATTTTTGAATTAGAGGGTATTTTAGTTCCCTTTTTTCTGGATGAATATCGCTTCAAAAGTAATTCCACCGGCTTGCTGAAATTGGATGGAATTTCAAAGGATGAGCAAGCGCGTGAGTTTTCGGGACTGACCATTTATCTGCCCAAAACCTATCTGGATAAGGTGGAAGATGCTGAAATAGAACTGGATTATTTTGCAGGTTTTACACTGATTGATGCTGAGAAAGGAGTGCTTGGTGTAATTTCAGAAGTGGATCAAACTACTGATAATGTGCTTTTTGTAATTCCTACTGCCGATGATGAGTTGCTGATTCCTGCCGGAGAAGAGTATATCACGGAAATTGACCACGACAAGAAAATAATTAACGTCCGCTTGCCCGAAGGATTACTGGATTTATAACTTACCAATCCACCAGCGGTTTGTAGAATTCCCTGTAAGTCATGTCGTTTGAATAAAAGTTGAGTCGGTCGAGCATGCCGGCTGAGGTTTTGTAGCCATAAGCCAGAATGGCTGTAACGCCCGTTTCACGGCAAACTTTCTCAAATTCGTGATAGAGTTTTATTCCGATAATGCTGTTTTGGTATTCTGTTTTTACCGCACAAAACCATATCATTATTGCACCACTCACCATTTTTTCGCCGCTTATAAATCCTTTTAGTTCTCCCTCAGTTTCATAAACCAGTGTCAGGCAACGGTCGTTCAATACCAATTGCTCAATCCACAAACGGTCGTATGGAACTTCTTCATTGTATTTGAATGGTTCCATGTCCAGAATGTTGTGAATCAGATCGATATCCTTTTCTTCGGCTTTGCGGATGGATGGTGTGTTCATATCAAGCCATTTTGTAAACGATTTCTTTTACCCACTGTGCCCATTCAGCCTGACTCTTGGATTTGTCGAATGTTTGCCACGGAATAGGTTTTCCAATCCGAATAGTAAAGCGGCTTCCTCTGTTTTTGAAAAGCTCATCTACCAGATAAAGCATTTCGATATTGATTTTTATACCCAAAAACTTGCGTAAATTGGCAAGATTGTAAAAGAAATTTGAATTTCTTCCTTCAAAATAAACAGGAATAATATCCCGCTGGTATTCTACGGCTTTTGAAATGAAACTTTTTTTCCATTCCATGTCTACCACTTTCCCTTTTACTTTTCGGGAACACATACCGGAAGGATATGTAATTAATTGATAATCTGATGTGTAGATATCATGAGTAATTGCAGCATATTCTTTACTTTGTTTGCCAACCTTGTTTACCGGGATAAATAAATCTTTCAATGGTTCAAGGTTCATTAGCAGATCATTGGAGAAAAAACGAATTTTTTCATTATAATTTTTGCTGAGCACCAAACCTGTTGTAATTCCATCTAAGCCTCCCAGTGGGTGGTTTCCTGCAAAGATAAATCTTCCGTCTTTTGGTAAGTTTTCTTTTCCTTCAACCCTGACTTCTATGTCAAGATATTTCAGAGACGCATCAATAAACTCAAAATTTATAGTGCCCTGACAAGCTATGAAAAGTTTGTTAAGATCTCTTTCATGAGCTATTCTTCGTATGTAATTGACAATGAATGTGGGGAGTTTTGTATTTGGAGCTTTTAATTTCAGAATGCTTTTGATATCAATTCTGATTGGTTCGTCATTGTTCATTATTGTGTTCAGTTTGATTCTTTGTGCAAATGTACGAAAATTGTGATTATAATTTCAGGTTCGCTTGCTGATTTTCGAAAAGCTGTTGAGTGAAAATTGTTGAAATTATTGAAAATTCAAATATGTTTCCCCCACTTTAATGTTTGGTTTGAATAATTTTAAATAATGTTTTTATAAATATCTGGTATAAAGTGTCTTGGGTTTTTTCTAGTCGTTTTAGATTTTAATTTAATATTGTTGATAAACTGTTGAAAGGTGCTGATTTTAAGAGGATAAGTTGTTGATAAATTTTTTGTGGGGAATAGTGGGGAATTCAAAATTAATTTCATACTTTTACCGTTGAAAAATTAGTTACGATTCAAAATGTCAACATTTATAGGAAAATATGAAGCAAAAGCCGATGTAAAGGGAAGAATATTTATTCCATCCAATTACAGAAAGTTGCTACCCGATGGTGAAAAAGAGCGGGTAGTGATGCGGAAAGATGCAGAAAACGATTGTTTGATAGTTTTTCCGGAGCATGTCTGGAACGAAATGGTTCAGGAATTGAAAGCGAAACTGGATGAATGGAATCCGGAAGATCAGATGCTGTTGATGCAGTTTGTGTCGGATGCCGAATGGCTTGATATCGATTCTCAGGGACGTATTTTGCTGACAAAGAAGAATTTACAGGCTGTTGGAATTGAAAATTCTGAAGTATTGTTTGTGGGAATGATTGATCGGTTTGCCGTGTGGAGTAAAGTTCGTTACGAGCAAACACGCATGCCTGCAACTGATTTCTCGAAGTTGTTGAAAGAAAAAATGATGAAAAGAGCCCTAACCCCTAAAGGGGAATAAAGAGCGTTTTCTAAGCTTAACAGAATGACAAATAAAAAAATAAAAACACAAGACGAAAGTAATTTCAACTCCCCTTTAGGGGTTGGGGGCAATTCAGCTTATCATATCCCTGCACTGCTGAGTGAAACCATTGAAGGTTTGAATATCAAATCCGATGGTATTTATGTGGATGTGACTTTCGGTGGTGGCGGTCATTCGAAAGAAATTTTAAAAAGATTGGGGGAAAATGGCAAATTGCTTGCATTTGATCAGGATGAGGATGCTTGCAAAAATGCAATTGATGATTCGAGATTTATATTTGTAAGAAGTAATTTTAAGTATCTCAAGAATTTTCTTCGTTACCACAATATAGAAAAAGTCGACGGAATTTTGGGAGATTTAGGTGTGTCTTCGCACCACTTTGATGAGGCTGAACGCGGTTTTTCATTTCGGTTTGACGGAGCATTGGATATGCGCATGAATACAAAATCGAACTTTACAGCTGCGGTTTTACTGAATACATATACGGAAGAGAAACTGGCAGATGTCTTTTTTTTGTATGGTGAGCTTCACAATTCGCGCAAGATAGCCCGAACCATTGTAAATGCACGCTCTCAAGCTCCCTTCAATAGAATATTTCCTTTTATAGAAGTGTTGAAACCATTTTTTGGACGCGAAAAGGAAAAGAAAGATATGGCACGGGTATTTCAGGCGTTGCGGATTGAGGTGAATAAAGAAATGGATGTACTGAAAGCTTTACTGAATCAAAGCCTCGAGATTTTGAATCCGGGTGGAAGATTGGTTGTGTTGACTTATCACTCGCTGGAAGACCGCTTGGTAAAGAACTTTTTCAGAAGCGGAAATTTTGAAGGAAAACTTGAAAAAGATTTTTACGGAAATGTGATAGCACCGTTACAAGCAGTTAATAGTAAGGTGATTGTGGCAGATGATGAGGAAATTCAACGTAATCCACGTGCCAGAAGTGCAAAATTGCGAATTGCAGAATTACGATAGTGACGATGCATGCATCGTATGTACAAATTTATTGATAATTGTTAATTTATAGAATGTCCTGGTTTAATAAAATAGCAGAAGCGATTCGTGGCAGTGAAGATTTCTCGGATATAAAATCCAGTAATCTTCGCGATATTTTGAACGGGGATATTCTTACCAAGAAGTTTATTCGCAAGCAGTATGGCTTGTTAATCATGTTGGCAGTGTTGGTTTTTCTGTATGTGGATAACCGCTATGCTTACGAAACTCAGTTGGCAAAAGAAATTGAACTAAAAAGGAAAATTCAGGATGCAAAATACGAATCGTTGACAATTTCGGCAGAACTGATGGAAATCAGCCGGCAGTCGAATGTGATGAAGGCAGTAAATGCAAACGGATTGAATCTTATTGAGAATACAACACCTCCTATCGTTATTGAAGACAGTATTCCACCAAAAAAATGACAGAGAAACGCAGAAATATAGTACTTCGGTTCGGCATTGTTTATACAATAATATGCCTGTCGTTTTTGTTAGTCCTTTATCGGATTATCCGAATCCAATTTTTTGAACACGATCAATGGATGACACTGGCAGCAAAAAGCGTAAAATCGAACATCTCTGTAAAACCAAACCGAGGAAATATATATGCCTGTGATGGACGTTTAATGGCCAGCTCAATTCCTACCTACTACGTTTACATGGATTTACGTGTACCTGCATTACACGAAAATGACGGTTCACTCTTTAAATCAAACATTGATTCTTTGTCTATTTATCTGTCAAGTTTTTTCCGTGATAAAACACCTACCGATTATAAAAAGTTACTTACAAGTGCCTATCAGAGTGGTGTTGGTGAATTTCAACTTTCACAGAAGAAAATTTCATATTCTCAACTTAAACAACTCAAAACATTGCCACTATTCCGGCTTGGAAGAAATAAAAGCGGATTAATAACCAAAGATTTTTTCAGAAGAGTGCGTCCATTTGGTTCGCTTGCACAGCGGACGGTTGGCGATATTTTTGCCGATGAAACCAAAGGTGGTAAAAATGGGATAGAACTGAGTTTCAATACCAGTCTGAAAGGAACTCCTGGTGTTTCAGTTCGTCAGAAAGTTGCCAATAATTATATGGAGACTATTCAGGTTGAACCGATTGATGGGATGGATGTAAATACTACTATCGATATTGATATTCAGGATATTGCAGAAAAAGCGTTGGTTGACGGAGTGAAACAATTTGATGCAGCAGTGGGTTACGCCATTTTGATGGAGGTTCATTCAGGTGAAGTAAAAGCCATCGTAAATATGCAAAAAAACAAAGATGGTTCCTATACCGAAAATAGAAACGGTGCTGTTTCAGATATGACCGAGCCTGGTTCTACTTTCAAAGTTGCTTCTGTGATGGCTGCACTGGATGAAGGAAAAGTAAAGATGTCGGATACCATTGAAACCTATAATGGCCATTTTATGTATGGCAACAGAACAATGACTGATCATAATGCCAATCGTGGCGGTTTTCACAGAATATCGCTTGCACAGGCTATTTATGGCTCATCCAATATCGGTGTGTCGCGGGCAATAGTTAAAGCTTACGGTCATAATCCGGCTGCATTTGTAGATAAACTATATGCAATGAAGCTGAACGAACCACTGAAACTCGAAATTCCGGGAACTGCAAATCCGTTTATTCGTCATCCAAACGATAAATCGCACGAATGGTCAGTGACGACATTGCCCTGGATGTCAGTTGGTTATGAAACTCAGATACCACCGATTTATACATTAACATTTTATAATGCTATTGCAAACAATGGTAAAATGATTCGTCCATTCTTTGTGAAATCAATCAGTAAAAACGGTCAAATTGCAAAAGAATTTACAGCAGAAGTAATAAATCCGGCTATTTGTAAACCAACTACACTCAACGAAATGCGTGCGGCTTTGCTTGGCGTTGTGGAAGACAAAATGGGAACAGGAAAGCCGGTTTTTTCAAAATATGTTCGTATTGCAGGAAAATCAGGTACGGCGCAGATGTGGGATAAGAGTGGAAATACAGGTAAACATCAGGTTGCTTTTTGCGGATTTTTCCCTTACGAAAATCCAATGTACAGTTGCGTAGTTATAATGCGTGAACCAGGAATCGGTCATGCTTCAGGCGGACACATGAGTGGATTGGTTTTCAAAAATATAGCTGAACGGGTTATGGCATTGAACTCAAATCGTAAGCCTTCAAAAGTTGAGACCGATTCTATTGTTCCCAAAGAAATATTACCATTATTGCCACAATCAAAAATTGGTTATTTTAAAGCCATTCAGACAGTTGCAACTGAAATGAATCTACCGCTAACCGTCAATAACTCTACCGATTGGGTAAAAACATCGACTAAGAATCAACGGATTGAAGTTCAATCTGTTCATATTTCTAACCGTATTATCCCTGATCTTTGTGGCATGGGTGCAAAAGATGCAGTTTATATTTTGGAGAATATGGGATTAAATGTTCAGGTTCAGGGACGGGGAAAAGTCTATTCACAAAACATAAAACCCGGGACACAGGCAAAAAAAGGTACTTCAGTTCTCATTAATTTGCAATAATTCTATGAAGAAGAACTTAGAAGAAATTATGCAAAACGTGTTGATCCGACAAATTGTTGGAGAACAGGAAATTAGTATAACCAACATTCAGTTTGATTCGCGTAAAGTGGAGCAGGGGAGTGTATTTGTTGCAACACGTGGTACAGCATCCGATGGTCATCAATATATTTCAATGGCCATTGAGAAAGGTGCTGTAGCAATTGTTTGTGAAGAAATGCCGGTCGAAATCAAACAGGAAATAACTCATATTCAGGTTGATAACAGTGCGGACGCGCTTGGTCATATGGCTTCGGCCTGGTTTGGATTTCCTTCCTCGAAAATGATTTTGGTGGGAGTTACAGGAACAAACGGTAAAACCACTATTGCCACGTTGTTATATAAGCTTTTCATGGAATTGGGATTCAAAACAGGCCTGCTTTCAACGGTTTGCAATTACATAAATGATGAGGCTATTGAAGCTACACATACCACCCCAGATGCACTGTCACTTAACGAATTACTTGCCCAAATGGTGGCTGCCGGTTGCGACTATGCTTTTATGGAAGTAAGTTCCCATTCAGTTGACCAACGACGTATTGCCGGACTAGAGTTTGATGGTGGAATTTTCACCAATATTACCCGTGATCATATTGATTATCACCTTACTTTTGAAAATTACCTGAAAGCAAAGAAAACCTTTTTTGATAGTTTGTCTGCCGATGCTTTTGCACTTACCAATGCTGACGATAAAAATGGTTTTGTGATGTTGCAGAATACCAGAGCAAAAAAATACAGCTATTCACTGCGGACTTTGGCTGATTTTAAAACACGCATTCTTGAACATGGTTTTGATGGTATGTTATTGGAGATGAACGATAAAGAGGTGAATGTTTCGTTTATCGGGAAATTTAATGCCAGTAATTTATCAGCTGTTTTTGGTGCTGCTGTTTTATTAGGTCAGGATGAAATGGAAGTGTTGCGAATTATCAGTTCGCTGCATTCAGTTTCAGGTCGGTTTGAAACGTTACGTTCTCCTTCGGGATACACAGCCATTGTCGATTATGCCCATACTCCCGATGCTTTGAATAATGTAATCAGCACAATAAATCAAATTCTTCAGGGTAATGGACATCTGATAACGGTGGTTGGCTGCGGAGGAAATCGTGATAAAGGGAAACGCCCTATGATGGCTCGTGAAGCTGTTGATGGAAGTTGGAAAGCTATTCTGACTTCTGATAATCCCCGTTTTGAGGAACCTCAGGATATTCTGAACGATATGATTGCCGGACTTGATATAATTCAAAAAGCAAAAAGTCTTACGATTGTTGACCGTACAGAAGCCATTAAAACTGCTTGTGCATTGGCTCAGCCCGGTGATGTAGTTCTTGTAGCCGGTAAAGGACATGAAGATTATCAGATCATTCAGGGAGTAAAATATCATTTCGACGACAAAGAAATTGTCATTGCTTGCTTTTAAAATTTAAACCAATTATAATTATGCTTTACCACTTATTTCAATATATCGATAGAGTCCATCACATACCGGGTGCAGGATTGTTTAATTTTATCTCGTTTCGTACCGGCTTAGCGTTCATTCTGGCACTGCTTGTTTCAACGCTTTTTGGTAAAAGGATAATAGATTATTTGCAGAAGATGCAAATAGGAGAGACCATCAGAGACCTGGGTCTTGAAGGCCAAATGAGTAAAAAAGGCACTCCGACAATGGGTGGAATAATTATTATTATGGCAATTTTAATTCCTACTATTTTATTGTCATCATTAAACAATATCTATTCAATATTAATGATAATTACAACTGTTTGGTTGGGTCTTATTGGTTTTCTGGATGATTATATCAAGGTTTTTAAGAAGAATAAAGAAGGATTAAGCGGGAAATTTAAAATTGTCGGTCAGGTTGGTTTGGGACTTATTGTTGGTTTGACAATGTACCTGAGTCCGAATGCAGTTATTCGCGAAAATATTGAAGTAAAAGGCATTACAAGTAAGCGAGTTGAATATGTGGTTTACGCAAAACACGATGTAAAATCGACCAAAACAACCATTCCTTTTTTAAAGAATAATAATCTGGATTATGCTGATGCATTTAAATGGATGGGCGAAAGTGCTCAGAAATATGGCTGGCTGTTGTTTGTGGTTGTTGTAATTTTTATTGTTACAGCTATTTCAAATGGTGCAAATCTTACCGATGGTCTGGATGGACTTGCAACAGGTTCTTCGGCAATCATTGGAGTCATTTTGGGTATTCTGGCTTATGTTTCGGGTAATATTAATTATGCCGGTTACCTGAATATCATGTATTTACCAGGTACGGGTGAGTTGTTGGTTTTTGCCGGGGCATTTATTGGCGCTACCGTTGGTTTTCTTTGGTATAATGCATTTCCGGCACAGGTTTTTATGGGTGATACCGGTAGTCTGACACTAGGTGGAATTATTTCGGTTTTTGCAATTGCAATTCATAAAGAGTTGCTTATCCCGATTCTTTGCGGTGTGTTTATCATTGAAAATCTATCGGTGGTAATGCAGGTTAGTTATTTCAAATTTACGAAACGAAAATACGGTGAAGGTAGAAGGATTTTTAAAATGACACCCTTGCATCATCATTATCAAAAACAGGGAAATGCCGGAATTCAGGCTATTTTCCAAAAACCGATTCAGGCTATGCCGGAATCAAAAATCGTTATTCGTTTCTGGATTGTGGGAATTATTTTGGCAGCGATTACAATTATTACATTGAAAATCAGGTAGACCTTACCCCAACCCATTCCAAGTGATGAAGGAGCAAGAGGAAAAAGTAGATTTTATGAAAAGAATTGTCGTATTAGGTGGTGGTGAAAGCGGTTCAGGTGCAGCGATACTGGCCAAGAAGCAGGGTTTTGAGGTTTTTCTTTCTGATTTGTCGGAAATTAAACCTCAATACAAGGCGATGCTTGATAGTCACGGAATAGAGTGGGAAGAAATGCAACATACCGAAGAAAAAATACTGAATGCAACTGAAATTATAAAAAGTCCGGGTATTCCTGACAAAGCACCTTTGATAAAAAAACTTCTAGCTCAGGGAACGCCGGTTATTTCGGAGATTGAGTTTGCAGGCAGGTATACTGAAGCAAAGATGATTTGCATAACCGGTAGTAACGGGAAAACTACTACCACGATGCTGATTTATCATATTCTGAAAAATGCAGGTCTTAATGTGGGTTTGGCCGGAAATGTAGGAAATAGTCTTGCATTGCAGGTGGCTACCGAATCGGTTGATTATTATGTGGTTGAACTCAGCAGCTTTCAGTTGGACTGTATGACCGATTTTAAAGCTGACATTGCTATTTTGTTGAATATTACACCTGATCATTTGGATCGTTACGATTATAAATTTCAAAACTATGTTGATTCTAAATTCCGGATTTTACAGAATCAAACTGCCACGGACGCATTTATTTATTGGGAAAATGACCCTGTAATTAAAGCTGAACTTGCGAAAAGAAACATTAAATCAACACTTTACCCCTTTGCCATCGAGCGAAGCGAAAAAACAAAAGCTTTCATCGAAAAAGATGAATTAATTATACAAACTTTAAATTCTCTATTTACTATGCCAACATCAGAATTAGCCCTTCAAGGTATGCATAATACCTACAATTCCATGGCAGCTGGACTTACAGCTTCTATTGTCAATGTTCGTAAAGAGAATATCCGTCAGTCCTTACAGGATTTTCAGGGAGTTGAACACCGTTTAGAGTATGTGGCCACTGTGCGAAATGTTCGTTATGTCAACGATTCAAAGGCAACTAACGTGAATTCATGCTGGTATGCTTTAAAAAGCATGAAAACTCCGACTGTACTCATTCTGGGTGGAACCGATAAAGGAAACGATTATTCTGAAATAGAAGAATTGGTAAAAGGAAGAGTAAAGGGGTTGATTTTTATGGGTTTGAACAATGAGCCGTTACATAAATTTTTTGATGGAAAAGTAGAGAAAATAGTTGACGTACAGTCGATGGAAGATGCAGTGAAAGCGTCATACGAAATGGCTGAAAGCGGTGATACAGTTCTTTTGTCGCCTTGTTGTGCCAGCTTTGATTTGTTTCAAAACTATGAAGATCGTGGAAAGCAATTTAAAAGTTGTGTGAGAAATCTGTAGTTTGTTAATCAGTAAATTAAGTTGTTTGGTTTATAGGTCTATCTAACAACCGGTTAACTGTTCAACCATTTATCCAATAACAAAAATGGAAACATTATTTAAACGATATCTTAAAGGAGATAGAATACTTTGGATTGTATTCTTTGGACTATGTATACTTTCAATTATTGAAATGTACAGTGCATCCAGCACCCTGGCTTATAAATCGTCAAATCATGCTATGCCGGTAATTCGACATATCGGTTTTCTAATTGGTGGAGTGTTAATTGCATTTGTTGTGCATATGATTCCTTATCGCTGGATTCGGATTGTGTCATACCTCGGATTGCTGCTATCGGCTGTTTTACTTGTTTTTGTTTTGTTTAAAGGACATAGCGAAAATGATGCTGCCCGTTGGCTGGTAATCGGAGGAGTTCAGTTTCAGCCGTCCGAACTGGCTAAATTATCTGTAATAATTGTTGCGGCTGACTTAATATCCCGAATCAGGGACAACACTAAAGACGAATGGATTTATTTTAGAAACACCATCATAATGTTGATTTCCATTTGCGGTTTGATTTTACTCGAGAATTTTTCGACGGCAGCCATTCTATTTATAGTTGTTTTTATCATGATGTTTATCGGTAGAATTTCATTTAAATATCTCGGATCTATTGCAGGAATTATTGTTATTTGTCTGGTTTTGGGATATGGAGCTGTGAAAACAATTCCTGAAAATGCAATGCCAAAACCATTCAAACGGGCATATACCTGGGTGGCACGTATTGAACGACATTCTGATAAAAATGGTGGAAAGCAAAGCAAATACGTTATTACCGATAAAAATCGTCAGGAAATATATGGTCAGATAGCTATTGCCAGAGGTGGCGTTTTAGGTGTTTTTCCGGGGAATAGTGTGGAACGAGATTTTCTTCCACAAGCGTATTCAGATTTTATATATTCAATCATTGTCGAAGAAATGGGTTTGGTTGGAGGTGTGTTGGTAATTGTTTTGTATCTGATTTTACTTTTTCGGGCTGGAAGAATTGTTATGAATTGTTCATCGGTTTTTCCGGCAATTCTTGTCATGGGTTTGTCGTTGATGATTGTTTTACAGACATTTATTAATATGTCGGTGGCAACCAGTCTTATACCGGTAACTGGGCAACCGTTACCATTGATAAGTCGGGGAGGTACTTCAATTTTAATTACTTGTATTTACTTTGGAATAATTTTAGGAATTACCCGTCAAATAAGTTCTGACGGTAAAACCGGAAATAAATTTATAGAAGATGATAAACAAATTCCGGTAGTGGAACTTGAAAGTTTGTGATTTCTTATTATTTCCGTAAATTTGCGAGAATATCATTCAAAAATACAGATTCATGAACCCGAAATTCTTAATAAGTGGTGGTGGAACCGGTGGTCATATATTTCCGGCCATCAGTATTGCCAACGCGCTGAAGAAGGTTTATCCAACTGCAAAAATTCTATTTGTTGGTGCAGCGGGACGTATGGAAATGGACCGGGTACCTGCTGCAGGTTATGAAATTATCGGATTACCGGTTAGTGGTTTTGATCGAAAAAGTATATTTCGAAATTTCAGGGTATTGTATAATCTGCTGAAAAGTTTGGTAATGGCTCGCAAAATCGTTAAGAACTTTAGACCTGATGTCGCAATTGGGGTTGGAGGCTATGCAAGTGGACCAACACTTTATGCAGCTTCAGTTATGGGTGTCCCTTCAGTTATACAGGAACAAAACTCATATGCAGGAGTAACCAATAAATTACTTGCTAAAAAAGCTGAACGAATTTGTGTTGCTTACGACGGAATGGAAAGATTTTTTCCAAAAGAAAAAATTATTTTGACAGGAAATCCCATTCGTCAGAATTTGATTAATGTTGAACCTAAGTCAAATCAAGCCTATTTATCTTTTAATTTAGACCCGACTAAAAAAACTATTTTGGTTGTGGGTGGAAGTTTGGGAGCAAGAACGATCAATCAGAGTCTGTTAGCCGGCTTGAATAAATTTAAAGATTTAGCTAATGTCCAGATTATCTGGCAAACAGGAAAAAATGGTTATAAAGAAACCCTCAAAGCATCCAAGCTTCTTAAGTTTGAGAATGTAATAATTACTGATTTTGTATCAAGCATGGATTTAGCGTATTCTATTGCTGATTTAGTGGTTTCAAGGGCAGGTGCAAGTTCTATTTCAGAGTTATGTTTACTCGCAAAACCGGTTATTTTAGTGCCGTCACCTAATGTTGCTGAAGATCATCAAACACAAAATGCTTTGGCTTTGGTGCGAAAAGATGCAGCAGTTATGATTAAGGATGCAGATGCCGGTAATCAGTTGGTTGATAAAATGATAGAATTAATCAATAATGATAAGGAACTTAAAAAGTTGAGTGATAATATACTGAAACTCGCCGAAAAGGACTCGGCAGACAGAATTGCTAATGAAATAATTAAATTAATTCAGGTGTAATTATAATTTGAAATGTTCAATTTTGATGGTTTTTATGATTTTTTGAAAAAGGCAGATTGATTATGAGGTTTTTAATAATGGAAATTTAAGTATAGAGATGAATAAATTCACACAGTTTTATTTTTTGGGAGTTGGTGGAATTGGTATGAGTGCATTGGCACGATATTTCAATAAGAAAGGCTATCGGGTTGCCGGTTACGACAGAGCTGAAACCAAATTAACTGCTGATTTGCAAACTGAAGGAATTGAAGTTTGTTTTAATGAATCTGTTGAATTTATACCTGATAGATTTACAAAACCGGATATAACATTGATTGTTCTGACACCTGCTATTCCGCTTGATCATCCACAGCTAAAATATTTTCAGGAGAATAACTTCACCATTCAAAAACGTGCTCAGGTATTGGGTGAAATTACCCGTCAGAGTAAAGGAATTTGTATTGCCGGAACGCATGGAAAAACAACTACCTCTACCATAGCTGCTCATTTGTTATATCAATCGCAGGTTTCATGCAATGCTTTCCTTGGCGGAATTGCAAATAACTATAAAACCAATCTTTTGCTTTCGGCGGAAAGTAATCTGGTGGTAATTGAAGCAGATGAATACGATCGTTCGTTTCATCAACTTTCGCCTTATATGGCTGTAATTACTTCTGCTGACCCTGATCATTTGGATATTTATGGAACACCTGAGGCATTTCGTGAAAGTTTTGAACACTTCACTTCGCTTATTCGGTCAGGTGGTGCTTTGATTATGCGCAAAGGAATTGACATTGTACCGAAATTGCAGAAAGGGGTTAAGCTTTACACTTATTCAATGGATGAAGGGGGTGACTTTTGTGCAGAAAATATCCGAATGGTCAAAGATGAGATACATTTTGATTTTGTAACTCCTACAGACAGTATTAATGATGTAAGACTTAATGTGCCGATTCGTATAAATGTTGAAAATAGTGTTGCTGCTATGGCATTAGCTTGGCTCAATGGAGTTACAAGTGACGAAATTCGTACCGGAATCTCATCGTTTTCAGGTATTTTCCGCCGGTTTAATGTGGTTTATAAAACTGATAAATTAGTATATATGGATGATTATGCACATCATCCAAGTGAGTTAAAGGCAAGTATAAGTTCTATTCGTAATTTATATCCCAATCGCAGAATTACAGGTATTTTTCAGCCACATTTATATACCAGAACACGCGATTTTGCAGCAGATTTTGCATCAGCGTTATCGCAATTAGACGATTTGATATTGTTGGATATTTATCCTGCACGTGAATTACCTATCAAAGGAGTTGATTCTGAGCTGATTTTAAGTCAGGTAACTTTAGAAAATAAAACCTTATGTTCAAAAGAAAAGTTGTTACCATTATTAAAAGAAAAGAAATTAGATGTGTTGGTTACATTTGGTGCGGGTGATATTGATAAACTTGTTCCGCAGATAAAAGAAATGCTTAAACAAATTCAAACTAAATAATTTCTACTTCCAATTTTGAAATTTGATTGGAACCTGATAATAGATTAATTATTTTATGAAACCATTTTGGAAATATCTTTTGATCAGCATTTTCTCACTTATCGTTTTAGGGTATGTGGGCTTTTCAATCTGGCATTTTTCGGATAGGAATAAAGAAAAAGTATGCAGTCAGCTTGTGGTTGTAGTTGATAATTCAAACGATTGCAGGCTTATAACAGAAAAAGAAATTGTACAGTTGCTGGAATCAAAGGGCTTAAATCCGATAGGTAAAACTATTAAAAATATCCAAACCGAACCGATTGAAGAAGTATTGCGCAAAAATCCGATGATTAAATCAGCTGAGTGTTATAAATTACCATCCGGTAGAATTGATATTATTATTCAGCAACGTAATCCAATGTTCAGGGTTGTAGGAATGGGCAGCTATTACATTGATGACAACCGGAAAACACTGCCGGTGTCGTTGAATTATGCAGCTTATATACCAGTAGTTTCAGGTCATGTTACCGTGTCGTTGGTAACCGGAAAAATGTATGATTTTCTGCTTTTTATCAAAAATAATCCATTCTGGAATGCACAGATTGAACAAATTTATGTTCGTGAAGATCAAAAAATTGAGTTAGTACCACGGGTTGGGGATGCAATAATTTTACTGGGAACACTTGATAATTACAAAGTGAAATTAGAAAAGTTACATAAATTATACGCCAAAGGCTTCAATGTTATAGGCTGGAATAAATATAAACTAATCGACTTACAATTTAAAGATCAGGTAGTTTGTAACAAAAAGGAAGAAGAAAAATCTCCGTATAAAATGGTTGTCGACTCATTGAAAAAAGATAGTCTAATTGCAAAGAAAATATGATTTCTAATAAGTTAATAGCAGTTGACCTCGGTAGTACGCGTATTTCGGTTATGGCAGCCGAAGTACTCGAGAGCGGTGCTGTAAAGGTTCTCTCAGAAGAATCAAAACCTTCTGAAGAAGTGAAATGGGGTATTGTAGATAAACCTACTGGAGCTTCATTTAAAGTGAGCGAATTGCTTAAATTACTAAAAAACAGTTCGAAAATCCCGGATATAAGTCCGGTCTCTGTTGCTGTTGGAGCTAAAAGTATGAAAATAATTCCGGCAACGGTAAGTCGTTCGTTAGGTAAACTTTACGAAATAACTGATGATTTGCTGGCAGATATGCTAGAAGAATGTGAGAAAAAAACAGCAAACTCTGAAATCACGGTGTTTGAAACAATTCCGGTTTCATATACTGTTGACGGAAAGAAGATGGATGATCCGGTTGGACAAAATGCCAGTAAAATTACAGCCATTTATAATGTTGCTGTTGGAAATTCAATAATTAAAGCCGAACTTATACGTTGTTTTGATCGAACCGGTGTCGTTATGGAATTCAATCCATTAGCTGCTCAGGCATTATCTACTGTTGTTCTCGAAGAAAACGACCGTAAACTCGGTTGTGCGTTAATCAATTTAGGTGCAACTACTACAACATTAGCAGTTTATCATGATGAAATTTTGCAAAATTATATTGTAATACCGCTTGGTGCAGACAATATTACCAAAGATATTCAGGAGTTGGGGATGACTGAAGCTAATGCAGAAAAACTAAAATGTTTGAAAGGATTTGCAATGGAATCATTGGTTGAAGAACCCGTATTTATACAGGTTGCAGCCGAAGAGGAAGGAGCAAAGCCAATCAGAATCTCGACGAAATTTCTTGCAACAATTATTGAAGCACGGTTGGAAGAGATCCTCCAACCTGTCTTTGATATTATCTCAACGCTTCCTTTCAAACTGGAAAGTGGAATTGTGATTACCGGGGGTGGTGCGAAACTCAATAATATAATTGAATTTATTACCGAAAAAACCGGAATTAATGCACATGTTGGCGATCATTCGGATTGGTTGTCCGAAGATACTGACAAAAAATACTACGATCCGAAATATGCACAGTTGGTTGGAACAATTTTGCTTACACATGCTAACAGGGAAGAACATCCGGAAATACTGAAAACTGTGGAAGAAGAAGAGAATAAAAAACCTCTGCCGGGTAAAGGATTGATTGATAAGTGGTCGAAAAGATATGAAAAATATTTCGGGAATCAGAGTGAGATACCATTTTAAAGGTTAGTAAATAAGGAGATAAAAATAGAATCTTATAATTCAGTTGTAAAAAAAACTTCGAATAAAAATAAAGATATGGGATATTTAGACGAAAGCCTTCCATTAGAATTGCCACTTGTTGACGGCTCTATTATTAAAGTAATTGGTGTAGGCGGTGGAGGTGGAAATGCCGTTAACCACATGTATCGTCAGGGGATTACTGATGTTTCCTTTGTGGTTTGTAATACAGATAATCAGGCATTACACAAATCGCCTGTGCCAATCAAAATACAACTGGGTGCCGGTACTACTGAAGGACTCGGTGCTGGTGGTAAGCCTGAAGTAGCCAGATTGGCAGCCGAAGAATCGATTGATAAAATTCAGGCTTTGCTGAAAGATAATACTAAAATGGTGTTTATCACTGCCGGAATGGGTGGTGGTACAGGCACAGGAGCATCCCCGGTAGTTGCGAAAGCTGCACACGATTTGGGTATTTTGACCGTTGGTATTGTGACCATTCCATTCGCTTTCGAAGGCAATATGAAAATTCGTCAGGCTTTGGAAGGGGTTGCTGAATTAAGCGAACATGTTGACGCTATTCTGGTAATAAACAACGAGAAACTCAAACAAATTTATCCTGATTTGGAACTTTCCAATGCATTTGCCAAAGCGGATGATGTGTTGACCAATGCTGCAAAAGCGATTGCTGAAATTATTACTGTTCCCGGTTATATAAATACTGACTTTGCTGATGTGTACAGTATCATGAAAGATGGTCATGTAGCCATTATGAATACAGGTTATGCTTCGGGTGAAAACCGCATCACCAAAGCAATTGAAGATGCCCTGAATTCGCCGCTACTGAATACGAATGATGTAAGTGGAGCCAGTAAAATATTGTTAAGTTTGTATTGTTCAAACAGCGACCAGATTAAGATGGAGGAAGTTGAACAAATACATGAATTTATGTCCAAAGTGGGACCGAATGTTCAGGTAATATGGGGCGCAAGTTTTGATGAAGAACTGAAAGAAAGAGTAAAAATCACTCTGATAGCAACCGGATTTGAGGTTAGCGATATACCTGGAATGCCTCCTGCCATTGCTAAAACACATCCACATAAAACACCGGTTTCACCTATTGAAAATTTACAATTCTTTGAATCTCCAATGAGAGAAGTCGAAAAAGAAACCGATGAAGAACTCGAAGCGGTTAAACCGAATATTGAAAAAACCTATAAAGAGTATTACGTCAATTCACTAACTCAGGATGCTGAAGAAGAAACTGTGGTTGAAAATGAAACATTAGATTTACAAGAAATTGAATCTGAACCTGCTGTTGAGCCAGAACCCGAATATCCTGTCATTAATCTGGATGATTTGGAAGATGAATCTACTTTGAAAAAAGTAGTCAATATTCCGGCCTGGAAAAGAAGATTGTTGAAGTAAGAAGCCTTTAGTTGCAGTAAGTAGTCGATAAAAATTAACAAACAAACAAAATGAACGAATTATTTGATAAAGTAAGCGGCGATATAAAAACAGCCATGTTAGCCCGCGATAAAGTGGCACTTGAAGCTTTACGCGGTATGAAAAAAGAGTTCCTGGAAGCTAAAACTTCAAAAGGCAGCGATGGAAATCTTGCCGACGAAGTGGCTGTGAAGATTCTTCAGAAAATGGTGAAACAACGTAAGGAATCGGCTCAGATTTACACAGAGCAGAATCGTCCGGAACTGGCTGAAAATGAATTGGCAGAGGCAGCTGTGATTGAAAAATACCTGCCCGCTCAAATGACTGATGCCGAACTTGAAACTGCAGTAGTTGCAATTATAGCTCAGATTGGAGCAGCAGGTCCACAAGATATGGGAAAAGTAATGGGCATGGCCAGCAAACAACTTGCCGGTAAAACTGAAGGACGATTAATTTCGGAAAAAGTAAAAACGCTGTTGGCGAAATAAAACTATTAAGAGTGCGAAGCACCTTTGAGAGTTTAACGAAAATCAAACTCCCGCATTTCTCAGAGATATGCAGGAGTTTGATTTATTATTTTTTCATGATTTCCTGTTGGTGTCTAACCGATTCTTCATGAATGGCAATTAATACTTCTTTCATAAACTCACCATCCATTCCCATTTTCTCGGCTTGTGCCATGCGGTTTTTCAGAATTTCATCATAACGCTGTTCCTGCAAAATAGGCATGTTATGTTCTTTCTTGTATGTGCCAATTTCTTCCGAAACACGCATACGACGGGCAAGTAATTCAAGCAGACTATTATCAAGTTCATCAATCTGACGACGTAATGCAGCAAGATTCTCAGTCGATTGGTTTGTGTCACGTATTACGAGGGTGCTTAGAATTAAATCAAGAACTTCAGGTGTGACTTGTTGAGCAGCATCGCTCCATGCTTTTTCAGGATTACAGTGTGATTCAATGATTAACCCGTCAAAATTCAAATCCATTGCCTGTTGGCAAAGTGGAGCAATCAATTCGCGTTTTCCACCTATGTGGCTTGGATCACAAATAATTGGTAGATTCGGAATCTGACGTTTCAATTCGATAGGAATATGCCATTGTGGGAGATTTCGGTAAATCTTTTTGTCATATGTGCTGAATCCACGATGAATGGCTGCAATACGACGAATTCCGGCATTATGAATACGTTCAATGGCACCAATCCACAAATCCAGATCAGGATTTACTGGATTTTTAATGAAAACAGGAATATCAACACCTTCCAATGCATCGGCAAGTTCCTGAACTGCAAAGGGATTGGCTGTAGTTCGGGCACCAACCCAAAGAATATCAACTCCATGAGCCAGACATTCGCGAACATGTACGGCAGTTGCAACTTCAACAGCTGTGTACATACCCAATTCATTGTGAACACGTTTCAGCCAGGGTAAGCCGGCTACTCCGATTCCCTCGAAACCACCCGGTTTAGTGCGTGGTTTCCATATTCCGGCACGGAAAATTTTCACCCCACGGGCATGAAGCCGGCGGGCAGTTTCCATAACCTGTTCTTCGGTTTCCGCACTACACGGTCCGGCTATGATGAGAGGACGTTTTGCGTCAACTCCGGGTAGTAAAATTGATTCGAGTTCCATATATTTATTTACTATTTGTTCATTTACCATTTCCTATTTATTATCAATTAACCGGTTAACGAATCAATTAATTAACTTTTTTACTCTCTCCAATGCTTCTCCGAGCATTTTGTCATTGGCACAAAGTGAAATGCGAATATAGCGGTTTCCTTTGTCACCAAAAATAAATCCGGGAGTGATAAATACGTTGGAGTCGTAAAGCACTTTGTCTGCGAGTTCGCCACTGTCGGCGTATGTTGCCGGAATTTTTCCCCAAAGGAACATTCCCACCTGAGTTTCGTCGTATGTACATCCGAGTGTTTTCATGATTTCTTCGGCCAAGTGACGACGGTTTCTATACAATTCAATGTTCATTTCACGGTGCCATGCTTCTGAATTGTTGAGTGCAGCGATGGCTGCAACCTGCATTGGCTTAAATTGTCCGCTATCGATATTACTTTTTACTTTGAGCACCCATTCCACAAACTGAGCATTTGATGCCAGCATTCCCATACGCCAACCCGGCATATTGTGCGATTTGCTCATGGAATTCAACTCAATACAAATGTCTTTCGCACCTTCCACCTGAAGAATGCTAAGTCGGTTGTCATTCAGGATAAAGCTATACGGATTGTCATTACAAATCACAATGCTGTGTTTCTTGCCGAAAGCCACCAGTTTTTCAAATAATTCGGGCGTGGCACTTGCTCCGGTTGGCATATTCGGATAGTTTACCCACATAAGTTTAACGCCTGACAAATCCATTTGTTCAAGTACGTCGAAATCCGGTTGCCAATTGTTGCTTTCGTCCAAATCGTAGGTTATTACGTTTGCTTGTATCAGATTGCTAACCGACGAATAGGTTGGATAACCGGGGTTTGGGACTAATACACCATCACCCTGATTGAGAAATGCCAGTGAAATATGCAGAATGCCTTCTTTCGAACCTATGAGCGGTTGAATTTCATTGGTAGGATTCAATACAACGTTGAACCATTTTTTATACCAATCGGCAAACGCTATACGCAGTTCGGGAATACCTACATAGGGCTGATAACCGTGTGCATTTGCTTCAGCCGCTGATTTTGATAAGGCTTCAACAGTTTCTTTCGAGGGCGGAAGGTCCGGACTTCCCACACCAAGGCTAATTACATTCATGCCTTTAGCATTCATTTCCGCGACTTCTTTCAGTTTCTTTGAAAAATAATATTCTGATACTGAATTTAATCTTTCTGCAGGTTTGACCCCTAACCCCTGAAGGGGAATAGAGTTAGTATTGTCTCCTAAATCGTTATTAGTGTTCATATAAACTTTAAATAATCAATAGTAATATTTTTCTCCCCTCTAGGGGTTGGGGGGTTATTCTGCCGGAGTTATTCCTTCCGGATATTCGCCCAATGTTTTTAATTCATTGATTAGCGGTTTGATAGCCACCAATGACTGTTTATAACGTTCTAAATCGTCGAATTTAAAATCTACATAGAATTGATATTCCCATTCACGACCAATTATTGGCAGGGATTGAATTTTTGTTAGGTTGATACCATAGAACGAGAAAACCGACAATACTTTAGAAAGACTTCCTTCAGAGTGAGGTAATGTAAAAACTACGGATGCTTTATTTATGGGTTCGTCTTTCTGAATTTCTTCCACAACCCATGGATTCCCAAAAATCAGAAAACGGGTGAAATTCCGCTTATTGGTTTCTATGCCTCGTGCAAGAATATCTAATCCGTAAATTTCAGCTGCACGTTCACTACAAATGGCTGCCATTCCCATCGAGTTGTTTTGCTGAATATCACGGGCAGCAAGAGCGGTATCTTCATGCTCCACTACCTTTACGCCCGGTAATGTTCCCAAAAAATCACCACACTGCATCAATGCAATAGGATGTGATTGAACTTCTTTGATATCATGAATAGTCTGACCGGGTAATGCTGCCAGACAATGTGAAATGCGAAGTTTAAATTCACCGGCTATGGGCAGTTTATGTTCTTTCAACAATTCATAATTTGGCAGTAAACTTCCGGCAATGGTATTTTCGATAGCCATAATTCCTACAACGTTGGAATTTTTCTTGATTGCCGAAAAAATATCCCTGAAAGTAATACATGGAATGATTTCCACTTCTTCACCATTGAAAAAAATCTCAGCTGCAATGCCGTGATAAGCTCCTAATCCTCCCTGAATAGCTACCTGTTTCATTTTAATTGGTAATTATAAAAAAATCCTGCTTGTTTCTAAGCAGGATTTTCTTGTATTTGATTATATAGTTTGTTTTCTACACAATAATTATCCTGCCCTCACTTACTAAAGTAAAAGTAAAAATAAAAGTATGTAAAAAATCGACTTGCCATAATTTGTGTCTTTTCCTTGATTGACAATGCAAAAGTAATATATTTTAGTATTTCCAGCTAATTTGTAAAGAAAAACTTCAGATTAATTTCGGATTATTAATAATTTGGCGCTAAAAATGAATATTCAGTGTATTTAATTACTTGTTTTTGCTGCTTTTTTCTTTTTCTTGTCCAGAATCAGATAAATAATTGGCAGAATACCAATGGTGTTAAAGATAATAATACTTATAAACCAATAGGGTTGGTTGTTGCGTGCAGATCGCCACATGGCGATAATTTTCCATACAATGTCCCACAAAATAATTAAGATTATCAAATATATGCAGGGCGACATGTTGCAGTAAGAATTAAATAAATTGCACATATTAAATGGTTTAATTAGAGGTGAATAATTGAAATTGATTTGTACTTCCAATATATTGAAGTAACGCTTCAAAATTACATAATTTTCTTTAAATCAAACAGATTTAATGAAAATTTCTATAGTTGACAAGTTAAAACCTTACATTAAATCCGGCATTGAAATTTATTCCAGGCATAGGATAGCCATAGTTAATCTGATATTGCTGATTCAGCAGGTTATTTCCATCAACAAAAACCTCAAGTTGTTTGATTGGTTTGGCTGATAAACGGGCATTCAACAACAGATAGTCAGACTGAATTACCGGAACCTGTACGACTTGTGTGTACAGTTTTTCGATATATTGGGTCGAAACATTAAGATTCCAGATTTTGTATTTGTAATTTGCACTGATATTTAATTGTTGACGAGGTGCTGCAACGACGGCTTTTGTAAGGTCGAGGTAACTGTAATTGGCATGCAGGAACAGATTTTTACAAACCGCATAACGTGCCGAAAACTCAATTCCCATATTATCAAACGAACCTATATTTTGTCTCATTGCAGGTGGTGGTGGAGGTGGCACAACCTGAATCATATTATCACCCTTCACTTTAAAGGCTGTCAGTTCAATGTTCAGACGATTATTGAGCAGCGATTGCAGCCAGCTGATTTCATAATTGACCATGCGTTCGGGCTGCAGGTTGGGATTGGGAGCATACAGATACAGCTCCATAATAGTAGGGCTGCGGAAGCCTTTTGAAATGGAGGCCTTGAAGGTTGTTGCATCAGATAAATTATAAGTAATACCGCCAATCGGAATCAATTCATTTCCAAATTTAGAATTATTTTCCAACCTTAAACCTACACTTATTGTGAGTTTTTCGAATAAAGTCTGTTGTGCGTAGGCATAAACTGCCAGTTCATTGATTGATGCATTTATGTATTTATTTATTAGAGAATCATTTGCTATTCCACCAAACTGTTTGAAATCAATTCCGGCTGTTATATTTGTTCCTGTTTTAAGTTTAAATGTTTGGAAAAACATAGCCCCGCTATTATAATCCCTTGAATAAAAATGACTTGAAAGAATGTGAGTACCAAAGTTGTGATAAATTTTCAATCCGCCTTCAGAAAAATCGAACTTGTTGTCAATCGATAAAGATGCTTTACCACGGGTAATATCAATATTCATAAAGGAGGGTTTCATTATTGGTCCACTATCGTTGGCGTTAAACTTAGCCAGACTGAAATCAGCGGTAACATTCAATTGTTTGCTGAGTTCGTAGCCAATTTTTGCATATCCGTTGGTGATGTTGAAATCCGTATTGGCACGAATCCCATCGCTCTGGTCGTGATTCACAGAAGCAAATGCACTTAATTTATTTTTTCTGTAACCAATTGTTCCAAAATATTTCTGCGTGTTGTACGAGCCGTATGATCCGCCCAAATTGATTTTCAATCCTTCTTCCTTTTGTTTTTTTGTAATAATATTAATTACACCAGCCATTGCATTCGAACCATACAAAATGGAAGCCGGGCCACGAATAATTTGTACCTTTTCCACGTCCGAACTTACATACGCATCAGCCAGCGGATGACCGAAAATGCCCTGATATTGAGGATTTCCATCAACCAATACTAAAACATCGGTATTTGGCGAGCTACTGATGCCACGCATGGTGATTGATCCGGCACCTGTACTTGAAACCCCGAAACCCAGAATATTACGCTGAGTAACGAAAATTCCGGGAGCGAAATTATTGAGTGACGGAAGAATATTCAATTGACCGGTGCTTTCAATCTCTTGTTTCGAAATCTGCGAAACGGAAAGCGGAACCATTTTGCGTGAAATTTCTGTCTTTGAACCGGTTACTACAATGTCGTTAAGTTGGATGCTATCTTTTTTGCTTGATTGTGAGTAGCTTAGGCATACTGTCAAAGCCAATAGTATGATTGTGTAAAGTTTTTGTTTCATCTTTTTTATGATAGTTTGTTTAAAATCGTGTTATAATATTTCAAAATCGTGTTACTCTATGAGTAAAAAAATTAATCTACCTTACTCATAATCAATTTGCCATGCTCAATTCCTTTAATGCTTATCAAAGCTTCTGAAAGTTCAGTGAGTTTGTGTGACGCTCCCTTGACTGCAATTATCTCAAGTGCTTTATCAGCAGAAATGTAAAAGTTCTGAGCAGAAAGAATTTCGTTGAAAGCATTCTTTTTTATCTCGGAAATTTTTGCCTGAATATCATTTTTGTTGTAATCGTAAGTGAGAATGATTGCTCCGGCAACTATGTTGTTACATTTCCACTTTTGTTCAACAATATTTTTCTCAATCAGTTGGCGAATGGCCTGCGATCTGTTTGGAAATTTATTCTCCAAAACAAATACATCCAACGCTTCTAATAAGTCATTTTCAAGTGAAACTCCAAAACGTGCTACTGACATCGTGTTACTTTCTTATTATATAGTGGCACAAAAGTAATCAAATAAATGAATAATCCAATTCAAATTGTTCGATTCAGAATTTGTTTTTTGGATATATTGTAAATTGTTTGCGGGAACGGAATTTATTTTGATATTTTTATGGCCATATATTTTACAATAAGATATATTTTTATTACTTTTACGCGCTTTTAAAAATAATCGTTTATACAATGAATAAAATTCTCAGTAAAGAGTATTTCTCTGCTAATGTGGTGAAATTTGAAGTGGAAGCTCCGTTGATTGCTAAAGCACGAAAAGCAGGCCACTTTGTTATCTTAAAGGTAGGTGCAAAAGGCGAGCGAATCCCGCTTACCATTGCCGATGCTGATTTACAAAAAGGTACAATTACCCTTGTAGTTCAAAAAATGGGTGTTTCTTCATCAAAACTTTGTGCGCTCGAAGTAGGTGATTTTATTACCGATATGGTTGGTCCGCTTGGACGTGCCACACATATTGAGAAGTTCGGAACCGTGGTTTGTGCCTGCGGAGGAGTGGGTACAGCACCTATGATGCCGATTGTAGCTGCTTTGAAACAGGCCGGAAACCGTGTAATCACTGTACTTGCTGCACGTAACAAAGATTTAATTATTTTGGAAGAACAAATGCGTAATTTGTCGGACGAGGTAATTGTAATGACTGATGATGGTTCATACGGAACACAGGGTTTGGTAACAAACGGAGTTGAATCGGTAATTAATCGTGAAAAGGTAGATTTGTGCGTGACTATTGGACCGGCTATCATGATGAAATTTGTCAGTTTGCTGACTAAAAAATATGAAGTACCAACATTGGCTTCGCTGAATACTATTATGGTTGATGGAACAGGAATGTGTGGTGCTTGTCGTGTTAGTGTAGGCGGAAAAACCAAATTTGTTTGCGTGGATGGTCCTGAATTCGATGCCCATTTAGTTGATTTCGATGAAATGCTAATGCGTCTCGGCGGATATCGTGACATTGAACGCGAAGAAATGGCAGAATATAGCAAGCAGTAGGCAGTTGGTAGTTTATAGTAGGCTGTAGGTAGTTGATAATAAATCAACCCAATTCCTGAATAAACCAATCAATAAATTAACTAATCAACAGAAAAACATTTATGTCAATAATAGAAGAAAGAGCAGAACAATGGCGTGCTGATTTACGCGGAGCCATGAAAGCAAAAGAACGTACCGACATTCCCCGTGTTCACATGCCTGAGTTGGATGCTGAATACCGTAGTCACAGCCGTGTGGAAGAAGTAAACCTTGGATTAACATCTGAAATGGCTATGCTGGAAGCTAAACGCTGTCTTGATTGTGCAAATCCAACTTGTATGGAAGGTTGTCCGGTTGGAATTAATATTCCAAAGTTTGTAAAAAATATCGAGCGTGGAGAATTTTTGGAAGCTGCAAAAACATTGAAAGAAACTTCGGCATTGCCGGCAGTTTGCGGACGTGTTTGCCCTCAGGAAAAGCAGTGCGAAGAGCGTTGTATGCATTTGAGAATGAAAAAAGAATCGGTTGCTATCGGCCATTTGGAACGTTTTGCTGCTGATTACGAACGCGAAAGCGGTAATATCTCCGTTCCCGTAGTGGCAGAGGCTAATGATATAAAAATTGCTGCTGTTGGTTCAGGTCCTGCCGGACTTGCTTTTGCCGGCGATATGGCTAAACTGGGTTACGAAGTGGTTGTTTTCGAAGCGCTTCACGAAATTGGTGGTGTGTTGAAATACGGTATTCCTGAATTCCGTCTGCCAAACGAAATTGTGGATGTCGAAATTCAGAATCTTCAGGCAATGGGTGTTCATTTTGTTACCAATTGCGTTGTAGGTAAAACTATTTCGATTAAAGATCTTGAAGATGAAGGTTTCAAAGGAATTTTTGTTGCCAGCGGTGCTGGATTACCACGTTTTATGAATATCAAAGGCGAAAATCTGGTAGGAGTAATGTCGTCGAACGAATACCTCACCCGCGTAAACCTGATGGATGCTGCCAGTGAAGATTCGGATACTCCGGTTTTCAAAGGTAAAAAAGTAGCCATTATCGGTGGCGGTAATACAGCTATGGACTCGGTTCGTACGGCTAAACGTTTGGGAGCTGAGCGTGCAATGATTGTTTATCGCCGCTCTGAAAGTGAAATGCCTGCACGTTTGGAAGAAGTAAAACACGCCAAAGAAGAAGGAATTGAATTCTGGACATTGCATAACCCGATTGAATATATTGGGAACGAACAGGGACGTGTGACGCACATGCTGTTGCAGGTAATGACGCTGGGCGAACCCGATGAATCAGGTCGTCGTTCACCGGTTGAAATACCAGGAAAAACAGAACTTGTTGAAGTAGATGAAGTAGTAGTAAGCGTTGGTGTTTCGCCAAATCCGCTTATTCCACAGTCGGTTCAGGGATTGGAAGTTACTAAATGGGGAACTGTGGTGGTAAACAACGATACCATGCAATCGGCAGTGCCAATTATTTTTGCCGGTGGTGATATTGTTCGTGGTGGTGCTACTGTAATTCTCGCTATGGGAGATGGTCGCAGGGCTGCTAAGGCGATGGATGAATGGATAAATTCGAAGAAGTAGGCAGTAGCAGTTGGCAGTTTATAGTTTATAAAAATGCGTCTTCCAGTTTGGGAGGCGCATTTTTGTTCTAAAGCTCTTACGAAAAATAAAAATAAATTATATCTTTGCATCAAGAAAACAAAGAACCATGCAAACTATAAACGTACAAATAAACATCGATTCACCCACCGGTCGGCGCTTACTTAAAGAAGTACAACGACACCCCAAAGTTGCGAAAGTTGAATTTCCATTGCCTGAAGAAATTGTTGGAGAAAAGACCTATACACTCGAAGAATCGTTTGACCAATGTTGTGATATTCTGAGCGAACATTATAAATGTGATGTCAGAAAGTTATGAATAATTACACGGTCATAATTTCTGAACAAGCACAACAAGATTTACGGGATTTATCAAACGCAATTAGTTTTGAATATAAATCACCACTTACTGCCATAAAATATTTGCGAGGGATTTACGACGAAATGAGGAAGTTAAGATTAATTGCAGGACTTCTTATTATACAAAAATCCCCATACTTTCTGCAATATGGTTTCAATGTCAGGCGGTTGA
>JBAXPM010000016.1:0-53437 GCA_037132235.1 Paludibacter sp.
CGCAAAATTTTGCACTCATGGAAGTATTAACAGACCGTTACAGCCTGAATTAATATGGATAAATTACTAACAGTGTGCAGGGCTGCACAAGGGAACAAATATACAAACGCCATAAACATCAAAGGGGAGTATCTAAAAAAGTACGGTTTTGAGCAGGGCGATTTTGTGAAAGTGAGCGTTACAAAGAACAAAATCACGATTGAAAAAAATGTGGACACAGGGCTTTTGACCTGTATGGGAACGAAAAACCCTGCACTTTTGCAGATGATTGAGGGATTAAGTTTGACGCTGTAAGTGCCTGAAAAGGGCTGAAAATAGGCTTCTCGCTTCTTAAAACAAGGGGTGAAAAGCCGTTTTTGGACTACTTTTGTCGCGCCAAAAGTAGCAAAAGGCGCAAACGCCCGAAATGGGCAGAGTGGAATGAAATATTTTGTAGTGTGTTTGCTCTGGTCTGTGAAGATCGGAGCTTTTTTTTAGTGATTATGTATTACTCAAAGACTATCAATATTTAATGAGAATGTGAAATGATTAATACAGCAATCCAAACAACCAAAGTGGAATGGTATTTCCATACCCAGTCTCAATGTCATCCTTGGCAATATAACTTTCAGGCAATTCTTTAATCTGTTTAAATGTTTTATTAATCCCGCCTATTTCAAAGGTAAATCTATCGTCAACAATAAAATCACCTTTTTTTGCACCTGATATAGTATGTTTTAATGTTAGTTGGTTTGCAAAAAACGTTTCACGAATATTCCCAGTATTGTAGTTTTCCGGTGCAAGTGCATGAATAAGATTAGTGTTGTCTAAAAACAACTTTTCGGGCTTATTCATTAAATTCATGCCTTTCTGGTCGGCAAGTAACATACGAACTAAACCGGCTTTCTGCAAATAAATAAAATACTTCATTACCGAAGCCCTATTTATTTCGAGTTGACCACTCAATGTGCTTATATTAGGTGTATAAGGAACTAATGACGATACAATCATTAGCATTTTACGCAGTTTGTAAATTGAAGCATATTCAATTTTTTCAACGGCAGGTAAATCAGTTTCTAAAATTACATTCACGACATTCCTTAATCGCATCGAATAGCGTTTTACACCTTCTTTAAAAAAAGGATAATATCCATATTCAAGATAAGCACGAAATGCAGGGGTAATTTTAATTTCAGAACAGATCCTAGACGCTATCTCCATATGATTTTCAATGACATCTTGTAAAGATAAAATTGGTGCATCATAGTTTTTTTCCAATTTCAGAAACTCCCGAAATGACAGTCCATGAAGGTGATACGTGATAGCACGTCGTGATAAGTCGGCATTGGATTTGTAAATTTCTAAAATAGATGAACCTGTAAATACGATATGCAAATCAGGGTAACTGTCATAAAGATTTTTAATTTCAATGGCCCAATTCGGATACCTGTGGACTTCATCAATAAATATATGTGTGCCTCCCAAAGTGTAAAATTCATGTACTGTTGGTTTTAACTCGGTTTTTGTGAAACGAATATTGTCTAAACTTATATACAAGGCTTTTTTACGTTGAGGAAATTGTTTTTTAATGTGCTGTAAAATTAGCGTTGTTTTGCCTGTTCCCCGTGGTCCGACTATGCTTATAAGCCTATCCTTCCAGTCAATCTCGGAGTAAAGATAACGCTCAAAGTCTAATCTAGTAGCTTCTATTAATCGATTAAAATCCTCATATAGTTCTTCCATAATTTTTTATTTGTTATTTCGGGTTCAAAGATACATATTTGTTCAATACATTGTACATTAAAATCAACATATTGTACATTTAAATGTTCATTTACACCAACATAATGTATATTTTATGGCTCATCTTTGATTATTCATTTGCATAATGTCACCAAGCGAGCCAGTAAACATTTTCAATGTAAGTGGAATATCACCTATAAAGCAGGTTAAATCAAATGTTTTTCTAGTTTTAGTAAAAGGCTGTTTTTGGACTATATTTGTCGCACCAAAAGTAGCATGAGGGGCAAACGCCCGAAATGGGCAGAGTTGAATGAATATATTTTTAGTGTGATTGCTCTGGTCTGTGAAGATCGGAGCATAAATAGAATTCTAAAAAATATATTATTGAACAATATTAGACCTATTTATGAACGGAACTTGCCTATATGAAAATAATTTGATATAAAATTATATATATTTTTGTAATGCTATTGTAAACTAATTACCTTTGGCATACTTAAAGTCACGTATAAAACTAAAAACTCAAAATGTTATGAAAATAAAAATGTTTTTTGCAACTGTTGCTGTGATTTTTTATTCGATTAGTTTATTTTCTGCCAACGATATTTATTTTTCAAAAATTGGCATCGAACAAGGTCTTTCTCAACTTTCGGTTCAGAGTATTTACCAGGATGAGCTTGGAACCATGTGGATTGCAACACGTGAAGGCCTGAACCGATACAATGGCAATAGTATGGATGTGTTCAGACCCGTACCAAATGACTCCAATTCCCTTGGTGAGAATTTAATTTTGGGTGTTTGTGGTGACAGAAATGGACATGTTTTCATTCATAATCAGAATGGAGTCAACGAGTTTGATTTGCGTACATCCTCCATGCGTAACATACAGCGGAAAAACACGGATGGAATTGCATATGGTACTCAAAACCTCTGGATTGCCGAAAATAATGCACTTTACTCCTACAAAGATGGTAAAAAGGAATTGTACTGCGTTGTTAACGAAAGTCGATCGGCTATCCAAAGGATTTTACAGACATCAGATCAACGCATATTTGTCGGGACTTTTGCATCGGGTGTTTTTGTAATTGATCAAAATAAAAAAATACGATTAGTTGTACCTGACTGCAGCCAGGTTTCTCATATTTATGAAGATAGCAAAAAAAACATCTGGATATCCACTTGGGAAAAAGGCTTATATAAAATTGAACGAGGTGGTAATCTGTTAAATTACAGACATGTAGCATTTAATTCAGAAAAATCATTATCATCCAGTTTCGTTCGCGTAGTGTGCGAGGACAATAATGGTTTTTTGTGGATTGGCACCAAAAAAGGACTTGACCACCTGACTCCCGAAACCGGGGTTTTTAAACACTATGACTCCGACGGATATAACAACCGCCAACTTTCAAATGAATCGGTATGGGCTCTAACTAAAGATAATCAGGGTACTATCTGGGTTGGAACTTACTTTGGAGGAGTTAATTACTTTAATCCTGATATTAATTTTTATAGCTTTCATAATCTTCAGAACGGGGTTTTACTTAATAAACCCTTTCCCATTATAAGTAGCATTATTGAAGACCGAAACGGGAATCTTTTTCTTTGCTCCGAAGGTAATGGTCTGATATACTACAATCCAAACACTAAGACTTACCGCATTTTTAAAGCTGAGGAGTCGAACGAAAATAGTTTGACTGCTGATAATATAAAAGCATCCTATTTCGATAGAGATGCTAACGAATTATGGCTTGGGACACACCTGGGAGGTTTGTGCGTGTTGAATACCAAAACATTCCGTCTTACACAGTATAAGACTATTAAACCGGAATGGAAACAAAGCAATATTCTGAGTTCAATTCAGCCTTACAACGGAAATTTGTTGGTTGGTACACACGAAGGCTTGTTTTTATTTGACCGGAAAAGCAAACAATTCAGCCTTTTTTCGGGCAAACTTCATAAAACCGTGAGTTTTATACAAGATGCCAAAACAGATAAGGCAGGTAATCTGTGGATTGCCGGAATTAATGGTTTATACCGTTACAATTTCAAGACAGAGAAAATCAGTTCATTTTTTTATAACGCAAATGATTCAATGAGTCTGAGTAATGATAATGTGTCACGTATTTTAGTAGACAGTAAAAATCGACTCTGGATTGCAACAAGTGGAGGAGGAGTTAATCTTTATAACCCCAAAACCAATAGTTTTAAACGTTATGACAATATGCATGCAGGTTTGCTCAATGATTTTGTGAGTAATATGCTCGAATCGCGTTTCGGCTACCTGATTATTACGACTACTAAAGGTTTTTCGATGCTCGATGTGGAAAACAATAAAATTCATAATTTCAGTACTGAAAACGGATTGCCTCTCAATTCGCTTTATTGCGGAGGTATGTTTCTTACATCAAAGGGCGAACTCTACCTTGCAGGTATGAATGGTATGGTGTCGTTTAATGAGGAAAATCTTTCAATTCCACACCGCCGCTTTAATCTGAATCTGGTGAACCTGTGGATTAATAATAAACTTGTTGCTCCGAACGATGAAACCAATGTACTCAAGAACTCGCTTGCTTTTACTAAAGAAATTAAACTGAACCACAGGCAAACCATGCTGACCATTGAGTTTGCGTCTAATAATTATATTCCTGCCAATCAGCCGGTTTATCGCTATAAACTCGAAGGATTTTCTGATTCATGGACAGAGCTGCCTCAGGGGATTACAAAACTCAATTTTATGAATCTCGGATCGGGAAAATATAAACTTGTTGTGCAGGCTATTTCACCAATCGATGGAGTACTTATCACAAGTACAGATCTCGATATCCGTATTTATCCACCGTTCTACCTGGCATGGTACGCCTGGTTGTTCTACATTGCATTAATTTCAATTATTGTATGGCGTTATATTAAGTTCAGTCGATCCCGATTACTGCTCGAGACCTCGCTTACCTACGAGAAAAAAGAGAAAGAGCATCTGGAAGAAGTAAATCAGTCGAAACTCCGCTTCTTTACCAATATTTCGCATGAATTCCGAACTCCGCTTACACTTATAGCCGGTCAGGTGGATATGTTGTTGCAAATGCATAACATTCAGCCTTCCATTTATAACCGCATTCTGAATATCAAAAGAAATACCCTGAATATGAGTAGTCTGATAAATGAATTACTTGAATTCCGCAAAAGTGAACAGGGTCATCTGAATATTAAAGCATCGGAAGTGGATTTAGTGAAATTTCTGTACGAAATCTATTTGTCATTTGCTGAATATGCCAATTACCGACAAATAAAACTACATTTTGATTGTAAAGAGGAGAAGCTAATGGTGTGGATTGATCCGGCACAGATGCAGAAAGTATTTTATAATCTTATTTCGAATGCATTTAAATTTACACCCAAAGACGGAACGATTACTATATCGGTTAATCAGGTTTCTGATCAGATTTATGTAAAAATAACCGACAGCGGGATTGGAATAGGTGGCGATGCATTGGATAAGATTTTTGACCGCTTTTACCAGGCCGAAAACGGACTGCAGATCAGTAACATGGTTCCGGGAACAGGGATCGGACTGGCTCTTACTAAAAATATTCTAGAACTACATTCGGCTGATATTCAGGTTGAAAGTCAGAGTAATGTGGGAAGTTGTTTTACAGTGATTCTGAAAAAAGGTCATGCACATTACAAAGAGGATGAAATAGTTGAATACGAGGATGCCGACAGCAACTGTATGAATCAGATTCATGAGATTGATAACGAATTTATGCAGGAAGTTATCAGTACGCAGGTTAAAGACGATAAACCGCAGTACAACATGCTGATAGTGGAAGATAATGATGAATTGCGGGCAATGCTGAAGAATATCTTTGAACCTATCTATACCATTTATACAGCTGCCGACGGTCAGGAAGGACTTGATAAAACTATTGAACATCAGCCTGATATTGTATTGAGCGATCTGATGATGCCCATCATGTCGGGTAGCGAGATGTGTTCAAAAATAAAAAATAATTTCTCAGTATGTCATATCCCTGTAGTGCTGCTTACAGCTCAAACGGCTGTTGAATTTAATATTGAAGGATTACGTTTGGGAGCTGATGACTATATTACGAAACCCTTTAATGTAAAAGCACTGATTACCCGATGTAATAACCTGGTAAACGGACGAAAACTGCTCCAGGAAAAATTCAGTCGACAAACCGATTTCACACCACGACTCATTGCCACTAATAACCTAGATCGCGAGTTTTTGGAAAAAGCACAGGATGTTATTGAAAAACACATTGATAACAGCGAGTTTGATGTGCCATTTTTCTCACGCGAAATGGCACTGGGACGCACCAAACTGTTCAGTAAAATTAAGGGAATTACGGGGCAGACACCAAACGATTTTATCATAACCGTAAAAATGAAAAAAGCAGCGGCCCTGCTTAACAACAACCCGGAATATAACATCTCCGACATTACTTATATGCTCGGTTTCAGCTCGCCCAAGTATTTTGCAAAATGTTTTAAGGAGCAGTTTGGTGTTTCACCATCGACTTTCAGAAAAACAGAAGAAACTGCTGAGGAAGCTGAGGATGAGGAATCCGAGTCTTAAAAACCAAATTCGTTTTTTCCCTGATACTCCCACAATGAACAGAATTGAATGACCAACACCCTGTTTGTACAATATTATACCTTTTTCCGTCAGATTTTGGGAAAACTGTTGTGTTATTAGCAGTATTTTTGCCGGGTAGAATTTATACCCCCATTAATAAAAAAAATATGCGTAGGATAATCATTCTTTTTACTATTCTAATCTCTTTTTTCGTTCTGAAGGCTCAGAAAAATAACTCAACAAACGAAGATGACCGTGTAAAAATGGAACACGCTCAGATTGGTATTCATGAAGATTCCAAATCGGGTTACAAACAAAGTACACATCCTGATGCACAATGGTTTGCCAATGCAGGCTTCGGAATGTTTATCCACTGGAGCATAGCTTCTGTTCGTGAAATTGATTTATCATGGCCCATGATGGCCGGTACTCAGATAGGATGGCGGGCTGCCAACAATAAAATGGACTCAACCGAAGTTCGAAAAATCATTGATTCGGGCGATTATTTTAGTGGTCATGCCTGTAAAAAGGACAACTCCTGTCTGACCCCCAATGAGTATTGGGAACAAGCAAAATACTTTAAACCAACCGGTTATAATCCCGAAGAGTGGGCCAAAGCAGCCAAAGCAGCCGGAATGACATACATGGTTTTTACAGCACGTCATCACGATGGATTTGCCATGTGGCCAAGCAAATTTGGTGATTTCAATACGAAAAATTATATGTCGGGCATGGATCTTGTTAAACCTTATGTGGATGCCTGCAGAAAATATGGTTTGAAAGTGGGCATATATTATTCAGGTCCCGACTGGCACTTTAACCGCGAATTTCAGAGTTTTATGTATTACGGAGTTTCGCGCGACTACAAAAATATTCCATCGCTGGATGCCAATCTGCAAGCCCGAAAAACAGTTAAAACTGATGCGGAAAAGCAGGCTCATTACTACGAGGTGGCAGAATACATTAAAGGCCAAGTTGAAGAATTACTTAGCAATTATGGGAAAATTGATATGATTTGGTTTGATGGCGGACCCGATATTCCCAAAGGAAATATTGCCTGGAGTAAATGTATCAGCATGAAACGAATACATGAACTGCAACCGGGTATCGTGGTAAGTCCCCGATTTTTTGGTTACGGCGACTATAAAACTTACGAAGGTGATGCCAAATTGCCAACAGATGTTCAAAAACAATGGGCAGAGTTATGTGTAACCATTGCCAAAAGTGGTTGGGGCTACACCAAAAATCCACTCAAATCAGTTGAAACTGTTTTGAGACAACTCATACTTTGCAGGTCGCGAAACACAAACTACCTGCTTAATTTTGGTCCAACCAAAGAAGGTATCTTTTCAGAAAAAATGAACCTGGAGTTGAATACAATTGCCCGTTGGATGAAAATAAACGGTCAGTCCCTTATAAATTGCAGTGCGCTTAACATGGATGAAACTGCTTCAGTACCTGCTACATCCAAAAACAAACACCGCTATTTGTTTTTATTCCACGATAATAATTCTTCTGAAATACACCTGAAAACTTCTTCAGAAATAAAACAGCTTACATTGCTCGCTGATAAGAAAAAGATACAAACTTCATTTCGGGATGGACTTTATACTATTCCGCTTGCTTCCGTTCATCGTACTGAATTAGTTGATGTAATTGATGTAGAACTCAGATAATCTTAATTTTAAGTTCATGAAAACCAAAACAAACATAGTACCCGCTTTACTGGGATTGACAACTCTCTCTGCACTGTCAGCTCAAACAACCAATCATCCGAATGTAATTTACGTTTTCCCGGATCAGTTCCGAAATTGTGCTCTTCATTTCTGGAACGACGATGCATTTAAATCTTATGTAAATTTTAAAGCCGACCCCACTCACACTCCTCAGATTGATAAATTTGCGCATGAAGCAGTGGTACTTTCCTCGGCTCAGAGCAATTGTCCGCTCAGCAGTCCACATCGTGCCATGTTGTTTACAGGATTGTACCCCGATGCAAACGGAGTGATGCTCAATTGTCTTGATAAACGCCCGGTAAGTAATTTGAGAGTGGATGTAACTACCATTAGTGATGTGTTTAGCAGAAACGGATACGACTGTGGTTACATTGGCAAATACCATTTGGATTATCCAACTCCCAACAATCCGCAACATCCGGGCAACTATGTCGATGACAGAGATCCGGTGTGGGATGCCTATACACCCAAAGAACGTCGTCACGGGTTTAATTATTGGTATTCGTATGGCACATTCGACGAACATAAGAATCCGCATTACTGGGACACGGAGGGAAATCGCCACGATCCTAAAGAATGGTCACCAAAACATGAAGCCGACAAAGCCATTGAATACCTGACAAGCGTACGCGACAAAAACAAACCGTTTTTTCTGGTGGTAAGTATGAATCCGCCTCACAGTCCATATCAGTCACTTAATGATTGCATGGAAGAGGATTTTTATTTATACAAGGACATTCCGCTTTCGAAATTGTTGGTTCGTCCCAATGTAAATCCGGAATTGACAAAAAAACAAAAGGCTGCACCTTACTATTTTGCCAACATCAGTGGAGTTGACCGCGAATTTGGAAGGATACTTTCGGCAATTAAAGCTATGGGACTTGATAAAAATACCATTGTGGTTTTTTCATCCGACCATGGTGAAACACTTGCCAGCCATGTGGAAGACGCAAAAAACAGCCCTTACACGGAGGCTATGAATGTGCCCTTTATCATACGTTATCCTGAAAAGTTGAAACCTCACGTGAGTAAACTGTTATTGTCTACTCCCGATATAATGCCCACACTATTGACACTGGCTGGATTAAAAAGCACCATTCCGTCCACTGTGGAAGGTACTGATTTATCCGAAGAATTTATCCGGTTAAAACCAACTGAGAATGCGCCCAAAGCAGTTTTATACATCAGAGATGCTGATGGTAAGAAAAACAATGAGAAAAAGACCATAAGTTATTTTCCGGTGGCACGCGGACTAAAAACCGAACGGTATACGCTGGCTCTGACCATTGATAAAAAATCCAGTGAACTGGCTGAAGTGCTTATGTATGACGATCTGAAAGATCCCTATCAAATGAATAATCTGCCGGTTGACAAAAACAGAGAACTTTTTAATTCACTTTGCAGCCAACTGCCGGCTTTATTGAAAAAGGCAAATGACCCCTGGTTTCGTGAGAGGATTCTGAGTGATATAATCCCTTACCAAAATCTGCATTAAGACATCATAATATGAAATCAGATTGAATGTTATGAATCAAATAAAACAATACTTATGACCTATACAGCCAATTTAAACCGTTATACCGATATGATTTACCGCCGTTGCGGTAACAGTGGTATTAAATTATCAGCCCTTTCACTGGGCTTGTGGCACAACTTTGGTGATGTTGATGTGGCGGAAAACTACCGCAATATTCTTCGTTTGGCGTTCGACAGTGGAATTACCCATTTCGACCTGGCCAATAACTATGGACCACCTCCCGGAAGTGCCGAAACTAACTTTGGAAGAATACTTCACGAAGATTTCAGAAGCTACCGTGACGAGTTGATCATTTCTACCAAAGCAGGTTATACCATGTGGGATGGACCTTATAGTGACTGGGGTTCGAAGAAATACCTTGTTTCGAGCCTCGACCAAAGTCTGATACGAATGAAACTGGATTATGTTGATATTTTTTATCACCACCGACCCGACCCAGACACCCCGCTCGAAGAAACGATGTCTGCGCTCGATTTAATCGTGCGTCAAGGCAAAGCATTGTATGTGGGTTTATCCAATTATCGTGCTCCCGAAGCTGCTAAAGCTTTCGAAATCCTAAACCAAATGGGAACACCCTGTCTCATTCACCAACCGAAATACTCGATGTTCGAACGCTGGGTGGAAGGTGGTTTGCTGGATGTGTTGGAGCAATATGGTGTTGGTTGCATACCCTTTTCACCTTTGGCACAGGGATTACTGACCAATAAATATCTGAACGGAATTCCTGCTGACTCACGGGCTGCGATTGGTCATTTCCTGAAATCGGATATGATTACTCCGGAGCGAATCAGTCAGATAAAAGCCCTGAACGACATAGCTACAGAGCGAAACCAGTCTTTGGCGCAAATGGCACTAGCCTGGCTGCTGAAAGACAGACGCGTGACTTCGGTTTTAATTGGTGCCAGTAAACCCTCACAACTGGCTGATTCATTGCTTTGTCTGAAAAATATTGAGTTCAATGTTCAAGAACTGACAGCCATTGAGTCGATATTGAGCAAAAAAAATAATCGATTTTAATAAAACTATAATCAAAATAAATGTTCTAATCAAATTAAACTATTATGAATAATCAAAAAACAGAAGTAAATTATGTAGGCCCGTTTATAACGCTGGTCTTTTTGTTTTTCATCGTTGGCTTTTTAACTACAGCTAACGGTCAATTTCAAGGCCCTTTAAAAGCTGCTTTTCTAAGCAATGCAGGTGATTTGAAAAATACTTTTGCCACCTTAATCTCTTTTTCGTGGTTTTTGGCATATCCTTTAACTGGTGGCATTGGCTCTTCTTGGGTTAGCAAATTCGGATATAAAGGTACCCTGCTCAGGGCATTACTTGTTATGATTTTCGGATTGGGGATTTTCTTTGTTTCATCCGGGTACTACGAACAATTTCCCGGATCCAATGTACAAATCAGTTCGGCCAGTATTCCTGTTGGGTATTTTATTTTTTTATTGGGTTCTTTTATTGTAGGTACTTCAGCAACTATTATGCAAGTTGTGTTAAATCCCTATCTCACAGCCTGTAACGTTAAAGGCACACAACCTGTTCAGCGATTAAATATCGGAGGTTCGTCCAACTCAATCGGGACTACTATAGCTCCTTATTTTGTAACAGGTATTGTGTTTGGCGGTTTATCGATGGAAAAGGTAAAGGTTAGTCAGTTGATGATTCCATTTATTGCACTCATGGTGGTAATTGCAGTGGTAACACTTATATTGTCGCGTATTTCTTTGCCCGAAATTGAAGAAACCAAAACCGTAAAAGGTGAAAAACTTGGTAAAAGTGTTTGGTCATTCAGCCATCTTACTCTTGGAGTTATAGCCATATTTTTTTATGTAGGAGCTGAAGTGGCAATAGGTGCCAATCTGAATTTATTTGCGATTAGTTTGGGAGGCTCTTTTGCAATCGGTGCTGCCATTATGGCCACATTATACTGGAGTGGAATGCTTGTTGGACGTTTGATATCGAGTTCATTAAAAAGTGTAACTCCTCAAACTCAGTTGGCTTTCACCAGCGTATTTGCAACTGTTTTTATAGTTCTTGCCATAGCCTTTAATAATCCCTGGTTGCTGGTTGTTGTCGGCTTGTTTCATTCGGTTATGTGGGGTTCTATTTTCACTTTGTCTGTTAGTAAACTTGGAAAGTATACTTCCAAAGCATCCGGTGTGTTTATGATTGGTGTGTTAGGTGGAGCACTTATTCCGCTCTTACAGGGTGGGCTGGCCGATGCTTATGGTTGGCGTTGGACCTGGTTGCTGGTAATTATATGCGAAATATTTATTTTGTATTATGCCCTCTACGGGTCAAAAATCAAACAATCAGAAGTTTAAACAAACTGACAGTCAGTATTTTTACGTGTTGAAAAGTATCGGTTTTTCGGGATTTTCAACCATTCTGATATTTCAGCGAATTATTTTAAGACTTGAATAGCCGCATCAAAAAACTTTGCTAAGTATCAATACTAAGTGCAATGATGAATTATATGTCAGTTTTGTACGTGTACAAAAACGGCATATCTATGTATAATTTTACCCATTGTAAGAGTTTAATACAAACTATATTTGCATATCAAAAATAACAAATCTTAAATTTACAATTTTATGAAAAAACTAATTATTATTGCATTGGTATTATTTTCAGGCTTTTCAGCTATGGCACAAAGTTACTCATTGAAAAACGGTGGTTTTGAAAATGGAAATTTAATAAAAGGAGTAAAAAATGCTGCTGAAGGTAATGACTGGTATTGGCAAGCCGACCAAAACAAAGTTCCCGGAAGCGCTATTGAATTAAGCACTACCGAGAAAAACAAAGGCAAGAATTCATTGAAAATGGCTGCCTCCGGAGAGATACTGGCACGTTACAATGTGGGAATTGTAAAAAGACTGGGTATTCTATCTATAATTAATTATACCCTGACGTTTTGGGCAAAATCAAATATAGAGGTAAAATTGAATTGCAACTACGATGGTTTTATCATAAAAGATGGTATATCGACAAAAACAGGAACACCAGGCGACGTAATAAAAATAACAGGAAATAATAAATGGGAAAAATACACTCTTCAACTTAAAGGTAAATTATTTTCTGGTGGTGGTAACTGGGATTTTACTCAACCAATTAATTTGAATCTTGGTCTTGAAAAACAAACTTTATCAGATAATTTAGAATTATACATTGACGATTTAGAATTACTAGACTAAGATTTCATGTTTAGTTCTTTATCGGGCAGTCTTCAAATGAAGCTGCCCGATGGTATTTAACACCGGATGTCCTGTTAAAACACGTGTAAGTCATATGAGTATATCTCAATGAAAAAAATCATACTTCTTTTTTTTACATTAATTCCCTCTCTATTGTCCTTTGGCGATACTCCCGCTGAGTTAACAGCCATTGCTAATTTGAGAACGACTTATTCAAAAAGCCTTTCACGTAGCCAGGACTTAGTAGCCGACAGCTATGATATTTGCCTGAAACAACTTCAACCGAACGGGCAATTTACGGATTATATTTCTACCGAAAATTCGCTAAGTGGCAGCAATTCATTTAAAAGTACTTCGTCAACACTCCAAAACAATGCGGGCGATTTTCTATACACTTGTTTTGCCCGAATTTGGCGTATTGCCGAGAATTTCAGAGGAAAATCCATCCCCGACAGTATTCGGTTAAAGCTTTATCAGTCAATTATTTATTATGGTAATTTAGAAACCTCACGACCCAATGTTTCAGGACGCTTTCACCGTTCGTGTTTTGCTATACCGAGCTGTGCCGTTAATATCTACTTTTGTTTACTATCCACCATGGAATTGATTGAAAACGGGACAGTTACCGACAGTTTGAGTATAGCTGCCAATGCAAAATTAAAAGCGTTGGGCATGCAAACATGGACTCAGCCTTACCGGAATGATTCAACCGACAATAATGTGGTGAGTGTAAACAGATTCCGGAACGATGTATGGTGGGTTGGCGGAAACGCTATTGCTTACAGAAGCTTATTGCCTGTGGCTGCCATGTTCAGGTCAGCGCCTATGATTAGTGTGATATCGCAGGTGGCCATCGGTGCCCTTTCAACCGTTTCGCAAACGACCTACAATACTGCATTTTGGATAGAAGGTTTTACTACTGATGGGGCAGGATGGGGACATGGAAAACAATGTTTGATTTGGGGTTATCCTGCCGATGGAGCATCATCTGCGATGGATTTGCTTTCAACACTATCTTCCACTCCCTGGCTGCAAAAACTCAACCGAAGTAATGTCGATGCGGTTCTGAATTACATACGTCGCTCTGCGTTTTACTATCATAATGGTTATGTTCCACCCTTGTTCGACCGGACAAATGCCACCGCTAGTAAAACCGCGTCAACCATTAAATCAGCAACCCTTGCTACAAAATTGCTTTCAAATTTTTCATCCTCACTGACAACGGCTGAAATTACAGAGTTGAATCAGTTTAAATCGGAATCAACTACCTATAAAATTTCCATGGCAAACTATCCAAATGGCAATTACAACGGTTCACGTTATTTCTTCAACAACGATGACCTGATAAAAAAGAATAAAGATTACATGGTTTTAATCAATATGGCATCATCTCGTACTTATGGACTTGAAAGTGCCATTGACGCAGCTAATGGATTTAATCTTTTTGCCTGCGATGGTACCACGCTTTACCAAAAGAGTGGTGATGAGTATTTAAAAGCTTATGGAGCTTTGAATCAGAGTGCTTTGCCTGGCATTACTTCCAGACAGATTGACAACAGTGCTTTGGTAGGCATAACTCTTTGGGGCGGCTTTAATAGCAAATACAATTTTGCTGCCGGAGCTACCAGTTTGGGAACAAATTTTGCCGGTGGATTTATATTTGAAAAACAAGATGCTCCTGCCACTGCTGCCGGCACAACTCCCAATAATCAGAATCCGGGTATTTATGGAGTTAAGGCGTACAAATCTTACTTTATGATGGGCGATATGCTTGTAGCTATGGGAGCTGGAATTACAAATCTTAATACTTCACTTGCCGGTAATATAATTACATCTGTGGAACAAAATCTACGCAAAACGGATTTGGCTGTAAATAACATCCCGGTAACTGCAGCTACTTATTCCGAGATTCTGAAAACCACTACAGACAACACTGTGGCAACGAAATGGGTGACAAACAATGGCTTTGCTTTTGGAGTTCTACCGACTTATACCACCGGTGAGGTAAAACTAACCGCCGAATCAAGGAATACGATATGGCAAACATTGGCTCCGGCCATGAATACCAGTGCTGAAACTACCCAGGCTATGATGCAATTACAAATTGACCATGGAAAAACAGTAACAAACGGAACCTACGTTTATCTGGTTTCGGCAACCAGCACAATTCCTGCTCAACTCCCTATGATTATTTCCAATACGACTTCACTTCAGGCAACTGCGGCTGCCGACAGTTCAGTTATCGGAGGGGTTTTTTATGACAATTTGCAGGGAATTACGTTTGGGAAATATAGTTATAAATTGTCAGCACCGGCAGCCTTATTAATTGAAAATTACAATTCCGATTCCATTTTGGTAACTCTTACCGACGCCAAAATGAACAGTGCCCTGACTACCATGACATTGACTACCACACTGCCAGTTTCAGGTCCAACGGTGTCGAAATCCGGTAACAACTATATCGTATCAGTCAATTTGCCTCGTGGAGAGTTTTGCGGGTCTCCGGTAACTGTAAAGCTTAAACGAATATATACGCTTACAACTGTAAACGAACCTGTCGATGAAAAAATAAACTACCGTGTCAATGGTCATGAAGTTACTTTTTCTTCAGTAATTCATGATCTTAGTGTCTACAACCAGTTAGGTATGCTCATTTCCAAAAAGCAAATGACAAATGTATGTCATCTGGCACAAAGCGGTGTGTACATCTTTCAGGCTGATGGAAAAGTGATGAAACTTGTTATTGGAAATAATTAACCATTCGACTAAATAAAAACATAAAAATGAAATTTTATTCTGCAATCATTCTTTTTACATTTGTATCCATTTTGATACATGCTCAACAAAAAGAAATTGATTTTGCATTTGCGAACTATCATCGTTATTATGCAGATGGGCAAAAAGTGAAAGACCCTGTAAAAGAAGAAGCTATTGTAAAATTCAGGCAACTTTTTTCCAGGCAAGGGTATCGTTCTGCACAGTTGAATGCCTGTAGCATCCCGGTTGTGAAAGCTATTTCAGAGCTTGATGAGGATGGACGGTTTACGGATTTAATTTCTATCGAAAAGAAAACTTATGCCGAAAACCTCTGGTTTGAAAAATTCTATTCTACTGAAAACCTGGTAGCAAATTTTTTAGTGGAGGCTCACAACCGAATTTGGAAAATAGCTCTTGAAATAAAAAAGGGAAAACTAAGCGATAATGACCCGAAATACAAGGCTTTTCTCAAAGCAATTTTGCATTATGGAAAAATGGAGTTGGGTCGTTCCAATTCCATTCCACGTTTTCATGCTTCGTGCTTTGCCATTCCAACTGCTACAGTGAATACTTACTTTTGTTTGTTGAAAAAAATGGATGACGTAGAATCCGGAAAGAATAAAGACGAACAACTGGCAGCGGTTTGCGATATGTTGAAAGCGCTCTCATTGCAGGCCTGGACTCAGCCACTGCGCAAAGACGAAACCGACAAGAATGTGGTTCAGATGGATCGATTCCGCAATCATGTTTGGTGGGTTGGTGGCAATGCCCTGGCATACAGAAGTTTACTTCCGGTTGCATTTATGTATAAATCCATTCCAATGATTGATTTGCTGTCGGACGTATGCCAAAAAGCTATAAGTACCACTTCCCAAAATACAAACACCACTTCTTTTTGGACTGAAGGCTTTACCGCCGATGGTGCCGGATGGGGACACGGTCGCCAGAGCCTTGTTTGGGGTTATCCGATTGACGGCACATCCAATGCCCTGGCTATGCTGAACATGCTGAAAGCATCGCCCTGGGAAAAGAAACTTTCGCGTGAAAATGTGGATGCGCTAATGAATTTCTTCAGAGGCTCAAACTGGTATTATTACAAGGGATTTAACTTGTCAGGGCTTGATCGTACGGGTATGCGTTATGATGTTCAACCCAAACCAATCCGCTACATGGGAATGCTGAATACGCTCTTAAGCGATTGGAAAGATTCATTTTCTGCTTCCGAATTATCAGAATTGAAGCAACTTGTCAGGGAGGGAGATGACATGAATATAAATATGAATCTGTTGAATGATGGGGTTTATACCGGAACGCGCTGGTTTTTCAATAATGATGATTTGATGAAGAAGACCGACCGCTATCATATTTTCGTTAATATGGCGTCGGTGCGTTGCGATGGACTCGAAAGTGCATTGAATGTGGCTGACGAATACAACTTTTTTACAGATGATGGCATGACCTTGTTTCAACGAGACGGACTGGAATATCGCTCCGTTTTTGGCGCCTGGGATGTAAGCGCTACGCCGGGAGTTACTGCACGCGATGGGATGGATAAACTTAAGCCGGTTACTAACTGGCGTGGCTATTGCAGCAAATTTAACTTTGCCGGTGCAGCTACAAGTGGTGGTGTAAATGCAGTGGCCGGATTTATAGTTGAAAAAATGAATGGTAGTGATAAAGATAATGTGAATGATAAAGGAACTAATAATATATCAAACCCAGTTCTATATGGTGTTAAAGCACATAAATCCTATTTTATGCTGGATGATTATTTTGTGGCATTGGGAGCTGGGGTAACCAATCTGCACCCTGAAATAGATGGAAATATCCGAACTACCATCGACCAGACAGCCTGGACAGAAGATGTGCAAATTTTCTGCAATGGCCGTTCAAAGCCGGTTTCAGAGGGAATTCAAAACTTTATCGAAAATGGCAAGCCGGTTTGGGTAATTCAGAAAAACAAATTTGCCTACAGCATTTTGCCCGAATTTACAAAAAATGCCCGTTTCATATCCGAAAGCAAAAAAACGGATTGGATAAAAATGAATAAGGAAAATAAAAAGCTGAAAAATCTTCCCGCATCAGTTGACATACTCCGGTTGTGGATTGATCATGGTCAACAGGTAGTGAACGACACCTACGGTTACGTGGTTTTTGCCGGTGAGAAAATACCTGCTGAAAAAATGCCTTTCAGTGTTTTGAGAAACGATACCCTGATTCAGGCCGTTCAATCTACTGATTATAAAACAACAGAAGTTGTTTTCTTTCAGGCAAATAGTCAGCTCAGGGCTAAAAACCTTGTGCTGAGTGCTTCAGCTCCCTGTATAATCCTGATTGAGTCAAAAGCCAACCAACAGATACTTTCTGTCAACGACCCTCAAATGGATGCAAACCTTAAGCAAATTCAGATAGTACTTAACGGTAAAATCATTTTGGTGGATATGCCAAAGGGCGATTTATGCGGAAAACCGGTGACAATCAAACAATAAAATGAACTCAATGAAAAAGACAAAATTGTTATTAGTTGTCCTTGTTGTATTGGCACAGGGGCTAATGGCTCAGGAAATTCCACCGAAAGAGTATCAGGCACGATATCAGGAAGTTATGAAACAAACCCAATGGTGGAGTGAAGCCCGTTTTGGTATGTTCATTCATTTTGGCGCGTATGCAGTTCCGGGCCGTGGCGAATGGGTAAAATCTAACGAAAGACTGACTACAGAACAATATCAAAAATACGTTGACGCCTTTAATCCGGTGGATTTTGATGCCAGAAAATGGGCTAGAGCCGCCAAAGCTGCCGGTATGAAATATGCTGTTTTAACAGCTAAACACCACGACGGATTTTGCCTGTTCGATAGTAAACTTACTGATTATAAATTAAGTACAAGGTTTGGCGGACGTGATGTAGTTCACGAATTTTTGGATGCATTCCGTGCCGAAGGGCTGAAAGTGGGTTTATATTATTCCATTATCGACTGGCATCATCCCGATTATCCGAATGTGGGAAATCATCCTCAACGGGGCGATTCTGTCTATGCCAAACAGAAATTCAACTGGGATAACTACCTGAAATACATGCACGGCCAGGTTGAAGAACTGACCAAAAATTATGGAAAACTGGATATCATGTGGTTCGATTATTCATTCCCGGGATATTATGGTGAAAAATGGAAAGCGAAGGAACTGGTAAAAATGATTCGAACCAATCAGCCTACAATTATCCTGGATAACCGACTGGAAGAAAATACAGGCGTGGTAGGCGACAAAAGACAAATCAGTGAACTCGGAGATTTCGATACACCCGAACAGGGCATTCCCGAAGCTCCGCTGGTGGATAAATTCAACAACCCAATTCCCTGGGAAACCTGCCTGACTATGAATGGGGTTTGGGGGTACAGCGAGCAGGACAAAAACTGGAAATCACCCGAGCTGATTATTCATAGTCTGGTAAACTGCGTGAGTAAAAATGGAAATATGTTGTTGAATGTAGGACCCGATTCACGCGGAAATTTCCCTGCAGAATGCGTAAATATTTTATCAGAAGTAGGAAAGTGGATGGAAAAAAATGGAGAAAGTATTTACGGTTGTGGTGCCAGTCCGCTGAAACGTCAGGATTGGGGACGGTATACGCAGAAAGACAATCTGGTCTTTGCACATTGGCTTTACCCCAACCTGGGAGATATAAATGCTAAAGGCATTGATTCGAAAGCAGTTAAAAATGTGTTTATGCTTAATTCAGGAGCTGAACTCGATACTTATAAAACATGGTTTGGAAACAAAGAAGCTGATAATTTATTCATTCGAGTGAGTAAATCGCCTCAAAAACCCGATATGCACGACACTGTTATTAAAATAGAAATGAAAAAATAATGAAACAGTATTTATTTAAACTGACCTTCCTTGCCTTTATTCTATTTGGAAAAACAACAAATATTGCTGCGTCGGATTTTTCGGTAATTTATGACCGGATGCACCGCGAATACCTGACTAATCCAACCAAATCATCCATTGAAAACCTGCTCAGTAAGATGGATCAGGATGGTAAATTTGACGTAATTAACTATCAGGCTAAAGATGGCTCACCACGGAAACATGTTCAGAATCTGATTATATTAGCAGCAGCTTATCAGAACACCGAAAACGGTTTTTATCATAACGATGACTTAAGAAAGTCTTATCTGAAATCGCTTAATTTCTGGATTGAAACAAATAATACGGCAACCAATTGGTGGTACCGCTACATTCCATATCCCAAGGAGCTTTCGAAGGGTATTATTCTTATGGCAGCGGAAATAAAAAAAGACAAAGCGCTGTTTGATAAAACCATTAAATACCTGCGCTGGAGCTATGAGAATTCGGAAGCCGGAAGACTAACCGGTGCTAATGGCGCGGATATAATCATCGGATCACTTGCAGCCAGTATTCTGACTGAAAATGACGCTCAGATGATGGATTTTAAAAACAAGATGACAGGATTGCTTACGATACAACCGGTTGAAGGTGTTCAACCCGATTACTTGTTTGCTCAGCATTGTGGTAAGGGCAGGCAGTTATATTTTACCAACTATGGAAAAGAGTTTGTAAATTCGGTTATGTTTTATCTTGAGTTTTGCGATGGAACTAAATATCAGACGCCGGGTGTCGATTTATTGCAGGATTTGTTTATTAATGGTATACAATGGATTTTTTACAACAAAAATTACGACCCCAATAATTCCGGGCGTTACAACAGTTCCGATCAGTATTACAGCCAGATAAAAGGACTTACGGACCGGATTCAGAAACTGAATTGCAGTAAAAAGGCAGAGTTGAAAAAAGCCTGCAGCCGAATTACAGGTGAAAATTCACTTTCTGGCAACCGCATGTTCTGGCGATTTGATTACATGATTAACCGCCGTACAAATTATATGGTCAGCACCCGTATGTCGTCAACACGCACGGTGGGAAGTGAAGCCGGAAATGGCGATGGTGAGTTTAATTTCTATTCCGGAAACGGAACAAACTATATTTTTGTTGACGGAAACGAGTATAACCGCGCTTACTTCAAAAAATTCAACAACCGTCAATTCCCTGGAATAACAGCCGAGCAGGATGATGTACCGCTTCCCATCCCCAACTGGGGTGAAAATGCCGGCAATGGCAATTCTTTTGCAGGTGGTGCCTCCGACAGTACTTATGGCGTTTGCGGAATGATTCTTGACCGTAGGGGGCTGAAAGCTCATAAATCCTGGTTTTATTTTGATGATGAATTTGTTTGTCTGGGTGCAGGAATTAATCAAACCGACGGCAAAGCCAATGTGTACAGTGCTATTAATCAGTGTAATATTGCCGGAAAAGTTCAATTCTCTGAAAACGGAAAAACTAAAACGCTGAAAGATAAAGCAATCCTAAAGTCGGCAAGCTGGATTTTGCACGGAAAAGTTGGGTATTTTAACCTGAATCCGGCATCTAACCTGGTTTTGGCGTGCGATAGTAACCTCTTCAGTTTAAATATCAATCATGGTACCAACCCCGATAATGCAGAGTATGCTTATCTGGTGAAACCCAATACCGTGAATGCTATTGATGCTGATAAATATTCTGTAAAAATACCTGTTAGCATTTTACAAAATAAGCCCGAAATTCAGGCTGTTCGCCATAATCTGTTGAAAATAAATGAAATTATTTTTTATTCAGCCGGTCAGTTAAGTATCAGTAAAGAACAATCCATTTCGGTGGATGCGCCTTGTGCTGTGCTTTGGAACGAACAAAAGGCCGAGTTAATCCTGGCCAATCCGCTTTGCGAAACCAATAATCCTGCGACAATAAAAGTGAAAATCAGCACCAAAGGCCTACAGAAAGAAATTATATTTCAGATGCCAACCGGACTTAAAGCGGGAAGCAGTCTTATAAAGAAAATAACCACTAATTAGACATTATGAAGAGAATCAGCACCTTAATAGTTTTTGTCAGTCTATTTTTTATTGCTTTGTCAGTAAATGCAGAATTGAAAGTAGCATCTGTTCTGGGAAGCAATATGGTATTGCAGCGTAATACCGAGGTGAAATTATGGGGTAAGGCAACGCCGGGCAAGGGTCTGAAGATCACTACCGGATGGAGTACCACCGTTTTTACTACAGTAGCCGATGAAAAAGGTGACTGGATGCTAAAAGTCAAAACCGCCGATGCAGGTGGTCCTTATACGATTCAAATCGGGATGGGAAAAAAGAAATTACAATTGGATAATATTCTGTTGGGCGAAGTTTGGCTTTGCAGCGGGCAATCGAATATGGAAATGCCTGTTTTGGGCTTTCCTTTTCAGCCGGTATTGGGTTCAGGCGATGCATTGTTTGATGCAGAAAATTCAAACTTACGCCTGTTTACAGTGAAAAAAGCCCCCATGACTAGCCCTCAGGACACTTGTACCGGAAAATGGGAATCAGCCAATGCCGAAACGGTTGCAAAAGTCAGTGCCGTGGGATATTTTTATGCAAAAATATTACAACAGAAGTTGAAAGTTCCGGTTGGAATCATTTGTTCGAGTGTAGGCGGTACGCGTATTGAAGCCTGGATGAGTGAAAAAACATTAGCCAAATTTCCTGAACCTCTCAAACAGTCGGCTCGGGAAGAACGAGATCAAAACCGCCCTTCGCATCTTTACAACGGTATGATTCACCCGATAATTAACTACACAATTAAAGGTGCTATCTGGTATCAGGCCGAATCGAACAGATCTAATTATCAGTATTATGCAGATTTGCTGACTGCCATGGTGGGCAACTGGCGTGACGATTTTGGACTTGGAACATTTCCGTTTTATTATGTGCAAATTGCACCTTACTCGTATGGTGATAGTAAGGGACTTCAGACAGCTTTTCTGCGCGACCAACAACTGAAAGCCATGTCAATGATACCAAATTCAGGCATGGTGTGTACTCTCGATATTGGTAGCGAAGGCTGGATTCATCCCGCCGAAAAACAAACGGTAAGTAAAAGGCTGGCAGGCTGGGCTTTGTCAGAAACCTATGGTTTTAAGGGACTTGAGTATAAATCACCCACATATAAAAGCTTTGAGGTAAAAGATAGCGTAATAACTATTTCTTTCAATAATGCTGAAAATGGTCTGACAACTTTTGATAAAAATGTGGAATGTTTTCAGATGGCCGGCAATGATAAAGTGTTTTATCCGGCTAAAATGATGAAAATGAACAACGATTTCAGGAAAATACAGATTACAAGCGATAAAGTTAAACTTCCGGTTGCCATTCGTTATGCATTCAGTAATTTCCCCAAAACAGAAGGTTATTTGTTCAGTACTACCGGATTGCCGGTGCCTTCGTTCAGAACGGATAATTGGTAGTTGTTTTTTTTGAAAGTTACTTAAAACTATGAAAACAAAACAGTTAGTGTTTTTTGCTTTTATTCTGATTCTTCCGGTTCAACTGAAAGCATTAGGTGCTTGGCACGAATGGAGTTCTGCTACCATGACAGCATTAGCTAAAACTAACTGTACAATTCAATACAGCAAAACTGCTGTGTATCAGGATTCCTCCATGCTTGTAACATACAGTAAGGGGGCAAGTCTGACTTTTCCATTCAATTATGCATCATCGTCCATCAATACGGGTGGCTGTTTTCTAATGCCTTTTTTAGATTTGTCGGCCAACCATGTGCAGGATACAGTGAAAGTAGAATTTTTGCTTAACGGTGTTGTGAAAGCAAGCTATAAAATGAATGCCCGCAAGCCCGGCTGGAATCTGTTTAAAGTACATCAGATAGCTTCCACCAATTCAGTATCGCAGGGATTTGATACCTGTAAGCTTAGCGGTACTATACCTGACATCCCTACTCAGATTAGAATCAGTTTTCCCAACAATTCCGGTTCTGTTTACCTTGGAAAAGTATTACTTTGTCCGGATGCCACCTGGACAGCTTTACGGATGGCTCCTGAGGATAGAAAAGAGGATTTTATTTCGCCCTCGCTTTACAAACTGCCAACAACTCTGGTTAATGTGAGTGTTGCGCAACAAACTGCACTTCAGCAAATAGCCGTCAATATGGATGAAGCATTCAATGTTTCGGCTGATGTACAGCTAGCCACAGTTCCTGCAGCAACGATGACAGATTTACAAACGCGCTATAAAACCTGGAATATTGTGAGAAACGGCAGTATTTTAAATGGCATTGATTCGCTGATTTATAATTCCACACCCGATTATCATACCACCCTGGCTGTGTTTGGCGATTTGGCTCTGGACATCGCCAGAAACTACAGGAATACACAGAGCGCAACAGATAAAGCTACTTTATTAGCCCTGTTTTATGACCTGTTCGATTTTGGAATTTTTAGGGGAGGAATGTATGAGAGTTGGAACAATGGTGTCAGTTTTGCCGATGCCACGTTTTTAATGCGAACCGAATTGCAGCAAAGTGGCAGACTGACCCCCGAAGTACTCAGTGATTTTAAAACCAATACAGGTTATAATCGTATTTTTTTACCCTATTCCTACATGGCAAAAGGCATGGGACTTTATACAGGCCGGGTTTATCGGACAGGTGAATTGGGAGAAGATATGGATTACTTTCGTTTGACATCCCACCGCCTGATACTTTTTAATTTATTGAACAACAACCCAGCCGAGCAGGTGCGCGATATGACGGCTATTTCTTCGTATTTTTCCAATTTTGTTTTTCAATATTCACCCACAGTGCTTGATGGATTCAAACCTGATGGTACATTGAATCATCACTGGGGCTGGATTGACCAGTACGGGCTGGATGGCTTGCATTGGGCAACCCGCATTGTTTATGTGCTGTCGAATACCGAATTTAAGGTCACTCAGCCAGCTTACCAACTTGTATATGATTTGCTTAAGGCACAGGATATGCGAAGTTTAAATAATATCGTTCCTGTAACGCTATCGGGTAAAGGCGGAATGCCTTATGATTATGGTGGTAATACCCAGGAATCTGTTGACAGATACGGTTATATGGCACTTGCCGGAGAATACAACGGAGGAACAGCACCCGATAGTTACATGAGTCAGACTTTTATGCGCAAGTATGCCAATCAGGTAACAGCACCCTACAATGGACAGCCAGTTTATACGTTTTCAGCCTTTGAAAATAAAGCCAAAAACCAATTATCGCCTTCCGGCTTTACGGCTAATTCAGAACCATCTGGACACAAAACCCTCAGTTATGGTGCGGCCTTTATCCACCGACGCGATAAATGGATAGTAAGTTTAAAAACCAACAGCAGATATCAATTTGTAAGACAATCCAATGATCCCTGGATTACTTATTTTGCCAATGGAATGCTCGAAATTAATGGTTCAACCTGGCTTCGGTATGGCTCAGCAAAGTTACAATCCGATTTTGGTGCAAACGGTTACGACTGGCGTAAAATGCCGGGAACAACGTCCGTTAATTTTGCTGATATCACGAAGATAATCTGTAAAGAATCCTATTATTTCAGAACTGCTAATACCTTTGTGGGAGGGGCGATGCAGGACGGAAACGGTGTTTTTACCATGCAAATACCGTCATACCCAAATAACAGTTCAGGTCTGGCATCCTTTACCGGCAATAAAAGTTATTTCTGCTTCGACAATACCATTGTGTGTCTGGGAAGTAATATCTCTAATAATGTAGTTTCAGATTCTACCATTACAACCCTGTTTCAGGATGCAGTTTCCACTACCGATTCAACCTATATTGATAACAAAGGTTTAACCACAAGTCCTTACAATGCTGCCAACTACCTGTATTCACCCTCCTGGCTGATGAACAGTCATAAGGTTGGATACTGGATACCCGTAGAGCAGAATCTGCGGTTTTCGCGTATCTCACAGAGTAATAAAAACTGGACGAATACAACCACTGTAACCGGAACATTCGCTACAGCCTGGTTAAATCATGGTATTGGCCCCAAAAATGTAACTTATTCGTACTTTATGAAACTGAATACTTCGAGAACTGAAATGCTGAATTTTGATGCTCAAATGCAGGGATCAGCTCCACCAGTTACAGTTCTGGCTATGACTGATAAACTTCATGCTGTAGAATCTGTAAGCAACAATAGCTATGCAGCAGCAGTTATCAATGCTGGTTCGAATATTAACCTGAAAGATGTAATCAGCGTCAGCAAACCCTGTGTGTTTATATTGAAAACCCTGAGCAGTACTCAAAAGAAATTATCGGTGGCTTACCCTGACCTGGATTTTATTGATAATGGTTTGTATAGTGATCAAACCTGGTGGAGTTATAGCAATACAAACACAGTACAACTAAAACTGAAAGGCAACTGGTCACTGGCTAATCCTGTTTCTCCAAATGTAAGTGTGATTAGCAAGCTGAATAATGTTACCACCATCCAGTACTTGCTTAAGGACGGACTCACAACAGATGCATTAATAACACTCGATACAACAGCCATTGACACAATTCAAAAGGCATCAGACCCGAAAATTATAGCTACTCCAACCGAAATTTCAATTTCATTGCCTGTAGATGGCTGGAGCAATACGACCGGTCAGATTTTAAGTCTTGATGGAAAAACTATACAGGGATTCGTTATGGATAAATCTGTAACTAGTGTTCTAACAATCAACTTTGTGCATGGTGCCTATTTGATTCATCTTAAAAGTGATAGTCAAACATATACACGAAAAGTTATAATTTAATATCCGGTATAATTGAATGAAGAAACTTTTAATTAGTTGTATAGTTTTTGTAAGTTTTATAACTGTATTTTCACAGGAGAACGTTGATGTTGTTGATACAATCAACAGGCAAACAGCTATCTATAAGCAGAAGCAGCATCTAAATTCCCGTGGGAATTTAAATAATACACGTCTTATTTTTGAAAAAGAAAAAGTGGGAAGAGTGGCGTTTTTAGGTGGCTCTATTACTGCCATGAAGGGTTGGCATAATCAGGTAATGGTATATCTGACAAATCGATTTCCCGACACGAAATTTGATTTTATTGAAGCGGGAATTGGCTCTACAGGTTCTACGCCAGGCTCATTCCGTATGAAGAAAGATGTGTTTAAAAACGGAAAGGTTGATTTGTTGTTTGTGGAAGCGGCAGTGAACGATGATACAAACGGATTCGATTCAATAGCTCAAATCCGTGGCATGGAAGGCGAAGTGCGTCAGGCATTGATCTACAATCCGAACATGGATATTGTGATGCAACATTTTATTTATGACCGGTTTATTCCGGTATTGAATGCCGGAAAACAGCCCGATGTAATTTTGAATCACGAAAAAGTGGCTGAATACTATCAGATTCCGTCCATCAATCAGGCACAGGAAATTGCTGAACGGATGAAAGCCGGTGAGTTTGACTGGAAACAGTTTGGAGGTACGCATCCATTACCATTCGGACAACGGTTTTATGCTGCAACGATGGAGGTATTGCTGGATAAAATGTGGTCGGTCCCAAATCCGAAGACCAAATTGGAACCACATATTATTTCAACCAAGCCACTGGATAATTTTAGTTATTTCAATGGAACTTTGGTTGACCCGCGTGAAGCTAAAATTAAAACCGGTTGGCTTTACGAAAACCCATGGACACCAAAAGAACCGGCTGGAGTGAGGTTCAAAAACGTGGGGATGCTGGAAGCATTAACTCCCGAATCAGAACTTTCATTTAAGTTCGAAGGAACTGCTATTGGTATTTATAGTGTTTGCGGCCCCAATGCCGGCATAGTGGAATATAGTATTGATGGTGGAGATTTCAAAAAGCTGGATTTATTTACCAAATGGAGTAAAGGTCTGTATATTCCCTGGCTCCATATTTTTGCTGGTGATTTGAAAAACAAAAAGCATACACTAATCATGAAAATGTCCGAAGATAAAAACAAAGATAGTAAGAACACAGCTTGTCAGATATATTATTTTGCGGTGAACGGTACAAAATAGCATAATTAATTTCAACACAAAACATGAAACGATTCTCAATTCTTTTTGCTGCTTTAAGCATTATTTTATCATTGTCAGCTGCTTATCAGCCTCAATTTTCAACTGCCGGATTTTATCAATTGGCAGGAACCGGACGTACGGCTTATTCCATGAATGTGGCATGGCGGTTTGTAAAAACGGATGTCAAAAACGCCGAATCAGTAAATTTCGACGACAGCAAATGGGAAGTGGTTTCAGTCCCGCACGGACTGGAATACCTGCCAAAGGATGCAAGCGGGAGTATTAATTATCAGGGACCTGCCTGGTATCGCAAACATTTCACACCGGATATGGCATTGAAAGGAAAAAAACTTTTTCTGCATTTCGAAGCCGTAATGGGCAAATGCAAAGTGTGGGTAAACGGAAAATTGCTAACCGAACATGTTGGAGGATATTTGCCTGTTATTGCCGATATTTCAAATGACTTGAAATGGGGCGAAGAAAATGTGATTGCCGTTAGGACTGATAACAACGATGACCCAAGCTATGCGCCGGGAAAGGCACAGAATGTGTTAGACTTCTGTTATTTTGGCGGCATTTACCGTGATTGCTGGTTAATTGCAACAAACAACGTACACATTACCGACCCCAATTACGAAAATGAAGTGGCCGGTGGCGGAGTTTTCATTTCGTACGATAAGGTTTCGGATAAAAGTGCTCTGGTGAATCTGAAAACGCATATTCGTAATGAATTGTCCACGAATTTTGCCGCTGAACTTATCTATGAATTAAAACAAACGGATGGCAAAATAGTGAACAGAATCGCTCAGAAATTAAATATAATAAGCGGAAAAGCAGCTTATTCAACGAAAGGTTTTGAGCTTAAACAACCCAAACTCTGGAGTCCAGAATCTCCTTATTTGTATTGGCTGAACGTGTATGTAAAAGATAACAAAGGGAATATTGTTGATGGTTATAGCACCAGAATAGGTATCAGGAGTATTGAATTTAAACAAAAGTCAGGTCTTTGGATTAATGGAAAACCTTATGATAAAATAATGGGAACCAATCGTCATCAGGACTTTGCTGTCATTGGAAATGCACTTCCCAATTCAATCCAATGGCGCGATGCAAAAAAACTTCGTGATGCCGGAATGAAAGTGATTCGAACTCATTATGTTATCGATCCGGCTTTTATGGATGCGTGTGATGAACTTGGAATTTTTGCATTGGTTGAAACTCCGGGCTGGCAGTTTTGGGGTGACAGGCCAACATTTGCCCAAAGTGTATATTCCGACATCCGAAATATGATACGGATTCACCGTAATCATGCTTCGCTTTTCTTTTGGGAACCCATTCTGAATGAGACTTCTTATCCGAAAGATTTTGCCAAAAATGCTGCCGAAATATGCAAGCAGGAATATCCTTATCCATACAGCACATCGGCTTGTGATGATGGTGCTGATGGCGCCCAGTATTTCTCGTTATTATTGAGACCAGGGAATAAACTCGATTCAACAAAAACCTACTTTGTGCGTGAGTGGGGCGATAATGTGGACGATTGGAGTGCTCAGAATTCGGACAGTCGTGTAAATCGCAACTGGGGTGAGGTTCCTATGCTTATTCAGGCACTTCATTATGGCAAACCAGGCGTAGTAAACGAAAAATGGCCGCTTCCTTTTGTGGCGAATGTTGATGCTAATCAAATCAAACCAACATTTAATGGTATTTGCTTACAGAATTTATATACCTCTCCACGCCAAATTGTTGGAGCATGTTTTTGGCACTCGTTCGACCATCAGCGTGGCTATCATCCCGATCCGCAGTTTGCCGGTATTATGGATGCGTTTCGTCAGCCCAAGACTTCGTATTATATGTTTATGTCACAGCGTAGCCCGGTAAAATCCGATCTTCTGTCCGAAACGGGTCCAATGCTGTATATTGCCAATGAAATGACCCCGTTTTCGCCTAACGATGTAACCGTTTATTCTAATTGTGATGAAGTGCGGCTTACATTTTTGAAAAATGGGAAACAGGAATCTTATAAGAAAGATCCTAACCGTAAGGGTATGCCATCACCTATAATTACGTTTAAAAATATGTTCGACTTTATGGCTTGTAAAGGCAGAGCAAGAGCCGGTAAACAGGATGAAGTTTATTTATTGGCCGAAGGATTGATTCATGGAAAAGTTGTGGCAAGCTACAAAGTAAGTCCGGCCGAACGTGCAGATCATATCCGGCTGCGCTTGGATAATGATGGCGTTGAATTATTGGCCAATGGATCGGATATTGTAACCGTTATTGCCGAGATGGTAGATAAAAAAGGAACGGTGAAACGATTGAATAGTAACACTATACGATTTAACATTGAAGGCGAAGGGCGTTTGCTCGGCGATGAAAGTACTCAAACTAATACAAGCGAGTTAATATGGGGCACTGCGCCGGTTTTGGTACAATCTACCACCAAAGCCGGAAAGATACGGATTACCGCTTCGCTTGTTCACGAAGGTTCGCAAACGCCTGTTGGAGGTGAATTGATTTTCAATTCGTTGGAAGATACCACACCGACTATCTTCAATCAAAAAGAAGTGGATTTGATTGGAAAACAAGCGCTGCAATCCGTACAGAAACTGCTAAATAAGTCGGAGCTTCAACTTGAAAACGAACGCCTGAGAAAGGAAATTAATGATTTGAAAGTAAATGAAGTAGGCAAACAACAAAACAAGTTTGGTGCCGGTATAAATTAATGAAAAGTATGAAAACAAATATTAGATTTTTTGCGCTTATAGTTTTGTCATTTTTATTTGGGCACTTACATGCCCAAACAGCCACTGATTACAACACCATGTACTCCCGAATTTACAGTACGAGTTTTGGCAGCGGATTAAACAGTTATAACCTGAGCAATCAGAATGCTGATGGGACATTTGTAAATGTTACCACCTATCCGGCAACACAACCTACACCTAATACGGGTGCTCCACGTGAACATTTGGATGAAATGCTGAAAATAGCCAGAGCATATCAAACTTCAGGTTCAAACTATCATAGTACAACCTATCTTAACGCATATTTAAAAGCCTGGAACTGGTGGCGGAGTTATAATCCTTCAGATACTAATTGGTGGTGGCGTTCCATTGGCTGGCCTAAAAGTCTGTACCCGTCATTTGTGTTAATGGGCAGAGATTTAAAAACACTTAGTCCTACCGACTATGCCAACATGCTGGCCTATTTCAGAAATGAATGGACACAGGCCAATATAAATACTTATACCAATACACCTACAGGTGCCAATACAACTGATGTGTGTAATTACATTCTGGCATCAGCCATTGTTGATCAGGATGCCACAACGATTAATCAGGTAGTTTCAATCATTACCAACGCTTTATCCATTGTGACCGGAGTCACCGCCGAAGGTATTCAACCCGATTATGGTTTCTCACAACATACAAATTACGGACGACAATTGTATATGGGTAATTATGGAAAAGAATATAGCAACGGAATTATCGGTTTTCTCACTTTAACAGCAGGAACATACTTTCAATTTGCGGATAATAAAGTGGCAGTTCTCGAAAATCTTTTCCTGAACGGAGTCAGCTGGAGTTGTTTCCGGAATATTTTAGATCAAAACCAGTATGGTAGAATGCCTGAAGCTGATTCTTACAGCACGCTGACTTCCCAATTATCAAAAATAATCGGCGCAAATACCAAACAGAAGGCAGCTTTACAATCGCTATATAACTGGATGACGCTCAGTTCGCCAGCTAATTCACAGAACGTTCAAACCGGTAATCAGATATTTTGGCGGCACGATTTTATGGTTCAGAAAGGAAAAGATTATATGGTCAGTACCCGTATGACTTCTACCCGTTCAGTTGGGTGCGAAAGTGGTAATGGTCAGGGACTTACTAATTATTATACCGGTTCGGGTGTAAATTATCTTTATATCACAGGTAATGAACGTTATGAAACACTGACCGATCAAAACTGGCGACGATTACCGGGAATCACAGCTCCGCAAAAACCAACAACAACCGCCTTGCCTCTGGTCGATTGGGGATTAAACAGTCCGAATCTGGATGCGTTTGCAGGCGGAGTGTCTGATGGAAAAACAGGTGCCTGTGGTTTTATCTATTATAAAAACCAGACTGAAACTAACCTGAAGGCTTATAAATCGTATTTTTATTTTTCGGATTATTATGTTGCACTTGGGTCGGGAATCAGTGCGGGCACCAATTATCTGGTACCATATGCCACCACGGTCAATCAGGTGAAATACAACGGTTCATTTATTGTTGATAATGAGGGAGTTGCTACTACACTTTCTGCAGCACAAGCCTTAAAACCAATTACTTCCGATTGGGCGTATATCAACAATGTGGGCTATCAATTTTTGATTAACAGTGAATTAAATTACGAAACGGCTACACTGGGAACAACTCCCATTGCCTGGATCGGACTTAATCACGGGAATCTTCCGTCCAACGATCAATATGCCTACGCCGTATATCCAACCATAACTCAGGCTGCGCTTTTGGCAAATATTGCCAATCCGCCGTTAAGCATTATTTCCAATACGAATTATATTCAGGGAGTTTTAGACAAAACCGGAAATATTGCGCAGATTATTTTCTATAAAGCCGGAAAAGTAACTTTGCCTAACGGTTTAGGAACCTGTCAGGTGAATTATCCTGCCGTGATTCAACTTCGCTGGACAGCCGATTCTGTTTTTGTTTCGGCTGCCAATCCATATTGCGAAACCACGCCTCTAAGTTCGTTGGCGGTAACCATTTCCGGAGCGTTTTGCAATGTAGGCACTACGAACGGGTTGGATACGGTGTTGAACATCAGTATGCCACAAAATGAATTTCAGGGAAAATCAGTTAGTCTGGCTATGAAAAAACTTACTACGGGTTTATCTAAAAACTTAAAAAACAAAACGGGTATTTATCCTAATCAGACTAAAGCCGGAATAGCTGTAAATATTTTAACTTCTGTGCCAACTGACTCAACTGATTTATGCCAGATATATACTTTGACTGGAAAATTAATGAATCAGTTCTTACCACCGAATAATATTACGATTTTCTCTGCAAAAACGGATGGATTGAGCCCCGGAATTTACCTGCTGAAATACAGGGATTTTGTAGGGAAACTTGTGATTAATTAATTCAAAACCTATCAACTAGCTACAAAAAATTCAAATGAGAAAGTATACAATTTACCTTCTTTCTGTTGTATTTACTGTTTGTGTGTTACCGAAAGTTTCAGCACAGAAATCTGCCCGGATTTATACTGATTATCAGAAGAATCCTGTTAAATCAATTTTGGCAGATTTTTCCTATGCCGGATATCATGCTGGCGAAAAAGCAATACCGAATCTGCCCGTAAAAGTGAACGTTACCGAACGGGGCATAGTACCCAATACAGGTGCTGATTTAACTGTTCCTATCCAACAATTAATTGACGAAGTTGGGCAGTCAGGTGGTGGTGTTATCTTATTTCCAAAAGGGAAATATTGCGTCAATATGGATACAACTCGTGTTCAGTTTCTCAAAATTGATTACGATAATGTGGTACTTCGGGGTGAAAGTAATGCACCGAATGGTACGGTTATCTATAATGGTTCAACTCTTATTCAGGAAAAAATAAATCCGTGGATTTCACCCTCGGTCATTCGATTTGGTTACAAAATTCAATCCACAGAATTGTTTTGGGGAATTTCGCCTCTGAACCCGATAATCCGTTTTGATAAAAGTGGTTCAGCTGCCGATCCGGGTTCCGACGGATCTATACTGAAGGCAACTTTATTGACCTCAGTAACAAAAGATAGTCATAAAGGCGATACAAAACTGATGGTGGTAAGCACAAAAAACATTAAAGCCGACGATGTGATTTTGCTGGGCATGTACAACACTAGCACTGATGGCAACCTGATACAGGATATTCTGTCTTATAAACCACAGGATATTACCCCTGATTTAACGGTTGCTCACGATGCCGGAGTTGAAGGAGTAGCCTCGTTTCAGTACCTTATGGAGGTGAAATCGGTTCCGGCATCCAATGTCATTATTCTGAAACAACCTTTGCGTCGGGATATTCTGACAAAATTTAAACCTGTCATTGCAGCTGCACAAATGCTTAGGGAAGTAGGCATTGAGAATATGCGTTTTGAAAGTGCTTGGGACGGAACTTACCTGCATCATGGCGGAGGAAAATACTCACCCCGGCTTTCAATGATTATGGATTATGGTTGGGATGCCGTCAATTTTTGTCGGGTGGCACATGGCTGGATGCGAAACGTTAGCATTGACAATTATACCAACCCTGTTTATATGCAGGATTGCAGAAATGTAACCATCGAAAATATCAAAACAAGCGGTCATAATGGCCATTGTGGCGTTAAACTTTATGCTCATGCTTCCGATAATTTAATCCGAAACGTTCGCTTTGAATCCAACTACACACATATCCTTAGTGGCGAGGGAAATGTGTACGGCAATGTTTTTTCGCAAATTGACTATAATTTTCGGGATAGCTTAGCCGGTAACTTCGATTTTCATGGTTTTGCTCATAGAACGTATTCTCCTCCTGCATGGAATCTTTTTGAACAGATAACTGGATTTGACCGTATCAATGGTGGTGGAGCTGGATTTAATATGCCTCACACAGCAAAGTACAATGTGTGGTGGAATGTATTGGCCAAAGGAATTAACCAACCTACTGAACTTTTCAACCATGGAAGCTGGACAGGAAAAGGCATTAAAACCGGTCATTACAAAATGTATCCCGGAAGTATCATTGTTGGTTATCGTTCCGATAATAAACCGCTGCTTATTGATGGAACTGACAATGACCGTTCGGATTCGTTGCTTTATGTCGAGGATTTGAATAAAGGATTGGTATATCCGATTTCGTTGTATGAGGCACAGCTTAAGAAACGATTAGTTATAAAATAGTGAATAGCTTGTTCTACAAGTGGATTATATACCAACTACTGTTGCCATCAATAAGTAATTTGAAAGTGAAAATAAGAATTAACGCTGGAGATAAAAAACCAAATATCATATTCATATCGAGTGAGTTATAAACTTGGTAAAATAATTTACAAATTAATTACATGAAATCAAGTAATTTTAAAAAGCTTCTTATATTGTTAATTGGAATGTCGGCAATTGTCAATATAGCTAAGGCGGCACAGCTTGGAAATTATCTTCCCAAGCGAATTCTTAATGCATCCGATCCAAATAGTACAGGGATGATTTTCTATCCCACCTACGATGTTATGTACGATTTTGACACATCGATTCCAACCACTGGAGTTACGGTTGAGAATGGGACAATAGCTGTGAGCAATCTATATTACATGACAAAAGTCAATTCGTTAAAATGGAATACCGTTATTGGCAGTACGCTTAACTTTAATGCGCCAATGACCTTTGGTACAAGCTATCCCAATTCTGCTGTTCCTATGATTTCGGTAGGTTTTTTTCAGGAGCAATTACCGGTGGATGGAAAAAATAGATCATTTTCAGTAGAATTTATTGATGTTAATGGCAAAAGTGCTGGCATTTTAAATATCTATCTTCGTAAAATTGGTTGGAATATTCTTTGTACAGTACCGACAATTTCAAAAGGGACGACCATAAAAACTGTTCGCATTAAGCAAACGGGAGGTCTAGGAGGTGATGTTTACGTAGATAATTTTATGTTTTATTTGAATCAAAGTCCTGACAACTGGCCACAAACAGCACAAATTCTTGACTCGGTGTCTACTCTTGACAGAATCTCATACTATCCAACCACCGTACTAACAGATAATGAGAAACTTTCATTTAAAACCATTTCTGATAAGGTGATGCCACCTCTAACGCCTGTAACCAGCAAAAGTGCTTCAACAATGGCATCGTACAAACTGATATATGACAGTCTTAAAATCAGCACAATAGGAAATTTTGCCAATGGTATGAATCCATTGCCTTACCATCGTGCCCTTCCTGGTCAGTCACGTGATTTGGGTTCTTATGCCATTTATAAATTCAATGAAAAATTGTGCACCAATATGATGAATATGGGTAAAGACTATAACGCTGTACAGGATATTACACAAAAGGCGCTACTGAAAAAATATATCTGCGATATCGTTCGACTTTGCCTCACTTATGGTGGTATGCCTGATACTTATTACAACGGTCGTGGTTTTGCTGATGGTGTGTATTACGCCCGAGATGCTTTGCAGGAAGCGGGTTTGTTGGATAGAATGATGGAACAACTGAAAATGATGGGCGATTTGGGTACAATTCTATATTCGGAGCATCGTTTCGATAATATTCCCGATATGATGTGGTGGCAGGGAACTTACCAAAAAGCCGCACCACTTGCTGCCTTTTATTGGAGAATGAACGCAGATGATTTGAATACACAACACAAAGCGGTGATGCTTGCCATTATTTCAGGTGCCGACAATTCCGAAAAAGCAAGGGATTTGTATCGCTTATCCGATTGGCTCAGTAACTTATCTCTTCGTTACGGTCCGGGAACTCAGGACTGCTTGAAGCCCGATGGTTCCTGGTTTCATCATTGGGGTAATCGGTTTGATAACTATGGCTGGTCTGGTGCTTGGTCAGGGGCAACAGATTATCTCTATTGGTTTAGCCAAACACCATTCAAAGTTTCAATGGAAGCTCACGAAACCATGTTGCACATGGCACGTGTTCGTTTTAAATTATTACAAAAAGATAGCTATGTAGGTCCGGCAGATTATATGCAAAAATTGATTTCATCAGGACTTTTAAATCTGGCAAGATCCGGAACTTCCGATGGAAGTAAAAAAATTGAACCTGAAATGGCATCGTATTGGATGAGCTTTCCAAATGATGCGTCCTTTGCAGCCAATCCAAATGATTATGCTGCTTATGTAAAAGCCGGAATAAAACCGGCAGAAACTCCCCAGATGAATCACACATTAAGCTATGCCGGTCGGAATATTCACCGCAGGAGCGACTGGCTTGTTTACACCCGTATGGTCAGTAAAGATTTTTATCAAACTCAATATGAGCGAAATGGAACTTTATTTTATACCATCTCCGGTATTGATTTATTGGAAACAGGGAAGCGGAATAGCCAACAATTGGTTTACGGACAATCAATGGGTGGAGGTGCGGCAGTAGATGCCAGTGGAGCATATATTTTTGCATCCGGTTATAACCTTAGTCGTGCACCTGGGGTTACCTCGGTGGATGTCGATTATCTTAAACTTCGACAGTTATATTATCAAGATGGAAGTTCCACCTTTGTGGGCGGTGTATCTATGAAAAGTGGGAATGGACTTTTTGGAGGTGCATTTGATGCGACTCTAAATTCAGCTTATGCTTCAACGGCTGCGTCATCTTTAAAATTCCAAAAATCATTTTTCTATTTTGATAATCAGGTGGTTTGTTTGGCAAGTGGAATTGCATCAACTGATCCCGGAAGTGTACAAACCGGTCTATTTCAGGAAACAATGAATGCCAATAACGATAGTATTTACCTGTCAAATGGAAGTGTATTGAAAGATACTTTGATAAACCAAAATTTTGTTTCAGATAATATAAACTGGATGATTAACAATACAGGAACGATTGGTATTTACCTCACCAAAGGGCAGAATGTCAAGCTTTTTAAGGGCTCACAGACTTTTGGTCCCCAAACCGGAAAAGTAGTTTCAGCTTGGTTTGAACATGGAAAAGTTCCAACAGATGCCGGTTATGAATATGTAATGTGCATACGCCCAACAGTGGACAGCATGAAAAATATAGCGAATGGAATGAAAAGTTCAATTCCTCCATTTAAAATTCTTCAACGTGACAAAAAAGCGCATATTGTTTACTGCGAAAGAAATAAAACTACTTCTTATGTTGTTTACGATAGTTCAACAACTCTTCCTGAAGGCATTGTATCAAAAGTAAGTTCCCCTTGTACCTTTATTACCGAAATGAAACAGGATGGAACGTTGGCTTTGGGCTTGGCAGATCCTGATCTTCACAATGCTGAAACCACTACAAATCCTTTCCGTTTCAGTATGCCTTTGGAGTTAACCCTAACGCTTAAAGGGCAATGGAAATTGAAGGATAAAGTAATTACAAGCGGAGTGGATGCACCAATTATCAAAACCAGCATAAACCTAGATGGAACGACATCTGTTACAGTAACCTGCAAAGATGGTCTTACAACCGAGTGCCTTCTTGAAAAAAATGTTACAGCAGTTAATAATATCAATCAAAATCAGAATGAACCTTTGATAAAAATATATCCGAATGAGATTTTAATTACATTTACTTCGGATGGTTGGAAAAATGCAAAAGGACAAATTGTAAGTATTGATGGCAGGATTTTACGCAATTTTACAACCAAAGAAGCAATTACCAAAATCTCGACAAATAATCTTAGTCATGGAGGGTATTTGCTTCGTTTAAGTAGCGATAACTGTTTGATTTCAAAAAGAATAATCAAATAATATTTTATTAACCCCTTGCTAACGTGCATATTAATAATTAATCAACGAATAAAATGAAATTAAAATTTGTACTTCTTTGTTTGTTAGGGTTTTCCTTAACCAGCACTGCTAGCGAAAAACTTCCTGCAAAAAAAGAAATCACATCAGCCATGACCCGTGTTTGCGACTGGCAATTGGCCAATCTGATAAAAACGGAATATATGGATAAAGATTCAGTCAAACACAAAAATAGAAATACCAACTGGATTCGGGGTACATTCCTGACAGGAATAAATGAATTATACAATACTACGCACGAATCAAAATATCTCGATTCAGCTATGGCACTTTGTTCCCGCAATAATTGGAAACTCGGACCCAATTTTCAACATGCCGATGATTTATGTATTGGTCAAGCTTATATTGAACTATATAAACTAAAAAAGGATAAAGAGATGATTGCTGAGGTTGAATTTCGACTAAACGCTATTCTGAAAAACCCCAAACGCGGCCCTGTAGTTGGCTGGAAAGGTGTAGATAATTGGGATTGGTGTGATGCACTTTATATGGCTCCACCCGTTTTTTCGCGCATGTATTCGATTACAAAAAATCAAGCTTATTTAGATACCATGACGGTGCTTTGGTTCGATACTTATAACTTGCTTTACGACAAAAAAGAAAAATTGTTTTACCGCGATTCCCGCTTTTCTGAAAGAACGGATGGAACCCAAAAACTCAGCATAAACGGAAAGAAAATCTTTTGGTCGAGAGGAAATGGTTGGGTAATTGGCGGTTTGACGCGTTTGTTACAAGATATGCCGAAAAACTACAAATCGCGTGCTAAATTCGAAACCGCTTTCAAGGAAATGAGTGCGCGTATTGCTTCGTTGCAAGGAAAAGACGGATTATGGCGTTCAAGCTTGCTTGATACAGAAGAATATCCTGCCCCCGAAACTTCCGGATCGGGCTTTTATTGTTACGCTCTGGCTTATGGAATCAATAACGGCTTACTTTCATCCAAAACATACCTTCCGGTGGTGCTTAAAGCATGGAAAGGATTGAATTGGGCGATTGATAAAAATAGCGGAATGCTCGGTTGGGTGCAGGCAGTTGGCGCCGACCCACGTTCAGTTACCGCTACCGAATCGCAGGAATACGGTGCCGGAGCATTCTTGCTTGCTGGGAGTGAAATGATTAAAATAAATAAAAACAAATTGTAAAACAAATGAAAATATTAATTTCTATTCTTTTTCTCAGCACAGTTGTTATTGGACAAAATAATGCCCGAATGACTCAAAAAGAGCTGATGACTGCTGATTCGGTAAAGAACAAAAACCAACTTAGCATCGCTGAAGGCGTTTTTCAGCCAAACTGGAATTCCTTCAACCAACGAAAATTCCCCGAATGGTTTAGGAATGCCAAATTTGGAATTTGGGCACATTGGGGACCACAATCGGCACCTGAATATGGCGACTGGTATGCCCGAAATATGTATGATGAAAAAAATGGAGCGTACAAGTTTCATCTAAAAAAGTACGGTCATCCTTCGGAGTTTGGATTTAAGGATGTGATTCCGACATGGACTGCCGATAAATTTGATGCCGACAAGTTAACTTCGCTTTTCAAAAATGCGGGTGCAAGATACATTGTGACCATGGCCAATCATCATGACAATTTCGACAATTGGAATTCAAAGTTTCAACCGTGGAATTCAGTGAATATTGGTCCGAAACGTGACATTGTAGGATTGTGGAAAAAGGCGACTACAAAACAAGGACTACGGTTTGGTGTTTCCATTCACAATATCAACACCTGGGGATGGTACGATACGGCTCGTGGAGCGGATTCCACCGGATTAAAAGCAGGCATTCCCTACGATGGTTATTTGACCAAAGCCGATGGAAAAGGCAAATGGTGGGATGGCTATGACCCACAAGATTTATACGGACCTATGCATGTGGGCGGACCAAACGGCGACCAACCAACAGCGGCTTTTATCAAAAACTGGTTTTTGCGCACCAAAGATTTGATTGATACGTATCAGCCTGATATTTTGGAGTTTGACCTGTGGTCGCCAAGCAATATCTGGCGTCAGTGGGTGAAATTTGATAACACAAGTCCAGAAAAGGGTTTGGATGAGCGGGTGGGAACGCTCATTGCGCAGCATTATTTCAATCAGGAACGTAACTGGCACAAGGGGGCAGATGAAGGAATCATTACTTTGAAAGGAATTGATAAAGAAAGGCGTGGTTCCATGACAGAGGCGTTGGAACGCGATTACAGCAAGGAAATTCTGCCCGATATGTGGCAATTGGAAGAAAGTATGGGCGACTGGCATTATCAGGGAGAAGGACGTACCTATTTGTCAACTGATAAAGTAGTAGCTATGTTGGCAGAAGCAGCGTGCCGTAACGGTAATTTACTTCTGAATGTGGTGATGCGTCCTGATGGAACGGTAGCCGGCGATCAGGAGGAAACCCTGCTTAAAGTAGGACGCTGGCTCGAAACAAATGGTGAAGCTATTTACGGCAGCCGGCCTTTCAGTGTGATGGGCGAAGGACCCCACCGCATGAAAAGCCGCGCCGAACTGAAAGAAGAACATTTGCCCAATGTGCTGCCAACTTATACACCGGAAGATATTCGTTTTACCAGCAATCAGGGAGCGGTTTATGCCATTGTACTGGCACCACCCACCGGAGATGTACTGATTAAATCAGTTGCGGGAATGAAAATTAAGTCAGTTTCATTATTGGGTACAAACACGAAAATCAGTTGGAAGCAAACGAAGGAAGGATTGCTTATTCAGTTTGTAAAAACATCATTATCAGATAATTTGCCATTGATTTATAAAATAAAATCAATATAATTCATCGAATGTATCAGGCATGTAAACAAATATTTTTAGCATTACTGCTTTTTAGGGTATTCACTTTGCAGGCAGAAAATGAGCCTGCCTGCTTCACAGCCTTTATAGCTAACCCTGCTACAGCACTTCTGCCGGATTATTCTTATGCAGGATATAAGTTCGGAGTGGATTCTATTCCTACTACCAACCTGCCCATTTTTGATGTTACTAAATATGGTGCTATTCCGAATGATAATCTCGAAGACTTTGATGGCGTACAAGCTGCTATTGATGCTGCAGCAGCGGCCGGAGGAGGCATCGTTTTCTTTCCGAAAGGTAGATTTTTGATGAATGAAATGGTTGGACGTACCGATGGTATTCACATTCCCAAACCAAACATTATTTTGAGGGGTAGTGGTAGTGGAGCCGGTGGAACCGAATTGTTTATGCGGAACTACATGTTGCCCACAGATCCAAACCAAATGTGGTCTGTTCCGAGCTTATTTCACTTTTATTATTACCAGTCATCACCTGTTCGGACAAAAATTGCTTTGAACGCACTCAGGGGAGATAAGCAAATAACGGTGGACAATGTTTCGACCTTAAAAGCAGGTGATATGATTGAATTTAGAATGACCAACCCTATGGCCAATAATGAATTATTATCAGGGTTAACACCTTATCCCGAATGGACTACCACCATCAATAATGGAATAACCATCAATGAAAAACACAAAATTTCGGGTATTCAGGGAAATATCATCACCCTGTCGGAACCAATCAATATCAATATAACCGCTACTTATGGTTGGAATGTGGTTTATTTACCACTTAGTGAAGGATTGGGTGTGGAAGATATATGGTTTCACGGTAATTTTAAGGATAAAATTGTTCATCACAAAGATTTTATCAATGATGCCGGATGGAGTTTTATTCGCCTCGAACGATTCAAAGATGCTTTTATACGTCGGCTGCGTTTTACGGATATGAATGCGGGGATAGCAGTTGTCAATGGCTATGGCTGTTCGGTGATGCACATTCGTTTCGATGGTAATCCGGGGCATTTTTGTGTAGAAGCATCGGGTGGTACGTATGGAGTTCTGATGGGATTTATTGACGATGCTACTAATTCACCCGGGTTTTTTCACGGACCAGGACCTTCGGCAAGCAGCTCGGCAACCGTTGTATGGCGATACAGGGGGCAATCGCGCAGTGGTTTTGATGTTCATGCTTCGTATCCCTATTATTCACTTTTCGATGCATCCAAAAGCCGGTATGTTGGCAATGGAGGTGATGCAGCTGTATGTCCTAATCACGGGAAAGACCTTACTTACTGGAATCATACTGAAAATGGAAGTAGTCCCAATATCGCTTTTTGGGAAGACCACGTGAATCCTCCTTACGGAAATTACCCAAAAATTGTAAAACCAAATATTATTGGTTGGCAGGGTAATAGTACTTTTTTAAAATCAACATTGGGCATTTTTGAAAATTACCAACAGGCAGTAACTCCCGAATCGCTTTATGAAGCACAGTTAACCCTGCGCCTGGGAACGCTGCCCGAATGGGTGAATGCAGCAAAAAAAGAGTGGTACAGATATCTTCTGAAAAAGGAATGGACCAGTGTGCTGAATAATGGTTCAAATGATTCAACCAATTACGTGTTAAATGTGTCTGCATCACGCGACTGGAATGGTTTCTATATTTTTGGCGATTGTATTCATGCTAAATATTCTGTCTTTAATAGCATGGGAAAACCTTTATTTAATGGTATAGTTACAGATTATTTACAGTTTGTGCCTGTGTCAGCCATTCAACATGCAGTTTGCATTATTGTGTTTGAAATAAATGCTAAGAAAATTATTCGTAAACTAATACTTTAATCCTAAAGCAGGATTTAGGATATATTGGATTATTGTCAGAAATGTTGACTGAAAAACCTGTATAATTTTTTTTCAATAAATTTTGTGCCGGATTTTTGTATACCGTACTAAATTGGGCTATTATCCGAATAAATTTGGGCTATGTTGTAAGCTTTCATGGCTTATTTTTGTATTTCCATTTCAGCAACCTTATATAAAAATTCAACAAAATGAGAAGACTCAACTTTATTGTCACCATCTTTGTATTTAGTTTCAGTTCTACTTACGCCCAATCCAGTAAATCAGCAGCTTTCGAAGCATTCAAAAAAAATCCGTCAACCGCCGTTTTGCCCGATTATTCATGGGCAGGTTACAAAATGGGTACTGAAGGAATTCCCGATGTGAAAGGAAAAATCTTTGATGTAACGAAATACGGAGCCATTCCAAACGATAGTATTGAGGATTTTGATGGGGTGCAGGCAGCCATCAAAGCTGCCGAAGCTGCGGGTGGTGGTATCGTTTTATTTCCCAAAGGCCGTTATTTAATCAACGAGAAAGAAGGTCGTCGCGATGGTATTGTTATTTCAAAACCCAATATCATTCTTCGTGGTAGTGGGTCCGGCCCTGAGGGTACCGAGATTTTTATGAAACAGTACATGCTTCCCAAAGATCCTGAAAAAAAATGGACAGTACCTGCGATGTTTACGTTTAATTATTACAAAGGATCCAGTGCAAAAACTGTTCTACTTGATAACGCCAAACGTGGTGAAACCAAAATAGTAGTTGAAGATGCTTCCGGATTTAAATCAGGAGATTTTATCTCCCTCAAAATGCAAAATCCGGCAGCCAACAGAGAGTTTTTGAATAATCTGGATACCTGGAATATCTGGACAACAACCAATGAAAAAGGGGTTCAGATCAATGAAAAACATAGAATTGCCAAAATTGAAGAAAATGAAATAACCCTGTGTGAACCACTCTGTACCAATATCACTGCCTCCTATAACTGGAAGGTGGAAGGGTTGGTTCTTGCTGAAGGACTGGGAGTGGAAGATATGTGGTTTCGTGGCAACTTCCATGAAATTATTGTTCACCATAAAAACTTTATCCACGATGCCGGTTGGACCTTTCTCAGCATGGGTCGAGCAGCCAATGCTTTTATCCGTCGAATTCGGATGACTGACGTATGTACCGGTATTTCTATCGGAAACGGTTATGCCTGTACCATGACTGACATTCGCTTTGATGGTAATCCCGGTCATTCCATGCTTAGTGCTACCAATAGTTACGGTGTACTGATAGCCAATGTGACTGATGCAACCAATGCACCCGGCATGTGGCACGGACCCTGCAGTGCCAACAGCAGTTGCAATACCGTTATCTGGCGATACAAAGGACAGGCACGCAGTGGTCCCGATTTTCATGCTTCCTGGCCCTATTGCACGCTGGTAGATGCTTCTAGCTCTAAATACATTGGCAATGGTGGAAATTACGAATTGCTTCCCAATCACATGAAAGACCTGACTTACTGGAATGTAAAACAAATTGGTAAATTCGATAAGGTGGATTTTTGGGAACCACAATCATTCGATAACAGCACTGATCAACAAAACAAATTTTACGGCAAATTTGTAAAAATCGTTAAACCCAACATTATCGGTATGTATGGTGATGAAATTTCGTTTGTAAAAGAACATTTGGGTATTTACGAAAGTCTGGGAAAACCAGTTACACCCGAATCACTTTACGAAGCGCAACTGGAACTCCGTCTGGGTAAATTGCCAAAGTGGATTATGGATGCAAAGAAGTAAAAAACATAAATTTCGTATGCGGAAATTACTGATTGGCTATATTTTTATCCTTTATGCTACAGTAGGAGTTAGTCAAAGCATTACTGTGAGCACAGAATCGTCATTTTTAAGTGCGTTAAGTAATTCTTCTTACAAAACTATACTGTTGAATCCGGGAACGTATCGGTTTAATCAAACCGTTACTATTTACGGAGGTAAAACTGTTCGGCCGGTAACGCCGGGAGTCAATGCCAATGTATATTTTAGCGGTACGGTTGGAGGCAGTGCGTTTTTAATAAAGGTTTCAAATGGTTCAACCTTGCAGGGGATTTATTTCAAAGATATTATCGTTGATTCTTCCGTCCAGTCAACTCCAGCAATTGTTACCGTAGATAGTTCCACCTTGCAGGACTGTGTTTTTGATGGCAGGTCGTACAACAGAATTGACCCTACAGGTTTTACAGGCGAATTTGTAGTAGCGACACATGGGGCAAAGATTTATTACAATACATTTTATGATATGAAAAATGGAATGTTGTTGTATCTTGATACCTGGCACATTGAGAAATTGTCGACCACCGCACAGACAAATGCATACAACCAATTACAAACTTATTATGTTACTCCAACCGATTACTATAAATCAGGTCTTTTCGACACTCGTTTAACTTCATTCGAAATTGGTGGCTGTCACGTGAAAGGTAATTTCTTTTACAATCCTTATTATTATTCAAGAACAGGAGTCCCAAAGCTCGGAAACGGGAAAGCAGCCATAAAAACAGGGAATGGTGAAATATGCTATGGCTACCACCTCATTGAGAATAATTTATTTTACGATTGCAGTGGTGAGGCTGAGATAATTGAACAAAAGGGCAAGAGGGTACTAATCCGCAACAATACTTTTTATAAATGTAATGGTCATCTTTCTCTGCGACATGGTTCAAACAGTGTGGTCTATTCCAATTATTTCCTGGAAGGTAAAGGAGGTGTAATGACCTGGGGCTACAATCACCAGGTGTTGAATAATTATTTTTATAAAATTGATAGTCCTATTCTGACTAATTCAGGTTTTATCAATAATACTTTTGATAAATCGATGTTTATTACTTATGTTGCTACAGCTTCTAATTTATTTTCCAATAACACTTTGGTGGAATGTGGTCCTATTGGCATTAACTATGCATTAAATGTTTGGAATGATGGCAGGGTGGTCGGTGACAGTGATTTGAAATTTGCAAATAATTTTATTTATCAAACCGCCAATAATAGTGTTATTAAGAATACCGGAGGTACAACCAACGATGTCAGAGCTGCTATTTCATTGTTTAAGAGCAATCTGCTGACAACAACCGATACATTGGCGTCCACATTGCTTTCAGCAACTGAAGATGCTGTATTTAAAACTGCACAAACCATTCCAATGACGCCAATTACTTTTGGAGAATATCAATTGTCGTTTCCCACTATCCCCACGGCCATTTATCAGAAATCAACTGTGATTCCCGATAAAATTAATACCATCTACGGTTATAATAATCTCTACACCGGAGTATGGCCCAATCAGGATACCATCTTATTGAAGGATATGAATGGATATTCCCGAAATGCAGCTTATAAAGGCATTGGTGCTTTGGTGGGGGTTCCTTCTGTTGCAGATTTAAGTAATAGTACCTCCCGCTTATTGCGCCCATCCGATTTGAGTGGCGGGTTTTTGGGTGCTTCCATGAAGCTGGTGGATTTGCCTGCACCGGCTTGTTATGTGACACCCGATGGTACGGGTACGGGTAGCAGTTGGCAGGATGCCTGTTCGTTAGAAACTCCAGCAACGATACCCTTGGCTGGTTTTAATGTGTATGTGAAATCCGGTATTTATAATTTAACTACTCCATTTACAACTGCTGCTTCATTAAATTACTATGGTGGTTTTAAAGGGGATGAACTTAGTCCATCTGACCGTCGACTGACAGATTTGGATGGAAACGGTATTGTTGAGCCCTGGGAATTTCAATATCCCACCGTTTTACGTTCTGCCCTGAATAATTCCTCAGTTACTGATTCCACCGCGTTTATAGTAAAAAATTCAGGCTATTGTTTCGATGGTTTTACTCTAACGCATATAGGTTCAGCCACTTCAACAGGCATTTTGAGAACGATTGCTGTGTCGGCAGCCAACGTAAAATTCAGTAATAATACAATTAAGAATTCGGCGGTTACTACCAGTTGGTCAACTACCGGCTCAGGTGCTTATTCGGTGTTTTTTTCATCTTTGGGTATGATAAATAATTGCTTATTCGAGAAAAACAGCCTCACGTTTAATGCCACGGTTGATACTCCTACTTATCCATTTATTGACATTAACGGTGCAGCTAATTCTGTCTTTTCGAATAACATAGTGCGCAACAATATCGTAACTGCCAATTGGGGAACACTCACAACTAATAGTGGTCTTCGTAGTATGTTATTGGCTGTGGTACCCGGAACTGCAGGATTAATTCCGACCCTAAAGAATTGTATCTTGCATAATAATGAGTTGAATTACAGCTGTTTCACGCCGGGCATAACCACATCTTCAGTGGGTGCAACTGTTCAAATGCATTACGGAGGAACTACTTCTGCTATCGTTTCCGATTCGATTTATAATTGTACTATTGCCAATAATAAAGCCACCAATATCATTAATGCTGGATTAAGATTTACGCAAAATACCTACACCGCACATTATGCGGCAAATAACGTATGTTGGAACAACAAAAGTGTGATTAATTCTGTGACAAGCGTAGCCAATATTGCCCAAAGTGCTACGCTAACTGCTCCTTCCCTGCTGAGCAATAATTTTAGTAATGGTGCTGGTTTAGCCAACAGTGGTACGGTGGTGGTGAATGTGAACACCGCTTTGGCTTCCACAAATACCGGTACAAATGCGCCCTTGTTTAAATCACCAACATCTTATGTTGGTGAGGCTTGGACAAGTTCCGACTCAAGCTCTATCAAACAATCAAACTGGACATTGCTGACCGGATCTTATTTAATTGCAAAAGGAATAGCCATAACCGGCAACCCGAGTGACAAAGCCGGAAATGTCTTTGCCGCATCACCTTCGATAGGAGCTTATGAGTATGAGAATATTAATGCAGTTGTCACCAATATTCAGGATGCTGCTTTTCCGGTATTGATAAAGCCGGGTGCTATTGAAATGAAGGTGGATGCCGAAATAAGCATATTCAATATGCTAGGTATGGAGGTTTTTATAGATAAGCTGAAAAAAGGCGATACTGTAACTTTGCCATCGGGAATCTATATTGCCTGTATAAAAACGTCGGTTTGCCGATATTCCAATAAGATTGTTATCTGAACTGAAATTTAAATTATATCACTTTTTTCAATTAAACCAAGTAAATCAACAACAATAATCCTCTATTAATGAGCCCCAAAATCATACTTCTATCACTTTTATTGATGATTTTTGCTTACGTAAAATCGCAAACTGAAGCTTCCTGCTATACAGCTTTTAAAACCAATCCGACAACTGCAGTTTTGCCCGATTATTCGTATGCCGGCTACAAATTCGGTGCGGATTCCATTCCAAATGTCAATTTGCCGATTTTTGATGTCAGCAAATATGGTGCTATCCCGGATGATAATATTGAAGATTTTGACGGCGTACAGGCAGCTATTAATGCTGCAGCAGCTGCCGGTGGAGGTATTGTATTTTTCCCAAAAGGAAAGTTTCTGATGAATGAACAAACCCGAAGAACAGCCGGAATTCTGATACCAAAAGGCAATATTATCTTAAGAGGAAGTGGTAGTGGAACGGGTGGAACTGAATTGTTTATAAACAACCATTTTGTTCCTACCGACACAACCTGTATGTATTGTACGCCACCATTATTCAAGTTTTACTACTGGCAAAGTCAACCTTTAAGAACACAGCTTTCGGTAAATGCAACGCGTGGCGATAAACAAATAACCGTTGTGAGTGCTTCTGCCCTGAAAGTCGGGGATATTATTGAAATTGAAATGACCAATCCCGCTGCCAACAATGAATTGTTAGCCGGACTGACGCCTTATCCTGAGTGGACCACCACGATCAATAACGGAATAACTATTTACGAAAAACACAAGATTACGGCTATCAGTGGCAATGTTGTTTCGCTTGCCGAGCCAATTAATATCAATATGACAGCTTCTTATACCTGGAACGTAGCTGTTACTCCTCTAACACAGGGATTTGGTGTGGAAGATCTTTGGTTTCACGGTAATTTTCATGAAACTTTTGTTCACCATAAAAATTACATACACGATTCCGGCTGGTCGGGGATTACGATGTCTTTAGCACAAAATGCTTTTATTCGTCGCTTACGATTTACCGATATGAATTCAGGAATCACATTATCAGATAGTTATGCATGCACTATTCTGTTTATACGTTTCGACGGTAATCCGGGGCATTTTATGGTGGAAAATAATGGAGGTAGTTACGGCACTTTGTTAGGTTACATTGACGATGCAGCAAACTCACCCGGTGAATGGCATGGACCGGGTCCATCAGCAACAGCTTCGGCCACAGTACTCTGGCGTTATCGGGGAGGTACTCGCAGTGGACCGGATAGCCATGCTTCTTATCCTTATTACACCCTGATAGATGCCTGTAACAGTAAATATATTGGTAATGGGGGTGATGCCTTGGTTTGTCCCAACCACGGAAAAGATTTTACCTATTGGAATCATAAAGAAATTGGAACTTTTTCCAATATTGCATTCTGGGAAAATCATTTGAATCCGCCTTACGGTAATTTTGTGAAAATAGTGTACCCCAATGTGGTGGGCTGGCAGGGCAAAAGTACTTTTGTAACATCCACCTTAGGACTTTACGAAAGCTATGGAAAAGCAGTTTTGCCCGAATCGCTTTACGAAGCTCAGCTTGCTTTACGACTTGGTACTTTGCCTTCGTGGATAACATCAGCGAAAAAAGTATGGTCAGACTATCTGATTAGCAATCAGTGGCCTGTAAATCCCTTTATTACCGGAATAACCACGATGAATGACAATCAAGAAATTAGCATATCGGTATTACTACAATCGGATGGATTTACTCTCTCAGGCAATTGTTTGAATAGCCCGTATAAGGTTTATACCATTGAGGGTAGTTTGATAAAATCCGGAGTGATAGAGGCTTATACTCAGCACATTTCTTTAGCCGGATGTGCACATGCTGTCTATCTTGTATCCATTCAGGTCAATGGAGGCACAGTAACCAAAAAGCTGGTTTTTTAGATGATTCACTCGGGTTCAACTTATTTCTATAACTTTCTTTTCATAAGCCAGCTTTAGATAGGCATTCCCGTACTTTAAAATCCAATTTTAACAACTTTAATTTTAGTCAGAATGGTTTTTTTATCTCCTTATTCCTGCATTAGGTTCAAAGGCTGACAAATACTAATTTAAATGCTAAATCTAAATCGTAAAACCAAATGGAACCAGCATAATCTAAAGCTTTCACCTATTCAGAAAAAAATCGAATGCGAGTTCAATACTACTGCTATTAAAAGATAAATGCGAATATATGAATCACTTTACTAAACTTTTACTTCTTTCTTTTCTGTTTTGTTATCAACTGTTTGCTTTTGAGAAACATGGCAACTATCTGGATATAAGAATCGGAACTCCTGCAGATACTGCTTCGCGGGGATTGTTATATTATCCCGACCGGGAAATTATGTTTGATTTTGATGTGACGAACCCCTTTGAAGGTGTAAATTCAATTCATGGAAATATTCAGGCTGACAGTAAATACTACATGACTGCTCCGCAAGCGCTTCGTTGGGAAAGCAAAGTCGGTGCAACTTTACAGTTTAAAGCACCCGTGAAATTGCAGAAAACCCTGCGCAACGCATATTATTTCAGCGTGGGTATTTTTCAGGAGAAGTTTGCAGATGATAAGTCTGCCAGAACCTATTCCTTGATATTGAAAGATGCAAGTGGAAAAGTGATAATGGATAAAACCATCTATCTCCATCGTTGCGGTTGGAATATTGCCTGTGTTCAGGTTCCGGTATCTTCCTCCCAGAGTATAGATGCTATAGAAATTAAACAAACAGCTGGTGCGGCGGGTTCTCTATTTGTTGATAACCTAATGATTTACAACGGGTATATGCAGGGTATTCAACCCACTCCGAATATTTTCGAAGAAAAAGTGATTGATAAATCCACCTATCCGGCAAAAAGCACTGTTAGCGATGAAGAGTTAAAAGGGTTTAAAGATATCAATGACCGGATTATGTTTATGCAAAATCCAGCGGTATTTAATTTGGATGAATTGCAAAAAATCGACAAAAACAGCATACCGAAAACTGCAAAACTGAGTACTGTTCCATCCAAAACCATGGACAAATTCAGAAGTTTTTACGCGGGTTACCATATTCAGGTTCAAGGTAAATATGCCAATGGCGAAAATCCCTTGTATTATTCCCGAAAGCTTCGTGGGTATGATTCACAGGAGGGTTCACCAGATGATCACATGTACCTAAAAAACACCAAACTTTGTCTGACCATGCGTGAGATGGGGTTGATTTGGTACCGTTTAGCCGATTCGAAGGAACGAGCTGAATTGGGTAAAATGATTTGTAATTTGGTAAGACTTTGTTGTACCTATGGCAGTGTACCCGCAGCTTGGTACAATGGTCGCGGATTTGCCGACGGGGTATTTTTTGCGCGCGACCTACTGGCAAAGGAGGGATTGATTGAAGACATTACCGCTCAACTCATGAAGCAATACTCTTTGGAACAAATTATCTATGAAGAACATAGCTTGCTGACGCCATTAAAATCAGGAGCGCTGATGACAATTCAACGGCATCCTACACCTGAATTTTATTGGAGTTCCTGCGCCGACGATTTGAATACAGGTTCGTTGTCGATGATTTCGATTTTTGCCTTGTTGCCCGATTCACCTGAGAAAGCGCGTAATTTTTACAGATTACAGAGTTGGCTGGATAATATTGCGCTCAATTATGCTCCTTCAGCAATGGGTACCCTAAAACCTGATGGTAGCTGGTTTCATCATTGGGCCAACCGGTTTGACAACTATGGATGGGTAGCGGCATGGCGGGGCGCCACTCAGTACTTATGGTGGATGAGCAAAACAGCCTTCAAAGTAAGCGAGGAAACCCATAAGCGGATGCAACAAATGGCGAAAGTCCATTTTGAGCTTATGAATAAGGATGGTTACGTTGGAAGTCCTGACAAGCAGTCGAAAATTCCGGCAGACGGTTTTTACTATCTGGCTCTTGCCGGTTCGCCCGATGGGAAACAAGCTTATGATCCGCAAACAGGCGGTTATTTCCTGAGTTTTCCCGAAACCGATATTTATAATAACAACAGCGAGCTGGTGACCGCAATGAAAAAGGTGGGTATTGTGCCTGCAAGCAGAGAAAATGTGCATGTAACGCTCAGCTATGGTTGTGTCAATATGCATCGTTTCGGACCCTGGCAGGTTTATACCCATGCTTTATCCAAGAGTTTTTATCATACCCAGTATGTGCGCAAAGGTTTTCTGTTTTACAATATAGGCGGTATTAATTTATTGAAAGATGGAGAAACTTCGCCGATGCAAACAGAGCTTGGTGGTTCAATACTTCTTCGAAATACAGCAGATAAAAAATCCTTAACTCCTGGTTACAACTTCAGTCTTTCACCCGGAGTAACTTCGGTAGTGAGCGATGTGTCGCAGCTGGATCAGAAATACTATCAAAATGGCTCTTCCGAGTTTGTGGGTGGGGTATCTACCAATGACAATGGCGGAATTTACACCCAAGTATTTGATGCCTCGGGTAACTTCAACGATGTAGATCCCAAGGATAAAACCTTCAGAGGAATTACCAATACAAATAATATCTATCAAGGTACTGTTGCAGCCAACTTACGATTCAAAAAGTCTTATTTCTATTTCAGTCGCGACATAGTTGCGCTTGGAAGCAACATATCCAATGGCAAGGATTTAACCAATGTACAAACCGGTATTTTGCAGGAACCGGCAAACGAAGGGGCAAATAGTCTGACATTGGCTGATAAATCAAGTACCGATACCGAAGAGCTAGATCGTGAAATTCAATCCACCGAAGTGCCCTGGTTTGTAAATGAAACAAAGAAAGTGGGATATTACCTGTATCCTAATCAAACGTATCGATTGAGAAAAGGCGCACAAACTTTTCTTTCAACGGGTGAAATTGTTTCGTCATATTTTGAGCATCAGAAACAAACTGTTGGAGAATATGCTTATGTATTGAGGTTGGAAACGTCCAAACAAGAAATGAAGGAATTTAGCAAATCTATGAAATCGAAAGCTCCCGATTATCAGATTTTACAGCAGGACAGTAATGCACATATTGTAAAAGCCGCTAAATTGAATCAAACGGGTTATGTGTTGTACAACCCACAAGGTATGATATTCTCAGATAAACGAATAAAATCAGTTAGTCGTCCCTGTGTGTTTATGCTAAAGGATAATTCGGATAATAAAGGGTTTGCTATCAGTTTTGCCGATCCGGATAAAAATATGGTTCCAACCAGCGAAAACCCCTTGGGTTATAGTTTACCCATAGAAACTGCGGTGGTGTTAAACGGTAATTATGCACTATCAACTGATGGTGTGCCACAAGTGAGCTGTCAGTTTGATGCCGCTTCAAATACAACAAATGTCATTTTTGAAGTGAAAGATGGATTGACAACTTCAGTGAGTTTGTTGAGCAAATAGTTAGTTGCATTACAGTTCTGAAAAAAAATTAAGACAAAAAAATGAAACTAACAAAAAAGCAAATGCGGTTATTTGTGATAAAAATTCTTTCAGTTTAAATTTTTAGGCATAGTTTAAGTGAATCAAAACTTGCATAATTTCCCTTAGGGGCTAGGGGTCTCTTTTGTTAGTTAGTTGCATGTCTCGAAATATTATCAAATTAAAATAGGCAAACTTTTATATGAAGAAAAATCTTTTAGCCTTGACTGTATTATTGGTCTCAACTGCCTCTCT
>JBAXPM010000017.1:0-51976 GCA_037132235.1 Paludibacter sp.
AACGGACTTAAACCGTCAAATATACTCGCCATGCTCGGCGCACCAAAAAAATAAGTTGGTTAACTAAATTAACCAACTTATTTTCAACCATTTATAAATGGACATTTAAGTATTAAGAAAGATATAATGTCGTAATTTAATCTTTATAGTGAAAATGCTTTTTTAAAATTGCCGTCCCATTTATGGGACGGTAGAAATGAATAGGATTCGCAGGGCTTTAGCCAAATTTTCAATATTATTTGGCTAAAGCCAATATATATTTTATCAGTTGCCCGTCCTATAAATGGGACGGCAATTAATACAGAAAAAGCGACATTATTTACTTCCTACTACTTAACAATACAAAGTAATTTTAATTTTTCTGTATCTTTTTAATCACTGTTCCACTTTTCGCAACTATTTTGGCCAAATATACTCCTTTTGCTAAAGTACTTAGATTTATTTTCTGGTTATTAGTTTTTAAAATTCGTACTCCCGAGAGCGTATAAATTTCAATTGCCTGAACATCAAACCCATTTACATATATAAAAGAAGTTGTTGGGTTTGGATATACCGAGTACATATTTGATAGGGAAACCTGATTTACAGCGCTTATTACAGTAGGAACCCATTTGATACTGATATTCGAAAAACTTGGAATGTTAGCCGGAGTAAGTGTTTGTGCAGCCGGTCCTTTTACAAAAGTAAATGTTCCTAATGGATCGGCACTTGCAGCATGACCATCAACCATTTCTATTTGAACTGTATAGTTGCCATCCGGAAGGACTTCGCGTGGACTTGCAGTATTCGTTCCATTCCAGGTGGCTGTTCTTGTACCATATCCACTGCGGGTTGCAGAGGTTACAGCATCCACCGTATTGTTTGATGCAGCAGTTGACCAAAATCCTAAATCTCCTCTATTGCCACCAGTAGCTCCCAAAATTGTTTTCACAAATGTTCCTGAATTTTCTATCCAAATGGCATCAAGATTTTTGGGACTATAACTACCTCCTGCGCTACTTGTTGTAACAGTAACAGTTAATGTGCCCGGTGTAGTTACCAACAAAGTAACAGCTCCGGTGCAGGTAAGTGATTTTGCTGTTGCACCTCCTCCGCTAACAGAAATACTTTCGGAAGTGTAATTTCCTACTGCTTTTCCGGCTTTTAACCGTACATAAACCGGTGTTGAACTTAAAGTTTCAGCCGCAAACGGAATTTTAACCGAATCTGAAAAAACTGAATTATCTGTTGAAACTTCGAAATCAATTGATCCGCTAACTTTAATATCACCCGGAAAACCGGCTAATTTTAAACCACTTACATTAAATGATTGAGAAGCTGAAGGACCTGCTGAACTAAACGCATAATTAAAACCTGAAAGTGTTGCTGCCGAAAGATTTAGTGTTGGATCGGTTACTACGGCATCGACAGTAACTTTAAAATTATCGTACCATGCGTGATTACCGGTTGCAGCACTGTTCCATGAAAATCCGAAATTTGTCATTGCTGTACCTGTATAAGTTGCATCGGTACTCGTACCTCTCAAGGTATAAGTACCGGTCGATGGGTCGGTCCAGGCAGGAGCAGCTACAGTTCCATCCGATCTATCGTAATACGACCAGGTACCTGAAGCAGGATCATACGTAATCTTACAAGACATATATTCTCTTTTATCAGTTTGTGTCATACCGGTTACCAGATTGGTAACGCTTGCCGTCTTTAATCCAGCGCTAAACTTTACCAACCGATATACATCTGATGCACTACCACCACTCACTACCGCATATCCATTTGCAGTGGTTAAATCAGCACTTGAAGCCACTAAAATAATTGCATTTCCATATTGTCCAGAGTCAAACCCGTTCAATTGCGTAGCCCGGTTATGACGGGTATTGAAGGACCAGGTTACCAATCCGGTATTCGATGAAAGTGTTGAAGAAAATGGTGCTGAGAAAGATGCCAATACACCGGAAATATAACACCTGGCAGCAGTTGAACTGCCTGTAACTTTAAGTTCTGGAACTGTGGTTACTGCCAATCCGCTTTCGAGACTAACTACACTTGTGCCGGTATTGGTAATTGTATAATCCATTGAAGGTAATCCACCCGGAGTAAGTGTTGCACGATTAAAATCGTCATAAAACACTGTTGTCTGACCTGTCAGATTACTTAATGAAATAAACAAAATCGACACACATACTAAAAATCTGTTTGAAATTTTCTTATTATTCCAATGCAATAATTGTGAGTTAATTTTCATATTAAAATAATTTTAAGTTTATAAAAGGCTATCCAAATTATAAAGCAAAGATAGATTTACGTTATAAAAAACACTATAACTAAAGTTCAATAATTTGACAATTCTGTTCGAATCGAATAGCAAAAAAAAGCCGGTTATTTTATAACCAGCTTGTTTATTATGTTTTTACCGGAAGTTGTACTTATCCGAACGATATATAACCCCTTGCTGAAAGGCGAAAGATTAATAACGGGTTCGCTGGATTTATAAACCAACTGACCATTCAGATTAAGCAATTCTACTTCCTTTATATCGTCACCCAGAATTGTAACCTGATTAGTGGCAGGATTGCAGGAAAGTCGGTTTTCGGATGTGTTTCGTATCTGGTCAATACCGGTAGATGTGGTATCGTAAAAAGTTAAAACTAATTTCGGCTGCTTTGTTGTATCTGAGTATCTGTGTGAAGCTATTTTTATGGCAGCAGTAGTATTCGTCAAATCCATTATTTTAAACGAAACTATTCCGTTTTTAGTTTTATCAGTTATCCAGTTTGTAACATCAAAAGTTTGAAGTCCGGTACTTACTGCCGATTTAATATATCCTAAGCGGTTATAACCTGTCGACCAATCCGTATTTGCATTTCGGAGTGTGCCTGTAAGAGTTAATTCATTCCATGAATTATCGGTTAACCCGGTCAGAAAGATTGACCGAACTGAAGCATCAGAAGTTGTACAGGTTAAATCAAGTTCAGCATGTTTAAGAAATTTCAAAGAATCTTTGTATGAACTTAAATCAAACTTGAAAAAAGCTTCACGGCGGTACGACTCAAGTGTGTAGTTGCGTACTTCCAACTCTGTTGCAGTGCCGTAATTTGTGGTATTTGTCGAACCCGGAACAACATAAGTATCCTGACTGGCAGTCAAAGTTCTTACTTTAGTATTATAATTAGGTCTACGGCTCTTAGAATCATAAAAGTCACACATATGATAAACCTGTTTATTCAGTTCAGACATCAAAGCTGTCATATCGGTATATTCTACTCCTGAACCATTCACAATACCTTTATTAGAATCGGAATCGTCCTGATATTTAAAATATTGCCAACCAATAAAACATTTACTTTTTAGCAATTCGATACATGTATTTTGATAAAAATCCCCACGGGATGCCTGATTATTCACATACCAACCTGCACCGGGTTGTGTTGCAGAAAATATATTAATATCTTTAATATAAAACTCACCGACAATACAGGGCTTATCGTTTGTCCATTGGGAATATGCTATTTGCTCGTTGGGAGTAAATTTATCATAGAAATTTACCGAGGTTACATCCATATATTTTTCGGAAGCAGCTACTACACCGGGTATTGCACGAGGACGACCGTTTAAACGGCTGCCAAGAATTAAATGATTTGGATCGTATTTGTGAATAGCTGCAGTTATTGTTCGATAGTAATGATTAGCCATTTGAGTAGCAAAATCTTGTTTCATTTGTTCTGTCACCTTGGAAGTATAGTTAATACAATCGGCTTCTGTAAGTCCTCTTGAAGTGGCAAAAACCAAAGCAGAATCACGGCTTGGGTCGCCTGCGGGAAGATCGCGCACTAAATTTTGTAACTGATCCTGATTGAAATTTATTTCGTTATCGGTAAAATAGCCCAACATATCCCTATCGTTAACAAACGGTAACGCATTAGCTTTTGCCTGATCGTCGCAATAGGTAGTGAATTTAGGATCAAATACTAATACATAATCAAGGCTTCCATCAACTGTACTTGGTGTGTTGGAATAATAATTTTTTCGAACATTCTTATACCCTAAAAAGAAATTTAATGCACGTGTATATGAGAATAAATTGTAATTTTGAACATTATAACCTGTTTTTGTCTGTGTTTCATTTCCAATAAAATTACCCACCCCATTGAATCCTATATTCTTTATCCTGTCGTAATCATTTTGAATACTACCCGAATTCATACTGGCAACTCCCATATTAATTCCTGCATAACCATTAGGGTCAATCATCCACCAGCGACCATCAATTTTTTTCACATAAAAAAATCCTGTCGAATCTGTTCGGATATATTTATATGTTCCATAACGGGTAAAATCATCTGTTCCATCAGTTACTGATTTATAGTTGGATATCATGCTTACTATTTTGGTATTATTATATCCCCAACCGGCAGTATAGGAACTTTTCACCTGAATCTGAACAAAATCTAAAGCACTAACGCTTGAAATTATCAGGTTAATTAAGAAGAAAAACAGTAAAAATCTGAGTTTTATCATTTGAGTTGAAATATAAAATACGCCTACCTGTATTATTAACAAGTAGGCGTATAAAAAAGTTTAGTAATTAATGTATCAGTACTTTTGCAGACGCGTTACTTTGTCCGTACAAATTTAATATATAAATTCCTGATTTTAAATTTGATGCATTAATTTTTTCAGTTTGAGAGTTGATTGTACCTGACAATACTTTTTGACCTGAAAGAGTAACTACTTCGTAATTTTTATAATTTGAAGTGAAAACTGTCAGCAGTTTGTCATTATCAATGGTATAACGGAAATCATTTGCTGTTGTTGAGGTCAAACCTGTTTTCAGACTAATAACATCAGCCCATGTCAAACCAACCCGAATAGCATCAATGGTAAATTGTGGATTACCATTTGCAGTTGCAGGGGATTTTAGCATAACATACTGCGCACCTCCGAATGCTTTTGTTGCACCCCAACGGTATAAATCTTTTGAAGCAGCATTATTGTCAAAAAGAGTTGGTGTTGTTGGTTCTCCACCTGTTGTTGGCGGATTAACAAAAAGAGACATTTGGTCATCATAACCAACTGCTGCTTCGGTTGTTGCATCAGTTCCGAGCAATTTACCAAGTTTATATTTCAAAACAAACAAATGAGTGGTATTAGCCGCAATATTTGAAGTAGCATAAACTCCGGCACCTGAACTGCTTTTTTTGATTCCTAAATTAACTTCCTGTCCTACAGGCATGGTTTGATTATCATAGGATGCATAAATACAAGCACCCCAGTTTGTTTCACTAAATTTACCATTTTTAATACCAAAGAAGAAATCCGGACTAAGAACTGGAGCAGGATTTGCACCGAAATTAATCAAAAATGAAATGTAAACAGTTGAATCCTGATTTATTGTATGTTTCCATGATTTATAAACACTCGGTGTAAGAAGTGCATTTCCAACATACGACAAGGCATTACCTGCAGCACCTTCAAAAAAACCAGGGTAATTCAAACCGGGGGTCGTAATAAACCAACTGCTGTTTTTTGCATTTGTACTAGTTTGAGTAGACCATCCATTTACAGCTTGTAGATTTTGTGTGCTAATAACAGGATTCTTGATTAATGAATCAACGGGATAATCAAAGTTTTCTTCCATGTAAGACTGAGCTTTAGCCGTTCCTAAACTTAAGAATGCACATAGTGCAATTAAAGTAAAAATTTTTGATTTCATACTAATTAATTTTTAAAGTGAATAATGTTTGTTTTTATTTTTTATCAAAGTAATTTACAAGTGAATATACATTGTTGTTTAATTGTTTCATATACCGAATCATTGGTTGATACCACTGATATTCTGTATTTAGTAATCCTTTATTTGAATCCAGGTTGGAAGGATCAGCACCCTTTGCAGTAGGGTCATTGTCCTGATAACGAAACCAGTGCCAACCCACACAATTGGGTGATTGAAGCAATCCCAGACAGAAATTCTGATACGCATATCCCCTGTCCTGCTGCGTATGAACCGTAAAACCTGCACCGGTTGTATTTGCCAGTCCCGAATCCATGGCCTTGGTATAAAATTCAGTTATCATAAACGGTTTACCCGCCCAATCTCCCCAGTTTTTCATCAGGTTTTTGTCGGGTGTCCATGAACCGTAATAGTTTATTGACACGATATCGGAATACTTCCCGGCAGCTCTTACAATACTTTCCATGCTTTTAGGAGAGCCATGCAAACGACTGCCCAAATATAAATGATTTTCATCGTACTTTCGTATATATTTCGAAACTATTCGGTAATATCTTTCAGCTTCCACTCCTGCAAACTCTTCCTTTATTTCATCCGTAATCTCAGCCTGCGATATTTTTTTACTTTTCAGCCAATTAACTGCAAATTTTCTTCCTGCATCCGCAGTATCGGGCAATGTAAGATAACCAGACAGATTTTCTCGACCAAATGGCAATTCATTATCTGAAAAATAACCAATCAGGTTCGAGTCATTTTTATATTCAATAACCATTTTGGCATAATCATCGCAAAAGGTTTCAAAATTTTTATCAAAAACAAAAATACACTGGTTCGGATATCCGATATTTCCGGGCAACTGATAAGTTCCTCCCCGTTTTTTTCCATATGAACTCATAAAGTTCAGCATCAGGGAATAAGAGAATTTTTTATCAGATATTTTATTTCCAAAACTTATATCATCGGTATCGCTCCATGCTCCAATCCCATTAAAACCAAAATCAGCAAAGTCGGAGAAGGACTTTTTAGTCCAGTTTTCATCATTTTGATATGTTGAATTGAAAAATATTTTATTTCGTTCTGAATTTCCCTGTCTCCAACCGTTTACCACGCGTTGTATATTTGCAAATCCATCGGGATCGATAACCCACCATCTGCCATTCAGCATTTCAACCCTATAAAATCCTGTTGCCTTACTATGTATATTTTTACAGCTCCCGTAGGAATTTACTTCAATCTCTTTTGGTTTAAATCCTTTCAGGCTGTCAATTAATTGAGTTTCGAAAAAACTCCAGGGTTGATTTGGTTTTCCTTTCACCCATTTTTTGGCTTCAACCTGTATGGTTGAGTATATTTTATTCTGTGCTGAAACAATTGAAAAAGACAGAATAAATACTCCTGACAACAAAACACTTTTAAATAATACTTTTACTGAAAACATTCGGAAAAACTATAATATGATTTATCAACTTAATTATACTGCAAAAATATAGTTATGGAATTTAACCACATAGCGATATTGTACATTTATACGGTATGATTTATCAAAATTGTACAATTATCGACCTTTTAAGCAAAAACCTTATATATTCTGCATATTGACGGTCTTTCTCAAGCGAAATCAGGGCATTTTTCACCGCTTCAAAGTTGCGGTAACCTGATTTTTTTCTGTTTATTATTTTAATGATTTCATAAGTTCCTGATTTTGTTTTCCGGGTTATAATTTCTCCCGGTTTCAAATTTTCTGTCAATACAGCAAATTGATAGTACCTTTCTTTCTCAAGCATATTATCAGTTTCGGGATTAAAATCCAGATACTCAACTATTATTTTAACTTTACCGGGAAATGGATTGTCAATCGTGATTGAATTGCTTATTTTTAATGATTTCGCCAGATTTTTCAGCACCAAATTACGGCAGGTTGAATCATTATTGTCACTACTCACTTCTGCTCGCAGACAAAGAATTATATCGGGTATTTTATATAATTTCTCTTTGTTTTGTTTGTATAGCCGTTGCAACAGGTGTTCATCAATTTTTAATCTGCTTTTTAGAAGTTCACTCTTTAAACCAAGAATAAGATTCGAGATATAATAACTGAAATAAGTGTCTTCGGTAAACTGAACTGGACCATAAAACACCTTGTTTTGAGACTGAGCTTCTTTTCGTCGCTGATTTTCATTCAGAAAACCCTGATAAAAGCTTTTATAACTAATATCTTTCAACAAACCAAGCTCCAAAGCCAGTTGTTGTTGAATTTTAAACTCTGCTACCGTATTAGTATTTAGAGAATTGACAGTAGTCAGTGGTTTGTAATATCGTTTGCAAAGCGCTGCTTCACGCTGTGTGAATGGGCATGAATTAATAGTTCCGAGTATCAGGGAATCATTTCTTTGAGCAACACAAAGTGTTGAAATTGAAAAAATTACAAAAACGATTTTTAATATCGCGATTTTCATAGCTTAACAGATTATTATCTGATAAGAATTTTCTCAGATTCGACCAAACCACCAGATTTTAAAACTATAATATATCCGCCTTTTGAAAGGGTTGACATGGATTTGATTTTAAATTCATTCGCGGCTTTAAAATTCTGTCTGATTATTTTTTTGCCATTCAGTGAATGAATTTCAATGCTTACATTTTCTTTCAAAACAATCCCTTTTACCATTATCCGTAATTCGTTTGAATCGGTCATATCAGCAGAGATTTGTGGTTTATTGTAAGAAAAATTATCAGACAATTTTGTTATAGTTGCAAATTCATACGCACCCATATCTGTTTGTCCATCTGTAAGTAAATTGCCCCAGTAATCTCGTCCGCCATTATTTGGAATCAAAATTCCGGTATTAATACAGGGCGACCCTTTCTGAAGTTTATAACCATCGACAGTATTTAACCCAATGCCTCCACTTCCCGGATTTACGAACAAAGGATCGACTGTAATTTTATTTGCATCAGCAGGTTCGTTGGATGGATGATTTCCAAAAAAGCAATTATGGTCAATATTACGTATATAACTGTTGGTAATCTGATAGGTAGAAGTAGAACTATTGTTCGAAATAATATTGTTGTTGAAACTATACGTACGGGTTCCTGATCCACCATTATTCCGCTCGGCAATAATTATCGGCGATAAATCGGAAGGAATGTAAACTGAATTGTTGTAAATTGCAATATTGGTAACAGGATAATTTATACAAAATATATTACCGTGGTCATTCTGACTGATATTGTAGCGGCATATCAGGCTATCATCTTCCTGAACGGTGCAATTCCAAAACAATCCGTGTGCATTATCATGACTGTAGCTGTATTGCCAGATAGTTCCCGGAGAACGTAAATCGGCATCATACAAACTTCCGTCGTAATCCGGCGAATTATTTGAGTAACCCTCATTGAACTGAAACACAGTGTTCAAACAACCAGCAGTGAAAATAGTATTTCCTGTTATACCATTTGCTGAATTAAAACAGAGATTATGTTCCACAACTCCACCATCAAATAAACGGATAATCATGGCATTTTTTGATATATTTGAAATTGTATTGTTTCTTACTATAGCTTTCGTAATTTTCATTGAGTTCCATTCGGCTGAACCGGGTTGAAAACCATCACCTGAAACACATTCAAAAATAAGTCCCTGATTATCGCAGGTTTGAATATTACAACCATCCACCAGAATATCATTAAAATGACTTTCCTTATTGGCAACACTTACAATTCCAAATCCAATTCCACCGGTTCGCTTATTAGAACGTGCCTGACCAACGCTACCTTTAATATTATGCACAAACAGGTTTTTCAAATAAATATGATTAGCTGTTCCATAATCGATGATTTCAATTCTCACTCCACGTCTGTCACCTCCCGAGGCTGCATCGTTCACAATTTCAAGGTTATTTATTTCCCAATATTGTTGGTTATATAAATATAGAACACCTGTTCCGGTCATTCCTGCTCCATCAATATAGGGTAAGTTTCCTTCTCCATATTTATTAATTATTATCGGACTACCTAAGCTACCCGACCCTTTTGGGTATAGTTGACCGGTCCAAGTACAGCCCGATTTAAACAAAATACTATCGCCTGCAGCATAGGTAGTTGCATTTACTTTGGTCAACGATTTCCATGCTGCCGAAATACTATTACCGTTGTTAGAATCATTTCCACCAACGGCATCGACATAATAGTTTTTAGAAAATAAATTGATAGAAAAAATAACAAAAAAGAATAGAAATACACTTTTTTTCATGCCTGTGAGTTTAACGGGAATATGAATGTGTGGATTAAAATCAGAAGAACGAAAATTTTACTTTCCAATCAGTTTGTTTAACTGAGCTATAAGTAAATATATACCGGGTTGCATCATTGGACCATGACCAAAACCCTGTAATTCAAAAAGTTGAGTTTGAGTATGTCCATTAAGTTTCATCATTCGAGCCAGATAAGCGTTCTCTTCATACCGTCCTAGCATTTCGAGTTCACGGTCGCCGGTAATTAAAACCAATGGTGGTAAATCATTTCGCACATGAAATAAGGGAGCGTATTCGTCAATAATAGGTTGAGTATCGCGAATTCCACGTTCTTTACGGATTGTGAAATGGGTAATGGTTTGCGGACTCAGGGGTAATAATCCGGCAATGCGGTTGGGATCAATATTATATTTTGCTAACCACTTTTTATCCATTCCCACCATTAAATCCAGATATCCGCCTGCCGAATGTCCCGAAAGGAAAATTTTAGTACTATCGCCACCATATTTTACAACGTTGCGGAAAGTCCATGCCACAGCGGCTGCCGCATCTTCAATATAAACCGGACAATTCACCTTGGGATGTAGACGATAATCAATACTAACCACAGCAAATCCCTGATTCATAAGTTTTTCGGGGATTTCTTTTTTTCCACCCTTCAAACTGCCGCCATGAATCCAAACCAGCGTAGCAAAGGCTTTTTTATTCACAGGATAATAAAAATCCAACTGACAGTTTTTGATACCGTACTCGTCTAATTTATCAAGATTTGCATCACGGTAGGGAATTGATTTCTCGGTGCGATATTCGTATCTGGTGGTGTCTTTGGGTTGTTTTTTTTGAGCAGAAACAACAACAGTACAAAACAGTAGAAGTAAAAAGAAAGTAATTTTTTTCATGAAAAAGAAGTTTAATTTAAAAAATCACGCAAAGTCGCAAATTTAGAGAATTTTTGTGACTTTGCGGCTTTGCGGCTTTGCGTGAAATATTGATTTAGTAACCAGGATTTTGAGGAAAACTGGCAGATCCCATTTGATCTATTTGCGATTGTGGAATGGGCCAACGAACATGTATATCTTTAATGTTAGTTCGAATGGTTGTATCAACTCTTACTACAGTTGTACCTTTTTTAACAAATTCTCCACCATGTTTTTTTACTCTATCTATAAGTATTCCATTCCGTTTCAAATAAAACCAACGGTCACCCTCGAAAGCCAATTCGCGAGCATGTTCATCGGTTATCATATCTTGAGTTACGGTTGTTACTGCTGTGTTTCCGGCACGAACCCATGATTTATTGTAATAATAAGCTGTACTATCGGCTTTTCCTAAATGCAGGTAAGCTTCCGCTCCCATTAAATAGGTTTCGGGTAATCGATAAATGATAATGTCTTTACAAGAAAAATCGGGTGTAGGTGAAACTATTCGTGTCCACACATCATTAAACTTAGTGCAAGCAGGATGAAGATTTAAATATTGAGCTGCATCTGTAGTTACAAAAATTGTATCTCCAATTTTTTTCCCTGCTGGAAGATTTAATGGATCGTTATATGTCCAATTTAATTTATAAAATGACTTATAACGTGTATCTTTGGTTTTATCATACAAACCAAGCAAGTAATTATTGGGGAAGATACGTCCCCACGGATAATTGCCTGAAGGGAAATCTATAACCATTCCTCTAGTTTGATTATATAGTGGCATGAAATGAAGTGGCATCCGATGACCTGAATTGGTTGGAGGATTCACATTATTATTCACATACCATCCTCCAATACCACGACTCCATTGGGAAGTAAGAATTGCTTCCGAATTATTTAAGTCGGCACCATTAAACACATCGGCAGCATTGTTCATTAAAAAGTATTTTCCACTTTTATCAATTGCATTTACCTGATTTGCAACTTCTTGCCAATTTTTTTGAGGGTCACCAATATAACTACCGTTGTACTTATACGAAGCTTCCCAAGCAGCCACTTTTGCTTTAATATGGCGAGCTGCACCCTGTGAAAAACGTCCAGGTTGAGTTGTTGTCCATGATAAATGTGCAATGGCATAATCCAAATCGGAATTTATTAATTTGAATACTGAATCCGGTACGGCAGGTGAATATTTAACAGAATCGTTTACGTTTTGTGGTGTAATAACACGGGTTGTCAGGAAAATTCGATCGTATTTTCTAATTAACCAAAAGTATGCATGTGCTCTGAAAACCTTAGCTTCAGCCAAAGCTTGAACGCCAGCCAAGTTAGTCAAATCTGTTTTTTCTACGGCTGTAATTACAAAATTTGCATAACCAATCATAGCATATTCTTGTTGCCAAAGTAAAGCTACATTAGGAGTTGAAGGTAACATCGTGTACCTTCCAAATTGTGGGATTCCCGTTCCTGACCTAACATCACTCACATCGTCGCCAATTAACATATTAGTCCATAATGTTGATTCTCCATCCGAATTATTACGGAAAATTTCTCTGTCTTTTTCATACATAGCAACAACGGCACTTGCCATACCTGCAGGTGTTAATGTTATTGATTCATTCGTAATTTGCGAGTATATTTTCTCATTTAGCAAATCGTCACATGCAGAAACGCTTATCAAAATCAAAGTTATAAAAATTAAATATATAGCTTTTTTCATTTTCTTAAAATTTTAAGTATACAAGTTTGTTTTTAATATTAAAAAGATGCATTTAATCCAATAGTAACCACTTTTGGTTCGGGATAAGCTCCTACACTTGCTTCTGGACTGAAAGATAAGTATTTCGTGAATGTCAGTAAATTTGTTGCAGAGGCATAAATTCTGAATTTATTTATTTTTAAGAACTTCAGCAAATTCTTTTGGAAATTATATCCAATAGTTAAATTTCGTAGTCGAATGTAGGAAGCATCCTGATAAGCAATGGTTGATAAATAATTCATGGTTGTTATTCGTGGTCGAGGAGCAGTTGTAGAGGGATTGTCAACAGTCCAATAATCTACTTTTATCCCATTTAATGCCCCCGACAAACTACCGCCTGAATTCGAATCGTATAAATAAGAATTTCTCATTATCGCTCCCTGAACAGTATAAATATCAAATGAAAATTCCAACCCTTTCCAAATGATTGTAGAAGAAAATCCAGCTGTCCATTTTGGATCGGTATCAATAATTACTTTATCCAAATCATTGATGATAGTATCATTATTGATGTTGTTTACAAGAATATCTCCAGGCAGTGGCTTATTGGTATAATAGGTCTTGACTGAATCACCTTTTTGCATAATTTTTGAAAATTGATAGTCATAATATACTTTAATATTATGTCCTATAAACCAATTATTGTCAGTATCATTTACTGGATTTCCAAAAGCATCAACCTTTCCTGTGAGGGAAACAATTCTATTTTTATTGGTTGAAACATTTAAACTGACAGTCCATGTAAAATCTTTTTGTTTTATGGGCATTGCACTTAAAGATGCCTCAAAACCTTGGTTCTGTACTGTTCCAATGTTATCCCATTGGTTAAGGTAACCCGTTGTTTGTGACAATAATTTTTTTTGAAGAAGATCAGTAGTTAATGAATTGTAATACTCGAAAGTTCCACTCAATCTGTTGTTTAGGAAACCCAAATCCAGTGCAGTATTAAAAGTAGTAGTGGTTTCCCATTTCAAGTTTGGATTTGCTAAGGTTGAACCCGGCAGAAAACCAATAATTGCATCACTGGTTCCAAACTGCATTGCGAGTGGAGTAGCAAGGGATTGTGATTGATAGGGTGGAATACCCTTATTACCAACCGAACCATAACTTGTTCTTAACTTCAGATTCGACAACCATTCCCTGTCTTTTAAAAAATCCTCCTCAGAAATTCTCCATCCGAAGGAAGCGGCAGGGAAATAGGCCCATTTGTTATTAGCACCAAATACAGATGCTCCATCTAAACGAGTTGAGAGTGAGAATAAATACTTCTCTTTCAGATTATATCGTAAACGACCCATAAATGAAACAACATTATCGGGTGATATATGATGAATTTGTTGGGATATTTTTGCTCCGGCACTTAAAAAATCATACCCTAATTCGTCGGTTGCAAAACCCGAAGCCGACATTTGGTCATTAACAGTAGTTCGCAAATCAGTGCTTTGTACCAATGTTATATCCATTTTATTTCCAGCGTTAATTTTCCAGTCGTAGGAAAGTATATTTTCAATTAAATAGGCGTTGTAGTTATTATTAATAATACTCGCCGAACCATTCAGCGACATTCCTTTTTCATGTTTAGAAGTTAAATAAATTCCTTCTTTTGAATAAATACTATTTAAACTGGCATTGAGGCGGTACTTTAATCCTTTCACTATCTCCCAATCCATTATACCATTCAAAACAAAGTTATTTTTTACTGTATTATCAAAATGATTGGCATTACTCCATAATGGGTTAGCTTTTGAATCTTCCAATACAGGTTTTAAATTACCTATTGAGTCATAAGCACTATACAATGGGGAAAGCAACAGAATGCTGTTAAAGCCATCATCCTCGGCATTTCTATTTGAATAGGTATAATTCGAATTTAAACTAACCGACAGATTTTTGGAGATTTTATGATCAATATTGAAACGAAAATTGGCTCGTTGATAATCTGCGGGTGCTATCATTCCATCCTGACTGAAATACCCCAACGAAACAGCAAGTTTAGTATCTTTATTTCCGGCACGAATACTTAAATCGTATTTTTGTTGAAGGGCAGGGTTCATAGCTAAACTCTCCCAATTGGTATAATTTTTATTAACAAGATTTTTATATGCATTACCAAAAAAATCTTGTTCATTAGGGTAAACTCCATTAACCGGGTTTCCATTGAGATAATCGGCGATAATTGATCCATCGGATTTTACAATAAATCCACGGTTAGCTTCGCGTTTTAGCTGAGCCCATTCTTCTGCATTATACAAGCTAAAATTTTTCTTTACCGTTTGTTGAGCAACATAACTTGAAAATTCAACTGTTGTTTTATTTTCTTTACCTCGTTTGGTAGTAATTATAATAACTCCATTTGAAGCTCTGGCACCATAAATTGCTTGGGAAGAAGCATCTTTTAAAATTTCAACTGATTCAAAGTCTTGCGAATTATAATCATCAATATTTGATAATGGAACTCCGTCAACTACATATATAGGGGCATTTCCAGCTGTTGCCGACAAGGATTTAGCTCCACGAATTAAGATATCAGAACCACCGCCCGGACGAGCTGAGTTTTGAGTTACAAGAACTCCGGCACCCTGTCCACGAAGCATTTCAGCTATGCTGGAAGTAGGAATTGCATTCATCTCATCTGCTTTTACCGAAATTACTGAACCGGTTACGTCCGACTTCTTTTGAGATCCGTAACCTACAACGATAACTTCTTCGAGGTCTTTTGATTTTTCGGTCATAACTACTTTTAGTACCTTTTGAGTTCCAACAGTGAGGGATTGATTGATATAACCAACATAACTAAACTGCAATACATCACTGGCACCTTTTACTTTGATGCTGAATTTACCATTCACATCGGAAACTGTACCAACTGTAGTGCCTTTAACCAATACGCTGACACCAATGAGTGTTTCACCGTTTTTGTCAACCACTGTTCCGCTAATGAGCTGCTGTGATAATGCTACAGTAACATTGGCCAAAAACAGAAGGGAAATAATTAAAAATCTGTTCTTAAATTGTTTTTTCATAATAATTATAGATGAATTAATAGAATTAAGCAGTGCAAATATAGTACTTAATTCAAAACCTCATTTATAATTTTTGTACACAAATTAATCAATTTAATCCGAATAAGCGAAAATAATTCCTAATGTGTGATTTCCTGCAGTATATATCATTCTTTACATCTTTATAAAATGCTTGTTTCGGAATTTGTAAATCAGAGGTTCTGTACATTTTTGATAATATATTGTACAAACAAATTAATCCGGATTGAAATGTTTTATTACTTTTGTCAACACACTTAACGATTAGAATACCATGAAACAAGTTCGAATTATTTTCATTGCCATTCTATCCCTGTTTTGGTTAATACCACAAGCAGAGACCATTTTCTTCGACCATTTGGGGGGAGAAAACAGCCTGTCACAATTATCTGTGAATTCTATTTATCAGGACGAGAATGGAATCATTTGGATAGGTACCCGTTACGGATTGAATAAATATGATGGAAATAAAATTGAGGTTTTCAAACATATAACCCACGACAACAATTCACTATTTGGAAATAATATCCAGACTGTATGTGGAGATAAAAAAGGGAATATTTACCTCCAGTGCCGTTCGGGATTAGTGGTATATGACCTGATTCTACAAAAAATGATTACGGTTTGCCAGAATGAAGTGGTAAGCATTTCATACGGACTGAATACATTATGGGTTTGCTCCAATAATACGATCTTCACTTATGACAAAGAAAAAAATAAGTTGATTCTTTATGCTAAGATTAATATTCCCGACATCAGAATAAGTAGTATAAAGGAAACTTCAACCGGTCAGCTTTTTATTGGCACAAAAAACAATGGTTTGCTGATTATGGATAAAAACCGGAGGCTGGTTTCAAGTATTCAAAACATCGATGTTATCAACCTGTTTGAAGACAGCAAACAAAACTTGTGGGTCGGCACCAGACGTAACGGGCTTTTCATTATCGACCGAAACAACCAGACTATACATTTAGAAAATAAGCCGGGAAATGCAAATTCACTGCCCAATAATTTCGTACGTTCAGTTTGCGAGGATGATTTTGGCAATTTCTGGATAGGAACATTTAATGGGTTATGTCGTTACAATGCTTCACTGAATCGGTTTACCACTTTTAATCATACCGAAAGCCGCCCCTACTCGCTCGGCAGTTCTTCTATCTGGTGTATTATGAAAGATAAACAGGGAACTATCTGGATTGGGTCTTTTTTTGGAGGAATTGATTATTTTAACCCCGAATATTCATTTTATAAATTCAATGGCGTTGATAATGGAAAAAACTACAGTCTGAGTAATCCGATAGCCAGTAAAATGATTGAAGATAATCAAAACAACCTGTGGATTGGTACTGAAGGAGGCGGATTAAACTGCCTGAACAGGAAAACAGGGGTCATAAACATTTATAACAATCTTCCAACAAACAAAGGTATTTCAGCCAATACCATTAAAGCTCTGTGGCTCGACAAATCGACAAATAATCTTTGGATTGGAACGCATATTGAAGGTTTGTATCGCATGAATCTTAACTCCAAGCAAACCGTTGTTTTCAGAAATGATCCAAAAAATCCGACCTCGCTTCGAAACGATTATGTAAGAGGTATAATTCAGTATAAAAATAAATTATATCTGGCAACTCATAATTCGGTGGTTGTATTTGATGTGGCTACGCAAAGAAGTACGTTCCTGATTGACAATAAAAAATATGGATTAGAAAACAAGCAAATTTGGGATATTTTACTCGACCAAAATGAACGGTTGTGGTTCTCAACATCATCAGCCGTATTTCGTTACGATTTCAAAAACAGTACTCTGAAAAAATACATACACAATGATGCAGACACGCTCAGTCTTAGTTCTACCTATCTGAATACATTTTTTCAGGACTGTAAAGGCCGTATCTGGCTTGGTTCAGCTGGTAGCGGATTAGACCTTTACAATCCAAAAACCGATAACTTTAAATCCTTTAATTCGACCAACTCTTCCATAATCGACGATTACATTCTCGATATTAAAGAATCTCAGTCGGGTTATCTGTTAATTGCCACAAACAAGGGATTTTCGTATTTCGATGTTGAGAACAATAAATTCTACAACTATGAAAACCAGTCTGTATTCCCTATCAATGCTATCAATGAAGGTGGTTTGTATGTAACTCACGATGGTGAAATTTTTATAGGAAGTACCAACGGACTGTTTTCGTTTAGAGAAAGTATGCTCAACATTCAGCCCAAATCATTCAATTTGCTTATTACCGATTTATATATTAATAATCAACGAATTGAACCTTCGGAAAAAGGAGTATTAAAAAAAGCATTACCATTTACGAATGAAATCAAACTAAATCATAAACAGAATGCCATTTCTATAGAATTCACCTGCACCAGCTACGTGAAAGCGATACAACAGGATGTGGAATATATGCTCAATGGATTTGATAAAACCTGGATTAAAGCAAACAACAGGCGATTAATTATATACACCAACCTGAATCCGGGCAAATATACACTGCAAATCCGTGCCAAACAAAAGGGAGTGGTGATAGCTGAAACTTCTTTAAACATAAGAATCAGACCTCCGTTTTACGCAACCTGGTATGCTTACCTGTTTTATATATTGCTGATGATAGGAATTGCTTATTCCATCTTGAAATTTTATACTGAAAGTATTAAACTGAAAGTATCGTTAGATTATGAAAAAAAGGAAAAAGAACAAATAGAAGGACTGAATCAGTCGAAACTTCGTTTTTTCACCAATATTTCGCATGAATTCCGCACACCGCTGACGCTAATTATAAGCCAAATTGAATCTTTATTACAATCCACTTCATTGCAAAGTTCGATGTATAGTCGCTTACTGAGTATTCACAAAAATGCTCACCGGATGGGAAAACTGATAAATGAATTGCTTGATTTCCGGAAACAGGAACAGGGATTTTTACAAATCAAAGTTTCCCATCAGGACATTATTAAGTACCTGAATGAAATTATTCTGACGTTTAAAGAATATGCCGACCACCGAAATATAAAACTTACCTTTAACTATTCTGAACCTAACATTGATTTATGGTTTGATACCGCACAGATGGAAAAGGTTTTTTACAACCTGCTTTCCAATGCATTTAAATTTACACCCGATGGTGGAGAAATTGATGTAACTGTACAAGTTCAGAAAATCTGGGTAAAAGTAATTGTATCCGACAGTGGTCCCGGAATAGAAGCCGGTGACCGTGAAAAGATTTTCGATCGGTTCTATCAAGCCGAAAACGGATATAGCAATAATACACCCGGAACAGGCATTGGTCTGGCATTGGCAAAAGGTATTGTTGAGTTGCATAAAGGAACACTGTCTACAGAGAACAGAAAACAGGGCGGAAGTAAATTCATTGTATCAATGTTGATTGGTGATGAACAATTTACAGAAGATCAAAAAACAACACTCAATCAGCTGAACACAAGTAATGCTATGAATTATGCTACACCTGATGAAGAATTTGTTCATGAAATCATTGAATCACAACGTAAAATTTCGGATAGTAAATACTCCATTCTGCTTGTTGAAGACAGTCCTGACTTACTGGATTTGCTGGTTCAAATATTCAGCCCGATATATGATGTAACTACAGCTGTAAACGGAAAAGATGCCCTCGAAAAAGCAAATGCAAATCAGCCTGATATTATTGTAAGCGATGTTATGATGCCCGAAATGTCAGGAATTGAAATGTGCAGTAAGTTAAAAACAAATCTGGAAACATCACACATTCCGGTTGTATTGCTTACTGCCCGTACAGCCATTGAATATACTATTGAAGGATTCCGCACCGGTGCAGACGATTACCTCACCAAGCCATTCGATACCCGTTTGCTTATTGCACGCTGCAACAACCTGATTAATACGCGAAAACAATTACAGGCCAAATTCAGCAAAAGTTCCAATACAGATGTAAATTTAGTGGCCACTAACAGCCTCGATCAGAAATTCCTCTCAAGAGCTATAGAAATAGTTGAGAAGACGCTTGATAATTCTGATTTCGACGTAAACGTATTTGCTTCTGAAATGATGATGGGACGTACTGCATTCTTCCAGAAATTGAAAGGAATTACCGGACAAACTCCGAATGAATTTATCACCAGTATAAGACTGAAAAAAAGTCTGGAATTGCTTATCAGCGAACCGGAAATGAGCGTAACAGATATTGGTTATAAACTGGGTTTCTCATCCCCAAGTTATTTTACCAAATGCTTCCGCGAAGTATTTGGGGTCACACCGGTAAAATACAGGAAAGACAATATGTCATTATAACGTATTTTTTATGCTTATTTTGGCGTGAATAACAATACGAATTCCGGAAATGTAATAAAAAAGCTGTATATCTAATTGACATACAGCTTTTTGTATTCTTGGAACTTCAACAATATATTGTTACTCCTTGTCTTCTGCCTCTTTTTCTTCTTTGATTATACTGCCGTCAGCATTTAGTTGAACTTCAATTTCTTTCTTATTGAATTTTATCTCAACTTCCAGGATTTTACCTTTTTCAGGTGTTTCACTTTCTTCAGCACGCTTTATTTCGGCATTTGGATATTTTTTATTCAGACTGTCAAGTAGATTTTGTGGAATTTGTTTGCCCAACTTTCTTTCTGTTTCAAGCCATTTTCCATCACGCGAGAAATTTGCACTGCATTTTTGGTCATTAACCTTAAATTCGGCTTCATAAATTGTATCCTTTTCCATTTCCCATTTAGCATCGGTGATGGCAGGAAAACGAGCTTTAAATTCAGTCTTTACCTTTTCAGGAACATCTTTTTCAGATACTGATTTACATGCAACTGCTAAAACAAGAGTAGTTGCAACAAATATGACAATTTTTGTTTTCATTTTTTTATTAATTTGTGTGTTAGCGAATTTTTATAATTAAAATTATTTTGTTAATATATCCTGTGTTTTTTACACCAACAGTTTAGGTGGATGAAACACTGAATTCTTTTGAACAAAACGGTAAAAATTCCAATAGAAAATTGTGTATTCAATATAAGGTGTAACTGCTAAAAACTCATTTTTTTGAATCTGTAATATAAATGCTGATGATTGCTGAGCAATGTAGGGATAAATTGGAACAGGTTTTTGTTTCTTTTCCTGTGGATTAGAGTCTTTAAAATCCTCAATATCATAAAATTCAAAACTTTCAAAAAATTGAACGTCGATAAATTTCAGATAATTTACTGGATGATTGACACAATTAAAATCGTAATATATCTTCAATAAGTTCGATGACAATGCAAAATCAGAATCGGGTAATACAATTGCCCCGATTAGAAAATATCCGGTCAATAAGAATATTAATATCTTTCTGGCCATCAGTTATTTTTTAGTAATTCCTATATACTCTAACTGCATTTAGTAAAGTCTCTCCCACTCCTTTTTTAAAGCTGATGGTAATTCCCTGTCCATTAGTGGCATCAACCTCAAACTTTTTGACAACTGCAGTTTGGGCACCGAATTCCTTTGTCAGATTAAAACTGTTTAAAACAGTAATACCATTAAGTTCTACATCAAATTCGCGCTTACTGAAATCTTCTTTGACTGCATCATTTCCCAGATTGTATGCCAACGCCTGAATTTCTTTATCTGACTGTAGTTCTGCCCAATAAAGAGATACAGTATATTTACCATCCGGCACATCGAGTTTAAAATCAGTCAGCCCCATGCGCGCTGTTTGGTAAACCGGATCGTTGGTAGTGCCAAGAATATCTAAATCCGATGCCGGCTGAGTGCCGCTTTTAGTTTTCTTACTATATGATTTTCCACCAATATATCCCCAACTTCCGGGCGTATATTCTTTTTCAGGAGTCCAGATAACCGAAGCTATTTTATCTTCAAACAAACGTTTTGATCCGAGCATTACATTTAGTTCTGTGAAAGGTTGTTTTGTATCTTTCAAATTAAATGGTATTGCTCTGAAATCAATATTCAATTCATCTCTGACTACCCCTGTTTCTGTTTTTGCCGAAGCCTCAAGTTTATTCAGTCCGTTCGTAAATGGCACATTAAACTGAGCAATATTATCAACGACAGCCTGAGTTCCGAGTGATTTACCATTCAACATTAGTTCTACAACCGATTGATTTGAATAAACTTTGACCGGTTGTACACATTCACCTTTCTCATCGGCATTTCCACCGCGTATTTTCCAGTTCATACCACCAATGGAAATGACGGGTGTTTTCAGAAGCATGGCCTGATATTGTAAATAGGTATCTTTCTTTTCACGATCGAGACTTACAATACCTTTATTATTGACATGTGGCACAGCATTCGATCTTCCTTCGGAATAAAAGTCGTTCAGATTCCAGATATTGGCACCCGAAATCCACGGACGTTCCTGAATGGTTTTGATGTAATGCTCGTGATACAGATTGGCATATTCCTGTGTATAATCGAACCGCAGCGGAGAAAAAGAATGTAATCGGGGATCAACATCAGCACCGTATTCGCTTATAATAAAGGGCTTTCCGGGAACTTTCTGTTTTGCAATTTCCAGAAATTTATCACAACCGCTGAAATTTCCGCCATACCAACCCTGATAAAGATTAAAACCTATAATTTTAGGAATGCTGCTCAGACCGGCACTCATGTAGGCTTCCAGATTTCCGTGACATGGAATCAGGGTATACCGTGCCGTATCATCCTGCCGTATTTGTTTTTCAATTTTAGCAGCCAAACTACCTACGGATTTGAAATACACCGTATTTCGTGCTGAATCGCCAATAAAAGGCAGTCGAAGTAACACTTCATTCATATACGCCCAAATCAAAACAGAGGGGCGATTAAAATCCTGCATCACCATTTCACGAGCCATTGTCAGGCAGTTATTGGTAAATGGTTCATTTTCGGTAATGGTATTCACAACCGGAATTTCAACTGAGCAGATAATACCAAGTTTATCACACATTTCCATAATCACATGATCTTGTGGATAATGCGAAACACGAAGAAAATTTCCACCCATTTCTTTCAGTAATTTAATATCACGAATGTGTATCTCGTCCGGCAGAGCATAACCCATGTTCAGGAAACACTGATGACGGTTTGTGCCAATTAATTTCAGGTGTTTGCCGTTGAGGAAAAATCCTTTTTCTGCATTAAACTCGTACCAACGCAATCCCAGCGGATTAATTTGTTCGTCAAGTTGTTTGTTGGTTTTGGCATCGATTACGCGGGTAATAACTTTATAAAGCGATGGAGAATCAGGACTCCAAAGCATTGGTGTAGTTAATTTCAGGTCATTTTGTTCCACTGATAATTCGGACATTGCTGCAACTTTAACCAGAGATGATTTGCTGAGAACAATTTCAGCTTTCGGACTAAGAATAATATTTTCGATTCGCAGGTTTTGAACAGAATTATCATCATTATTTATTATTGTACGGATATTTACTGAAGCTTCTTTGTCAGTTACGATTGGTGTTTTAATAAATACGCCGGGTGAACCATAATATGTGGTAGAGATATGTTGCTTTTCAGTGTAAATAAGGTTCACATCGCGGTAAATACCTCCATAAAAAGTAAAATCGGCTGATAAAGGCGGTATATTTTCATTGTAACGATTGCTTACTTTTACAGCAAGAAGGTTTTGCTGACCAACATTCACAAACCTGGTTATATCAAAACAAAATCGTGTGTAACCACCTAAATGATTTCCTGCTGATTTACCATTGATAAATAATTCGGTTTCCTGATTCACACCATCAAAACTGATATAGATTTGCTTTCCTTTTTGTTCGGCGGGAATAATTACTGATCGCCTATACCATCCCGTACCACGATAAAAACCGGGTATTTCATCGTCAGCATCATCTTTGTTCCAGGTATGAGGTACCGAAACATTATCCCACTTAGAATCATCAAACCCTTGTTGTTGAGCATCAGCAAAATCACCTTTTGAAAACTTCCATCCCTGATTAACAGAACTTACTATCCTTAAATTTTCGGCGGATAAATAATTAATAAATAAAACACTCAAAAGTGTAGCAATAATAAATCTTTTCATTGACTGACAGGCGATTAATAAAACATAATTTCGATTCAATAATTAAAACAAAAGTAAAAAACAAATAAACATGAGTTTGTAATAAACGTTCAGTATTTAAATAAAATCATTCGAATCTGCTAATTAAATGGAATTAGAGTCACTTTCGTACAATTATTTCAAAGATATGAACAAAATTTACGTGACATATTAATATTTTGCAATAGTTTTGCTCCAAATTAAATGCGAAATTAATAATAATTTTAAATATCTAAAATCATGAGTAAAATTAAACACAAATCTAAAAAAATTAAATTAATTGCATGGGGAATAATTATGTTCCTGACAGCGGGATTATCATTCAATCTTACTGCACAAACAGTAGTAACCTTATCAACCGGGACTTCCTGGACTTGTCCTGCAGGTGTAAACACCATTCAATTAGAATGTTGGGGTGCCGGCGGAGGTGGCGGTGGTGCTACATCAGCAGCTGGAAGAGCAGGAGGCGGTGGTGCAGGTGGTTCATATGTAAAAAACAACTCAATTGATGTTGTTCCCGGAACTACTTATACTATTTCAATTGGCGCAGGTGGAATAGCCGGAACAAGTTCATCTACATCATGCAACGGAGCATCCGGTGGTAATACAACTGCTACAATTGGTTCAGTTACAATTACTGCTGTAGGTGGCGCAGGTGGCACCGGTGGTGCAAGTGCAACTGGTGGAATAGGCACTGGTGGCACAGGTTCTACAACCGGAAATGTTGGTTTTTCTGAATCTTTTAATTATGCAGGTGGCAATGGTGTAAATGGTATATTAAGCACACGTACAGGTGGTGGTGGCGGTGCTGCCGGCAGTAATGGTGCTGGTGGTAATGCCAGTTCAACTGATGTTACCGGTGGTATAGCCGGAACAGGTGGTGGAAATGGTGCAAATGGGATTACAGCTACTGCCGTAGGTAATGCCGGAAGTGTTCCCGGTGGTGGCGGAAGTGGCGGATTCGGAAGTGCAAAAGCCGGAGGAGCCGGAGGAGCTGGTCGAATTGTAATTACATATAGTACTGGTCCGGCGATTCCCAAATGGACAGCCGGTTGGCCAAAAATTGAAATAACATCATATACTTCGCTCACAGCAAAAGCTAATACAAATACAGCAGGAAACGTATATTTTGTTATACTACCGGGTGGTGCTACTGCTCCTACTTCTGCTCAGGTAAAAGCAGGACAGGATGCAAGCGGTGCGGATGTGGCTAAAAAAGGAACAATTTCATGTGCACAAGCTACAACCGAATATACAATGGATGTAATGGGTTTGAGCGAAAGTACAACTTATGATGTGTATTTTGTAGCTGAAGATAATGTACCTACTTTACAGCTAACTCCTGCTAAGGTGAGTATAACATTCGGAAGCAGCTCGAAAACAGATCAAACCATAACCTTTCCGGCAATTGATAATAAAGCCGTAGGTGATGCTGATTTTAGTCCTACAGCATTTGCTAGTTCAGATTTATCAATAAATTATACCAGTTCTAATCTGGCAGTTGCCACAATAGTAAGTGGAAATATTCATATTGTTGGTGCAGGAACAACAACTATCACTGCATCACAACCGGGAGATGCAAATTTTAATCCGGCAGTGAGCGTAAGTCAGACTTTGACAGTAACAACTGTTACCAAGCTGAATCAAACTATCACATTTCCTGCAATAATTGCTAAAGCTGTTAGTGAAGCTGATTTTGATGCACTTGCAACAGCCTCGTCAGGATTAGCTGTTACACTGGTAAGTTCAAACACTGCAGTTGCTACCATCGTTAGTGGCAAAATACATATCGTAGGTGCAGGAAAATCGACAATCACTGCTTCACAGGCTGGAAATGGCACGTATAATGCAGCATCCGATGTAAGTCAGTTGTTAACTGTTGTTGGTGCAAAACAAAATCAAACCATTACTTTCCCTGCTTTACCAAATGTTGTAAATGTGGGTGATGCCGATCTTACTCCGGGTGCAACTACCGATGCTGTTTATGTTGCTCCTGTTGATCCGAACTTATTCCTTAACACAACACGTTTCGCAGCTGTTACAGTAACTTCGGGAGTGAAATTTGCGACTGTTACCAATTATAAAGGTGTTGTTCAGGATTTGAGTTGCGATATATATCAACCAACGGGTGATGTATCTACCGACAGACCTTGTATTATATGGATGCATGGTGGTGGCTTCCGTACCGGTTCAGTAAGAACTCAGGGCTATATTGTAACCTATTCTACTGCTTTTGCAAAACGAGGTTATGTTTGTATCTCTATCGATTATCGTTTGAGAGCTGCTGCTGATATGCCAACACAGGCTGATGAATTCCCTGCACTGCAGGATGGCTCACGCGATGCAAATACCGCATTAGACTGGGTGAGAGCCAATGCTGCAACATATAAAATTAATCCTAATTATTTGTTCTTTGCCGGAGGTTCTGCCGGTGGACGTATAGCAGGAACTGCTGCTGAATTTGATGGTCCGGATCCAACCGCTACAACAGCTCCTGAAACTGCTTACAAAACTAAAGCGTGGGATAAAACCGGATTGATTGCCACCGGTATTTTATGGGGAGGACAGGAAGTAGAAATGAGAGCCTGGTGTTATCCATATCTTGCAGCAAACCCTATTCCTGCTGTACTTGTACATGGTGATGCTGATACTACTATACCTGTTCAGAACAGTATTGATCTTGCTACTGCTATGACTGCCGCGGGTGTAACTAACGAATTACATATTATGCCTGGTGCAGCTCACACTCCAACTGGTAGTTCAACCGACCCAACTATTCAGAAATGGATGGGTGATTTCTTTGTAAACGAATGGAAAAAAGTTTTACCTTCTGGTTCATATCCAATTACTTATACCAGTTCAGATCCAAGTGTGGCAACTATTGTTAATGGAAAAATTCACATTGTAGGAAATGGTACAACCTTAATTACAGCTACACAGGCAGGTGATGTATTATATAACAGTGCTCAGGCAAGTCGAACATTAACAGTTGGAGGCACAGGAGTTACAGGTATTTCAGAAAATAACAGAAATGTAAATGTTTTCAATGTTGTTTCTAATTCACAACCTATCCGTATTGGTCTTTCGGGTTATACCGAAAAAGAAGTACTTATAAGCATTTCCAGTCTGCAGGGTCAGCAGTTGTTTGAGCGTAACTATGCTGTTCAGTCGACAATTCAGATTAATCCTGAATTTATGCCACAGGGAGGTACCTACCTGATAAATGTGAAATCAGGAACATCAATTATTACCAAAAAATTGATTGTAAAGTAACCTGGTTAAGTTAGACTTTTCAAACTCAAAAAACCACAGAATAATTCTCTGTGGTTTTTTATTTTAATGATAATTTAATATTACATTAGTCCCTTTTAAAAAAACATCACTCCGTGTCCGCACACAATATGTCTTTTTTATTATTGAAAAAAGGGTGAGATGTTTTGAGTATCTAAAATTATTTGTATCTTCGTGGGCGAACACGGAAAAACACTTTTCCATCAAACAACTGAATAAACTACTGATTTTCTGAGATTTGAGTACATCGTAAAATTTGAATGATTTGGATTTTTCAATAAACACATCTACCCGGAAAAAGTAAAAACAGCAATTTTATACAATTTATTATTTATTTTTGAATATAAATGAGATGTTTCTTAGTAGAAAACATAGTTCCATAAGTTAAATGTATAATCGAAAAAAATAAAGCACCATGAAAAACTTTTTAGACAAAAATTTCGTTTTGCAAACAGAAACAGCTCAAAAACTGTATCACGAACATGCAGCTCCTCAGCCAATTATTGACTATCACTGTCATTTAGTACCATCGATGGTGGCAAATGACCATCAGTTTAAAACAATTACTGAAGCCTGGTTAGGTGGCGACCACTATAAATGGCGTGCCATGCGCACCAATGGTGTAGACGAACGTTTTTGCACCGGAAAAGACACCAGCGATTGGGAAAAGTTTGAAAAATGGGCTGAAACAGTGCCTTACACTATGCGTAACCCACTGTATCACTGGACTCACCTGGAACTGAAAACTGCATTTGGTATTGAAAAACTTCTTTCACCCAAAACTGCCCGTGAAATTTACGAGGAATGTACTGCCAAATTACAGACTCCTGAATACACAGCACGTAACTTAATGCGTAAATACCGTGTTGAAGCCGTTTGTACAACCGACGATCCGATTGATACACTTGAACATCATATCAAAACCCGTCAGGATGATTTTGAAGTAAAAATGCTACCAACCTGGCGTCCTGACAAAGCAATGGCGGTTGAAGTTCCTGCAAACTTCCGCACCTATGTGGAACAGTTATCGGACATTTCAGGAATTCATATATCCAGTTTCGACGATATGATTCAGGCACTTCGCAAACGTCAGGATTTCTTTGCCGAGCAGGGTTGTAAACTTTCCGACCACGGAATTGAAGAATTTTATGCAGAAGATTACACCGAAGCTGAAATCAAAGCTATTTTCAATAAAGTATTTGGAGGTAAGGAACTTACTCATGAAGAAATTCTGAAATTCAAGTCGGCCATGATGGTTATTTTTGCCGAAATGGATTGGGAAAAAGGCTGGACACAACAATTTCACTACGGAACAATCCGTAATAACAATACCCGTTTATTCAATAAGTTAGGTGCTGATATTGGTTTTGACTCTATTGGAACTTTTAATACTGCAAAAGCTTTATCAAAATTCTTAAATCGTTTGGATTCACAAAACAAGCTGACTAAAACTATATTATATAATCTGAATCCTGCAGATAATGAAATGATTGCAACCATGATTGGTAACTTCCAGGATGGAACTGTAGCAGGAAAAATCCAGTTTGGTTCGGGTTGGTGGTTCCTCGATCAGAAAGACGGTATGGAAAAACAAATGAACTCACTTTCTGTTCTCGGTTTGCTGAGCCGTTTCGTTGGTATGCTTACCGATTCACGAAGCTTCCTCTCCTACCCGCGTCACGAGTATTTCCGTCGTACATTGTGTAATTTGATTGGTAATGATGTGGAAATGGGTTTATTGCCACATCAGGAAATGGAATTCATTGGCAAAATGGTTGAGAATATCAGTTATTATAACGCTAAGAATTTCTTCAATTTTTAAGTATTAAAATACAATTCTATATTTTTCAACATTGATTTCATTCAGATTGTACAATTTTGTACTAAAAAAGAATGAAATTTGGTTTGAATTTGAAGAAAAAGCAGTACTTTTGGTCAACCAATTAAAAAACTGACAAAAATTACTAACAGAATGACAACAATGAGTAAAAAGATTGTAACATTAGGAGAAATTATGCTCCGTTTATCAACTCCTGGCAACACCCGTTTTGTACAGTCAGATGTATTTGATGTTGTTTATGGTGGAGGAGAAGCAAATGTTGCTGTGAGCTGTGCAAACTACGGTCACGAAGCTTATTTTGTATCAAAATTGCCAAAACACGAAATCGGACAATCGGCTGTAAATGCATTGCGCAAATATGGCGTTAAAACTGATTTTATTGCACGTGGTGGCGACCGGGTAGGTATTTACTATCTCGAAACCGGAGCATCCATGCGCCCAAGTAAGGTTATTTACGACCGTGCAAATTCTGCAATTGCAGAGGCAAAAGCTTCGGATTTCGATTTTGATGCTATCATGAAAGGTGCAGACTGGTTTCACTGGTCGGGAATTACTCCAGCTATATCAGACAGTGCTGCTGAATTGACCAAACTTGCTTGCGAAGCTGCAAAACGAAATGGTGTTACAGTTTCTGTAGATTTAAATTTCCGCAAAAAACTCTGGACTAAAGAAAAAGCGCAATCTATCATGCGTCCTTTGATGCAATATGTAGATGTATGTATCGGTAACGAAGAAGATGCTGAACTTTGCCTTGGTTTCAAACCCGATTCTGATGTGGAAGGCGGACATACAGATGCTGAAGGCTACAAAGGCATTTTTACTCAAATGGCTAAAGAATTTGATTTCAAATATGTAATTTCAACCCTGCGGGAATCATTCTCGGCAACTCATAACGGTTGGAAAGCAATGATTTATGATGGTAAAGAGTTCTATACTTCAAAACGTTACGATATTGATCCGATAATTGACCGCGTTGGTGGTGGTGATTCATTCTCAGGTGGTGTTATTCATGGCCTGTTGACCAAACCAAACCAGGGTGAAGCATTGGAATTTGCTGTTGCAGCATCGGCATTGAAACATACTGTAAACGGCGACTTCAATCTTGTTTCTATTGAGGAAGTTGAAGCGTTATGCGGAGGTGACTCAAGCGGAAGAGTTCAAAGATAATGAGCTGTACAATTTAAAAATGTACAATTGACAATTGACTGTAAAAGGTAAATCAAAATGACTTCAGATGAATTAAAGCTCAGATTCAGAAAGTTTTCAGGAAGAATAATTAAAATGGTTGATAAATTGCCTAATACAATTTCAGGAAGGGCAATTGGAGCACAAATTGTTCGTTCAGGTACTTCGCCAGGCGCAAATTACAGAGCTGCCTGTAGAGCTAAATCCGATAAAGACTTTATCAATAAGCTAAAAATTGTTGAAGAAGAACTTGATGAAACTGAATATTGGATTGATGTCATATCCGATGCAGAACTAATTAAACCAGAACTTCTCTTGGAATTAAAAAAAGAAACTAAAGAACTGCTGGCTATTATTACACAATCACTTATTACTAAAAAGAACAAAATGAACAATTAATCAATTGCAGAAAGTATTTTCTTTCAATTGTAAATTGTAAATCTTTAAATTGTACATAAAAATGAGATTCAGTAAACTCCAGGTAATGACTGCTATGAAAGAAACAGGAATTGTGCCTGTATTCTACAATAGCGATATTGAAGTATCAAAAAAAGTGGTTAAAGCTTGCTACGAAGGCGGTATTCGTGCATTTGAATTCACTAATCGTGGTGATTTCGCACACGAAGTATTCCGTGATTTGGTGAAATATGCAACCAAAGAATGTCCTGAAATGATTATGGGCATTGGTTCTATCGTGGATGCTCCAACTGCAACGCTTTACATTCAGATGGGTGCAAACTTTATTGTTGGTCCGTTATTCAATCCCGAAGTGGCAAAAGTGGCAAACCGCCGTTTGATTCCTTATGCTCCTGGATGTGGTTCGGTTACTGAAGTTGGATTTGCTCAGGAAGCAGGTTGCGATATCTGTAAAGTATTCCCGGGCGATGTATTAGGAACTGGCTTTGTAAAAGGTCTGAAAGCACCTATGCCATGGTCGAATCTGATGGTGACCGGTGGTGTGAAACCCGAAGAAGCTAATCTGAAAAGCTGGTTTGATGCAGGAGTAACCTGTGTGGGTATGGGTTCAAACCTTTTCCCAGCCGATATGATGAAAGCCGGTGACTGGGCAGGAATCAGCAAACTTTGCAGCGACACTTTAGCTATTATAAAAAAAGTAAGAAAATAATTTATCATTAACCATTAATCATTAACCATTAATCACTAACCATTAATAAAATATTTTATGTCAAAATCCACAGCAGAAAAAATGACCGGTTACCGTTGGACCATCGTCAGTTTACTTCTTTTCTCCACAACGATTAATTACATGGACAGAAATGTAATCGGATATCTGAAAGATTACTTTTGTTCAACTGATGGTTTTGGTTGGTCATCTACTGATTTTTCAATCTTAACTTCTGTATTTACAGCATTTTATGCAGGTTTCACTTTGTTTGCCGGATTTATTATCGACAAAATCGGAACTAAAATCGGACTGGCAGCCTCGCTAATCGTATGGTCGTTGGCCGGTATGGCAAGTGCATTTGTTGGAAAAAGTCTATTTGGTCAGATTGCAGCCAGAGGTATTTTCGGTGCAGGTGAATCAGGGAACTTCCCGGCTTCTATTAAAACCGTGGCAGAATGGTTCCCTAAAAAAGAACGTGCATTAGCAACCGGTATTTTCAATTCCGGATCTAACATTGGTGCAATGATTTGCGCGTTAATTATTCCTGTTATTTTAGCAGCATGGAATCCTAACGAAGGAAACGGACTGTTTCTCGGTATTTTCCACGGATGGCAAATGGCATTTATTATCACGGGTTTAGTAGGTTTCTTGTGGTTGTTTTTCTGGAGTAAATTGTATAACACGCCTAAATTCATGTTGGAAAAGGGCAAAATCAATAAAGCTGAATACGATTATATTCACGCTGATGATGAAGCCGTTCCTGTAGTTGACCCTGCTGCACCAGTTGTAAAAGTTCCCTGGTATAAAATGCTTACATACAAGCAAACCTGGGCATTTGTAGCCGGTAAATTTATGACCGATGGTATCTGGTGGTTCTTACTGTTTTGGTTACCAACTTATATCAAACAGCAATTCTGCGTGGGCATGAGTCCGGTTGAAACCAAGCATACCGTTATGATTTCAACTTTTATCGTGTATGGTATAGCCATTATCGGTTCGGTTTATGGTGGTTCAATTCCAATGACCTTTATGAATAAAGGCTGGCAAACTTACAGAGCCCGTATGACGGCATTATTAATGATAGCCTTTGCTCCTCTTTTGTTAGTGAGTACACAGTGGGTTGCTGCCGGATATGGTATTGTGGCTGCTGTTGCCATTATCAGTATTGCCGGAGCTGCACATCAGGCATGGTCGGCTAACCTGTTTACTACCGTTTCGGATATGTTTCCTAAAAAAGCGGTTGGTTCGGTTACCGGTATCGGTGCTGCTGCCGGAGGTTTAGGCGGTGTGCTTGTTCAATTACTTGCCGGAGGTCTGGAAGATAAATACCGCATCATGGGTATTATGCAAGCAAGTAAAGATGGCTTAATAAAAGCTACACAAGCTATTCCACTTGAAAAAGTAAAAATTGACAACCTGAAAGAAGTGATGGTTGATCCGACAAATACCGCCATGTTTGAACAGGCCAGACACCTTATTTCTACGAATGTATCTGTGGCTTATGGCATTATGTTCACAACCTGTGCGTTGGCATATCTTATTGCCTGGTCTATTATGAAAGTGTTAGTTCCAAAACATACTGTAATTACCGATTTATAATAGTTTGATAGTTTGATTAAATCGAGTAAGAGTCCCGACCGTTCTTCGTGTCGGGACTTTTTTTATAATCTTGTATCCAAAAAAGGATATTTTCTTTTTAAATCGGCCAGTTTTTGATTGATATGCAATTGGAATTTTCGGTATTCTTCCGACTCGGGGAAAAGCGGTCGATGAGCCAGATCAGCCGATAATTGTTCAATTTCCTTACAAGTGGCAGTAGTAGTGGAATCGAAATAAGTATCCGAAAATCGTTTCCAAATATACTCAATCGCCACATCCGACGGATGAAGCATATCGGAAGCATAAAAGCGGTAATCGCGCAGTTCGTCCATCTGAATTTCGTACGCTGGAAAATAGCCGACATTCGGAAATTGGTTCTGTAGCGCTTCAATAGCAAGAAGTAAAATGCTTTTATTCAAATTATTCTCGTGCGCTCCGTCTTTCCAGTGTCGTATCGGACTGACGCTAAAGATTAGTTTTAAGTCAGGCAGTTTATCAATTAATTCGTTTATTAGTTTTGAGTATTCAGTAACTATCTCATCCACGGTAAGCCTTCGCCTGGTAAAATTATCAGCCGGTAATTTGTGACAATTGGATACCACACTCCCACTCTCTTTATCTTCGAAAACCCAGGCAGTACCAAAAGTAATCAATAAATAATTAGTCTTTTGAAGTGTATTAGCCGCCTTTTGAAAACGTACATTAATATTTTCAAGACATTGTACAGAAGTTGTAGCTGAAAACAAACTGCTATGCGAAAAACTTTGCCACAAACCCCTGTTTTCAAATAAATCAGTTGTTTTAAATGGTTTATTTTTCAATAAAAGCCGGATACTATTGCTTATCGAAATCGGGTTGTAAAGAACACCAAAAGGGTTTATATCCGTTTCGAAATACACTTGTTGCAATTTCCGACCAATGTTTTCTGCAAAACATGAACCCAGCGTCATTATACTATCTTCGTAAGTAATTTTCAGGTCGCTGGACGGAATTTCTACCTTTGTTTGGAAGTTCATACTTGTGTTTTTTTTGTCAAAGGACAAAAGTAAGCATTTATAATAAAATATAATGATTATCCGCAAAGTATGCAGAGCAGTATTAAATTATTTGATTTTGAAAAAGAAGGGTGTAGCCCTGAAATCTTCGTAGAATAATATAAAATTTGGAAATTGAGGGGCATAGCCCTGAAATCCAGAATTTAAGATGTCAGGGCTAAAGCCCCTTTGTTCGTATCATTTCATTATGCTACGAAGATTTCCGGGCTACGCCCCTAAATAACAGCTCAATAAAACATAAAATACAGATAATTATATAAATAATGCGTTAATTGCGAATACTCATTTAAAATAAAATGTTATCCGGCAAAACGGAGTTAGTAAATTTCAATCGTTTTTTTTATATTTGCAAAAAGAATTCAGAGTCAAAATATAATTCAAAACTAAAAATGATTCGTATGCAAAAAACACTTTTTTATTTAATCAGTCTTACATTGTTGTTGAGCTCATGTTCAGCACGCATCAGTACTTCCATTCAGAAAACTTACCCTCCGGTTGATCAGTCGCAGGAAATACAAGTTTTGTTATCATTGCGCGATGTACCACCAACAGCAGAGTTACTGGGAAAAGTAGATGTGGGCGATAGCGGTTTTACAACTAATTGCAGTTACGACACAGTATTAAATGCGGCAAAGGCAGAAGCGCGAAAAATAGGAGGAAACATGATCTGCATTATTAATCATCTTACACCTGATTTCTATAGTTCCTGCCACCGGATTTCGACCAATATTTATAAATCTGATTTTCCACGCGAAAAATTTATCATTTCAAGCTTAGCTCCAAAACCCGATAATATTCAGGCTCAAACTCAAGCAGTAGCTAAAGACACCATTGAAATAATAAAAAAGCCAATGGGTTATCAATACAAATACAAGGGAGAAATGCTGTCGCTTAGCCAGTTGGGCACCTTCTTAGAAAAGAACAATCTATCGACCGAACTCTACAAATCTGCAAAAGGCACATCTGGCTTTTTGAATGTATTGGGTTTTGCAGGTGGTTTTTGCATTGGATACGGACTTGGACCGCTTTTGTATGGCAGACAACCAAACTTAGCTCTTGCCGGGATTGGTGCAGGAATTATTGTTGTTTCATTACCAATCCTAAGTTCTGCAGAAAACAAGCTAAAAAGAGCGGTTGACATATACAATTCAGGCAATTCACAGTCGATGTATGCCCCTTTAAAATACGAAATGAATTTGGCTCTGGTACCGAATGGTGTGGGTGTAGTGATTAAATTTGAGTAAAGAATACAATAAATTATGAAAACATTTGCTTAGTCGGTAATCTTCCTGGTTACTTCATTATCAGCATTTAGCGAAGATTCAATAAAATCGGTTTCAGGAAAAATTGATTCCACTTTAATGCTTGTCAAATCTGATTTACCAACTGATTATATACTCCTTGATTACGATATTTCTTACGACATTAAGGCCTCCTCGCTGTATAATAAGATTGAATTGTATTCAAAATTTTTGAAAATCAAAGTACTCGAAAAGAAATGTCAGTCGATAAAATCACCAAATGAGAAGGGAACTGTTTACTTTTTTCTATTCAACGAGTCGGTTGATAAAGCAAAAATATTTGCTCAGGATTATATTTGGGAAGCGAAGCATCCAAACAATGAACACCCCGACGAAATCATGGTAAAAGGCAACACGCTCATCGTATTGAGTTTCGCTAAAAACAGTATTATAAAGGATTTAGTCAAACTGAAAATTCAGAGTAATTAAACAATTATACTTTTGTTTAATTGTGAATTTAAAATGAGAAACTCCCGAAATCCAGTGTTGGATTTCGGGAGTTTTAATTGGAAATTGGAAATCGACTAATTGAAAATTAATCTTATTTCTTCCACAATCGATTCATATCTTCCAGTGTTTTTCCTTTTGTTTCGGGAACCATTTTCCAAACAAAAATGGCCGAAAGAACAGACATTACGCCGTACAGACAATAGGTGAAAGTAATACTGAAGGCTTCCAGGCTTGGGAAAGTTGACGAAACTACAAAGTTGGCAATCCACTGCGCTGCTACGGCAATAGCCACTGCTTTTCCACGCACGGTGTTCGGGAAAATTTCCGAAATAAGCACCCAACAAATTGGTCCCCACGACATCATGAACGAAGCTGAATAGATAACGATGAAAATCAGCGTACTTACTCCGATAATTTGTAGATAAGCCAATAAACCAATGGCAAACATACCAATAGCCATACCCACCGAACCGATAATCAACAGCGGTTTACGTCCGAATTTATCTACCGTAAAGATAGCTACCAGCGTAAATACAATGTTGATAAAGCCCATAATTACGGTTTGATACATGGCTGCATCGTTTCCTGCTCCCAGTTTTTTGAAAATGGTTGGAGCGTAGTAAAGCACCACGTTGATTCCCACCACTTGTTGGAATACAGAAAGAAGAATACCAATAATCAATACTTTCCAGCCATAAGCCAATACTTTCTCAACGATTTCGTGGTGTGCAGAGTCTTTGATTTCCTGCAAAATTTCACTTGCTTTAATTGAACCGTTGATTTTGCCTAAAATATGCAGAGCTTTTTTCTCATGACCTATCAACGCCAAATGACGCGGAGTTTCGGGTACAAAGAAAAGCAGTACACCAAACAAAGCAGCCGGTACAGCATTGGAAGCGAACATATAACGCCATCCTTCAGCATCAATCCATGTTTGTGGCTGACCTTTGGTAATGAAATAATTCACGAAATAAACCACCAGCATACCGAAAATAATGGCGAACTGGTTCCAGGAAACTAATTTTCCGCGAATATCTGCCGGTGCAATTTCGGCAATATACATGGGGCAAATAGCCGATGCCAACCCAACTCCGATACCACCAATTACGCGGTAAATATTGAAAGCTATCAACACCGAAACAGATCCATCGCCCTTTGCAAAGAAAAATGCTTCGGGGAAAGCCGCACCACAAGCCGAAATGAAAAACATCAAGGCAGCCACCAATAAGGAATTTTTGCGTCCCAAATGTTCAGCAAAAATTCCGGAAACTGCACTACCTAAAATACAACCGATTAACGCGCTGGATACAGTAGCACCATGATAGAATGTAGCCATACTCCCAAAAGTAGCTTCATTCAGGTGGAAAACCGTTTTCAATGAATCGACAGCACCCGAAATAACAGCTGTGTCGTATCCGAAAAGCAAACCTCCAAGTGTTGCCACCAGGGTTATGCCGAAAATGTATAATTTACTTCCTTTATCTGTGTTCATTTTTTTTAGATTATTAGATGTTAGAGCCAAGAACCAAGATATTAGAACCAAGAGTGAAGAATGAAGTGCAAAGTTTGTATTTTCAATAAAACCTTGGTTTTTATCTCTGTCTTTGATCTAACATCTTGGTTCTAATATCTAAAATCTGATTAAATATACATATTTACAATTGCTTCGTAAAGTTCCTGTTTACCGCTGATTTGTTTAGGTTCGCCATTCGCTTTAGCGTAAGCGTACACATCTTCGAACGAAAGTTTACCTTCTTCAAATTCTTTACCTTTACCGGCATCCCATGAAGCATAACGGTCGGAAACCATTTTCTTGTAAGGAGATTCTTCCAGAATAGCAGCAGCAGCGAGTAAAGCGCGAGCCATTACGTCCATTGCACCAACGTGAGCAATAAATAAATCATCATTATCGGTAGAGTTACGACGGATTTTAGCATCGAAGTTGGTACCACCACCCTGCATACCACCGCCCTGAAGAACAACCAACATTGCTTGTGTCAGTTCGAAGATATCAGCAGGGAACTGGTCGGTATCCCAGCCATTTTGAACATCGCCGCGGTTAGCGTCGATAGCTCCCAACATACCATTATCAACAGCACATTGTAATTCATGTTCGAAAGTATGACCGGCCAAGGTAGCGTGGTTTACTTCTATATTGATTTTGAAATCATTTTCTAATCCGAATTCTTTCAGAAATCCGATAACAGTTTCAGTATCCACATCGTACTGGTGTTTCATTGGTTCCATGGGTTTTGGTTCAATCAGGAACACGCCTTTGAAACCTTTTGCACGACCATAATCACGCGCTTTTGTCAACATCATACCCATGTGTTGTTTTTCGCGTTTCATGTTGGTGTTTAACAACGACATGTAACCTTCGCGACCACCCCAGAACACATAACCACGTCCACCCAATGCGATAGTAGCATCGATTGAATTCTTAATTTGAAGCATAGCACGTGCAGCAGCATCAAAATCAGGATTGGTGCTTGCACCGTTCATATAACGGGCAGGTGAGAATACATTAGCAGTACCCCACATTAGTTTGATACCTGTTGCAGCCTGTTTTTCTTTTGCATAAGCAACGATAGCTTTCAGGTTAGCTTCATATTCTTCGATGGAAGAACCTTCGCTCACCAAGTCGATGTCGTGGAAACAGTAGTATTCAATACCGATTTTGCTCATAAACTCAAAACCTGCATCCATTTTGTCTTTTGCAGCTTGTAAGGCATCAGCAGCACCTACCCATGGATGAATCTGTGTTCCGGGACCAAATGGATCGCCACCTTCAGCACACAAAGTATGCCACCAGGCCATACTGAATTTAAACCATTCTTTCATGGTTTTACCATAAACCACTTTTTCAGCATCGTAGTAACGGAATGCCAAGGGGTTTTTACTTTCTTTTCCTTCGAATTTGATTTTTTCCACTGATGGGAAATACACTTTTGTCATAATAATAATGATTTGCCCCCTAACCCCCTAAAGGGGGAATTAAGAGATGTTTATTTAAATTAATTGTTAGTATTTAATTTCAGATTTGGTCTTTAAACCCCTTAAAAGTTTTGGGCTCTTTTTCTTTAAGTCCCCATTTAGGGGGATTTAGGGGGCCACTTTGCTTAGCCACTTCTCATAAGCCACTTTCGTAGCTTCCACGTTTTCAGCTTCGGGAGTTATTACTTGAATCTTTTTTAGTGTTGCAAAAGCTTCTTCAGCATTTTTATAAATTCCCGCTCCTATTCCCGCACCACGCGCTGCACCTACCGAACCATCGGTGTTGTACAATTCAATGGTTGCACCGGTGATGTTAGCCAGGGTTTGGCGAAAAATCGGGCTGAGGAATAAGTTGGCATGTCCGGCACGAATGGTTTTGGTTTCGATACCCATTTGGTTCATAATGTCCATGCCGTATTTGAACGAGAAAGCAATTCCCTCGTGAGCCGCACGGATTAAATGTGCTTTAGTAATGCGGTTGAAGTTTACACCATGAATGGAACAGTTTGGTTCCTGATTTCCCAATACACGTTCAGCACCATTACCAAATGGAATAATGCTTACACCTTCGCTGCCAACAGGTATTCCTGCGGCCAGTTCATTCATTTCGGCATAGCTGATACCTTCGGGAGCTACGTTATTTTTAATCCAGGTATTCAGAATGGCTGTTCCATTGATGCAAAGCAACACACCCACACGAGTTGCATCTGCAGTGTGATTTACGTGAGCAAACGAGTTCACACGTGATTGTGGATCGTATTTCGAATCGCTGTTTACACCATAAACCACACCCGAAGTTCCACCGGTTGCAGCTATTTCACCCGGATTCAATACATTCAAAGACAACGCATTGTTTGGTTGATCACCGGCACGATAAGTTATGGGAGTTCCAACAGCCAAACCAAGTTCAGCAGCTATTTCCGCTTTCAACCTGCCTTGTTGACCAAATGTTGGAACAATTTCAGGAACTAAAGCAGTATCAAAACCAAAGTAATCATACAGGAATTGAGCCGGAGCTTCTGCTTTAAAATCCCAGGCAATGCCTTCCGACAAACCCGAAGCAGTAGTGCGTGGATCGCCGGTCATACGCATAGCAAGATAATCGCCGGGCAGCATATAATATTTTGCTTTTGCAAAGTTTTCAGGTTCATTTTCTTTTACCCACGCCATTTTCGACAGGGTGAAATTGCCCGGAGAGTTCAACAAATGTGACAAACATTTCTCGCCAACAAGCTCATTGAACGCTTTTTCGCCATAAGGCACTGCACGACTGTCGCACCAGATAATGGAATTGCGGATGGCCTGTTGGTTTTCGTCAACCAGCACCAGTCCGTGCATTTGATACGAAATACCAATGGCTTTAATATCAGTTGCATTCACTCCTGATTCTTTCAACACCACCTGGGTTGCCAGTTTCAGGTTCTTCCACCATATTTCGGGATTTTGTTCAGCCCAACCGGCCTTCACCGAGATTATTTCCATTTCCACTTTTGGAAAAAAAGCTGACGACACACATTCGCCTGTCGCTGCATTTACCAAACTCGCCTTTACCGACGAACTACCTAAATCATAACCGAGTAATAGACCCCCTTCCCCCCTAAAGAGGGCATTTAAATTAGCACCGTCTTGTTTGTTCATTTCGTTATTCATCTTATTTAATATCTTATTGTTATAATCTATACTAATCATAATTCCCCTTTAGGGGTTAGGGGTCACTTTTTATATTTATAAAGCCTTGCTGCCCGATGTGGAACACCTTCTTCCAATTCATCAAGTGGCATTACATACGGCCATTGAGCCACTTTTTTCTGGAAATTTCGTACATCCGAAATTGTTTGATGAACGGTATCATACAAGGAGCGGAGTTGAGATATCGTAAATTTACGTGGTAACAATTCGAACAATAAATGCGGCTCAATATCCAGATTATGACGAACGTATTCGAGTCCTTTTTTTATTATTTCAGCATGGTCAAACGCCAGATTCATTCCTGCAACTTCGCTGATATCATACCAGTTAGCTTGTGTATTGTCGTTTTTTACCTGAATTTTTCGATCAATCTTAATTAATGCAACATAAGCGACTGTTACAATTCTTCCTATTTTCAGATGCAAAGTATTCTCCAGCCACAGGATATCTCGCGGATTTTCAGTTCGTTTTGGATTACCAAAGCTACGAAACTGGCTCAGGTAAATGTTTTTTAATCCGGTTAGTTCAGTCAACACGCGTGAAGCAGCAGTATCCAAATCTTCATCGTTCATGATTATACTTCCGGGAAGCTTTTTGTCATTATACAATTCGTTCTGCTCGGTAATGTTGCGTTCAATAAGAAGAATTTTCAGTTTTTCACCATCGAAGCCAAACACAACACAGTCGACAGAGACATGCGGATTGTATATATTTTCAGTTGACATTACTATATATTTTCAGTTTCGTGAGCAAAAATACGATAATACGATACAAAATCAATACATTTTATTCATGTTATAAAACACATTATCAACATGTTGAATACTGTACTAATTACAATATGTACAATTCTATTACTGTTTATAATACAATAAGTACTTATTGAATATTTCGGCTAAATACATTGAAATAAAAGATTTGAGTGAACCGGAAAAATCTTATGGCTTTATGTTGGTTGTACAATAAGTAAATGGCAGATTTTACGACTTTTGATAGTGACAAAATAATATTTTTTCTCAAACATTTTTATGAAATTTTCTTTTTTTTGCCAAAACTCTATTTTTTAGTTACTTTTGAACTTAGATTATCAAACAAAAAGCATTTAACAATACTATGAATATCAATCAATACAACAACATATTTTTTATCGGAGTGGCCGGCACCGGTATGAGTGCCATAGCGCAGTATTTACAGGGAATTGGAAAAAACGTAAGTGGCAGCGACCGCTATTTCACACCTGACACTGTGAACGAAACCAAAGCAAAGCTGGAAGCGGAAGGTATTCAGTGCTTTTTGCAGGACGGTAGTGGAATATCCGGTAAAACCGATTTGGTGGTGGTTTCAACAGCTATTGAAGATACAGTGTATGAAGTGAAAAAAGCCAGGGAACTAAACATTCCCATTCTGAAACGCTCTGAAGTGCTGGCGTTGATTGCTGAAAGTAAAAAAACAATTGCTGTTGGCGGAACTTCCGGTAAAAGCACCACTTCGGCCATGATTTTTGATATCCTGCAATTTGCAGGACTTGAACCAAGTATCATCAGTGGTGCCGGGCTTACCAGCATTATCCGCGAAGGTAAAATAGGCAATGCTAAAGTGGGCAAAGGCGAATGGCTGGTTATTGAAGCCGACGAAAGCGATGGCTCTATCGTACAATATCATCCTGAAATTGGCTTATTGCTTAATATCGATAAAGATCATCAGGAAATCGAGGAACTAATGCAGATTTTTGGAACGTTTCGCAGCAACACGAAAGACATTTTCATAACCAACCGCTCAAACCGTCTGGCAGCCGAACTTTCGACCGACGCTGAAAATGATTTTGGAGTGGATAAGGTTGTAAAAGCGGGGTTTACCGGAACTGACTTTGTGCAAAATGGCTTACAAATTCAGTTTTCTGTCAATGGAACTACAGTGAAAATGAACACCGTTGGCAAACATAATATGGAAAATGCGCTGGCTGCCATAGCTGTGGTAAGCCGGTTGGGAGTAAGCTTACAGACTTGTGCCGATGCGTTGATTCATTACGAAGGCATTTATCGCCGTCATCAGGTTATTGGCGAGAAAAACGGTGTGATGCTGATTGACGATTACGCTCACAATCCGGCTAAATGCGCGGCATCCATTTCAGCCTGCCAGCCTATTGCTCCGAAAGTAATCGCCTGGTTTCAGCCACATGGCTACGGTCCTACCCGCTTTTTACGCGATAACTTTGTTCAGGAAATTGCAGCCGTGCTTCGTCCGGAAGATGAAATATGGATGAGCGAGATTTTCTATGCCGGAGGAACTGCTGTGAAAGATATTTCGGCCAACGACCTGATTGAAGATATAAAACGATTGGGTAAAAATGCTTTTTTTGTGGAAGACAGAAATAATTTGGTAGAAGCATTAAAGCCTCATATTACAAAACCAACTGTATTACTTCTTATGGGTGCCCGTGATCCGGGTTTGGAAGTATTTGCCAACGAAGTTTTTGAGAAATTGTAATTTCACGTAACGACACGGAAAAGCAAATAATTATACAGGTATTTGCGACCTTTTACTTTAGAAAGAAAGATTTCCGAATCAGGCATTTTTATATGTCGGCGAGGCAATTAACAATTGTACACTTTGTATAGGACGATTATTTGAGTTAGAATTTCTGAAATCTCTTTCTCCATTCATATCAACTCTCTCACCATATTTGTTTACAAATCCCACTTCTCCATTAATTCTGAATTCGGCTACTCCGTGTATAAACGGGCCCAGATAATTGAATTTCATAATACTAATTTTTAAAAGTTTTTAATCCTGTGATTATGATGTAAACATAGTGATAATTATTAATATATGATTCATTATCAACGCCATAGCATTCCATCCAATTAATGTAGTAATAATTTTAAATTATTATCCTCAAAGTGTACAGAAGAGTATAAATTATTAATTTAAAAGGAGGGCAAAGCCCTGAAATCTATTGTTTAAGATGTCAGGGCAAAAGCCCCTTTGTTTGTACCATTTCATAGAGCTACGAAGATTTCCGGGCAACGCCCCTAAATATCGCTTCGTTAAAAAAAATGCAATTAATCCAGTCAAATTATGACTAAACTAATTTTCAAGAGATTTTTATTCTAATTTGTGTTGTAGTAATAAAAATGGAGTCATTCTTAAATTCCGAAGGAAGGTGTCTAAATATCCTAATTTCAAGGCAATTGAATTAAGAATATTTGATTTTTGGTTGGTGAAAACTACGGATGAATTAATGTATTTTATCTTTTCAAAATATTAAATTATTTTGAATTAATAGTAAGTATTTCAGTGATTTGTAGTAAAAATATGAAGGATTGACATAAACACCTGAGCGTTTTATGTAGTGAACAGGTATCTTCATCCTACTACCTGAGAGATGGATGAAATTAATTAGTGATATTATGTTTTTGCAAAGAGAATTTTGAATAAATGCAATAAAAAAAGGATGAACATTCATCCTTTTTATAAACAAGTACTTAATGATCATTCAACGGTAAACCCCGTCGCTGAAATTCAGTCCAGTTTAGGTATTCGGGAGCTTTTCGTTTTTCAATCATGCTGAGGCAGTCATGTACCGGACACACAATTTTACACAAATTACATCCCACACAATCATCTTCTTTAATGGTGTAAGTATTGTATGGCATCCCTCGCTCGATGGCAATGGCCTGATGCGAAGTATCCTCACAGGCAATATGGCATAAACCGCAGTGAATACATTTATCCTGATTGATATTGGCCACAATATGGTAATTGATATCCAGTTCTTCCCATTTGGTCATTTTTGGAACTGATAAACCTACAAACTCATCGATGGTTTTGAAACCTTTGTCGTCCATCCAGTTGCTCAGTCCATCGCATAAGTCCTCGATAATTTTATAACCGTGAAGCATGGCAGCCGTACAAATCTGAACATTGCTGGCGCCAAGCAACAAAAACTCTGTAGCATCGCGCCACGTAGTAATGCCACCAATGCCCGAAATCGGTGTGTTTTTAAAAATCTCGTTTTGCGATAGCGTGGTGAGCATTTTCAATGCAATGGGTTTCACTGCCGGTCCGCAATAACCCCCAAATACCGATTGTCCACCCACATTTGGATTTGGCACAAAAGTATCTAAATTAATACCTGTTACTGATTGAATGGTATTAATCAGCGAAAGTCCGTTTGAACCGGCTTCCACCACGGCTGTAGCGGTTGGTACTACCGAATGTACGTTTGGTGTCAACTTGGTAATAACCGGAATCTGAGCCACTTCCATCACCCACTCTACAACCATGCGGGCAATTTCAGGATCCTGTCCAACCGAAGCTCCCATTCCACGTTCAACCATTCCATGGGGGCAACCAAAATTCAGTTCGATGCCATGTGCTCCGGTATCCTGCACTTTTTTCACCATTTCGTGCCAGCTTTGACGGTCGTTATCAGCCATAAGCGAAACCACCATTGCCCGATCTGGAAATTCCTTCATCACTTCCACAATTTCGCGCAGGTTGAGTTCCAACGGTCGGTCGGAGATTAATTCAATGTTGTTGAATCCAATGTTTTTGCGTCCATAATAATCGATGGAAGAATAACGGGATGACACGTTCTTGACTTGAGTTCCCAGCGTTTTCCACACCACACCGCCCCATCCGGCTTCGAAAGCACGCATGACGTTTATTTTTTTGTCGGTCGGGGGTGCCGAAGCCAACCAAAAAGGATTGGGTGATTTTATGCCGAGAAATGTTGATTGAAGATTAGCCATAATATCTTTTGTGTTTTATTTATTAATATCTATGAACTGCCACGATTAAGACATACCCAAATAAGCCAGAATGCCTTTTGCAGCGTCCTTTCCTTCCTGAACAGCATTTACCACTTCTTTTCCACCATTCACTGCATCACCTCCGGCAAAAACACCTTTCACCGAAGTTTCAGAATGTTCGTCTATCAGAATTCGTCCATGTTGGTGATTGATTGAAGCCTGTGAAATAAGCATTTCGAAAGGACTTTGTCCGGCTGCTTTGATAACCATATCTACATTGATTGTAAATGTTTCACCGGTATCAACCGGAGCACGACGACCTGAAGCATCGGGTTCACCCAACGTCATTTTACTGCAAACCAGTTGTTTTACCTTGCCGTTTTCGCCAAGTACTTCTTTCGGACTTGCCAGCCAGATACACGCGCAACCATCTTGTTTCACCAGTTCAAATTCAAAATCGGAACAGGGTTTTTCGTTTTCGGTTCGGCGATAAATCAAGGTTACATCGTTTGCACCGAGGCGTTTTGATTGTGTAGCAGCATCAATGGCAGTCATTCCCATACCAATAACAGCCACATTATCACCCACTTTTACCGAGGCATAGTCTTTAGTACGAATGTCGTACACAAATGAAATGGCATCCACCACGCCATCAAGATTTTCACCCGGAATGTCTAATGAGCGTGCCACTCCTACTCCAACGCCTAAAAACACGGCATCGTATTTTTCCTGCAGTTCTTTCAGGCTGATGTTCACACCAAGTTCCATTTTATACCTGATATCGATACCGCCAATCGAAGTGATATAATCCACTTCTTCTTTACAAAATTGCGTAGTCAGTTTATACGCAGCAACACCATACGTGAGTAATCCGCCGCCTTTTTCTTCTTTCTCAAAAATTGTAACATCGACGCCCTGCAACGACAACGCATGCGCACATGCCAAACCGGCCGGACCTGCACCAACAACAGCTACTTTCCTGCCATTCGAAGGTTTTCGTTCAAACAATTTCCAGTTGTTGGCAATGGCTTTGTCGGTGGAATAGCGTTGAAGTTTTGATATGGAAATTGGTTTTTCTTCCAGCAAATTATACACGCAGGCACCTTCACAAAGTTTCTCAACCGGACAGACTTTCGAACAGGCCGCTCCAACGATATTGGATTTAAAAATAGTTTTGGCCGAACCTTTGATATTGCCGGTTACAATTTGTTTGATAAATAATGGCACATCGATGCTGGTTGGGCAAAGCTTGGTACATGGAGCATCGTAACAGTTTATACAGCGTGTAGCTTCCAGTACAGCTCCTTCATCGTGCTCAAACGGCGGACGAATTTCAGCAAAATTTTGCTCCAACTGCTGTGGGGTTAACCGATTATTCTGAATGGGCATGTAGTATATTATTTAAAGTAAATAGTAATGCCTAAAGTGCTGAAAATAAATTCAACACTTTAGAAAAAAACAATCTGTAAAAAGTTGTGGTATTTATAGAGCAACCAGTTCGTCGTAAGTTTCCGGACGTCGATCTCTGAAGAATTGCCAGGTGCTGCGAACTTCATCAATCATTTCCAGGTCGAAATCTGCTACGAGCAATTCGTCTTTATCTTCCGAAGCGCAGGCAAATATCTGACCTTTTGGATTTACAAAATAAGAACTTCCGTAGAAACGACCTACATTCCATGGTTTTTCTTCACCCACACGGTTGATGCAACCCATGAAATATCCGTTAGCAGCCGCATGAGCCGGTTGTTCAAGTTTCCAGAGATATTGCGATAAACCGGCAGCTGTAGCGGAAGGATTATACACAATTTCGGCACCGTTTAAGCCTAAGCAGCGTGCTCCTTCAGGGAAATGGCGGTCGTAGCAAATGTAAACACCAACTTTGGCATATTTAGTCTGAAATACCGGATAACCCAGATTTCCCGGTTTGAAGAAGAACTTTTCCCAAAAACCGTTGGTATGAGGAATGTGGTTTTTACGGTATTTCCCCAGGTAAGTACCATCAGCATCAATTACTGCAGCAGTGTTATACAAAACGCCGGCTTGTTCTCTTTCATAAATCGGAACGATGATTACCATGCTGTATTTTTTAGCGTAAGTAGCTAATAAATCGGTAGTTGGTCCGGGAACTGACTCAGCTGATACATACCATTTGGCATCTTGTCCGGGACAGAAATAAGGCGTGCTGAAAATTTCCTGCAGACATAATATTTGAACTCCCTGTTTACCTGCTTCTTCGATAAAAGGAATATGTTTTTGCACCATTGCATTAATGATTTCCGGAATAGTTCCTTCGCCTTCGGTCATAGGCAAACTCATTTGGATAAGACCTGATTTGATAATTCTTGCCATGAGATTTTAAATTTAAATTGGTTATGGGCCTCACCCTAAATCCCTCTGACCTCACCCCAACCCTCTCCTAAGGTGAGGGAGCTAGAGTTTCGCTGGATTTTTGTGAGTGCAAATTTGAAATTATTCTGTGTTTGATAGATTTAAATCTATTATAATTTATCTTTAAGTCCCCTATCAGGGGATTTAAGGGGCTACTTAAATAACTGACGATAATTTTTTACGTTTGATAAATTTGCCGTAGCCTTTATTCACCAACACCTTTTCGCCGTTTACAGCTACTTTTCCTCGCAATACGGTGGCTTTGCAGCGTCCGGTTACTTCCAGCCCTTCCCACGATGAATAGTCGGCATTCATATGGTGTGTTTTGGCCGAAATAACATGTTTTTCATTTGGATCAAATATTACCAAATCTGCATCAGAGCCAACTGCTATTGTTCCTTTTTGAGGGAAAAGTCCGAAAATCTTAGCTGAGTTGGTAGAACTGATTTCAACAAATTTGTTCAGGCTGATTTTACCGCTTCCAACACCTTCGGAATAAAGAATTTCCATGCGGTGCTCAATGCCGGGTTGTCCGTTCGGTATTTTACTGAAATCGTGTTCGCCCATTTTCTTTTGTTCCCATAAAAAAGGACAATGGTCGGTAGCCACGGTTTGAATCAGGTTTTGATTGATACCCGCCCATAAAGCCAGCTGATTGCGTTTTTCGCGCAAAGGCGGACTCATAACCCACTTAGCTGCCTCGAATCCTTTTTCGTAAAGTGAAGCATCAAGCGTAAGGTATTGAACGCAGGTTTCTACAAAGATTTTCTGATTGCGTTTAGCCACTTCGCGGATTTTATTCAACGCACTTTCGCAGGTTAAATGCACCACATACGCCGGAACGCCTGTGTGGTGAGCCATATCAGCAAAACGACCGGTAGCTTCCGATTCTGTAAATTCGGGTTGCGATAAATAGTGGAATAATGGCGCCATGTTTCCCTGAGCCTTATTTTTAGCCACAAGGTAATCAATCACATCACCGTTTGTGGCATGAACTGTAACCATTCCGCCGTGCTTTTTCACCTCGTTCATCAAACCAAACATCTGCCGGTCGTCAATCATCAACGAACCTTTGTAGGCCATGAAAGTTTTGAACGACGAAATGCCTTCTTCTTCAATCATTTCCCTGATTTCGGCTTTGGTATTTTCGTTGAAATCCGTTACAGCCATGTGGAATGCGTAGTCTGACAATACATTTCCTTCGGAGCGTCCTTTCCATTCGTCCAATGCTGAACGGAGTGATTTTCCCTGCGATTGTATCACAAAATCAATTACCAGTGTAGTTCCACCAATCAGTGCAGCACGTGTTCCGGTCTCATAATTATCGCTCGAGAAAGTGCCCATAAATGGCATTTCAAGATGAACATGCGGATCAATTCCACCCGGGAATATCATTTTACCGGCAGCGTCCATTACTTCATCGGCTTTCATATCGAGATGTTGACCAATGGCTGTAATTTTTTCCGATTCAATAAAAATATCTGCCACGTAATTGTCGGAAGCAGTTATAATGCGACCATTTTTGATAAGTAATGACATATTTAATTAGTTAATAGTTAATAATTATTAGTTATTAGTCGTCATACTTTTGACTGAAAATCACTTTGTTACATATTCGTCGGCAATGGCAATTCCTTTCGAAATGATTTCCAGACCTTCGTCAATTTCCGCTTTATTGATAGTCAATGGCGGTGCTATGAAAATATAATTCCAGCGCACAAAAGTGTACATACCCAGGTCTTTAATAAGGGCAGCCACTTTGTTCATAATGGCCATTTCGTCCGGTTTGGCGTTGAATGGTGCCATCGGTTCTTTGGTTTCACGGTTTTTCACCAACTCAATACAACCCAACAAGCCGGTATTACGGAAATCGCCGATAGATGGATGTTTTTTCTTCATTTCTTCCATGCGCATTTCCACATATTTGCCCATTTCGGCAGCATTTTCTATCAATTTTTCGTCTTCGTAAATTTTCAACACTTCCAACGCTGCTGCACAACCTACCGCATGAGCCGAATAAGTCAAACCAAGCATCAACGGTTTATCGTCGTAAGCAGCTGCAATTTTGTCGCTCACAATTACAGCACCGAATGGGATATAACCTGCAGTCAACCCTTTTGCAGTGGCAATAATATCAGGCACAACGCCGTGATGCTCAATACCAAACCATTTTCCGGTACGACCAAATCCGCTCATTACTTCGTCAATCACCAGCAAAATACCGTGTTTGTCGCAGATTTCGCGCATTTTCTTAAAGTACAATGGTGGATATTTGATGCATCCGCTACTTCCGCTTTCGCCTTCCATCAGGATAGCAGCCACATTTCCCGGACCTTCAAATTCTACAATGCGTTCCACATGGCTGGCACATTCATATTGGCAACTTTCGGGTTTCTGACCAAACGGACAACGGTAGCAGAATGGGTCTTCCACGTGTACAAAGTTTGGCGCTTGCTGGCTATCAGCAGGCAATTTGCGTGGATCACCACCGGCAGACAAAGCACCGTAGCTGGCACCGTGATATGCACGATATTTGGCTATAATTTTATGACGACCGGTGTAAAGGCGCGAAAGTTTTATGGCGTTATCAATAGCAGTTGCACCACAAACGGTAAACAAAGCTTTAGTCAGGCCCTGAGGTGTGTGTGAAGCTAATTTTTCGCCCAACTCGCCACGTACTTTAGTTACGCAACTGGGTGTTACATAGCTGATTTCCTGCATTTGTTTTACTACGGCGTCGGTAACGCGTTGGTGTCCGTGACCAATGTTCACGTTCATCAATCCGCTCGAAAAGTCGATATAGCGTTTTCCATCATAATCGTACAAATAAACACCTTTACCGTATTTTACAGCGATTGGTGCAATTCCTTTTTGTTTGCTCCACGAAAACAAGGTGGTATCCATGTTTTGTTGGATAATTTCTTCTGATTCTGACATAATATTTTAATGTTTCAATTTAGTGTTCTAATATTCTTCTCGTAAAGGTGCAAATTTTAGCTCATCCAGTTGGTGCGAGCTTCAGCATTCCATTTGGTAGTTGTTTTCTTCAGTTTAGTCCAGAAAGCAATCGAGCTTTTTCCGGTCAGGTCACCTGTTCCAAACTTCGAGTCGTTCCAGCCACCAAACGAGAATGGTTCACGGGGAACAGGAACTCCAATATTTACGCCAATCATACCTGCACTGGCATTATTGATAATGTAACGAGCCATACCACCATCCTGGGTAAATACCGCAGCTGCATTTCCGTATGGATTTGCATTTTCGATAGCCAATGCTTCATCCACATCTTTAGCACGGATAATGGAAATTACCGGACCAAAAATTTCTTCTTTCGCTACGCTCATATCAGGCGTTACAAAGTCAATTACCGTTGGACCAACATAAGTACCGCCTTCTTTTCCTTTTACAACGGCATTACGACCGTCCACCAAAATCTTAGCACCTTGTTTTTCGGCAGCTGTAATGTAATTTTCAATGCGTTCTTTGGCAGCAGCAGTAATCACAGCACCCAGATTTTCGCCCGGAACAATTTTGCGGGCTTCCACACAAATTTGATCGATAATGCTATCAGCTTTTCCCACAGCCACCATCACCGAAGCCGCCATACAACGTTGTCCGGCACAACCCGACATAGAAGCCGTAACGTTCGATGCTGTCATGCTTGGATGTGCATCGGGCAATACCAATAAATGATTTTTTGCACCACCCAATGCCAGTACACGTTTCAGACTGGCAGAAGCACGAATATAAACTAATTTGGCCACTTTAGTAGAACCAACAAACGACACAGCATCAATTCCCGGATGGTCGCAAATGGCTTCCACCATGTCTTTATCACCATTAATAATATTGAACACACCGTCTGGAAGTCCGGCTTCTTTAAGCAATTCGGCAATACGAACTGCACTTAAAGGCACCGTTTCCGAAGGTTTTAAAATCATGGTATTTCCCAAAGCGAGGGCATTCGGAATGGTCCAGTTAGGAACCATGCTGGGGAAATTAAATGGAGCAATGGATGCAACTACACCAACCGCACAAAAATCGGTACGACATTCCACACCGGCACTAACTTCGAGCACTTCGCCACCCACCATTTGAGGCAATGAACACGCAAACTCGGTCAATTCCATGCTTTTTTCTATCTCAGCTTTGGCCTCACCAAAGGTTTTACCGTTTTCTTCAACAATTAGTTCGGTAAGTTCAGTCATGTGTTTTTCGAGCAAAGCACGATAGCGGTAAAATATCTGTACACGCTCTTTTATAGGCATTTTCGACCAGCTTTCGAAAGCTTTACGAGCCACTTTCACAGCTTCGTCCAAATCATCGTGTGTTGAAAGTGCAACACGCGACAACAAACTGCCATCTAAAGGCGAAATTACATCTAACTTTCTGGTTGACTTGCTTGAGACCGGTTTTCCACCTACGAAATTCATTATTTCGGGATACTTCATTTTTTGTGATTCCATGGTTTAATTGAACTATTTATATTTTATGGGTACTTCTAAAAACTGATTTATAGATATATATTTTCATAACTCTTTGA
>JBAXPM010000018.1:0-50234 GCA_037132235.1 Paludibacter sp.
TAAGAAACAGAACTATTTAAAGCCCTTCCCGAAGGGAATTTAGTTCAACACACGCTCTTAGGTTTGCACAATAATTAGAATTTTGAAAGTCGAGGTTGATTTCTGTACTTTTGTTGTAAAAAAGCGAGGAATTAACCGGCTATCCAGGGTAAACTAATAACACACGTGAATATAATTCACCATAGGTATAAGACCCTTGATAGTCTGGCTGAAAGACACCAAATAGAATTCTGGTATAGCGAAGACCAATAAGAGTGTTAGTGCATAACAGCTATCGGTTAATTCCAAGCCTAAAGGAAGTACAAAAGTATGAAAAAGGTTTTTATTGGAATTGATTTTTCGAAATTAAAATTTGACGCAGCAATTTACAGTGTTGATACAAAAGCGATTGTATCGAGTGAAGTATTTGACAATGAGCAATCCGGATATGTGGATTTTCTTCAATGGGTAAAAGAAAATACCCGTTGTCAGAAGTCTGGTATGTTGTTTTGTGGTGAGCATACCGGTTATTATTCCGGTAATTTATCGGTGTTTCTGTATGAATCCGGCTACGATATGTGGTTAGTTTCGGGACTTGAAATGAAACTGACCCAAGGCATTAAACGCAACAAAACGGACCGTGTAGATGCGTGTAAGATAGCCGAACATGCTTATCGTTATCAGGACAAAGCAGTTCTTTTTCAGCCTGTTTCCAAGGCATTAGAAGAAATACGGGAATTGCTTTCGTATCGTGAGCGACTGGTGGAAACCCGAAAAGTGCTAACCACTTCAGCCAAGGAAATGAAGCGTGTAAAAGACAATGCCTCGTGCGATTATATCTTTAATGATAGCCTTGAGTATATAAAAACATTGAATGCCAGTGTCCGTGACTGTGAGAAGCGAATAGAAGCACTTCTAAAGCAGGATATTTCACTGAAAACTAACTATAAACTGGTGAGTTCGGTAGTTGGTATTGGCTTAGTCAATGCAGCTTTAATACTGGTAGCTACTGACAACTTTACTAAGTTTAAAAATCCCCGTAAGTTTGGTTGTTACTGTGGTGTGGTACCTTTTGAACATAGTTCCGGTACAAGTGTACGAGGTAAAACGCGAGTCAGTAAAATGGCAAACAGGCATTTAAAAACAAAACTAACGTTGGCAGCTCAAAATGCAGTACGTTTTGATCCTGAATTAAAGGAGTATTATCAGCGCAAACGAAGCGAGGGAAAGAACAACTGGTTGGTATTGAATAATGTAAAGAATAAATTGATACACAGGATATTTGCGGTTGTGAGAGACGGTCAAATGTACGAGAAACAGTATGTACATCCGTTGAAGCAAGCAGCCTAATATATATTTTTCTTTGTTTCTGATTTTGTAAACCTACAGAAAATGAAGAAAATAACGTGAGCAAGATTGATTGAAAAAATACTACCGAACGAAGTGAGTGTGGAGATTTTTTCAATCATCGAAGGCTTGATCTTGAGCATGTTATTTTCAAAATTTAGCTTTGTGCACAAAAACAGAAACAAAAACAAAGGAAGTAACTAATTTTTAATATAAATAGTTTGGAATAACCATAGAATTCCTATGTTCATTGGCTGGCTGACGTGCATTTCGCAGTCTTTGCGCCCGCATTCACTTTGTCGTTTCACGACAGCGAACGCTCCCGCAAACCGCCAAATGCCCATAGCCTCGGTCGTTACCAACAAGCCGAAAAAAAAAGAAAAAGAAGACAGAGACAGAGCAACGCAACACGAAAATTCAACAATTACAACGCTCGACAATAAGATATTTTTACCTAAAAAACAATTTTGAATGAAATTAAAGAACAATTTCATATCTTTGCAATTCAATGAATTGAATTAATATTTCAAGAACATGAAACAACGAATTTATATTGACACTTCAGTTATTGGCGGGTATTTTGACGAAGAATTTAAAGATGCAACCAGAGAATTATTCAAGCGATTTGAAAACAATGAAATTACCTTTGTAGTTTCTGACTTACTTGACTTAGAATTAATTGGAGCACCTAAAAACGTTAGAGAACTACCCTATAAATTTTCTGCTGATAAATTTGAACGCGTAGAACTTACTGATGAAGCAGTGATACTTGCCGACACCTATATTGCAGAAAAAGTGGTTGGAAAAACAAGTTTGGAAGATTGCAGACACATTGCTATAGCAACCATTCACAAGGTGGATGTATTAGCAAGTTGGAATTTCAAACACATTGTGAACCTCGACAGAATTAAAGGATACAATTCTGTTAATTATCGGCTTGGGTATCCTATGATAGAAATACGAAGTCCTAAAGATTTAATCCATTATGAAGACTAAACAAAAAGAAAAATCATTTGATGCAGTGAAAATGATGCGAGATGCTCGTAATAAAATATCTGCTGAAACTCAAAACATGAAGTTTGATGAATTAAAAAAATATATTGACAATCAAATAAAAAATAGTGGTTTGAAACCTATCGGTCAATAACACTAAATTTCTCATAGAATTATCTCGTCAATTGTAGCGACAATTGCATTACATATTGGAAAAGCGTTAGCTTTTATTTGCTTCATAAAACCGCCAATTTTCACTCTCCCCCTCGTTTGCAACGAGGGGTTATTTGTAAAGCGTTTTGAACGCGAATATTTTTACTCTCCTCTTCGTTTGTAAGGTGGTGGATTTGATAAAGCGTTTTGAACGCGAATATTTTTGTTAGAAACAACAAACCATTATCTCCTCGTTGCAAACGAGGAGCAGAAGAGCAGAAGATTAAAACAAACTCACAAAAAGGGCAATATTCAAGGCAGTTACGATAGCACCCAGCGAGTACAGCAGAAGTTTTGAAAATGTGGAGTTTTTATATTTCCCCATCACCTTTTCGGACGAAGTGAGGTACACCTGCAAAAAGATGGTGAACGGCAGTTGCACGCTCAGAATCATCTGCGAGATAATCAGCCCCTGAAACGGATTGCCGATAAACAAAATAATCACAAAAGCCATCACCAGAGATATAGAAACACCCACGCGGGAGTGGTTATCCTTTATATCGTAAGGCTCTTTATACATTCCGGCAAAAATAGTTCCGGCAGCCATGCCCGATGTAGTGGTGGATGCAATACCCGAAAACAGCAACGCCACTCCGAACACAATCGCTGCATTTGTTCCCAGCAAGGGAGTAAGCAGGTGATTAGCCTGCTGCAGTTCATTCACAACAGTTTTTGTTTTGAAGAAGGTAGCAGCTGCCAGTAAAATCATGGCACTGTTTATCGCCCAGCCAATAAGCATCGAAACCAGCGTGTCGAGGAATTCGTAGCGCAACTGTTTCTTAATCACCACTTCGTCCTGCAGATTCCACTGACGGCTCTGAATAATTTCGGAGTGCAGAAAAAGGTTGTGCGGCATCACCACCGCCCCAAGCACACTCATTATCACCAGCATCGAACCGTGAGGAAACGAAGGTGTCACCCACCCTATCATTGCACCGTTCCAGTCGATATTCACCAGCGACAGTTCGTACAGAAACGACAGTCCGATAACCGAAACAAAAGCGATAATCCATTTCTCCATTATCCGGTAAGAGTTGGTAAACAGCATGATCATCACAAAAATGGTGACCAGCAACGCTCCTGCACGGATGGGGATATGAAAAAGCATGTCTAAAGCAATGGCACCACCCAGAATTTCAGCCAACGAAGTAGAAATAGAAGCAAGCATGGCCGAAGTAAGCAGAAATTTGGAATAACGGGGCTTTAGGTAAATGGTAGTAGCTTCGGAAAGACATAATCCGGTTGCAATTCCCAGATGCGCCACGTTGTGTTGCAGCACGATAAGCATAAAGGTAGACAAGGTCACCATCCACAGCAGTGAATAACCGTATCCGGCACCAGCAGCCAGGTTCGATGCCCAGTTTCCGGGATCGATAAAGCCAACCGTAACCAAAAGTCCCGGGCCAATGAATTTAAATATATCCAACCCGCCAAAAATCGGGCGATAGTTCTTGCGGTCAATATTTTTGAAAAGTTCAAACATACTTTAGCTAACTAATTTTAGAGAATATGAAATCCCGGAGGGATTTACTTTGCATAACCCCCGGTTTTAACCGGGGGATAATCCCAACATAAAAACAGAACCCCGTAGCGGGTTCAACTATCACCGAATGAAATAGTGCTTCATCTGTATCGGATTTTTAAAATGTAACAAATATAAAACACTTTTTTTATGTTCAGGTTCATTAATACCTGATTTTAGGCAATAAATAACATTTTAAATAGAAAAGTAATAGCGAAAATAAAATATCTTTGCGTTGCATAATTTAAAAGTATAGTATTATCCATAGAAAACACCCGAGAGTTGGGAGTAATGAATTAAACACCGGAGGTGTTTTCTATGCATAACCCCCGGATTTATCCAGGGGTTATGCATAGAAAACTCTTACAGAGTTTTTTAAATCAATTATTATCAGAAATTTTATAAACGATTTGCTTTACACATTTATACTATACAATTAAACATTATCACTTGTACATATTTTCAATCCGAATAAATATATCTAAAAAACGTACGAAAATTATAGCAGAACATAAAACGGTAAATTAATTTTGTAATAACAAACTAAAAAATGAAAAAACTAACAGATATTCTATTTTCGATGGTCACTTCGGTGATACTATTACTTATTTTCGGTGCAGTAATTGGATATGCAACCTTTGCCGAGAGCGGTTCAGGAACAGCCTATGCACACGATATGGTGTATAATGCCAAATGGTTTGAATTACTATTGGCACTGCTTATTGTTAATCTGATTGGCAGTGTGATTCGCTTCAATTTGACAAACAAGAAGAAATTCAGCATATTGCTTTTTCACCTGTCATTTATCGTCATTCTTATTGGCTCAGCCATTACCCGATATGTTGGTTCGGAAGGTATTATGCACATTCGTCAGGGTGATACAAGCAATGAAATCACATCCGAAAAAAGTTCTGTACGGATAACAGCAGAATATAACGGTCAAAAAGTGGAAAAAACCACTGAATTTACTTTTTCCGAAACCGAATCGAATGATTTTTCAAAATCTCTCAGTATTGGTGCTAAAACCATTACCATTCAAAATACACTTTTGATGCCTAATGCCATGGAGATAATCGAAAATGACCCGAAAGGTGAACCTGTCTTCGAATTATTCGTGATGAATCAGGGCAATCAGGGTAAAGAAATGACACTTTCGGCGGGCGAAAGTAAAGAATACGCCGGTCAGTTGTACGCGTTTGGCGACACTAGTGGAAAAGCCGATTTAAATTTCACCATGGATGGCGACAATCTCTTTATGAAAAGTAATTCAGCTTTATCTACAATGAGTATGATGCAAAGCAGCGAATCAAGCATTGCACCCGGCACGCTGATTCCTGTACAGGAACGAACCATCTACAAAACCGACAAAGTAATTCTTGTATTAAAGAAATTCATGCAACACGCCAAAAAGACCCTGATTCAGTACAATCCCGAATCGAACAAAATGGGTATGATGATGAAAGGTAAAACGGCTGTTGTTTTCAGCGTATCGGACGGAAGTGCCACAAAACAGGTAAATGTACTGACTGCCGAAAATGAAACAGGCGATGCCGGAACTTGCCAGATAAACGATGTAAAAGTTAGCATAAGTTACGGCAATCTTCCTCAGAAACTGCCTTTCAGCATTACCTTGCGCGAATTCCAACTCGACCGTTATCCGGGTTCAAACAGTCCGTCGTCATACGCCAGCGAAATTACAGTGAATGACCCGGAAATGAAACTTATGAAGCCATTCCGTATTTATATGAACAATATTCTGAATTATCGTGGCTATCGTTTCTTCCAGTCATCTTACGATCAGGACGAGCAGGGAACTGTACTTTCGGTAAATCACGATTACTGGGGAACGCTGATAACGTACGTGGGTTATTTCTTTATGCTTATTGGTATGGTGCTGACTTTGTTCAATAAAAACAGTCGCTTCCATACTGTTATCCGTCTCAGCAAAAGTATTCAGGAATCGAGAAAAGCAGCAAAAACCCTTCTTCTGATTGGAATGCTTGTTTGTTCGGCTTCTATATTTGCGGTTGATAAAAACAGCAGTAAAAAAAAACATTTCGAAGCACTGAACAGTCTGCTTATACAGGACGAGGCACAGGGACGCATAGAACCAATCAGCACCTATGCTTCTGACGTTTTCCGTAAAATCAGCAAAAAGACAAGCTACAAGGGTCAGTCAGCACTCGAAGTATTTATCAGCATGACACTCGACCCCGCTAAATGGCAAAATGAACCTGTCATAAAGGTTGCTCACGATGGTTTGGCCAAAGAACTCGGTGCTGCAAAAGATTATGTATCAATCAATCAACTGGTTGATATGAAACAGGGTGGCACGTACAAATTAGCTGAAAAAGTAAATGCAATTTACCAGAAAGATCCATCCCAGCGAAATCAGTATGAAAAAGAGCTGATTAACATGGACGAACGAATGAATATTCTGAACAGTATTTTCTCGGGTGCGTTGTTGAAAATTTTCCCCGCACAAGACAATAAAACAGGAAAATGGACTATTGCAGATATGAATTCTATGTCGACAACAGAACCTGCCATGGAATCAATGAAGCCAAGTAGTACTTGTCCAATGTCTGGAAAAGACGGTATGACAGATAAACCGGCTGACAGTTCGATGGCAGATGCGATGGGTGGTTCAGGTAATAAATGCCCGGTGACAGGCAAAAGTGGAAAAGCCGGAAAAATTGATGATAAATCGATGTCGGATATGATGACTGATTCTGCTGCAAAATCTCCTGCCGATGGCGATATGAATGCAATGGGTATGATGAGCGGAATGTCTTCTATGACCCCAGTGGAAAGCACCGGTCCTGCAAAATTATTAAACAACTACCTTTCAGCTCTTCAGGAAGGCTATCAAAGCGATAACTGGAGCAATGCTAACATGGCTTTGCTGAGTCTGAAAAACTATCAGACATTGAATGGTGGTAGTCAGCTTCCATCCAAAACCCATGTAAAAATGGAAGTGATGTATAATAATCTGAGCATCTTCCTGACTTTAGCTATTTTATATGGACTATTTGGGATTTTACTTATCTCATTGCATCTTTTCAATATCCTTAAATACAATCCTAAGTTAGAAAAATGGCTTGAGTTGAGTATTTATCCGCTTGGATTCATGTTTATCGTTTATACTGCAGGACTTGCTTTGCGATGGTATATTTCCGACCATGCACCCTGGAGTAACGGCTACGAATCCATGATTTTTGTGGGTTGGGCTACAGCACTTGCCGGACTTGTATTTGCTATGCGTTCGCCTATCACGCTGGCAATTACATCATTATTGGCGGCTATTGCTCTTTCGGTTGCAGGTATGAGCTGGATGAACCCTGAAATTACCAATTTAGTTCCTGTGTTGAAATCATATTGGCTGGTTATACATGTGGCTGTTATTACATCAAGTTATGGATTCTTTGCCATGGCTGCCATGCTGGCATTATTTAACATGTGTTTGATGATAGCACGAACCAATAAAAATGCAGTCAAACTGAATGATAATATTTTGGAATTCAGCTATATTATTGAACTCACACTCATCATTGGATTGTTTATGCTCACCGTGGGAACATTCCTCGGCGGAATCTGGGCAAACGAATCGTGGGGACGCTATTGGGGCTGGGATGCGAAAGAAACCTGGGCATTAGTAACCGTATTGGTCTATTCGGCTATTCTGCATCTTCGCAAAATAAAAAATGCAAATAATTTATTGATTTTCAATACTGTATCAATCCTTGGATTCAGTACTATTATTATGACTTACTTTGGTGTAAATTATTATCTTTCGGGAATGCATTCATACGGTCAGGGAACACCACCTGCTATTCCTGTAGCTGTATACATTGTTTTATTCATTATTATAGCATTAATACTTTTGGCATATTATTCCGAAAAGAAATTCAGGAACAGAGGTTCAGAATAAAATAAATTTGTCATTTCGCAATTTAGAATATTTCTATATTACAGTGATTTATACTGATTTTTGTTTGTAATACTTACAATTTTATTATTTTTGATAAGTGAAATAATAATTCTTTCAGGTTTCAGAAGAATAATTAATGCTGAAACAAATATGTAAATAATTGAAAACCAAATTAATGAAAGGATTTCCACACAAAATATCATTAGTATTATATAATTTAATTATTCTATTTACTTTTTTCATATTGGTATATTTCGGGTTTTCTTATTACAAATTACCTGTTGAAGGGACATTAAGGCTTGAACATCCGCTATATTACTTACTAAAACCAACGGGTTTTATTGGTCATGGGCTGGGAATAATTGGTACTTTATTTATAGTCTTTGGGTTGTTTGGATATATGGCCCGAAAACGAATGAAGATTTTCGCTCGTTGGGGATTGCTTAAACACTGGCTCGAATGGCATATTTTTATTTGTACACTGGGATTTATAATGGTATTGTTTCATACAAGCTTTAAATTTGGCGGATTAATATCTGTTGGTTTATGGAGTCTTGTGATTGTATTTTTAAGTGGAATTGTTGGTCGTTTCATATACATTCAAATTCCACGTTCCATCGAGGGTCGGGAATTAAGTGTTCGTGAAATTCAGGATTTAAAATCCGAACTTGACGATGAACTATTCGAAAAATACGGTATTCGGTTTTCAGACGTGAAAACAACCCGGTTTTCAGTTATCAGAACAAAACTGGTTTCGGGCAAAATACCTCATAAAGAGTTTCGCAAAGTAAGGTATCTTATCAGAAAAGAGAATATACTCGAAAAACGGATTGAGAGATTGGATAAGATGCAAAAGCTGTTCAATTATTGGCATGTATTACACTTGCCATTTGCAATTATAATGATGATAATCATGGTGATACATGTAACAGTCGCTTTATTACTCGGATATACATGGATTCAGTTTAAATAATGGAACTACAAATTGAACAAATAGCTATTTACGGTTTCACCGCAATAATTATTGTAGTAGTTTTAGTTATCTATATCTGTAAACAAAGACGTAATTCGAAGATTGTTGATATCAAAATCTTACAAGCTAAAGAAGATGGCTTGCATGAACCGGTTTCGTTATATCCGGTAATCGATCCAAACAGATGTATTGGGAGTGGTGCGTGTGTTGATGCCTGCCCTGAAAAAGACATATTGGGTATCAGAAACGGAAAATCGATGATAATCAATGCGTCACATTGTATAGGTCATGGAGCTTGTTTTCGGTCATGTCCGTTAGAAGCAATTTCTTTGTGGATTGGAACAGAAAAAAGAGGAGTTGATATTCCACATTTGAGCGTAAATTTCGAGACCAATGTAAAAGGTATTTTCATTGCCGGTGAATTGGGTGGAATGGGGCTTATAAAAAATGCTGTTACTCAGGGATTTGAAGCTGTTGAATATATTTCAAAAACAATTGACAAAAACCATAAGGGAGATTATGATTTAGTAGTTGTGGGTTCTGGCCCTGCCGGTATTTCGGGAACATTAGCAGCTAAGAAATTCAATTTAAGAGTTCTCACTTTAGAGCAGGGCACATTGGGAGGTACAGTTTCAACCTTTCCCCGCAGTAAAGTAATAATGACCTCACCAATGGATTTGCCATTGTATGGAAAAGTGAAACTGAGAGAGACGTCGAAAAGTGAATTGCTTGAATTATGGAACTCTGTTATATCGGAACATAAAATAGTAATTAAAGAGAATTCGAAAGTTGAAGTCATAAAGAATGTTGATGATATTTTTCACATAACGACCGGTTCCGGTGAGACATATACTTCCAAAAAAGTATTACTTGCTATTGGGCGAAGGGGAACACCACAGAAATTAAATGTTCCCGGAGAAGAATCAGAAAAAGTGGCGTACCGATTACTCGAACCGGAAGAAATTAGTGACAAAAAAATATTAGTTGTTGGTGGCGGAGATTCAGCCGTTGAATCTGCCCTCCTGTTGGCTGATAGAAATAATGTAATACTTTCATATAGAAAAAGTGCTTTCAGCCGCATAAAAAAGAAAAATGCGGATAAAATAAATGCAGCAATGCAAAGTGGGCTGATTGATGTACAATTCAATACTAACGTGGTCTCTATCGATGATAGATTTGTTTCGTATAAAGCCGATGAATCTGACGAATTATTGAAATGGGAAAATGATATGGTTTATATTTTTGCCGGTGGAGAAATTCCTTCACAATTTTTAAAAAATATAGGAATTGAATTTTCAACAAAACGCGGTGAAGCTATATTAAAACACAATTGATCAGATAATAAATCGCTATTTTTGTTTTTTTGTTAAACACAATGAATCGCTTATGAAATGAGCATACGTATTAAGATTCATCTATGTTGATGAAAATCTGACATGCAAATTCCATACAACCTTAAAACATTTTTTTACGTATGAAAATCAGAATTTTGTTACTAACATTTATCTTATCCAATATATTGGTAATAAGTAGCTTTGCTCAATTATCTCCCGGTGATTTAAGCAAAGGTCATGCTGGTCTGGAAGGCGTGGAAAATTGTACAAAATGCCATTCAGTTGGGAATAAAGTTTTACGCAATAAATGTTTAGACTGTCACAAAGAGATAAAAGCGAGTATTGCAGCTAAAAAAGGATTTCACGCATCGGCTGAAGTAGGTAATAAGGACTGCTATGTTTGCCATAATGAGCATCATGGACGCGATTTTCAACTTATAAAAATCAACAAAAAAACGTTCGACCATGCCAAGATGGGTTTTGAACTGAAAGGTGTTCATGCTAAGAAAGATTGTAGAGCATGTCATAAACCGGAATTCATTTCAGATCCAAATTTCAAAAAGAAAGCATCAACTTTCATGGGGTTGAAAAGTAACTGTCTCAATTGTCACTCCGATTTTCACCAGGGAAAATTATCATCAAACTGTGCCAGTTGCCATAGTTTCGAATCGTTTAAAAACCCAAAAGTGGTTGGATTTAATCACAATAAGACAGATTTTGCACTTCTTGGAAAACACGCAAGTGTAAGTTGTCTGAAATGCCACAAAACTGAAATTGTCAACGGTAAACCTGCACAACGATTCAAAGGACTTGAGTTTGAAAGTTGCACACCGTGTCATAAAGATATGCACGAAACCAAATTCGGGAGTAATTGCAAAGAATGTCACAGTGAAGAATCATTTCATGCTATAAAAAATATCAGCTCGTTTAACCATGACAAAACAGGATTTCAATTAGTAGGAAAACATACGACTGTAGCCTGTAAATCGTGTCACAAAACCGAGTCTATGACAGATCCAATTAAACACGACAAATGTTCAAGCTGTCATGCAGACTATCACAAAGGCGAATTCGCAAAGAAAGGCGTTTCTCCTGATTGCAACGAATGCCATTCAAATAAGAGTTTTGCTGTATCAAACTTTACGATTGAACGTCATAACAAGACGAAATTCAAACTTGAAGGAGCTCACATGGCTACTACCTGCATGGAATGTCACAAAAAACAAAAAGAATGGACCTTTGCAAAAATGCCTTCAAAATGCGTGGAATGTCACCCCAATATTCATAAAGGAATCATGAGCGATAAATTTATGGGTAATGAAAATTGTACTGCTTGTCACACTACAACCACCTGGAAATCGGTAAAATTTGATCACGAAAAGACCGGATTTAAACTCGAAGGTGTTCATGCCAAACAACAATGTGCTTCCTGCCATTTCAAGAAAAACAGCAGCGGTGTACGGGTTCAACAATTTGAAAATCTCACTAAAGATTGTTCCGGTTGCCACAAAGACAATCATGTGGGGCAATTTGCTGAAAATTCTAAAACGAAATGTTTAAAATGTCATGGTTTTGACAAATGGAAAAATTTAAAATTTGTACATAGCTCCTCTCGTTTTAATCTTGAAGGAGCACATAAATATGTGGAATGTAATAAATGTCACATACAAACCACTGATGAAAAAGGCACGTATGTGAAATATAAGTTCAAAAGCATTGATTGTATGACTTGTCATTCATAATACGTTAACCGAAGAAAAACAAATTAGAATAAAATCAACACTCGTATAATTTACATTATTATTGCGGGTAAAATCTACCGGATATAAAAATATTAATACAAAAAGTAAAGTTATGGAATCGGAATCAAAAAACTTTAATGTTACTCATCGCCTGTTACACTGGAGCATAGCATTATGCATTATCATTTTGTTAGGAACAGCACTGCTTCACATCACCTGGTTTGGAAGAGATAGTTTGGCTAAGATTATTGTCGAAAATATACTTTTATTTGGTGGCCAAATAACTATGGGAGATGCAAGTGTTATTGCTAAACGTATTGCAGAACCAATGTGGGAATGGCACTTTTATGCCGGATACGCTTTAGTAGGGCTTTATATTTTGCGACTGATACATCTTGGTATTAATGGTGTGCAATTTCCAAGTCCTTTCGACAAAAAAAATACTATGAAACAAAGAGCTCAGGGCAGCATTTATATTTTGTTTTATCTTTTGCTTGGTATAACTACATTAACCGGAGCTTTGATGTTATGGGGACCAACCAGCTGGAGATGGACATCACAAATAATTCATTTTCAATCGCACTACTATGCTATGGCATTTATTTTCTTGCACTTTGGTGGAATCACTGTTACCGAACTCTTTATGGAGAAAGGTGTGGCTTCGAAAATGATACATGGATAAACGTTATTTTTAACAGAAGTTAGAAGGTTAGTAAATTATGAGAAACAGGATAATATTATTTCTAATATTTGCTTTAGCAGGAACAGGTGTTTTTGCAGCAAAATTAAAATCACCACATGGCGATAAATTCAAGTTAGAATGTACTACTTGTCATACTATTGACAATTGGATACATATTAAACCTGACGGATTTAACCATAATAAAACCAACTTCCCACTTATAGGTCAGCACAAAACAATAAGTTGTAGAAATTGTCATAAATCACTGATTTTCAAAGAGGCAAAAGACCAATGTTCTTCTTGTCATACCGATATTCATGAAGGTACAACAGGCAGAGATTGCGGACGTTGCCATACCAACAATTCGTGGATAGTTTCTAACACTAACATTCGGAAACTTCATCAACAACAAGGATTTGCACTTGTTGGCGAGCATGCTTCAGCAGATTGTAATCGTTGTCATATTTCAGCATCTAACCGTCGCTTCAATAATATAAGAACTAACTGCTATTCCTGTCATCAATTCCAATATAATTTAACCAACAAACCTAATCACAGATTAAATGGTTTTGGAACTGACTGTGAACAATGTCATTCGATGGTAGGACGTAGCTGGAACTCTATTGGAAAAGGATTCAACCATAGTTTTTTCCCAATTACCGGTGGACATAGTACGTTGACTTGTGATGGCTGTCATAGCGACAATAATTATCAAATAAAGAAGTCACCGGATTGTTATAGTTGTCATGCCGGTAAGCTAAATCAGGCTGTTACGATTGTTCCGGCTCATAACACATTATTCAAAAAGTTTATTTGCTCCGATTGTCACAATGTGAGTGGTTTTAATAATGTAAAATTCAGAATTCACGATACCTGGGGACGTATCTATTCAGGAAAACACAAAGGAGTATGGAGTCAATGTACTGATTGTCATAACAATAATGCGACTTTTGCAGCAAACTGCAGAAAATGTCATGAATTTAATTCCGGCACTTTGCAATGATTATTTAGAGTCTAAAAAACATTAAATTATGAAGTATCTATTGTCATATATATTTTTATTCGTTTGGTTGGGTATATCCTTATTTGGTCAGAAAACTGCTGATTTTACTCAAGGAAATATTTCATATATTACTTCCCAAAACGTGTATGTTCAGTTTGTAAATACCGAAGGAATTCAAATTGGTGATACACTTTACACATTAAAAAACAATACGCATCAATCAGCATTGGTGGTAAAGAATCTTTCATCAATTTCATGTATTTGCAACCCGGTAAACGGTTATCTTGCTTCTGTTTCAAATCAGGTTATTGCTAAGAAAAAAGTAGAATCTGCACCAATAGAAGTATTGACACAACAGTCGAAAGAAGCCGTTTCGGTAAATGATGCAGCTGTTTTGGCAGTTACTAAAAAAGTAATTGATAATAAACAAACAGGCAAATTTGATGGACGAATTTCCTTGTCATCGTATCTGAATAATACCAGCGATACGACCATGAATTCTATATTCCGACTCAACTTATCGCTTAATGCTGCACATATTTCCAACTCTAAATTTTCGGCAGAATGTTACATGTCGGTAACAAAAAAAAGTATCTATAGACCTATTACTTCGACTATTGACTCGACCACAACTCAGAATTACCTGATTGACGAACCGCTCGATGTGAAGATTTATAATCTGGCTGTGAAATACGATTTACCCGATTCGATGTATTTGACTTTCGGTCGGAAAATAAATCCAAATTTAGCCAATATCGGTGCAGTGGATGGTTTTCAGTTTGAGAAATTCGGTAAACAAATTTCATATGGTGCAGTTATTGGCAGTCGACCTGACACTTATACCTATAGTTTAAATCCCGGTTTATTGCAATACGGAGCATATGTTGGTCATCAACTCAAGACCAAAAATGGATTTATGCAAACATCCGTTGCGCTGTTCAACCAAACCAACAATATGCAGACCGACAGACGTTTTGCGTACATTCAACATAGCAATTCATTGTTGAAACAACTTGATTTTTTTGGTTCAGCCGAAATTGACTTATATGCGTTGCAAAACAACCAACCCGTAACAACTTTCAATCTGACCAGTGTATATGCAATGCTTCAGTGGCGCGTTTTAAAAAATCTGTCGTTGTCCATGTCGTACGATGCTCGTAAAAACATTTATTATTACGAAACCTATAAAAACTATATCGACAGCGTTTTGGATAAAGAAACCCGACAGGGATTACGCTTTCAGGCAATGTATCGCCCTTTAAAATTCTTAACATGGGGTGGAAATGCCGGAATTCGCTTTGCTACACCGACTTCCAATGCTTCGACCAACGGTTATACATACCTCACAATGTCGCAACTACCATTTGAAACCACACTGACGGTGGATGTTACAGCTTTGAAAACCAACTACCTGAGCGGAATGATTTACGGAGCATCATTGTCGAAAGAACTGTTTGATGGAAACTTATTCACACAACTCACATACAGAAATGTAAATTATACTACTCTTACCAGTCTCGAAATACCTCAAAACATTGGTGAACTAAGCCTTTCGTGGCGAATAACCAAGAAGTTATTGCTATCGGCCGACTTTGAAGCTACATTTAATGCAGATAAGAACTTCCAGGGACGTGCCTTTATCAATCTGTCGCAACGATTCTGATGAAGTAATAGTCGAGAATACACAGAAATAATGAATTGGGATTGCAAATCTCCCATGAACACAAAAGAGGCTGTCTCAAAACATTTGAGGCAGCCTCTTAAGCTTTTATTCCCTTTTTTTAGGGGTCTTCTTTACACTACATAAGTTGTAGAAGCAGTATCACCACCACGGCCGGTCCAGTTGGTATGGAAGAATTCACCACGTGGTTTGTCAATGCGTTCGTAAGTATGTGCTCCGAAATAGTCACGTTGTGCTTGCAACAAATTAGCAGGAAGACGTTCGCTGCGGAAACCATCGAAGTAGCAAAGCGCCGAAGTCAATGCAGGTGCAGGAATACCGTTGGTCAGTGCAGCAGCACAAACACGGCGCCATCCGGCCTGAGCGTTTTCTACGATTGCTTTGAAATGAGGGTCAAGCAATAAGTTTTCTAAACCGGGGTTTATATCAAATGCTTTTTTGATATCTCCCAAGAACGTAGAACGGATAATACATCCACCACGCCACATCAATGCAATACCACCCAAATTCAAATTCCATTTGTATTCTGTGGCAGCTTCCATCATCAGGTTGTAACCCTGAGCGTATGAAATAATTTTAGCTCCAAATAAAGCATCTTTCAGGTCATCAATCATTTGTTTTTTGTCGCCTGTGAAGTTTACTTTTGGTCCGCTGATTACTTTAGATGCTTTTACACGAATGTCTTTCTGAGAAGATAGACAACGTGCAAATACCGATTCGCCAATCAACGTCAATGGAATACCAAGATCAAGAGCTGAAACGCCTGTCCATTTTCCTGTACCTTTTTGACCTGCAGTATCAAGAATTTTTTCTACCAACGGTGAACCATCTTCATCTTTCACAGCCAGAATATCACGGGTAATTTCAATCAGATATGAATCCAGATCGCCTTCGTTCCACACTTTGAATACTTCGTGCATTTCGTCGGCGCTCATACCCAACAAATCTTTCATAATCTGATAAGCTTCGTTGATAATCTGCATGTCACCATACTCAATACCGTTGTGAACCATTTTTACAAAGTGACCGGCACCACCCTCGCCTACCCAGTCGCAACAAGGTACGCCGTTTTCAACTTTTGCAGATACAGCCTGGAAAATTTCTTTCACAGCAGGCCATGCAGCAGGAGAACCGCCCGGCATCATGGAAGGTCCTAACAATGCACCTTCTTCACCACCCGAAACACCGGTACCGATAAAGAGAAGTCCTTTACTTTCAACGTATTTGGTACGACGAATAGTATCAGGGAAGTGTGTGTTACCACCATCGATAATGATATCACCGGCTTCCAAATGAGGAATCAGCTGTTCGATAAAATCGTCAACAGCCTGACCCGCTTTTACCAACATCATTACCTTGCGTGGTTTTTCCAGTGAGTCGCAAAGTTCTTTTACAGAGTGTGCACCAATAAAGTTTTTACCGGCACCACGACCTGCCATAAATTTGTCTACTTTTTCAACTGAACGGTTGTAAACACCTACGGTAAAGCCTTTGCTTTCCATGTTCAGTACCAGGTTTTCGCCCATTACGGCCAACCCGATTAATCCAATGTCTGCTTTTTGTTTCATGATAAAAATTTGATAATTAGTTATTTATTTGCAATATCTTTTAATTCTTTATTTTCTATTGTTCAACCCTTTCGGGGTAATCATATCATTTTATTTCAATTGTAAATCGTAAATACGTTGAACCCTATTTGTTTTAGTTTATCTATAGTTTTTTCTGCTATATTCTTTACCATTATCGTAAATGCCGGAAATTCCCTGCGGGTAGGATAATCGCCCCGAAGTTGCTCGAACTGTGCCACGTTGTTTCTGAAATCTGTGTCGTCGTTACGAATATCGTATGTATGCAGAATAGCTTTCGAAATGATTTGTTGTTCGGTCAATCCGCTTCCATCAAGTTCAAAAACTGGTTCTTTGGGTTCTTCAACTCCGCTTGGTTCCCAGTTTTCAAGTCCCAGTCCGAAGTAGCTGCTAATAGCATGTACACTCATCAGCGTTCCGGTGGCTTTGCCGTCCTTGGAATATCCAGCAATATGCGGAGTGGCTAATTCAGTCAGACTCAATAGTTCCAAATCCAGATCCGGTTCATTTTCCCAACAGTCGCACACGAAATCAGAAATCTGTCCTGATTTTAAAGCTGACTTTACGGCAGCTGTTTCGGTTACTTCGCCGCGGCAGGAATTAATCAGTACCGGTTTCTTTTTCAATGCGCTTAAGAAACTTTCATTTCCCAAATGGAAAGTGGCATCTTCGCCTTTCATATTCAGCGGAACATGAAGTGCGATGATATCTGCTTCATTCTGAATCGTTTTCAAACTCACAAACTTTTCCGCACCTTCCGCACGCTCGCGGGGCGGGTCATTGAGCAACACTTTCATACCAAAGATTTCGCAAATGCGGGATACTTTGCTTCCAACATTGCCCACTCCCACAACTCCTATTGTTTTTTCGCTCAGATTCCAGCCTTTTCGTTCGGCTAATACCATAATCGTGGAAGCGATATATTGCTCCACTGATTTAGAATTACAACCCGGCGCATTCGTCCACTGAATTCCAACTGAATCACAATAATCGGTATCAATATGGTCGTAACCAATGGTTGCAGTGGCGATAAACCTCACCGACGAACCGGCCAGCAACTTTTCGTTACAAATAGTGCGGGTGCGGGTAATAATTGCATCAGCATCTTTTGCTATTTCAGAAGTTGTTTTTGAACCCGGTACATAAACCACCTCAGCCACACCCTCAAATGCGCCCTGAATGTATGGAATTTTATCGTCGATAATGACCTTCACTTTATTTCTTATAATATGATTTTACAATTTCTTCCAAAACCCAACTGGTGCGGGCTGCAGAATACATTGTGCTGACACATTCATTTTCTTTTCTCAATGCTCCGACAACCTGTTTCACCAGATTATATGAGATGTTTTCAGGATTTACAAAACTCAGCTTTTTAGTTTTACCGCCGGTTTTGAGTATTACATCACCTTTGTCGTAACATGGAAATTGAATGCTTCCATTTGTTCCTGTTATCTCAATGCTGTCTTCCTCAGCCTGTTTATCCACCACAAACGACCAGCTGCCGGTACCTGTAACTCCCGATTCAAAGCTAAAAACCGCTGAAACAGAATCTTCAGGTTCGTAATAACCGGTTACATTCGTTGCAATGCCATGAACTTCGGTTACTCTACCAAATACAAAATCCAGAAAATCAAACTGATGCGATGCCAGATCGTAAAAATGTCCGGCTCCGGAAATCTCCGGTTTCACATGCCAGGTTTGCTTTTCAGGAAAACGGTCACGCTCACCAAATGCCCAATTTAAGCGAATATTCACTGTCAACGGCCTACCAATAGCTCCGGTTTCTATCAGTTCTTTCACTTTCAAAAAAGCAGGGAGCGAACGGCGATAATAAGCTACAAACAACGGCATTCCGGTTTCTTCCGAAACACGAATCATCTCCTGACATTCGGCAAAAGTCCGTGCCATAGGTTTCTCCACATAAACAGGCTTTCCTGCTTTCATGGCCTGAATGGCATAAAATGCATGCATATCGGGTGGAGTTGCCACGTAAACGGCATTCACTTCCGGGTCGTTGATTAAATCAGCAGCTTCAGAATAAAACTTCGGAACTTTGTGTCGTTTGGCATAATCTTCTGCCAATGCAGCATTTCTGCGCATCACAGCCACCAATCGGGAATGTTCAACCTTATTAAAAGCAGGTCCGCTTTTAAATTCGGTGACACTTCCACAGCCGATTATTCCCCAGTTAATGACCCCTGACTCCATCATGTTAGCGATTACATTGACTATTTAACCATTTACAATTTACAATTTAAAGACCTTTCACAGATGGTAAATGGTAAATGAGAAACCAGTAAATCAATATTTAAACCTGTCCTTAAACGCCCACAAGCCCAATGCAGGATTCGAAATATAGAAAATTTCTTCTCCATCAGGCATTGTGTTATAACCATCGCGCAGTTTGGCCGGATCATATTTAGCTGTAACTTCGTCGATATCGGCATACTTAAAGCCTACGCTTTCAATTTCAGTCTGAGTCAGGTTTTCAGCACCTTTTCCGGGACAATACGTCACACTAAAACGACCTTCGGACGAACCATGAATAAGGTGAGCAGCAGCACTTAAGTTATTGCGCAACTCTTCGTTCTCGTCACACATTTTCAGTGTATTAGGCGTTCCTTTGTAGCCGTATTTACGAATCAAACGATCGATTTCCTTGTCTTCGCCAAACTCTTTCAGAGCCGGAGCTAAAACAATTAGTTCGCCACCATCTTCTATAGCCATACGGGTACGGTAAACCGATTTGTTACCTAACCATGTACTTTTGAATTCTGTAGGATCGAGATAAACAACCACTTTGGTCAACGGTTTGTCAAGCAAATCAAAGTTCACCAACAGAGCCAGTTTAGCTGCTTTTGTAAACACCTCATAATCATCACCAATGTACAAACCACGGGTTTTTATCTTACCATCAGTTTTATCCAAACCAACCACGGTTTGTATGTAAAGAATTGGCAGATTGTTGGTGAAATTATCCGAAGCATAGTTGAAAATGCGGCGAACAGGCGTGTCAGCATGACCCATCATGCGTTCCATACCGTAAGCAGCACCCACAAAGTGACTTTTGTTGATACCTTCTACCCCACCCGTTCCAACAAAAATATTTTTGTTGTAATTGGCCATTCCCACTACTTCGTGAGGAACCACCTGACCGAGTGAAAGAATCAAATCAAAGTTACCTTCGAGCAACAGTTTATTTACCTGAGCAGGCCATGGAAAATCTACCGCTCCACCCGATACTTCTTTTACAAATTCTGCAGGTACATATCCAACAGTTACCACATCGTTTCGCCAATCGTGTTCACGAATAAGCGATGCCGGCAATGTGCCAAACATATGTTCGATTTGATGTGCTGTCATAGGTGAATGTGTGCCCAAAGCAGGAAGCACATCGGTCATAGCATCGCCGTAATATTGCCACGAAAACTCAGTCAGTTCACCGGCACGGCTTGGCAAACGTGTATAATCAGGAGGAATTGCCAGCACTTTGTGCTTCTTTCCTATCTTTTCCAACGCTTCAAAAAGTCCTTTTTTCAGGTCTTCGGAAGTGAATTCGGTATCAATTGAACCTTTTTCGTAGTATAACATAGTTTGATTTACGATTTTAGATTTACAATTTACAATTGGTCTCAATGATCTTCAATCCAATCGTAAATCGTAAATCGTAAATTTAAAATAATAAATTAGCGTTTAACGCGTGCATTCCCACCCCAGATTGACCAGATTTGGTCTTCGTCGGCAGGTTGTGCATAGTCAGTCAGGAAGGTAGTTGCCAAGGCACCAGAAGCCCAACCAAACTGAGCCCATGTTTCAGGTTCCCAACCTTTAAGAATAGCATAAAGCATACCACCCACAAATCCGTCACCACCACCAATGCGGTCGAGAACATTGATTTTGCGGGGTTGAATTACATGCCAGTTGTCGCCATCAAGCATAATTGCGCCCCAAAGGTGTTCGTTGGTGCTGATTACCTGACGCAATGTAGTTGCATAAACAGATGCATTCGGGAATGCTTCTTTTACGCGACCAATCATTCCTTTGAAACCATCAATTTCGGCTTCGATACCTTTTCCACCTGCTTCTGGGCCTTTAATTCCCAAACAAAGCTGGAAATCTTCTTCATTACCAATCAAAATATCGGCAACCGAAGCAATCTCAGTAAAGATATCGCGCAATTCTTTGTCACGACCTTTCCAGAAAGAAGCACGGTAGTTCAAATCAAATGAAATACGTGTTCCTGTTTTCTTGGCATAACGTGCTAACTGTAAGCAAAATTCGCTTGTTTCTACCGACAAAGCACCAATTAAACCTGACAAATGAAGAATCTGAACACCTTCTTTTACAAAAATGCGTTCCAAATCAAAATCTTTCACGTTCAAGGTACGTCCTACTTCACCGGCACGGTCGTTCAAAACGCGTGGTCCACGGGTTCCGAAACCACTATCAGCAATATTAAACTGGTGACGATAACCCCATGGATCGCCCTGAGGTACTTCAACACCTTCGTAGTCCATATTTCGGGCACGCAGGTTACTTTTAATCATTTGTGCAATCGGACTATCTTTAACGAAAGTAGTCAACACCTTCACTGGTAATCCTAAATACGATGCAACACTTGCAACATTAGTTTCAGCACTTGAAACTTCCATTTCAAACAATTTACTGCTATGAACAGGTTGACCGTTCACCGGAGTAATACGAACACCCATACTGGTAGCCACCATCAATGAGTATTTAAAGTCTTTTTTTAATTCTATCATGGCTTTTTATTAGTTAATTAGTCAATTAGTTGATTGGTTAATTAGTTGATTGGTTAATTAGTTGATTGATATCAGATTATTTGCTCTTACAAATTAACCATTCATCCAATCAACCAATTCACTATAAATTAGATACAGAATACATCAAATCCACCATCAATAACTGTCAAAGTTCCTGTTACGAATTTTGAAGCATCGCTGGATAACCAGTGTAATGTTCCAAATAATTCATCCGGTTCACCAAAACGTCCAAATGGAGTATGTGCAATAATTGAATTTCCGCGAGCAGTTAGTGAGCCATCAGGGTTGGTCATCAGTGCACGGTTTTGTTCTGTCAGGAAGAAACCGGGTGCCATTGCATTTACGCGTAATCCGGAACCAAATTTGGTTGCAAGTTCGGTTGCAAGATATTTTGTAAAGTTAGTTACAGCAGCTTTTGAAGCACCATAACCTACAACACGAGTCAACGGACGGATTGCCGATTCAGAAGAAATATTGATAATACTTCCTACTTTTTGATCAACCATGATTTTAGCAAAAACCATTGTTGGAAGAACAGTTCCGAAAAGATTCAAATCAACCACTTTCTTGAAAGCATCAATTTCGAGATCGAAAATAGTTTTGTCAGGTCCAATTGTTGCACCCGGCATATTACCACCTGCAGCATTTACCAGAATATCGATACGACCAAAAGCAGCTACAATGTCTTTTGCATTTTGTTCCAATACTTCTTTGTTCAGCACATCAGTATTCAGATACAAAGCTTCAGTACCTTTTGCCTTCAGTTCTTCAACCAAAGCAACACCTGTATCCATTCTATCTAAAATAACAACTTTACAGCCTTGTTCAGCCATATATTCAGCCATTCCTCTTCCAAGGATACCGGCTCCACCAGTGATAACAATCACTTTTCCTTTTACATCGAATAAGTTTTTCATGACATTTTAATTTAACCCCCACCCCCTAAAGGGGAGTAAGAGATGTTAGTATTAATTATAATTATTTATATTATATAATTATTTGGTTTTTAAGCCCCTTTAGGGGTTTGGGGTCTATAAATTAAATAAACGTTTCAAGTGACGATCGTAGATATTTTCTTCCACGCATTGTCCAACAATATCAGCATGTTTCTCTATCATTTTGATATAGTTGTCACCCATTTCGTAAGCCACTTTATAGGCTACATGAATTAACTGACGGAAGTTAGGGTTATAATCCGGATGACCGGGGATATGGCGCAATGTATTGGCATATTTTTCGCTCGACCACGTGTTAACTTCTTCGATTGTAGGAAGTTCACTTGTTTTGATATCGATTACATCAGCATAAGGAGCGCACAATTCTTCGCTACGATTCAACGAATCGGCATAAATAAATTTTGCAGCGTCCAAACCATCACCACCTGCCACTGCCAACCCGATAACCTCTTCAAGCCAGGTTGTACCGGCAGTTTTAAGGTGAAGACCTTTGTTATATTTTTTGATTACTGCAGCCATTACCGGATAAATTGAAAATTTATCAGAACCAGAGTGAATACTAAGTTTCAATTCTTCAGGTAGACCGAACACTTTAACGGCATAATCGATAACCAATACGTCTTCTTCAAATTCTTTTGCAAATTGTTCAACATTACCGGTATAATCAACGCCTTTATTGAAACGCCCTGTAAATTTAGGAGCAATCGTCTGAGCAGGAACGCCTTTATCAGCCAACATTTTCAAAATGAATAACATTTCGATTGGAGTTTGTGGTGTTTCTACTTCGTCCATTGATACTTCGGTAATAAAGTTACCTTTTCCTTTTTTCTCAACCAGGAAATTATAAATATCAGCAGCTTGCTGAGTTGCAGCTAAAAATTTGTTTGCAATCTTCACTAAAAATTCGTTGGTAACCACTAATGGGTGCGAAATGCCGGGAACTGATAAATTTCCAACATATTTGCTGCAAGATGCTACGAAAGCATCTACATCAGCTTTTGCACTTTCTTTTCCTATAAATGATGCCACATCCAGCGTAAAGAAATCGGATGAATCAACAAATCCGGCCACGTTACTGAAATTGATATGATCAGCATCCACAAAATACTTGCCTTTATAACCCAACGCTTTAACAGCAGCTTCCGCTTCATTGCGTGTGTCCTGAGGAACAGTATGAACATAGGTATGTTCACGGTTTGATTTGTTCCATACAATATTAATGTCCAAGCCTGATTTCTCGTTGGCTTTCATGATAGCTCTCAGCTGAGCTTCGCCCTGATGAGCAAAACGGTCACCTGTTCCGATACTGAATTTTCCTAATTTCATAATAAATGGTTTATTGATTATTAATAATCGATTATTGGACTGAAATATTTCAGTTGTTTTCATTAAAACGTATATAATCTTCAATATTCTCTTTCATCAGAATATCAATTGGGACATAGTTTATTCGGTTTATTTCCTGACGGAAAATCAATTTTCTACACATATCTCTAACAGTGAAATACGCTTGTTTATCAGGGCGTTGAGCAATAAGCAAATTGATTGTTCCCTGTTTTAAATATTTGACATTTTCATCAAGTAAGTCATAACCAATTAAACGAAGATTATTTTTTCCAAGCGATTCAAGATGAGCGGCGAGCCGATACACTTTTGAATTAAAAGTAATTAATGCCTTAATATTCTGATTATTATGAAATAATTGATTTAGTATTTCGAGATTACCTGCTTCATCGTTACTGTTAAACTCTACACTGATAATCTGTATCTTATCCTGTAATTGATTGTCATTTATATACTGGAAAAATCCTTTATTTCTGCTCAGAGTCTGGTTGGATACTGAGCCTTTTCGTTTAGTTCTGATTACAACAATTTGAGAACCTTCGTTCATAGAACTTAACAGCATCTTAGCTGCAATAAAACCGCTCTGAAAAGAGTTTTGACCATAATAAGTATTAAAATCAGTATCTTCAATCAATGAATCGATAAACGAAAAAGGTATTTCTGCTTCTTTTAGTTTATCAATAAATTCAATAGATTCATTTCTGAAAATTGGAGATAAAATAACTGCATCCGGTTGATTTATGAGCACTTCTTCTGTTTTTGAAACAAAAGACTGACTATCAAACTGATTAAAATATTGTTTTTCTATCGAAACGTTGTGATGAAGAAATTCCTGAGCAGCCTGATTAAAACCTCTGTCAACGCTTTCCCAATAATCACCGGCCTGATATGAAGGGATCAGACAAACAAAGCGGAAGTTTTTCTTTGAAGCTAATGAACGTGCAAACAGATTTGGAGAGTAGTTCATTTCAGCCAATACTTTATTGACAGCTTCCCTGCTTTTTGCAGACACATCGCCACGATTGTGCAATACCCTGTCAACAGTACCTTCTGAAACACCAGCTAAAACTGCTATATCTTTTATTCGGATTTTATGATTTTTCTCAGTCATTGAAGTATTGAATTTTCATTCCGTGTCCGTACACAGAATAAATTTCCTACAAAATTACTATTATTTCTGAATTAATAAAATAATATTTTAATAGCGTGTGCGGACACGGAAATCTATAATTTAAGGAATCACAACACTACACAACTGATTACTAGTCATTTAAATCAGACTAATCAATAAGATTGAGATGAAACAAACAAAAAAATATTTTTAAAATAGATTTATTTAACTTTCCAATGGATTAAACACAAAAAAAAGAGGGTTAAAAAACCCTCTTTTTTCACTTTTAAGCTATTATTGAATTATTAGTTTTTGGGTTGACACCTTATTATTTTGTGTAAACACTACAAAATATATTCCTTTATTAACAGTGAATATTTTCGTTTCATTTGATTTTAAATCTGACTGTATCAACATTTTCCCCGAAAAATCATAGAGTTTAACATTCATATTTTCTTTATGATTATCAAGCTTTAATTGAGCATTATTCACTGTAATTGTAGGCAAATTATCACTTTTCGGGTTTTCAGTAGCAGAAACATTATAAACATCCACAAGGAATTTATCAGCATACCGCTCGCCCATCATCAATACACTCGGTTCATCCCAGTGTATACCATCCGACAAAAGAATTGTACCTGTTGCCATAATGTAATCAGAATTTGGAATATAAGACTGAACCGCCTGAATCACATTCAAGTTAAATGCATCAAATTCAGGTCGTCCATCTGATAATTCGCCACAAATGAAAAACAGATTTGGTATTCCTAAATCTCTACGGAAATTCGTAACCATGGCATTAAATTCGGCTTTATAAGTTACGAAATTATCAGCTACTGCAGCACTATTATCGGCTGAGCCCTGATGCCACATAATTCCTTTCACATCACCATATTTCATGGCCTCTTTAATTCGTAAAAGCGAATAATCGTAGTTTGGTTTGCCCGGCTGATACCAGCTAACAATGGATGAACCACCCTGAGCATTTACCATAATTCCAATCGGTCTATTTATCAGTGGTTGAAGTTTTTTCACAAACGAATAGGCCGGACTCAGTGCATCCAGGGTTGCATCTTTAGTAATGTTTGCATACCTGTTTAATGGATTTGTTGCAGGTTCCATATATAAACCAGGAGTTAGCAAATACACGTTAGGAATAGGTGCTGTACCCTCATTAGCATAAGGAGCACGACCAGCCATTTGCGATTGACCCATTGCCAGAATAATATCTAATTTTGGAAGAACATTCACCAAAATATTGTATTGTTTGGTTACCTGACCACTAGCTGAAGTACAGGTAATGGTTATTGTTTTTTCGCTATCTGTACCGGTTAAATTGGTTGGCATTACAACTTTGTATGTTGCATTCGGATCACTGGTTTGAGCCACAACCGTTGAAGTTATATCCCAGGAATAGGGTACAGAAACAGTGTAACTTGTTACTGCAGTTGATAATTTATCAACCGGCTTACCTCCAATAGTTACTCCTGAAATATCACAGTTAGTTGGTGGTGGATTTAATTGAAATACAACATTATAGGTCAAAGTTCCTGCGGTATTTGTAACTAATACTTTAGTTGTACGTTGAGCTTCGGTACCGGATAATAAAGTAGCTGCAGTAATCGATACAGTTGCTCCTGCATCGGTAGCAGTAGCTGTTACTGTCGGAATTATGGTTGTATCCCAGGGCAAACTGACAAAATATTTATACTTTGATGAATTAAAGCCCGTCAACAAGTTTCCATCAACATTGAGAGTTTGAAGTTTCAACGTTGAAATGTCTTGTTCTACATATTGAAACATAGGAAAATTACCGCTTGGATTTTCCTTTGAATGCCAGTTCGCTATTGCTGCAGCTCCGCCAGCTGTTTTTACAACTGTTGCATCTCGTAATCGGAATCCGATAAACTGAGCCCCTTTGCTAATCGAGTCTTTTACGATTGAAGTTACATCAAATTCGTAGTATTGGGCTGAAGTAGTCACAGGTCCTGCTGCGGTAGTATAGACAGTTGTAATATCAGCTCCTGCTTTTGTGGCTTTATTATTAAATGTCAGATCATCTTCCACCCAGGTTGTTTTCGATAATGGATATAGATTAAATGTATGGGCTTCAGGAAGTGCATCGGCAAACACACGAAGTTTCACCGAACTAAGATAGGTGGACAGCGTGGAGATATCAAACCTCAAAAAAGTTTCGCGACGATATTGAGAACCTGCAGTGGAATGATACGTGTACAGATATGGCTCTAATCCGCGGATTTCGTCACCTGTTCCACTTGTTCCTTTGTACAAGTAACAGTCATCATACACTTTAAGCTGTTGAGTGGTTTGTGCTGAAAGTATTGTAACTACTGAAGAAAGAATTAATAATAAAAATAATTTTTTCATTTCATTTTGTTTTAAAATTAATAGATATGTTAATTTGATTGTTGTTTTTTAAAATATAGATATTCAGTTTTTCTAAATTACGTGTTACTTACTTCACAATTATCTTCTCAGTCATTTTATTTCCATTATTTGAAATTATGCAAGCAATAAAAACACCTGATTGTGGTATAGAGTATTCGTTGCAGGTATTACTTTTATATTCCGACTGCAAAACGCATTGGCCAAAAACATCATAAACCTTTATCATTCCATTGTCGGGCGTGGAAACATCCACAATAAGCTTGTGATTTAAATTATGTACTGTTATGCCTTGTAAAGATATATCGGAAACAGCGGAAGTTGAACTTGAAGTGAAAACCACTTCGTAAAATTTCTTTGAACCATTTTCTGCAATAACAGTAATTACTGATTTTCTGCCCACCAAATCGTTTATTGTTGTTGCTGGAGTTATCAAAACCGTTGCTTTGCTATCCGTAGCAGTTGCTGTAACCTGAGGAATGGTTTTAGCATCCCCGATATCGTAGAAATACAAGTATCCGTTACTGCTGAATGAGGACACGGTTGTACCACCAATCTTCAAATCGGAAAGTGAAGCATTACTACTTGCAGTACAGGTAGAAGGGAAAGCAGCATAAGCCATGCCGGAAGCATAATTATCGGTGCGTATCGGAAATGCAGGTAAATCAGCTGAATTGTACAAGTTGCAATCCGGATTTTTAGCCCAACCATACCGAAACGATATCGGATTATTAACCAATGTACTATGAACAGCTATGGTACTATCATTCATGATAGTTGCTGTAGCTGCCTGATAATGTTTATCACTTCCGGCTAAAACAAAACCTTTCAGGGAAGTATCACCATCTTTTATTTTTAAACCGGCACCTACATTTTTATATATTACAAAAACAGTGTCGTTACTAATCGGAAATCTTGTCGGGAGCGGACTATCAGCAATAATATCAGTTCCATACACATACCTGAGTGCCTGAAGTGCCATTCTGTCCCCAACCGGTCTTTTATTTTTTGGATGAATACGAATCAGCGCATCGGCATTATCAGGATCTTGGTTGCTATCAAGTGTCACACAGAGATGAAAGTTTTTGACATTGTCTAAAGTGAACACTTGCTGTTGTTGTTCGCGAAGATCGGCCCAGTCAATTTCTTCAATCGTGCGGTTAGCAGAAACACCCATATTGAACGTTTGAACATATAAAAACGGTATATCACCCATTCCCCACTGTGTTCTCCAGTCTTCAATCAGCTTTCTCAGCATCAATCGGTATTCCAACGCTCTTTTGGTGTTGCTTTCTCCCTGCATAAAGCACATTCCCTTTAGCGGAATTCCCCTGAGCGGATAAATCTGACCATTAAAATTACATGAAATGTAATTGTCACCATTGGTAGAGTCACCGGAAGCAATTCGGCCATTAACCAGACACAAATCAGGATCATTATTTATCTTATCCCTGCTCATCCATGTTTCAATTTCTGTACCACCCCGGTATGATTGTATCATCCCGATAGGAACTTTCAGACTGTTATACAAATTGCGGGAAAATATATACCCAATTGCACTTACATTAGCACCTAAGTTTGTTGCATTACAAGGAAACCAGCCTCCGGAACTTTTTATATGTTCCTGAGGAGTCGTTCGGTTATTATAACTTGATTTAAACGAACGAATATAGGGATATCTATTGGCTTCAGAAATCAACATTGCAGAATCGAGACAGTAGTTTACTTTTTTCTCCATGTTGGATTGACCACCAAAAAACCATACATCGCCAATCAGAATGTCATTTAGTGACTGCAACGTTCCGGTCACACCAATAAGTTCAAAAGTCAAGGTGCAAGCTGAAGTAGTAGCAGGTTGAGCAGGCATTTCAAGATTCCATTTTCCACTCCCATCAATCTGAACTTTCTGAGTATATATATTGGTTTGTCTGCTAAAAACTGCCTTTACACTATCGCCGGCAGAACCCCAACCGGTGAAACGTAAGGGCATATCACGCTGTAAAATCATACCGGAACTGATAAAAGGAGGAAGCTCCACTGTACGGTCATGTGGAGGAGGTGTGGCAGAAAATTCAATTACCGGACCGTTTGCTCCTGATTCCCTGCTGCTGAAATACATTTCAACAGCATTGCCTATCACATCATCAACAACAAGTGAAAGTACTTTATCGCCGCGATATTCCTGACGAAGATAATCTGAAATATCCCAGGTATATACACCTGTTCCGGAAATTTGGCGGGAGTATACTAATGCTCCGCTTACAGGTGCATTATTCCAGGTTATTCCTGTTTCGGTCCAGTTATCAGTAGTTTGCAAAACCTGGATATTCATTACTTTCGGAAAAGTCGTAACATTCAGTTTCAATACAGCATATTTCAATGTATCTGCCGGAGACACATTGCTTAAATCAAATTTGATAAATGTTTTACGGGAATAAATAGCCGATGAACCTTTCTTTACTCTCAGTGCAGCATCAGTGCCGAAATTCAATGTGGCAGATGCAGCAGCACCATTTACATAGGCATCGGCAACCGGAGTAAATTGTGCATTAACATGATTACTGATTATGCTTATCATAATCAGGATCGTTATACTGATATTTTTTCTGACTTTAAACACAAAACTGATTTTTCTTCAAATACATTAAAATTTTATTTTGGGGGCGATAATTATTTTGTCGTAATGCGCTAAACATAACATTCTACGCCACAAATGTAATTTTAATTAATGACTTTTTTTGATTTTACAAAAATAGATTGATTGAAAATAAAATATTATAAGAATAATCCGAATATGAAGTATTATTGTTCGAATCAGACTTTCAAATCAAAAAACTCCCTTATTCAGATAAGAACAAGGGAGTTTTAGGGCAAAATATAAACGAATTATTAATTCTTTTCTATTTTCTTTATAATTGAACCGTTTGAAGTTTTAATTTTAGCCAAATAAAAACCTTTTGATAATTCAGATAAATTTACTTTTGATTCATTTGTTTTCAAAATTCTTAAACCTGCCATATCAAACAATTCTATTCCCTGAATGTCAGATCCTTTTACAACTATACTGGAATTTGTCGGATTTGGATAAACAGATATTATTTCTGAAGATTCAAATTTTGAATTTGTAGTTGTAATGGAGGTAGTAAGGTTAATTGTATTTGAATTTGAACTTGTACTCTGCGGACAATAAGCTCTGACACGGTAATAATAATTTGTTTCAGGATTTAAACCCGATACAACCTGAGAAGTACCATTTACTGTCAAATTATCATAACCGGCAAGATTCATATTTTGTTGAATCTTTAGATTATCAAGAATGAAACGTTTCAACGCGGCTTGTGAAGTTATCTTGATTTTCGAACTTGTAGTACCACCTGTTATTGCAAAAGTTTGTCCGGTTAAAGTAGCAGGAGCAGTTATATATGTTCCAACTTGAGTAAAATTAGTTCCATCGGCTGCATGCCATACCTGAACTTGTACTGATGCATCAGTAGAATATGAATTACAATCGAAAGTCAGCGTTGCATTACCACCATTTGCTGATAAGTCGACTGTAGGCGTTGTTATATAACCAACAGTTCCTGTCGATCCTACACGTATTGTTCCACCGCCCTGGTACAATTTAGATCCTGCCCAACCGGTAGTATTCATATAAGTATCTATACCTAAAGTCGTAAAATCTGTTGCATCCACAGTTATAGGTGTCCCCAGAGTACATTTTGAGAAATCTTCGCTTAAATTTGTTGTTGCAAAATTAGAATTTGAACTAACATCTAATAAATATGATGTTGCACCGGCAACTGCACTCCAGTTTGCTGTAAAACTGTCCCATAAAATGACTGACGCTTCATTTGCTACCGGTGCTGTTAATCCGGCAGTAGTAAAGGTAACATCACTTCCGTAACTTGTTCCGGCAGTTGTGGTAGCATAAGCTCTGAAATGATACAATGTATTGGGCAACAATCCGGTAATATTACTTGAAACAACACCTGTAGTACCTGATTCAGTAGTAAAACTCCCTGTCAAATCAGGATTTAAAGTTGTTCCGTAACAAATTCCTCTTGCTGTAACAGCTTGGCAACCTGCATCAGTTACATTTCCACCCAAAGTTACGGTAGAAACTGTAATCGAAGTTGCCGGACTGGTTGTAGTTACAGTAGCAGCTGTATTTATTCCCGAACCAGTAACAGAACGATTCAATGAAGTTGCACCACCACCACTTATTGCTATATTTCCATCATAAGATTGAACTGCAACCGGAGTAAATTTTACAAATACTTCCTGACTAAGACTGCCACCGGCTTGTGTTAGCGTTAATGTCGTTGTATATGTTCCATCCGAAGTAGTTGAGTAAGAATATCCTGATAAACCAGCAACTGTAACATCTGCTGGAGTTAAATTTGCACCTGTTATTGTGAAACTATTTGGCCCTGTAGTAGTATTAATACATTGACTACCAAAAGCAGTAATAGCACCTACGGACAATGTTGGTGAAGAATTTGGCAAAGTTGACAAACTGGCAGTTGAACCAAATGCAGTTTCAGTATTTGCACCATTGCGGGCTTTTACTTCAAAAGTATACGAAGTAAGTGCAGTTAATCCGGATACTGTTTTAGTGCCCCACGTGGCAGCAGTTTGCCATACAGCACTTGCTCCCAACGTTCCATCAGCTTGCACATAAGTTGAGGTCGTTGTTTCATAAATCGCATATTGTGTTGTAGCAGGATTTGTAGATGAATTCACAGCCACACTCATATAGGTTTGTGAAGCAGCACTAAGCGTTGGTGCATCCGGAACGTCTGCCAGAGTATAAAAACTCATCTCAGTTGAACTGAGTGTTGTACCCTGTGAGTTTGTAGCGTATGCTTTATAAAAATATTGTGTATTAACAGATAAACCTGTGAATGGTTTGGAATAGGCACCTGTAGCAGTTCCTCCTTCAGAAGTAAAGTTATCAGTAATCAAAACACCGATTGCAGTTTTATAACAAAAACCACGATCAGTTATTGTTGCACCATTATCAGCAGTAATATTTCCATTCATTGTAGCAGCTGTCGATGTAAGTGAAGTTACTGCAGTTGTTGTAACGGAAGGAGCTGCTGGTCCTGAAGAATATGTAATTACGATACGACCGGCACCTCCGGCACCACCTGCTTTGGGAGTACCTGAGTTCGTATGTCCGCCACTACCACCGCCTCCGGGAACTGTGCCGGCAATACCGGCTGTACCTGATGTAACAATACCGGCAGCACCAATACCACCACCTGTTCCGGCTGTTCCACCAGTGCTTCCACTAGCATTTCCTCCGGCACCATTACTTCCTGCAGCACCACCGCCACCGCCGCTATAACTCGTACCTACTGCAGTTGCACCATTTCCACCGGCATAAGAAAAAGAACCTTCAAAATTTAAGTTACCTGTTGATGAACCAGTTGCTCCTGGACCATTTCCACTATTTGCAGATGCACCACCTGTACCTCCGGCACCCCCAACTGCAGTATAAGTCAAAGCACCTATAGTTATTGATGTATTTCCACCGGCACCACCTGTACTTGATGCTGTAGAAGTTCCACCAGCAGTACCACCTGCACCTACAGAAAATGTATAACTCACACCCGGAGTTACCGCAACTGTAGTATTTTTAATATAAGCACCACCGGCACCACCACCACCTCCTCGATTAGTTGCCGATGTTGCACCACCGCCGCCGCCACCGGCAGCCCAACATTCTATCTGAATGGAAGTTACTCCAGCAGGGCACAACCATGGACTTGTTGAAGTAGTTGTCAAAGTAACAGTATCGGCAAAAGATAAATTAAAAGGCAAGAAAGAAAATAGAATAAAAACAAAGTAAGAAAGAACCCGGTTCAATCTTGTTAGATTGATGTGGTTTTCATGATTGAATACGTTGATTTGTTTCATAATCGGCATTTTTAAAATTAATAGTATTTGATTAATATTGAATTCTGAAATTAATTATTTATTTCTTTAATTAATGAAGCAAAATTATTTTAATCATGGCTTATACTATATAAAAATTATGCAATTAATAGACAAAATCGTACATAAAACCAAAACCTTATGAATTAACAATATATTTTAAAAAAATAGAATATTAACTTTTTCAAGTCTCTATTCATTTTGAGGCGTTTTCTAAAACAGACTTAACATAGTTTCTGTTTTGAATAGCCTGAGTAAAATCGGGATTTATTTGTATGGCCATATCCCAGTCGTCAATTGCTTTCTGGTAGTTTTTTAAATTATAGTTGGCTATCGCCCTGTTATTAAAAGCATCAGCATTTTTATGATTTATTTCAATTGATTTGTCAAAATCAATGATACCTCCATTTAAATCACCAATTGCACATTTTGCAATACCTCTGTTTATAAATGCCTGAAAATATTTTGGCTGATATTCAATAGCGATATTTAAATCAATAATAGCTCCTTTAAAATCTTTCAGCGTACATTTTGACACAGCTCTATCTGTATATGCACAAAAATTGTCCTGCTGTAACTTAATAGCATTTGAATAATCAGAAATTGCTCCATGAGAATCATTTAATGCTTGTTTTGAAATACCTCTGTTATAGTATGCTAACGAAAATTTCGGGTTGTATTTAATGGCGAGATTAAAGTCCTCAATTGCCTCTTTAAAATCTTTAAGATCTTTTTTTAAAAAACCTCTGTTATTATACGCCATATCATACTCAGGATAAATTTGTAATGCTTTATTGTAGTCATCTATTGCAGCCTGATAATTTTTAATGGATTGTCGGTAAACCCCTCTGTTTAAATATGCCATTTTACATTCAGGAAACTTATCGATAACATCAGAAAAAAGTATTTCATCATTTTCCCAGGATTCAGTTCGCATATTTGTTTGAAAAACAAATACAGAAAACATAACAACTAAAAAGAATAAGCTATATGTTTTTATTTTTTTCAGGTGATGAGAAGCTGATAAATGTTCAACTAATTTTCCAAGTATAAAAAAGATACCGATATAGGGTATATAGGTGTAACGGTCAGCCATAGCTGCTCCACCTACAGGCAATATTTGCAAAACAAGAAAAATACTTATGGTAAAGAACAGGAATCCGAAAATAACAACTTTACCCAAACGTTTTGAATACCACACCAAAACTAGCAAACCTATCAACAATATTATAGACAAATAATAGAAAAGTGGCAAAGCACTTTTACCAATTTCAGCAGGATAGGGATAAATAGCAGAAAGATGAACCGGAATGAGGGCTTTAAACAGATAGGCAATAAATGAATAGGATACTATTGAGACATGTTCAATCAAACTCATAACAGGTGCCATTTCCTGTATAGCAGATTGTTGAGAATGAATGGCTACTATTCCAAAAAGAACAGAAACTAAAAAAAAAGGGATTTTCTCAACAAATAAAAGTAATGAAATTTTACGACTCTGATAGTAGTCAATGAGCAACAAAATCAATGGCAAAATTACTGCGGCCGATTTGCTCATACAGGACATCACAAATAAAACAAAACAATAAATCAGGTATTTTTTCTGGCCAATCTCTTTCGAGTATTCAGTATATTTAATCAGAGCTAATAAAAAGAAAAACGAGTAAAGTAAATCCTTTTGTTCCGAAACCCAGGCAACGGATTCTACATGCATTGGATGAACTGCAAAAAACACTGCAGTAATCAGAGCAACAATATGGTTTTGTGGAGAAAGTTTTTTAATTAACAGAAATGCCAGATAACTATTTATTAAGTGCAGAAATATATTGGCTAAATGGTAAACGGATACAGATTCTATTACAATTTTTGATTCAATTGCATAAAGCAGCATGGTTAATGGCTGATAGTTACAAACATAAAAACCTGAAAATAAGTTTTTCAGGTTTTCCCAACCAAAATATTGAATATCATAGTTATTGCTAATGTACCCGGAATCATCCCACGAACACAATAAATTGAAATTTATTACTTTTGAATATATAATAAAAGTAATAAGAAGTACAGTACCGAGCAAAGACAACAACACCTGTTTATTTAAACTATGATCTTTTGTGTACGTTTTTTTATTGTTATTTATTTTCTTCATATTAGCTAATGAAACACTTATGATATTGTTAATTATTCAATTCGAATTTAAATTATCACTTTGATTTTTTCTTATAATTTATAGTTTTTCAAAGATATATTGTGGAGCCATTCTTTCAGATAAAAATCATGCAATTCTTTGGCAAAATTGTTCAATTCAAATTACTTAAAAGCACAATAACAAAAAACCACGAATAATATCGTGGTTTTTTGTTATGCCTGATTCGTTTTAAACGGATCGTTGCTCATGTACTCCGGAGCTTGTAAATGTGCTTCCCCCGGTGCCTTTGGCGGTTGTGATTCCAACTGAAGTGCAATCTCATTGTCGAGTTCAATGCGCTCCGTTAGGGGTGCAGTGTACGTTTGTTTTTTGGTTCTTGCCGTCATAGTATTTTGTTTTTAGTATTCCAAAATAAAATGCAAAGATATTTGTTTTTTTCATTTCCACAATATTTATGCATTTTTTATCATTTAATTATCAATTTGGCAGAAGTGTATTTGCCTGAATTAGTCAGAACAATTGTATATATTCCCGGAATAAAATGGTTATCTAAAACACAATTATTTGATTTCAAATTTTTTGAAACTACCCGCTGTCCGATTGCATTGTAAACCTGCACCGATGTTTCTCCATTCTCAGCACCATGTATAATTAACTGCCCATTGGAATTGTTGGAAATCCAGACATTACCCTTACCTGCGACATTACTTCCCGTTGTTACCGATTTTTCATGGAATAACAGAGTAAACCGGCTTACATTAAAACTTGTTGAATCTGAAATAAATGAATAACTGCTATCATTCAAAGAAACTATAACAGGATTATTTATATCAAGATAGTCTTTCAGAATAATCTGAGTACCCTCGACAAAATTGCTTATCTGAGAAGCTTTTAAACTGAAACTTCCTGATGTCAGAGTTGAGTATCCGATTGGAATTTCAGTATCATACGGAATGGTATTCAACCCATTAATAGCTACATTTTCACTACCGGTTATTGTAAAAATCTCAGCTAACTCAGCTGAATCGTCAAACATTTTAGGCGAATCATATCCATCATAATCGTTTGAAGCTTCAGTATTGGAATAAATAATTGTTTCATCATAGTTGATACCATTCGAAATCTGCAATCGTAATACAGGCTGAGTGGTATTTACAGATGCTTTTGATTTGAAACCATTATTGACATTATCGCGATGGGTACAATTAGTATTGTCGACAGACAGGGTTGCCTGAGTTTCTCCAGATTCAACACGTACCCAGAAAGCCTGCATTGGTGGAATTAAGTTCGATACAGGTTTCGTTCCGTTAGCAATAGCCATAACACCGGTAGCATTGTAGGTATCAAAGGTATAAGCACCACTCTGTGTTTTTGTACGATACCAGATTGTTGACAGAATTTTGTTTTTGGATATTTGATTCCAATCGAGATAAGAAGGATATGGATTGCCAACCAGATTAAATCCTTCCTTATTCTGACCGGGGGTTCGACTTAGATTGATAGATTGAGTACCTGTATTGATTGTGCCTGTAAATGTTACCGGTCCACTGGCAGCCATACTGGTCACATATCCTTTCATCACATCAAGAGTAGAAATATTATCCGTAATATATTGCCATGGAGTACTATTGCCATGTATTTCATCATACCAACAAACCGTATTTGCATTATTTACCGCATTAAATGTGCTGCTCAAACCTCCGGCAACCGGACTACTAATATACCAGTTTCGTCCTGCGGTCATATATTGCTGAACGTTGGTTGTAGTTGCATTCAGGATGCCACCATTATCCACAAAAGTGGCAGAACCGGTTGCATCACTCTGCAGTATCAGCGCTCCTGTATTTAAAATATTGTCCTGTTCCAATGTCATTTCCCCACCAGGATTTACTGTAATTGAATGAACTGTTGAATTTCGGTCAATATCCAAGCGTACAGCAGGTAAAACTGTAAGGTCAGTACCCGGAAGTAAATCTATTGAACCTATACTCCCGGAAGAACTAACAATTGCAGTTATTGGAGTAATATTTGCTGTTAGGGTCGGTGCAACTACATAATAATTAGTTGTAGGTGAATTATAGCCATTCACAGTTATAATCTTTCCAGTTGCAACCGATGCATCTTCAAAAGTAGCCACCGGAGTCCCTGTAACTTCAAAACTCTCATTGTTTACAAAACCAGAATAAGATGCAGTCCCTGTAAATGAAGCAGAATTATTTCCGTCATATTGTTTATTTACACCTGTCAACCCTGTTATAATCAAAGAAACAGGAGTAATATCCGCAGTCAGGGTTGGAGAAACTACTGTATAATTCGAAGTAGGTGCATAATAACCATTTACAACAACAGATTTTCCCGTACCAACTAATGCATTTGCAAAAGTAGCTGCCGGAGTACCTGAAACCGGAAAGTTTTCTCCATTTACAAAACCCGAATATGATGCTGTGCCGTTAAATGAAGCAGTATTATTCCCATCATAGGGTTTGTTTACACCTGTCAAACCGTTTATTGTCAAAGTTATCGGAGTAATATCGGCTGTCAGAGTTGGAGAAACTACTGTATAATTCGAAGTAGGTGGGTTAAAACCATTTACTGTAATTATTTTTCCTGTACCAACCAACCCATTTGCAAAAGTTGCTTCCGAAGTACCAGAAACTGCAAAATTCTCATCGTTTACAAGTCCTGAATAAGTTGGAGTGCCGGTAAATGAAGCCGAGTTATTACCATCATATTGTTTATTTACACCTGTGAGACCGGTTACGGTCAAAGACTTTGTAGTTATATCCGCTGTAAGGGTTGGAGAAACTACTGTATAATTCGAAGTGGGTGGAGTATAACCATTTACAGTAATTATTTTTCCTTTACCAACCAACCCACTTGCAAAAGTTGCAACCGGAGTTCCTGAAATAACAAAACTCTCACCATTTACTAAACCTGAATATGCTGCAGTGCCGGTAAAAGCTGCCGAATTAGTTCCGTTATACTCTTTGGTTTCGCCGGTAAGACCTGTAACAGTCAAAGATTTTGGCGAAATATTAGCTGTAAGGGTTGGAGAAACCACCGTATAATTTGAAGTTGGTGCAGCATAGCCATTCACGGTAATTGTTTTTCCGGCACCAACTAATGCATTTGCAAAAGTTGCTACCTGAGCACCTGAAACCGGAAAATTTTCTCCATTTACAAAACCGGAATAAGATGCTGTGCCAGTAAATGAAGCCGAATTAGTTCCGTCATATACTTTGTTTACAGCGGTAAGACCTGAAACAGTCAAATATTTTGGAGAAACAGTACTTGAAACAGTTGCTACATTTACAGTGTTTGCTCCGGCAGAAGCACAAGTGATATTTCCTGAAAACGTTCCTGTAGTATTGGTTGAATCTAAACGGACATAAATGGTTGTTTGATCCACTAATCCAGCCGACTGTGTTAATATCTGAGATGATGCAAAACCCGATTTTCCACCACTGGTTTTGGAAATATGAAAACCTGTTGGTGCAGTAAGTGTGATATTATTTGTCAGAAAAACCCCTGAAATTGCAAATCTTGTTGTTGCAGATATCGTACCATAAGTTGTATTTACAGCAGAAAGTGTTCCGGTAGACGTAATGGCAGGATTGAGTGATTGGAACACGAGAGCAAATCGTGTAGTATTATAATTCAAAGCTCCATATGAAAAAGAATAGCTTATACCAGAAGTTAGGTCAGTTGTTACAGGATTATTAGGATCAAGTTTATCCTTTAAAAGTATTTTAGCACCAGGAGGGAAATTGACAAATTGGGTAGCAGTGATTGAGTATGTGGTTATACTTGCATTGACTATTGAAACTCCCAAAGGATATTCAGTATCAGCAGTAATTGTATTCAATGCGTTTATTACAAGTTTAACATCGCCAACTACTGTATAAATTTCAGGTTTAGTGATATAATTATCAAATTGTTTTTCCGAATCCCAAGTAGATGCATCATATCCATTCGAGGCACCCGGATTGGAATAAACAATAGTTTCATCCGAATTAGTACCATTTGAAATCTTTAATCGTAAAGTAGGTTGTATAACAGTATTCGTAGTTTTAGATTTAGATTTATATGAAAAATCCTGACCCGGATTCTGAGCAGTTATACTGTTCTGAGCCCACATCGGATAAATAGAAGAAAGAAACAGTAGAAAAATGTAGATTTTATCTCTCATAAAATAACACTCAGGAAAGAGCTAAATATACCAATATATTGATGCTGTAAAAATAGTTATTAATTTTTGTCTGTGAAATAATTTTAAAACAATAATTCTAAAGTGTTAATTTACAATAACGAACAAATGAGGCTGTTCCTCAAAGAACAGCCTCATTTAAAATTCACATTATCAACCTGAATTATGCTTGATTCGTTTTAAACGGATCGTTATTGAAATACTCAGGAGCATTTAAATGTGCTTCTCCCGGTGCTTTCGGTGGCTGTGAATCCAATGTCAGAGCAATTTCGTTGTCAAGTTCAATCCGCTCAATCTGAGGTGCGATGTACATTTGTTTCTGTGCCATATAATTTATTGTTTTAATTCCTATTCCCCTCTCATCTTACCCCCTCTCCTTTTGGACTTGCCTGCGGCAGGCAGGGAGGGTTGGGGTTGAGGTCTATTTAATAATCACTTTAGTTGTTGCACTCTTACCTGCATTGCTTACTGTTACCATATATACTCCAGGCACAAAGGTACCCAGCGATTTGGTAGTTGAAGTCAGACGTTGAGATACTAATTGCTGACCAACTGCATTGTAAACAGCTACTGAAGTTTCATAACTTGCTCCGTTAGCTCCGTTAACCATAATCTGGTTATTTGCATTGATTGAAATCCAAACATTTCCGTTTGAGTTATGGTTTATTCCTGAAACTACAGTAGGTGCTTTGAAAACCAAGCTAAAGCGGGTTTCGTTATTCGCTGTAATATCTGAATCGAATGAATAATTGCTAATCGTCAAATCCTGTTCGTAGTTCATCAACTTGTCACGAAGAATGATTTGTGTTCCTGAAGCAAAGTTATCAAACTGAGAGGCTTTGAGAGTAAATGAGCCCGATTGACCTGTTGTAAATCCAAGTGTCATTTCTGTATCATAAGAAATACTGTTCATACCATTGATTGACAAGTCTTCATTCGAAACGATTGTATAAATTTCAGGCATCGACGCTGAATTATTAGACATTTTCGGGGAATCATAATCATCCAGCGAATTTGAAGCTTTCGGATTGAACGCAAGAATTGCTTCATCGTAATTCACTCCATTTGTAACCTGAAGTCGCAATACCTGTTGAGTAATATAACTTTGCGCCGGAGCACGGAATACATTATTTATATTATCAATATGCGACCGAAGACTATTATCAAATGTCAGTGTTGCCGGACTTTGTCCAGTCTTAACTCGTACCCAAAATGCCTGCATAGGAGGAACAATACCGGTAAGTGCTTTTCCACTCAATGATGTTCCCAATCCTAATTTTGCATTGAATGTATCAAATGCATAAGCAGTATTTCCGGCATTTTTGGAACGAACCCAATAGGATGCTACAACTTTAGCTGTATCTAATGAACTGATATCTAAATATGATGGATACGGATTTCCTATCAGATTAAATCCTTCCTTGCTAATTCCTGTTGAACGCGATAGCGAAGGAGTAGTTACTGAACCTGTATTAAATGTACCTGTAAATGTATAGGTAGCAGTTCCCGAGGCAAGATTAGCAATATAACCCTGACCTGCATTCAACGCATCACCGGTTGTCATGGTTACCCATGCAGCAGTAGGTTCATTACGTTTATAGAATGTATATCCTGATTGAGCTGTTGCTGAACTTACCGGGCTGGAAATATACCAGTTACGGGCTGAGCCAAAGTATTGTTGCATTGTACTTGTACCGGTAACTGTAAGACCTCCATCGGTATTATAATCTACAAAGGTAGCTGTTCCGCTTACGCTGCTCTGAAGTGTAAATGCTCCCGAAACAGTAAGGGTTTTTCCTGAAACAAGACTCACTTTTCCACCCGGATTTACAGTCAGCGAACGAACGGTTGTATTATTATCGACCGTTAGAAGTACACCAGACTGAACAGTCAGATCAGTACCCGGCAATGCACTTGATGAGCCTATACTTCCTGAACTACTGATTGTAGTTGAAACTGATGTAATATCAGCAGTTAAGCCTGTAGGCTGAGTTAGTGAATAATTTCCTGCTTGCGCTCCCGTCAGGGTTGATGTTGAAGTTACAGCAATACCTGTACCAACGGCTGTACTTGCAAAAGTACCCGTTCCACTTAAGCTAACATCATCGCTACCCACAATACCACTTAATGTTCCGGTAATTGTAGCCGTATTGTTTCCATCGTATGGTTTATTATTAGCAGCCGGAGAAGTAACGGTTAGGCCTTTAGCCGAAACAGTACTTGTTGCAGTGGCCACATTTACAGTGCTGGCATCAGTACTTGTTAATTGAATGTTTCCATTATAACTATTTCCAACAGATGTTGTTGCAGCTAATCTTGCATAAATAGTTGTAGCAGAGACTGAACCTCCCGACTGTGTAAGTGTCTGACTTGTGGCATAACCACTTGCTCCACCACTTGTTTTTGATATTTCATAACCTGACGGAGCAGTAATTAAAATATCAGCAGTCAAATTAGTGCCTGAGGCTGTAAAACTGGTAGGTGTTACCGAAGCCGTTCCATATGTTGTGTTTACAGCTGACAGAACTCCACCGGTAACAGTAATTGTTGGCACAGGCATTCCTTTAAGAACCACATCATCGATTCGTATAGCAGTTGTTCCTGTTTTTACAAATCTGATTTTTAATCCACTAATTTGAGCTCCGACAGGAAGACTTAATGTTTTAGCAGCATACCATGTAGAAGTAGCTGTTGCTGATTCAGTAAATAACGCTCCAGATATGTTCGCTATAGTTACCCAGGCTGAACCATTCCAATAATCCACTGAGAATGTTGCATGAGCAGATGCACTTTCCTTTCTGTACCCATAACTTAATGTTAAACCAGAATACGTTGAAGCATTTATACCTTCAATTGAAAAACCGTATGCTCCACTTGTGGATGTAAAATACACGTTACCATTAGCAGAAGCACCGGTATATCCTGAAGAGGCTGAAGTTGCTCTTAAGTCTGCAGGGGTAGCCTGATCACCCTGACCATAAGTTAGAGTTCCTTTATTCTGGAATGTTGCAGGTGCAGTTCCTGTTGAAAAAGTAGCAATTGTGGTTGTTCCGGATGGAGTACCCATGTTTTCGCTAAAAATAGTTGATGGAGCAACAGTTATAGTCAAAGTCTGAGTTGCATCGGTTGCAGCATTGTAATTTGCATTAGCTCCCTGAGAAACCGTAAATGTTGTAGATCCTGCTACAGAACCAATATGCACAAGACCTGTAGATGAATTAATGGATGCAACTGTTGGCGAAGAACTTGTATAGGATAAAGTATTTGTTGACGAAGTTGACGAAGTTGCTGCTAATGTATAATCGCCATCACCAATATATTTTGCATCAGTTGAAGCCAGAGTAATAGATTGATTTGCTTTAGTTATGGTAGCAGCCTGTGGGCTTTGAATAGTTAAGCTATAATTGGCTGCCTGAGCACCTGTTAGTGACAAACCAACAAAAGTAACAGTAGTCGCACTTGCCACATTAGCATCATCGTAAGTACCCGTAGCAGTTCCTGTTATACTAACCACATCACCGGTATAAGGAATTCCATCACCTGTATTTCCGGCACCAACAGTTTCAGCTGATTGTAATGCAGGAGTACCACTCACGACAGCAGTAGTAGTTCCATCATATGTTTTGCTTGACAGCACTGAAAGACCGGACATAGTCAGTGCTTTCGTAGTGATATTTGCTGTACAGGTTGCGGTTACGGTATAGTTACTTGATGGTGCATTGTATCCGGTAATTGTGATAGTTTTAGTTATTCCTGCTGCTGCAGTGGCAAAAGAAGCTGAAGGAGTTCCGGTAACACTATAAGTCTCACCATTTTGCAAACCGCTATAAGCAGGTGTTCCGGTAAACGAAGCAGATGTTGAACCATCATATATTTTATTCGTACCTGTCAAACCTGAAATAGTTAATGCTTTAGTAGATACTGTACTTGAAACGGTCGCTACGGTTTTTGTAGTTGCACCGGCACTTGTAAGAATAATATTTCCTGAATAAGTTCCTGCAGCTGTTGTTGCAGCCAGACGAACATATACGGAAGTACTTGCAATAGTACCTGCAGCACCTACAGTTATTGTTGAATTATAACCCGAACCAGATGATAAAGATACTTCAAATCCGGCTGGTGGAGTTACCAAAACACCTGCAGTCATAGCAATACCCGAAACAGAGAAGCTGGTTGGTGAAGCCGATGCTGTTCCATAAGTTGTACTAACAGCCGACAACGTTCCACTTGTAGAGATAACCGGTGTATTAATAGAACCTGCATTTCCTACAACTATTTTATTAGATCCGTTTTGTAACGCAACTCCAGTAGCTGAAGTTGTATATTGTGTTAATGAAAGACCGGTTGTAATAGCATATGATGAAGTATAATTTCCAAGTTCACCACTGCCCGGATTGGTCATTGATCCTCCCTGATTTCCCGAAGCCCATGTTGGAGCAATAGTTGCTGTGGTAGCACCACTTGATGTAACACCCCATTCTACATTTACAACTTTGGTTGCATCGGTAACTGCATTGGTGATAGAGTTTTTTACTGTTAATGACAAATCCGAAGTTCCTATTATATTGGTAATTGCTAGCGGTGTATAACTGGAAGTACTTGGACCAACAGGGAAAGTTACTGCACTATTTCCTACTCCTTGTTTTATCAACAAACCCGTGCTTGAAGTAACTGCATAAGCAGTAGCACTACCTCCACTGATTAAACCTGTAGAACCTACTGTTAAGTTGTTTGCTCCTAAGCTTACTTTACCTGCTGTAAAAGTCAGGGTTTTATTCACAGTAACGGCATTTGCCAGTGTTATACCGGTACTTGTATTATTGCAAGTAAGATAATCGAAGGTAGTTGCACCTGTAATTGTTTGTGTGCCTGTAGTACTATTAAAAGTTACAAGACGCGTATTAGGATTAAATGTACCAGCGCCCTTTGTCCAGTTACCTGTAACATTCAAATCTCCTCCAATAGCATCACTTAATGAAAGATTACCATTCATTACTAAGTTTCCACCCACGCTTAATGAACCGGTGGTATAACCTAATGTACCATAATCCATATAAAGTGCAGAACCAGCATCGATAGTCAAATTACCAGTAATGCTTTTGGCAGTTGTAGTAGCACCGTTAGGATAGTTTAAAACTGTATTGTTGCTCAATTGTACATTGGCAGGTGATGCCCATTCAATTCCCCGACCATAAGTAGTTCCTGAATTATATAATAAAGTAGAAGATGAACCATAAGTTGGTGCATTAGTTGTTATAAAACCACCCGAGTTTATCTGAAGTGTTCCATTAACAGTTGTCAGTGCTGAACCACAATCTAAACCAGCAGTGAGAACGGTAGTTATGTTAGTTCCAATTACTAAACTACCACTTGTGGCAGAAGTAACAGTTTTTGCTCCGGAAATATTTATAAGAGCACCAGCAACACCCGAACTTATTGTTCTTGCAGCTCCTGTTACTTTAATATTTCCTCCGGCACCCGAGAGAGTTAATGTTTTACCATTCAGGTCGAAACTACCTGCATTAAGTATCTGTAATACATCACTTGAAGCAGCATTTACTGTTACATTGTTTGCCAATGTCAGCGTACCGGAAGCCTTATTATTGATTAAATATGCAAAGGTTTCACCTGCAGTATTAGTTATACTTTGTGCACCAGTACCATTGAATGTTACAGCTCTTCCGTTAGCTGCAAAAGTACCACCTGTATTACTCCAGTTTCCACCCACATTTAAGTCTCCGCCAGCCTGATTTCCCAATGATAAATTACCGCTAAGTGAAACATTTCCACCAACGGTTAAGGCACCCACACCTGTACCCGGACTTCCATAATCCATATACAATGCAGTGCCCGTTCCAATCGTCAAATTTCCGGTTAGCGATCGGGTAATTGCTCCCCAACCATTTGGATAATTAAGTGTAGTTGTGGCTTGCAATGTCACATTGGAAGGACTATAAGTATTATTCCATTCATTTCCTCTGCCAATAGTGCCGGTAACATTGTAGACCAAGTTGGTTGTACCACTATAAATCAAAGGGTCAGAAAAAGTAGCTGATGAATTATTAATTTGGCATGTACCGCCATTAATTGTAAGTGTATTAGTAGTTGCATTTGTAACAGCAGCGGAAACCGACAAAGTTCCGGTAACTGTACGGGCAAAACCCATTGTAACCGATTGTAAAATATTCACATTTACTGGACCACTCGTAGCCGGCCAGTAAGTACCACTGTTTGCTGCATACACGGCAGAATTCATATTTAAAGTACCCGCCGAACCATATACTAAGTTATTACCTGTAGCCCAACTTCCAGATCCAATTTCAAATGTACCATTTACGGTAGTAGTACCATTATTGGTATATGTTCCTGTCATAGAAAGCGAAGCCCCGGTATTAATGGTAGTTGTAGTTCCCGCATTTCTGGTTAATGCTCCTGCTGTAACCGGTCCTGCAATTACCACATTATCAGATGCGGTCGGAGCAACACCACCTACCCAGGTAGATCCTGTTCCCCATGCACCACCACCTGCATTAGATGTTATAGCAGATGCTGCCTTTTTATACAGGTAAACGCTAGACTGACCCGATGTATAACAAGAATAAAGTGAACTTGGAGAATTATATTGTAACACATTTCTTGTAAATGAACCGGTTGTACAGGTCATAATGGCTGCATTACTTGTAAATGTTATCGTCCAAACTGCTGAACCAGTAGTAGTTTGTAAATAGTTAGATGCAGAGCTGGTTGCTTTTAAATAATAATTAGTGTATAGCGGATCCTGCAAAGTCCATGCTCCGGTTGATCCACCTAACGTAAGTTCATAAGCCTTAGTTAAATCACCACTTGCTGTTGCAACTGTGGTTGAAATTGCAGAGGATGCAATTGTTACTGCAGTAGCTTGTGGTCGGTTATTGGTGTTCTGATAACCCATTGGATAAGCAGTTCCGGTTGTCTGAGAAGAAACAATAATGTATTTACTACCTGATACTAAATCTGCAGTTGATGTACAAAGTGTGTAAGTAGCCTGCCCCACCATTTTCCCGCTTACCAACAGAACGAATAACAGAATACCTAAAAATTTAAAACTCAAAGAAAAATTGTTTCGGGAAGAAACTTTGATTGAAGAAGTAGATGTTGTCATAAGAATATTGATTTGAATGGAAGTAAAATTTCGTTTTTGTTATAAATTCGATATAAGTGTTTGTTATTAATACGTAAAATAGCTATTAAAACGTCAGAGTGATAAGTCTTTAAAAAGTTCGAGAGATTTTAATTGTATAATATTTTGATTGTTTTTATTTTAATTTAAAAGGACAAAAGTAATTTAACCCGAATGAATCTACTATAATAATTAATCATTAAAATGATAATTTTGTACGAATCTATTTTTTGGAAAAAAACAAAATTGGGTATTAAACCATTTTGTAATTTTATTAGCAAAAAGGTTTCAAAAATAGCAAATTGTCTTGATTAATACAATTTTCTTTTGTTTTTTGTTTTGCTTTTAAAGTTAATATATTCTGATTCTATAAATAAATATTCAGAATTTACTGATAGAATAGGGATTTTTACTGATAATCATTAACCTTATTAATCGCGTTAATATTACAAAATCGTTTCAAAAAAAATTATATTGGTCCTTATTTTTCACTAAATAAGGTTCTATAAGTAAATGGTAATTATTATTGATATGTTTATTATCACATAGTCCACAATAGTTTTGAGATAAAGAGATAAGACTAAGAACCTGCCTACCGCAGGCAGGCACATAGCATTATCCCGAATATCGGGATAATTTCAGACTGTACAAAAGTATCGTCAGATACTTTTACTATGTGAACTAAGTCTTTTTCAGCATTTTTCCTATGTGCCTGCCTGCGGTAGGCAGGTTCTATTGTGGTAAAATATATCATTAAATATTTGTAACTACTTATCTCATTTTACTTGCTACAATGTGCAATGAGTTACACATAAAAAAACCCGTACAAATTCGAGCGAAAAAAGGCATGCAAATATATGAATTGATGTTGAATAAATTTGTTATGATATATATTTATCTGAAATAAAATAATGCAAACGTTTGCGAATGGATAATGGGTTGTAAATATGCAATATACAAGTAAATGGTTATCCGCTAAGTATGTAGAGCAGTTTAAGATGTCAGGGCTAATGCCCCTTTGCTTGTATACTTTTGATTCTGCTACGAAGATATCCGGGCTACGCCCCTAAATATCACCTCGAAAAAAAACATAAAATACAGATAATCATTGAAATAATGTATTAAGTGGTAAAAAAGATATAATGTCGTAATTTAATCTTTATAGTGAAAATGCTTTTTTAAAATTGCCGTCCCATTTATGGGACGGTAGAAATGAATAGGATTCACAGGGCTTTAGCCAAATTTTCAATACTATTTGGCTAAAGCCAATATATATTATATCAGCTGCCCGTCCCATAAATGGGACGGCAATTAATATAAAAAATGCGATATTATTTACTTCCTACTACTAAGTGCGTAGATTTATAGATATAATTTTCTTGTGTAAAATGTTGTAATATTTCAACAGTTCTTATTCAATAAGCAAATTCACGTACTTGGATGATCTTCCTTTTTTAAGGGAAGTGGCTGACGTAGGAAGTCGTAGGGTTTCTTATATTTCATTAGAATTCTGACTCCGACTAAAACTATAAAAAAATCCCTGACCAAATTGATCAGGGACTCTTTTTTACGCTTGATTCGTTTTAAACGGATCGTTATTGAAATACTCTGGAGCATTTAGTTGTGCTTCTCCTGGAGCTTTTGGAGGAGTTCACTCCCCCTTGTTTGTAACGAGGGGTAAGTGGTTATTTGTTTGTAACAATGATTAATACAATAATTGCTTTAAATAAAGTAAATGGTAATACTTGTTTTATATCAACTTTAAAAATACTATTTAATCCGGTATAATTTCGGGCAGAGTGATCCGTTTATTAAAATACTTTTTGCGTTCTAAACGTTTTACAATTAACCCCTCGTTGCAAACGATGGATAGAACAGGTAGAACAAGTAAATAATTCTTATTCTTGTTCGATACGGGACATAAACACATTATATATTTAACCTGTTTAATAATTTCGACGCGTCGAAAATATAAATAATGAAGATATTGATTCCCTCCGATGCGTTCATGGCTGACCTCACCCGCCTAAAGTTAGTTTTTGAACCCCTCCTCCGCCAGTTGGCGGATCGTCCCCAGACCTCACCCGCCTGTATCGTCCTTAAATTTGTTTATGCCTGGACTATTCAATTTGTTTCTTTAGAGATAGCCTCTATCGGAGAGAGACTATCTCTTTTCAATAAACATTAATTCATTTAATTAACGCGAGAACGATATAAGATTTTGTTTCTTGACCTCCCCCAACCCCTCCAAAGAGGGGTGTAACTCTTGCAATTTATTTATATTATATTTATTAAGACAAATCCCGCCTCCGCCCCACTCATTCCATAACTCAATAACAAAAAAAGTCCCTGACCAAATTGATCAGGGACTCTTTTTTATGCTTGATTCGTTCTAAACGGATCGTTGTTGAAATACTCAGGAGCATTTAAATGTGCTTCTCCGGGTGCTTTCGGTGGTTGTGACTCCAATTGCAAAGCAATTTCATTGTCAAGTTCAATCCGCTCAATCTGCGGAGTGCTGTACATTTGTTTTTGTGCCATAAAACTTATTTTTTTTATTTATGAACCCTCTGTCAGCGTTTTCACTGACAAAGGTTTCAGTTTTTGTTATTATTTGATAATTACTTTTTGTGTTGCACTCTTACCGGCATTGGTTATAGTTACCATATAAACTCCCGGTACAAATGAACCAACAGATTTAGTAGTTGCTGTCAAGCGTTGAGATACTAAGCGCTGACCTACTTCATTGTATACTGCTACTGAAGTTCCAGCGTTAGCTCCGTTAACCACAATCTGATTGTTGGCAAGTGAAATCCAAACATTTCCGTTTGAGTTCGGATTGATTCCGGTTGCTACCGATGGAGCTTTAAACAACACTGTAAAGCGGGTTTCATTGTTAGCTGTTACATCGGAATAGAACTTGTAATCACCAAGAGTCAAATCCTGTTCGTAGTTCAACAAATTATCACGAAGAATAATCTGGGTGCCACTTGCAAAGTTTGCAAACTGAGAAGCTTTAATGCTGAAGTTATTAGCTTCGCCGGTGGTGAAACCTAAAGCAAGTTCAGTTGCATCGTTCACACCGTTGATTACCAGTTGCTCACTTCCTGCGAGTGTATAAATCTCTGGGGTAGAAACTGACTCATTCGACAATTTTGGTGAGTCATAGCTATCAAAACCATTCGATGCAGT
>JBAXPM010000019.1:0-49525 GCA_037132235.1 Paludibacter sp.
AAATAAAAATGAGCGAAAAAGAAAAAGCAAGAAACACTGCAAGTGCCAATTATGGTGCAAGCAGCATTCAGGTGCTGGAAGGTTTGGAAGCAGTGCGCAAACGCCCTGCAATGTATATTGGTGATATAGGTGTAAAAGGCTTACACCATTTGGTTTACGAGGTTGTTGATAATTCAATCGACGAAGCATTGGCCGGACATTGTGATACTATTCAGGTATTTATAAACGAAGACAACTCAATCACAGTTATCGATAACGGTCGAGGTATTCCGGTGGATATGCACGAAAAAGAAGGAAAATCGGCATTGGAAGTAGTTATGACAGTGCTTCATGCCGGTGGTAAGTTTGATAAGGATAGCTATAAAGTTTCCGGAGGTTTGCACGGTGTGGGTGTTTCGTGTGTGAATGCACTTTCTACTGATTTACGCGTGGAAGTTTCACGTAATGGGAAATTGTATATGCAGGAATATCAATGTGGTGTTCCTAAATTTCCTGTACAAGAAATCGGGACTTCAACAACAAATGGAACTAAAACTACATTTTTACCAGATAATACAATATTCATTGAATCAGTTTATAAATATGATATATTGGCAGGGCGATTACGTGAATTGGCGTATTTGAATGCAGGTATTACGCTGACTTTGACCGACAAACGTCACCTCACAGACGAAGGTGCATTCAAATCAGAAGTTTTCCATTCTATTGAAGGATTGAAAGAATTTGTGGAATATATCGACGAAGCCCGCGAAAAACTGATTGACAGTGTAATCCATATCAATACCGAAAAAAATGGTATTCCCGTGGAGATTGCCATGACTTACAACACCTCGTACAACGAAAATATTCACTCCTACGTAAACAATATCAATACGATTGAGGGTGGAACTCACCTTGCAGGTTTCCGTCGTGGATTGACACGTACATTGAAAAAATATGCTGAAGACAGCAAAATGCTCGAAAAACTGAAAATCGAGATTAGTGGTGATGACTTTCGTGAAGGCTTAACTGCTGTTATTTCTATCAAGGTGCAGGAGCCGCAATTTGAAGGTCAGACCAAAACCAAACTTGGAAACAACGAGGTAATGGGTTCTGTGGACATGGCTGTAGGCGAAGCGTTGGGAAATTATCTGGAAGAAAATCCGAAAGCTGCACGCATTATTGTGGAAAAAGTTATTCTGGCTGCAACTGCGCGTCATGCTGCCCGAAAGGCACGAGAAATGGTTCAACGCAAATCGCCGCTTTCGGGTGGTGGATTGCCGGGAAAACTTGCTGATTGTGCTGATAAAGATCCGGTAAAATGCGAATTATTCCTTGTCGAAGGGGATTCGGCAGGAGGTACAGCCAAACAGGGTCGTAGTCGTCAGTTTCAGGCCATTTTGCCTTTGCGCGGTAAAATTTTGAACGTGGAGAAAGCCATGCAACACAAAGTATTGGAAAGCGAAGAAATTAGAAATATTTATACTGCATTAGGTGTCACAATTGGAACCGAAGACGACAGCAAAGCACTAAATATCGCAAAATTACGTTATCATAAAATCATAATCATGACCGATGCTGACGTGGACGGAAGCCACATTGCAACATTGATTATGACCTTCTTCTTCCGTCACATGAAAGAGTTGATTGAGAACGGTTATTTGTATATTGCCACTCCGCCACTTTATTTGTGTAAAAAAGGTAAGGTAGAAGAGTATTGTTGGACTGATCTTCAACGACAGATGTTTATTGAAAAATATGGTGGTGGTGTCGAAGGAGCAGTTCACACACAACGCTATAAAGGTTTGGGAGAAATGAACGAAATTCAGTTGTGGGACACCACCATGAATCCTGAAAATCGCACTTTACGTCAGGTAACTATTGATAATGCAGCTACAGCCGACCACGTATTCTCGATGTTGATGGGCGATGATGTAGCTCCACGCCGTCAGTTTATTGAAGAAAATGCAACTTACGCGAAGATAGACGCTTAATAAATTACCAATTTTCAAATTTCCAATTCCCAATGAAATAATTGAGAATTGGAAATTGGAAATTGTTTAATTAGGAATTGATGAATATAGCTGTTTTTTGTTCCTCCAGTAATCATATTGCCGACAAATACAAGCAAGTCGGATTCAGGTTGGGACAATTAATTGCCGAAAGTGGTGATACGCTTGTTTATGGAGGTGCAACGGGTGGTTTGATGGATTCAGTATCCGAAGGTGCGGCCAGCAAAGGTGGTCAGATAATCGGTGTCATCCCGCAAGCAGTTGTTCGCATGAATCGCCAAAGTTCATTGCCAACTCAGCTTATTTCGGTGGAAACCATGAGTGAGCGTAAGGCAACCATGAAAGAACTTTCGGAAATTTTTGTGGTATTGCCCGGAAGTTATGGGACACTTGATGAAATGCTGGATATTGTAACTTCAGCTGTAGTTGGAGAACACAAAAAGCCATTAATAATCGTCAATCAGGAAGGTTTTTATAATCAATTCCTGAGCCAGATTGAGCTAATGCGTAGTGAATTGTTTATACCGGTTGAAAACTACAAACCACTTATTGTTCAGGATATTAATGAATGTATGGAGCTAATTACTCAATTCAAGAATTCATGAAAGAGTTTCAATTATGAATTATGAACCCGCTTGCCGGTTGGCAGGTTATAAATTGTGAATAATAATGAAACGAATCCCGTTTTAGCGGGACGAGTTCCACCTGACTGCTGTCAGGCAAGTTGCGACTAGTATTAAAAAATAAAAATGAACGCATGAATCTTTTTTGGAAAAAACTCTTTGGAGGTATAACTCCTACAGCCAGACTTGAAAAGAACGAAGCTGATTTAGTTCTGGCTATGCAAAGGTATGCTGAGGTTGAAAAATCTGTAGAACTGGAAGAGTATAATAAGCTTTTTCATATAGTGAAATCTGCAGAATTTCAGGAGAAGAAGAAAACCCTTCAAAACAGGAGATACAAAGATACTGAAGAGTTTGAAATAACCCAAAAATATAAAAAACTTCAACATTCACCTGCCATTCAGCTTTATTATCAGATGTGTGAATCTGAAGAACTGGTTGAATATCTCAACTTTAAGGCTACACCCGAATACGAATTTCTTGGAGATAAGAAAAAGGTAAAAGCTTCAGAATCGCTCAAAAGGATGAAGGCCTATGAGAAATCAAAAGGATATAAAACGTATGTTCGTTTTCATAATTCATTTATTATCAAGGAATACGAAGACCTTAAAATCAAAGCCTCCACTCCTGAATTTATGGAATCAAATGCTTTTTGGGAAAATAAAAAGCGTTGGCATTCAACACCTGAGTTTCAGCAACAGGAACGTTTCTACGAACTGGCGAAAAATCCAGATGTTGAATTTTATGTAAATGAGAGACCGGAACGTTTTGATAAATATCGTAAACTGAAACTAACTTTTCAGGATGAGTTTGAATGGAATACACTCGATAAATCACACTGGAACTTCGGATTTCACTACAAAAGTGCGAATCTTATTGAAGATCACTCCTTTGCAAACGAGAAACAAGCAAACAATTCAGGCAGGAATGTGGAAGTATTAAGCGGTATTTTGAAGCTTGAAACCAAACATGAGAAAGTAACAGCACGTGCATGGCATGCCCAGAAAGGCTTTATTCAAAAGGAATTCCACTATACTTCAGATGTGTTACAGACTGCCGAAAAATTCCGACAGAAATACGGAGTTATTCGTGCAAAAATCCGTTGTTCAGGAAAAATAAATCATGCTTTTTGGCTTGGTGCCGACGATAAACTTCCAAATGTCAAGATATTCCACTTCGATGGAAAGAAAATCAATGTCGGAAATGCAAATAATAATATTTTTGATGGAGTTAAAATTTCAGGACTTAATCCAGGACTGTTTCATGTCTATTCGTTAATCTGGACGGAAAAAGAACTGATTTGGATGATTAATAATCTGGAGGTTTATCGAACAGCAAGTAATATACCTGCTCAGGAAATGTATCTGGCTTTCAATTCATTTATACCCGAAAAGAATCATGCCGGAACCGGTCAAATTGAAGTGGATTGGGTGAGGGTATACACTAACTAATTCCCAATTTTCTAATGTGCTGATTTCCAATAATTGAAAATTATTTAATTGAAAATTGAGATATGGTTGAAACCCACAAAATAAATGTTCTTAACCGCTTTGATATTGGTGGAAACAGCCGTTTTGTACTGATTGCAGGTCCTTGTGCCATTGAGTCGGAAGAAATGACAATGGAAGTGGCTGCAAAGCTCAAAGAAATTTGTCAGGATTTAGGTATCCATCTGATTTTCAAATCATCTTTCGATAAAGCAAACCGTTCTTCCGTAAAAGCGCCCCGTGGATTAGGAATGAAACGTGGTTTAGAAATCCTCCAACGTGTAAAAACCGAACTCGACTTACCTATAATTACTGATGTTCACGAAACATGGCAGTGCGCTCCGGTAGCTGAAGTGGCTGATATGCTTCAAATTCCTGCTTTTCTTTCCCGCCAAACAGATTTACTCGTAGCTGCTGCCAAGACTGGCAAAATTGTCAACGTGAAGAAAGGGCAATTTATGGCACCGTGGGACATGAAGAATGTAATTGACAAACTTCGTGATTCGGGCAATGAGAATATTCTCCTTTGTGAACGTGGTTCGAGTTTTGGTTATAATAACCTGATTGTGGATATGACCGGACTGGTGGAAATGCGGAGTTATGGTTATCCAGTTGTTTTCGATGCCACACATGCTGTTCAAAAGCCAGGTGGACAAGGCACATCAACAGGTGGCAACCGTGAAATGGTCCCATATCTGATGCGGGCTGCTTTGGCGGTTGGTGTTGATGCTATTTTTGCCGAAGTTCATCCCAATCCTGAGCATGCTTTTAGCGATGGACCAAATCAGATTTACTTGTCGAAGATCCGGGAGATTCTTGAACAGGCAATTGCTATTGACAATATTACTAAACAGTTAGCAGTTAGCAGTCAGCAGTCAGCAGTCAGCAGTCATCTGCCCACTGCCCATTGCCCACTGCCAAGTAAAATTAAACTTTTTCTTACCGATGTGGATGGAGTGTTGACCGATGCCGGAATGTATTATTCCGAAGCAGGCGATGAATTGAAAAAATTCAATACTCACGACGGAATGGGCTTGCAACTGATTCGCGAAAAAGGAATCAAAACCGGAATTATCACTTCCGAAAATACTAAAATGGTTGAACGAAGGTTCAATAAACTGAAACTGGATTATCTGTATCAGGGAAAACGTGAAGGTGGAAAACTGGCATCTGTAAAAGAAATATGTGATAAAGATGGATTTTCACTTGCTGAAGTGGCTTATATTGGCGACGATGTGAATTGTTTTGAATTGCTTTCTTCTGTTGGTTTGGCTGCTTGTCCGGCTGATGCGTTGGATGCAATTAAAAATATCCCAGGCATAATTCTAATGAAGAAAAAAGGTGGTGAAGGTTGTGTTAGAGAATTTGTGGAAATGATTATTAGCAAGCTATAGAAAATGGATTTTATTGAACGTAGCAAAGAAATATTCCAACAGGAGATTTGTGAACTCCAGAAGTTGGCTGAAAAAATAGGACCAGAAATCAACGAAGTGGTTGAACTGATTTATACCGGCAAAGGAAAATTAGTCATCATGGGTGTCGGAAAAACCGGCATTATTGGACATAAAATATCTTCATCGCTTGCTTCTACGGGTACACCATCAATATTTATCAATGCTGCTGAGGCTATACATGGCGATTTGGGTATGGTAAGCAAAAACGATATTGTATTGCTGATATCAAATAGTGGTAGTTCTTCCGAAATTCTGAATGTAGTTGAACCATTGAAAAAAATCGGCTGTAAGCTGATTGCCATGACAGGAAATCCACATTCAACTTTGGCAAAGGAAGTTGCATTGGTATTGAATATCGGAGTCACAAAAGAGGCCTGTCCACTCGATTTAGCACCGACAACTTCAACCACTGCTACCCTGGTTATGGGCGACGCACTGACTATTTGCCTCATGGAACGCCGGGGATTCAAAGCTGAGAATTACGCGCTTTATCATCCGGGTGGTGCATTAGGTCGTCGTTTAATTTCGCGTGTGAAAGACGAGATGTTTACCGATATTCCAAAAGTATCTGAAACTACTGTTTTCAAAGATGTTATATACGAAGTGAGTAACAAACGTTTGGGTATGACGATGGTTTACAATACACAAAATCAAGCAATTGGAATTATAACTGATGGTGATATACGTCGGGCAATTCAGAAATTTGACGAACTAAAAAATTTGAAAGCTGCCGATTTTATGACTCACGGTTTCAAACGGATTAATCAGGATGAATTACTGACAGATGCATTGGAAATGATGGATTTGAATAAAATAACTACTTTGACTGTAATTGATGAAACAGAAGAGGTTGTTGGCATACTTTCCATTCACAATATCATTGATTTCAGGAATCCGATAAATTAGCAAATAGTGATAAGATGACTCAAAGTCATCATATCACTAAGAAAAATACACAATTGAGATTCAAGAAAATATATATAGAAATAACAAATAGCTGCAATTTCGATTGCAGCTTTTGTTTTAAAACAGCGCGGGCAACCAAATTTATGTCGCCAGATGAGTTTCGCTTGGTGGTTGAGAAAATCCGCCCTTTTACTAATTACATTTATCTGCATGTGCTCGGAGAACCCCTTTTACATCCAAAATTAGATGAAATTCTGACTATTGCTGAAACTGCAGGACTGAATGTAAACATCACTACCAACGGAGGTTTGCTGGAACGAAAAAAGGAAATACTTTTCAAACATGCTGTCCGTCAAATAAACATTTCTCTCCACGATGCTGAGGAGAATATAGTTCCAGAAAAATGGGATGATTACCTCAATTCGGTGCTCGAATTTGCACAACAGGTAGCTTCAAAAACCTATATGTGTTTGCGTCTCTGGAATACTACCAGTGAGACGAGCAATGGATTTAATTCATTTTTCATAAGTAGAATAGCTTCAAAATTCAATCTTACAGAAGATAAGTTGCAGGAAAATACAAGTGGAAACGGCATAAAGTTGGTTGATCATATTTTTCTGCAACGTGCACCCCGTTTTGAATGGCCGGACGAAAAGCAGACCGGAACACAAACTCAGAAACATTGCTATGCACTCCGTGACCACATTGCAATTCTGGCTGATGGACAGGTGGTTCCATGCTGTTTGGATGCGGATGCAGTTATGAATCTTGGAAACATTTTCGATGAAGAATTAGATAAAATTTTGAATAAAGAAAGAGTTCAGCTAATCCGTAACGGATTTGCCAACAATACTATAACTGAAAAACTTTGTCAAACCTGTGGTTTTAATGTTTAATTAATTCAGCAACTAATAGGTTATACAATTACTTTATTGGAAATCTTCCGTGGATGTACCCGAACGACCACATTATGAAGCAAAACACAGTTATTTTGTATTTATTTAAGAAGAAATTTCGTTTTATTTTGTACTCGTTTAATTTATGTTACTATATTTGTCTGATAAATAACTCGGAATTTATTTTTACTTTTAGTGATTGAGTCTATCAAAGTGTTGATAAACAGACCATTAAAGTGATTATTGTTGAACGTGTTAAATATATGAGAGATTTAATATCTATAGCTTAATTTAAAAAATTCAAAGTATGAAAAGAGTAATTTTATTTTCGTTGTTCATCGTAGTATTTATGAGTACTATTTGTGCTCAGGAAAATCAAAAGGCCATTGGTCTTCGTATCGGATTATATTCCGGAGAGCTTAGTTATCAACATCCGCTCAGTAGTGCAAATCGATTGGAAGCTGATTTGGGGTTGACAGCCTATGGTGTAGGATTAAGTGGTATTTATCAATGGGTATGGAATATACCTTCAGTTGCGGATGGTATGAAATTGTATGCAGGTCCGGGTTTGGGCTTAGGTATTTACAGCTCTGTTTTTGCAGCAGGTTTACTTGGCCAGGTGGGATTAGAATATAATTTTAAATTCCCTCTGAAATTATCCCTCGATTTTCGTCCCGGACTTTATCTAGCACCCGGAATTATCGTGGCATCCGATGGGTTATGCTTGTCAGCCCGTTACAGGCTTTAATAAAAAAAGGGATTCGAAAAACTTAAAGTTATCGAATCCTTTTTTCTATACATAGATTCAAATTCTTACTATTTGATATTCATTCCTGCTCCTTCAATCTGTTTCTTTTCAATATTAATCTCAGTCTCCTCTTTGCTTTGGAACTTCCCAAAGCGGTACGACAGTTTAAACCAGAACGTTAGTCCATCATAAGCATTGTAAAAATCAGTCCTTGTAAACTCAGTAGGGAACGACAATTGGAGCGGGTAAGATTTGGTTACCTCAGCTGTAAGGGTTAAGTTGTTGTTTTTCAGGAAACTTCTTGATACATCTACCAGAAAATATTGAATCGGTTTTTGAAGTGTGTAAATTTGAAGATTTCCTTTAGGAATCAACTGATACTGCGCATCCAGTTTTAATTTCCACGGCATATTGATATGTGTGCTTGCGTAAAGAACCCAAAATGGCTGGGAATTTTTACTACCATCTGAATATACATAACCGGCTATATTCTGTAGATTGTACCCAACATAGAAAAACAGATAACTCATATCGTTGAAATTCATAGGTTTCTTGAAGAAATCAGGACCTTTCGTAATCAGGTCGAATGGAATTGGAAACGACAGAGATGCATTAAAATTTCCGATATTCTCGTAATTCTTATAAGTTTGATTGCTGTATAATGAGTCTTTAAAGGATTGGGAAGTCATCATTGAGATATTCTTTGTAAATGAATAACTTGTACGCAGACTTACAAAGTTGAATGCCGTAAAGCTCAGGTTATAATTGTCGTAGAAATTCGGCTTAAGATTTTGATTACCAACAGTTCCGGTGTACTGGTCGAAATAGCCTGAACTATTCGGGTCGAGTGTATTGTAAGATGGTGCGGAAATTTTCCGTGAATATTGTCCACGTACGTTTAAAACAGGAGTGAATTCGTACATTAAATTTACTGTTGGAAATATATTCAGCAAGGTGTCACCATAAGCTCTTGTGCTGCTTGCAATCTTGCCCGAGTACAATAAATTCTCCATACGAACACCAACCGTGGTACTCAATTTTCCAAACTTCTTACGTGCCTCTAAATATAAAGCAAAATTGGTTTCATCGTAGTTGAAGTCTTTTGTCTGGTTATCAATATAGAGTCTGTTTGTAAAAATATCAGCTGTCGGACTCGATAAATTGTATTGTCCCAGATTGTGAGCCAGTGCTTTACTGAACTTTCCGCCGGTGTTTATCTGTATGGGTTTAAACTTTAAATCGACATCGTATTTTACATAGGCATTTGTCAGATTCAGATTTACAGAATTGATACCATAATTTGGTATCTGCGGCATCGATGAGTTTGCATTCCCGTTGCGTGTATAATTTGAGAAATAGCCTGTAATCTGAAGGTTCTTTCCACCGGCAGAATCCAACTGAGTTTTGTATTTTCCCACTATTTCGTGATTGGCATTCAGATTCCGGTTTGAATACAGCGAATAATAATTCAATTGGGAAGGAAATGGTAGATTTTTGGTGAAGTTATTGGTAGAATCGTTGCTAGAATTGTTGGCTATATTTAAATTATAGTTAAAAATAAGATTTGATTTTGGTGTTAACCTGAAATTGACCATGGGCCTGAAGTAAAAATTATTATTCAGTTGGTTTGAAATTCCATCGTGAGTAAAAACAAGGCCATTTAACTTGTCATTATTTTCATTGTAAGTCAGGTCAGTTTTGGTTTGAATAGCTACTTCATGTGAATTATAACCTGTTTGAAGTTGCCAGTTCACTTTCTTAACTTTCCCGTTCATAAGCAGCGACGGTGAGTATTTATTTTCCCCCAAACTATTACCGTAATGTAAATTAAGCGTACCGTTAAATGAATTCAGAGCCACAGAACGGGTTATAATATTAATCACACTCCCATTGGTATTAGCTTCGAAGGAGGCTCCCGGGTTTTCTACCAGTTCAATTTTATCAATAGAGTTAGCCGGTAATCCCTGCAAAAAAGCCTTTAAATCTTCACCGGATAAATTAGCGGGCGAACCATCAATATATACAGCCAGATTTCTACCATTGAAAGTCAGATCACCAGTAGCAGATTTAATTACACCGGGAATCTTTTTGAGTGCATCTTCCATTGAACCTGATGTCAGACTCGGATTACCTTTCACTAAATAAGTGGTTTTATCGGCATCTACTTTAATGAATTCCTGCTTATTCCCGACAACAGTAACTTCGTTCAACTTTACTTCTTTTTTGCGGGCAAGTAGCTGCATATCCGGTAATTTAATCTCTGTTGAATTTTCAGTTATTTCAAAATTCAACGAATCAGGCAAATATGCATCAGCTGTAACTTTCAATTGGTACTTTGCTGTTATTTTCGGAATAAGAAGTTCGTTCTCGCATTTTTGAGAAGTGAGAGTTTTAACCGGCCTTGAAGTTGTGATTGCGGTGTTTTTTATTACTATTTTCTTTGTAGTAAAGTCAGACTGACAAGTATTATCTTCGGTCTGAATTTTGATTTTCAATGTAATATTTTGTGCATGAGCAAAAAACACAAAGAAAAGGATTGGCAGAAAGCTGATTCTTTTCATAGACTGGAATGATTTAAGAAAAGATAATTTTGAAAATTGACTTCAGAAGAAACTTACTTAAATATAGACTTAAAATCCGAAAATTTCTTACACCTTAAATCAAATTTTTTGGTGGTAAAGAATGAAACTGATTTTTAAAATTCTATTCCATCTAGTAAATGAACATAAATTTCTATTGCTTCTTCAATTTCAGAACAAAGAATGTATTCATCAGCTGTGTGAGAACGTGCAGAGTCACCGGGTCCCATTTTGAGGCTTGGAAACGGCATAAGTGCCTGGTCGGACAATGTTGGAGAACCGAAAAGTATACGATTTAGTTCCTGACCACGCTTCACAACCGGATGTTCTAGCGGAGTGGCAGTAGAACTCAGTCGTGTAGAACGGGGTTGAACTTCACAACTTACATTTGTAAGAATCTCATTCAGAATTTGTTCATTGGAATACATTTCGTTGCTTCGCACATCCACTATAAAACTGCATTTATCGGGAACAACATTGTGCTGCGTTCCGGCAGTGATTTGAGTGACAGACATTTTTACCGGTCCGAGTAAATCGGTTTTCTTTGGAAATTCAAACGTGCGAAACCATTCAATATCCTGCATAGCTTTATAAATGGCATTTTCACCTTCGTTGCGGGCAGCATGACCGGCTATTCCTGTTGTTGTGCAATCCAACACCATCAATCCTTTTTCAGCAACAGCCATATTCATTTGGGTCGGTTCACCCACAATGGCAAAGTCAACTTTTGGTAATTCGTTCAGCAAACATACGATACCATTTTGACCGGAAATTTCTTCTTCTGCACTTGCTGCATAAATAAGATTATAAGCCTGTTGACTTTGAGTAAGAATGAAAAATGCATGTAACAAACTTACAACACTTGCTCCCGCATCGTTGCTACCTAATCCGTTTAACTTTCCATTCTCAAGTAAAGGTGTAAACGGATCGTGAACCCAGCCAGCAACAGGTTTTACAGTATCAATATGCGAATTCAGCAAAATGGTTGGTTTAGCTGAGTCAAAATCAGGGCTTAACATCCAAATATTATTGTCTTTTCGTGAAACGACATAACCTTTTAGTTCTATGTAACGTTCCAAAAAATCAACTGCAGCAGTTTCTTCTCGACTGAATGACGGTATGGCAATAAGTTGCTGCAAGAGTGCTACCGCATCATTAGATTCTTCCTGATTGTGCATTTGTCAGATTAATTTATTCTTTTTCATCCACGTTTTCAATAATTCAGGCCAGTTGTCGACAGGAATTCCACGTTTTCGCATTCCAAAACCATGACTGCCTTTAGCAAAAGTATCCAGTTGAGCTTCTATTTTCTTTTCTTTCAGTGCTTCATAAAGCTGAATACTATTTTTTACAGGCACCGTTTTGTCATCATTGGCGTGAACGATATAGGTTGGTGGCGTTTTTTTTGTAACCTGAAGTTCATTTGAGTAGAGTTTCACTAACTCATCACTTGGTTTTTTGCCAAGGAGATTATTCCGTGAACCTTTATGAGTTAATGTACTATCCATAGTAACAACAGGATATCCCAGAATCATAAAGGCCGGACGTTCGATGGCAGTTTTAAAGTGTGTACCTACGGTTGAAGCCAGGTGACCACCTGCCGAAAATCCCATAATACCGATTTTCTTTTTGTCGATATTCCATTCTCTGGCTCGTTTATGGATTATTGCCAATGCAGTTTGTGCATCAGTCAGTGGTACCTGGGTATGACCGTTTGGCATGCGGTAATAAAGCACAAAAGCAGTCACTCCCAGATCGTTGAACCATTTGGCAAATTCCGAACCTTCTTTGATTTGTGAAACCCCTGCATATCCACCACCCGGACAAATTAAAACGGCAGTACCGTTTGCATTTTCTTTCGAAGCTGGAAATGCTAACATCCTTGGTTCTGAAATATCTATTAAGAATTCTTTGTCGCGATATTTTTCCGGGGTTGCGATTTGGTTACTTTCTTTGGGTCCGTTCGGATAAAGTTTGATAATTTCCTGTGAAAATCCGACATTTGATATCATAAGTGATAAAATCAATAAGTAAAAGATTCGTTTCATGTTTAAAGGATTATTTTAGTTCCTGAATTAGTATGTATTTGGTCAGCACGGGTTATAACCACCTGTTTTACACCGGCATTTAATGCTTCAAAAGAGTTTTCCAACTTAGGAATCATGCCGCCATTGATAATTCCATTATCCACATATTGTTCGAAAAGGGCAGGTGTGAGTTGTGCAATAACACTTTCGTCGTCGGTTTCGCTCATCAACACCCCTTTTTTCTCAAAGCAGAACATCAGAGTCACTTCAAAGTATTTCGCTAATGCTTTGGCAGCTTCACCGGCAATGGTATCGGCATTGGTATTCAGCAAGTTGCCTTTTTTATCGTGGGTAAGCGGTGCCAGCACGGGAACGATTCCTTTGGAAATCAAATCGGCCAGAATGTTGGCATTTACCTGTTTTACATCGCCCACAAAGCCGTAATCCACATCTTTCACCGGACGTTTTTCTGATAGCATGTAATTCATATCGGCACCGGTAAGTCCCAATGCATTCACATCAATAGCCTGTAGCCCGGCAACAATTTGTTTGTTTACCAATCCGCCATACACCATTGTAACCACTTTCAGCGTTTCTTCGTCGGTGATACGGCGGCCATTTACCATCTGACTTTCAATACCGAGTTTGGCAGCAATAGCAGTTGCAGAGCGCCCGCCACCATGAACGAGCACTTTATTGCCTTTTATTTTTGAGAAATCGGATAGTAATTGTTTCAGGCTTGTCGGCTCTTCCACAATTTTTCCTCCGACTTTTACAACTGTAAGTTTTTCCATTTTTTACCACTGAGGTACTAAGATTACAAAGAATCACTAAGTATGGAATTACAATAATAGAAACTTCTATTTGTAACTTAGTGGACTAAGTGGCTTAGTGGTTAATTTTAAAATTGTATCAACGAATGAATATCTTTTGCGCCTTGCAAGCGAGTGCGTCCGTTCAGGAATGTAAGTTCAATCAAAAAACTTACATAAACCGTGCTATGTGCAAACTTGGTCAAGAGTTCCAGTGCTGCACTTGCACTACCACCGGTTGCCAGCAAATCGTCGTGAAGCAGAACCACATCATTTTCTTCGATGGAGTCTTTATGAATTTCCAATGAATCTTTTCCGTATTCCAGTTCATATTCTATTTTGTAAGTTTCTGAAGGTAATTTCCCCGGCTTGCGAAGCAGCACAAAACCGGCACCAAGCTTGTAAGCCAGAATACTTCCAAGTACAAAACCACGACTTTCTACGCCAACAACTTTTGTTATACCTTTGTCCTTATAGTAGTAATACAATTCGTCGGCAATGAAATGAAGCACTTCAGCATCTTTCATCGCTGTGGTTATATCTTTGAATAAAATTCCCGGTTTCGGAAAATCAGGCACGTTGCGTATTGACGCAGTTACTTGTTCTAAGTTCATAATGACCCCCAACCCCTAAAGGGGTGTAATGTTAGTTTATAATTTATATTTAATCCATACCTCTAAAAGTCCCCTTTAGGGGATTTAGGGGTTTTCTAATAATCTTTTAATCACTACCTGAGCAGAAATTTCGCGATTGGCAGCTTCCGGAATTACAATGGATTGAGCGCTTTCAATCACTTCATCGGTTACAATCATGTTTCGCCGAACAGGCAAACAATGCATAAAATGTGCATTATTTGTAACAGCCATTTGTCGGTCGCTAACGGTCCACGAGCGGTCTTTGCTTAAAATTTGTCCGTAGTTTGGATCTTGGAATGCTGCCCAGTTTTTGGCGTACACAAAGTCGGCACCTTCAAATGCTTTCATCTGGTCGTATTCAACGCGAGCTCCACGAACAAACTGAGGAGCAAGCTCATAACCTTCGGGGTGAGTTATCACAAAATCCACATCGGCTTCGTTCATAAAATCGGCAAAAGAGTTAGGAACAGCCTGTGGCAATGCTTTTGGGTGTGGCGCCCATGTCAGTACCACTTTCGGACGGGCAGTTTTTTTGTATTCTTCAATTGTAATCAGATCGGCAAAAGCCTGGAGTGGGTGAGATGTTGCACCTTCCATGCTAAACACCGGTTTGCCAGAATACTTTATAAACTGATTGATAATTGTTTCCTGATAGTCGAATTCTTTGCTTTCGAACTGAGCAAAAGCACGCACCCCTATCACGTCGCAATAGCAGCCCATTACCGGAATGGCTTCGAGAATGTGTTCGGGTTTGTCGCCGTCCATAACCACACCACGTTCAGTTTCGAGTTTCCATGCGCCCTGATTAATGTCAAGTACCATCGTGTTCATACCCAGATTCATTCCTGCCTTTTGTGTACTCAGACGGGTACGCAGACTGGAATTGAAAAACACCATCAGTAGTGTTTTATTTTCGCCGAATTGCTTGTATGCATAACGGTTTTTCTTTATTTCAAGTGCCTCTTTTATTGCTTCCTGCAAATTGCCGAGGTCTTTTACGTTGGTATAAGTTTTCATGAATTTAGCCCCCAACCCCTAAAGGGGAGTTTTGAGTTAGTTGTATTTTATTAAATTTCGTAAACCCCTTTTCTTACTCCCCTTTAGGGGTTGGGGGCAGTTTTTTATTTCGGCTCCATCACTACCAGCGGAATAATCATTTCTTCCAGTGAAATTCCACCGTGCTGGAACGTATTTTTATAATAGCTTACGTAATGGTTATAATTGTTTGGATATGCAAAGAAATTATCATTGAATGCAAAGATATAGGCTGAACTCACATTCGGACTTGGCAATCCCACTTTCGAAGGCTGTGTAATCTCGAACACTTCCTTTTTATTGTAACTCAGACTTTTACCTACTTTATATCTCAAATTCACATTGGTGTTTCTGTCGCCTACAACTTTTATGGCATCTTTTACCTGTATTGTACCGTGGTCAGTTGTCAGAATGACTTTATAACCACGTTGGGCAATGGATTTAAAAAGTTCGTAGGTAGGTGAATGTTTGAACCACGACAAAGTCAGCGAACGATAAGCCTGTTCATCGTTTGCCAACTCGCGCATCATTTTCGACTCGGTTCGGGCGTGCGACAACATATCGATAAAGTTCAGAACAACAACATTCAGTTGGTTTGCATCTAATCGGGGAAGTTGTTCAATCAATTTTTCGCAATATGCCGACTCGTTCACTTTGTGGTATGAATATGTGTAGTTTTTCCGGTAGCGCTTAAACATGGTTTCAAGCAAATCCTTTTCATTCATGTTTTTGCCTTCGTCTTCTTCCTCTTCCACCCATAGGTCAGGAAACATTTGCTGTATCTGAAGTGGCATTAAACCGGAGAATATGGCATTGCGGGCATATTGGGTAGCAGTGGGTAAAATGCTGCAATACAGACCTTCATCGGTGAACTGATAAAACTCCGAAAGCAATTCGCGAATGATTTTCCACTGATCGTAGCGGAAATTATCAATCAGAATGAAGAAAACCTTCTCGCCATTGTCGAGCAGGGGAAATACTTTTGTTTTAAACAAATCAGGACTCATCACTGGCCGCTTTTCAGGGTTACTAAACCAGTTCTCGTAATTCTTACGAATGAATTTAGTAAATGTGCTGTTAGCTTCTGTCTTTTGCATCTGGAGCATTTCGTCCATTCCGTTATCGGCATCGGCCAGTTCCAGTTCCCAGTAAATCAACTTTTTATAAACCTCTACCCAGTCTTCGTAAGTCAGCGAATCATTAATCTGCATACCTATCCGTCCAAACTGCGATTGATAATTGGAAGCAGTTTGTTCAGTAATAATTTCCTTTTTGTGGATGTTTTTTTTCAGTGTGAGCAGTATCTGACTCGGGTTTACGGGCTTAGTCAGGTAATCGGCTATTTTATTGCCGATGGCCATATTCATAATGTTTTCTTCTTCACTTTTGGTAATCATTACCATAGGTACATCCTGATCAATTTCCTTAATCAGTGCCAACGTTTCCAATCCACTCAGTCCGGGCATATTTTCGTCCAGAAAAATAATATCGAAAGTTTCCTTCCGACACAGCTCCACCGCATCTTTTCCATTGGTAGCTGTAACAACTTCGTAGCCTTTTTCTTCGAGAAATAAAACGTAAGGTCGTAACAAATCAATTTCGTCGTCAGCCCAAAGTATTCGGTCTTTTTTCATAATTCTAATGTTTTAGGTTCTGTGGTTTTAATTTTAATCAACTCAGACAACAACTGTACCACTTAACTCATTTCAGGTAATATTCCTGCATAAATTCAAAATAGGTGTTCAATGCATTTTTCTGAATCAGTGTATTCAGGTTTTTTTGCGAGCCTAACAAATTCCGGTAGTTGACACCTTTCAACAAATCGAAAATTGCTTTTTCTTTTACTACCCGTAATAAATAAGATTTAGCAACACGGGCATCAGTTAAACTTCCGATAATTATTACCTGCAGTTTATCAACGTTTTCGAGAGTCACTTTCAGATTCATCATGCTGTAATTCTGTGAATTATAGGTGTCAATCGCTGCTTTTACTTTTGCAAAATCGAAACTGCCCGAATTAATATAAATTGCCACAAAATGTGGTTCATTAGCGTTATAGGCAAACAATCCTTTAAACAAAGGAGACTCTTCCTGTTTTGGTTGAGGTATAACAGGTTGTACGTTTGGAATTGCCGGTTGAACAGCTTTCTCCTGTTTTTTTACCGTGTCTTTCTTTATCATACCGGTAGTTGTTTGAGTCTGATTGTCGACCGGTTTCGTCGCACTGATTGTTTTGTCTACAGTTTTATCCGTTGGGATTATTGGTTGAGTGACAGTCGGTTTCTCAATTTTCTTCGTGTCGGCAATAGCAGGTTTTTCCGGTTGCTGAACAGTTTGTGACTTTGGTGTTTCTTTCGCTTTTTGTGTTGTTTCAGGTTTCTTTATAGTTTTGATTTCGGTCTGAACGGGCTGTTCTTTCTTCTCACTCACTACAACCGGTTTTGCCATGAAAACCAAATAATCATTTATATTCATTCCGGTTTTAAGCATTCCGAAATTTTCTTCCGAAATAACAACTTTTCTGACCTGAGACTCAGCGAGCAATTTAGTTATGTTTTCATCTGTATTCAACGAATTGAGATACCATTGCACCTCATCGTACGATTCAAAATTGGTTACAGATAGCAAATTCTGAGTGCTGTCCAACCGTGAAATAACTAAATCGAAGTCCTTAATCATAAATCGCGAGAAGTTAAATGCTGCAATTTCGTATTGCAACTTATTCAGGTTCGACTTTTCAAACGAACCAATAAGCAACAAGCGGTGCTTGGTTTGTTTCTCGGTTGAAAATTTTTGAGGTTCGATTTTGCTAATTTCTTCTTTTGTCTTTTCCTCTCTTTTTGATAACAAAGTTCCGCTTGATGTTCCGGTTTTTGCTTCCCGACCTTGTTTGATTAATGCCATAATATCTTTTGCCATAGCACTTACATCGCTTTGCGGGTAATTTATAACCAGACTATCCAGTGCAGTTTCAAATTTATCAGGCGAATCGTTTTTTCCGATACTTAATGCATTAAGCAACAGAAATTTAGGCATCAGGTTTGATAACGGATAATTTTGACGAATATAGTTTACCTCTTTATAAACCGTACCAAAATCACTTGCGTTATAAGCTTTATATGTCAGGTTATAAATGGAATCTTGTTCGCGATACATACGCTCAAGCCGCTGAGCATAATCTTTTTGTGACAGAATTTTCTTGTATTTTGAATCAGGAAATTCCGCATTTAATTTATCCCGGTATAGGTTTGCTTCAGTCGAATTGCCATTTTTGAGTTGCATCAGGTAAATATTAAAATAAGCATCTGCTACCCGTTTATCAGTTGAAAACCGACGTGTAAATTCTTTGAATGTACTTATTGCTAACGGTATATCCGCCACTTTATCTTTGTATATTAATCCCATGTTGAAAAGAGCATCACCAATCTCTGCTGTCGATTTTTCTTTTTGAGCAGGAGTCAACGGTATTTGACGGAGGTAAAATTCCGGTTTTTTGTTGTCCATTTTCTCTTTCGAGCTTGAAATGGTGTCAGTCGAATCTTTAGCTACTTTATTTTGCTTACTTTCATCTGCAAAAAGCGAAGTTGATTTGCTGGTTCTGCGCCAGTTATCTTCAAGTTTCCTTACTCCCCATTTTTTTATAAAATCAGATTGTCCTCTCCGCGTAATTTCAGGATTATAGAAATACCAGTCAGTAGATGAATTCGGATTCATCCCCACCGGCATCATAGGTAAATCATCTTCCAGATTGAAGTTGGTGATTTGCTTTTCTTTCTGAGTTTTTTCTGCAGCTGCTTTTTCGTCGGCAATAAGCTTTTCAATAATTTTGTTTACCACATCAATCCGCTTTTTTTCCGGAAGCATAGCCAACCGTTGCAAGCTGTCCTGAAGTACTACAATATCGTTTTGAGTTACCAGTTCACTAAGCATTTCACCTCTGCGCGTTACACGGGCATAGTCGCTGTGTTCGTTGCTGAGAATCTTTCCGGCATCTTCATAGCAGGGCTGAGCCAACACATAATTTCGTTTAATGTAGTAAATATCACCCAGTGTAATCAGTGTTATGGCCTTGTCTATCTCTTTGCGGGTGCTTTTCTCAACAGAAAGTTTAAAGTTTTCAATGGCTTTAACCGTATCGTTGCGATGTAGATAAGTATTACCCAGCGCATAATAAAGCTGATCTAAATATTCCTTATTACTTTTGTTCTTCAGCATCGCGTTCAGTTCCTTGCGAATAGACGTTACATTGCCTTGTACAAGTTGCGCACGACTGATGCGGGCATTGAAATCCATTTCATAAGGTGGATTTGATTTGATTACTTTTATAAATGCAGCATCAGCAGTCTTATCGTCGCCGTTCAGATGGTAAAGTTGAGCCAGAATATATCCGAAACGTTGTTTTAATGTATTGTCTGTTTCTTTAGCCAGAGCCAACTCCAGAAATGGGACAGCTTCTTTGTACTGATGTTTTTTGAGTAATAAATCGGCGTTTACCGAAGCAAAAAGGGCGTTATTACTGCCTTTCAGATTGTTTTGGTTTATTTTCATTAAAACCTGTTCAGCCTCGTAAATCCAACCCATTTCACCATAGGCACGTACAATCCACAACTGGCAGGTGGCTTCAATTTCTTTGTTATTTACATAATGCCTGATGATGTACGAAAACGTTCCAACTGAGCCCAGAAAATCGCCCTTGTGAAATTCAGCTTTGCCCAACAGCAACCAGGCTTCGATAAGTGCCGGATTAAATTCCTGCTGATTGTACCATAGTTTGTATTCCGGGTCATTCGCTTTTTTGAAATCTTTTTCAGGCTTTACCTTGATAGAATGTAGCTTGATGGCTTTCCGGCATTTCTCGATGGTTTGATCCATATTCGAAGTGGCCGAGTTTGCATTACTGTGATGGCTGATGGGATACATGGGCAACACGGTAGAATAATCTTCCTTGTTAGCTTTTTGTATGTTTTTTAAGCCCTCGTTGAAGCTGTTATAACCGTTGAAATATACGTTGTAACGCGTATTCAGTGCCTGATTGTAACGCGAAAGCCAGGTGTTTTTCTTGGTAGAACAACCCACAGCCAGTAATACGATAAGTAGAACCGGAACTAAGCTATGTTTGGATATTTTTTTCAAAAAAAATAATTTTGTAAGTGGTTGTTTTTTGTTTTTCTTGAGACTAATCGTGGCACAGGTTTCCGATCATTATTAAAACTTAAAAATTCGGCTTCTATTGCCTTTAAGCTTACAAAAATACAAAATTTTTATGGAAAATAGTCACATCAAAATGATAAGTAACAGGAAACAAAGAGTGAACATTTAATTCATTATCCACAAAAGAGCATTATCGTGAAATAGAAGTGTACAATATCAGGTAGAGCTAATTTATAAGATCAATAAAGTGTTAGTCAATCAAGTGCCATGTTAAATGTTTGCTGTGTTTATAATTTGAAATAACATGATATTTATACATTTTAATCAAATTAACTATTCAAAAACCACATGCTTTAAAATATTTTATATAAATTTGAACTTTCAAACAATTAACTTCCAATATTGTTAATTATCTACACATGAATCAATCACGAATAAAAACAATAAGATTATTTATATATGTTTTATCAATTTTAGTGATAACAGCTTGTGCATCACAACGGTATGCCAAACTAGCATTAAAAAACGAGCAAGCCGGATTATTTGAAGATGCAGCTGAGTTGTATCTGAAATCATTAAATGCTGACAAAGAAAATATTGACGCAAAAATTGGTGTCAAAAAGAACGGACAACTAACCCTTGACGATAAGTTAGGAAAGTTCACAAAAGCATACGTAGCAGGCGACTCTAAAAATGCGGTATACCTTTATTTGGCAGCAAAAGAATATCTCCAGCGGCTCTCTACAAACGGAATTCGGTTAGATTTCCCAAACACATACGAAGAACAGTATAATGACGTAAAGAATATTCTTGTTGAAGAAAGATACAAGCAGGGAGTCAAACTTATGAATGAAGAAAATTTCGTCGAATGTGAACCGATATTCAAAGAAATTCTGACCTTGGAGAATGGATATAAAGACGTAAAAGAGCTTTGGAAGACAGCTCATTACGAACCCTTATACAGGCAGGGGAAAGCATATCTGGATAACCGTCAGTTTCGTAAATCTTATTACACTTTCAATACAATTATAGTAGAAACCGGTGGTTACAAAGAGGCTGTTCAGTTGAAACAGGATGCTATAAATGCAGCTATTTATCCAATAACAATAAAACCGTTCGAAAATATCAACTCAGAACCTGCATTTGGTTATAAGCTACGAAGTTCTGTTATTTCGGCATTAACCAAGTCTGAAAATCCTTTTCTGAAAGTAATTGACAAAGCAAACCGGGACGAAATGCTGAATGAGCAAAAACTTGGTCTTTCAGGAATAACAAATCAGAATTCAAGCGCTCAGGCCGGAAAACTTTTGGGCGAAAAAGCAATTCTGACGGGCAAAGTAATGTATCTGAATGGTTCACAGGGTAATCTAGTTAGAAGTGAAGCAAGGGCCTTTTTTAAGCAAGCAAAAACGATAATAGTTAACGGACAGAATGTGATTGATTACGATTATCTTAAAATTAAATATTATGTTTACAGTCAGACTAACAGCGTAAGTTGCGTTTTTAAATATCAGCTTACTTCAACCGAAACTGGTTCAATTCTGATTTCCGATGAAATTCCGCTTACAAAAAGCGATGCTATTCAATATGCCTATTATAATGGTGATTATAGAAATTTAGTACCTGGGACATGGAAATATGATTATGTAAATTCAGCAGAGGATAAAATTTATACCGATCTTATAAGTATTATAGCTTTTCATACAACTTTTAATGCTAACCGAAATATTAAGTCATTGGATAATCTTGTAAATGAATTATCTATTGAACTAACCCAACGAACTGCCACGAAAATATTAGGCTTTAATCCTGAAAACTAACTTTTAGATATGCGATACGGAATTAAAAATATAGTTATTTTGCTAACTGCTGCTTGCCTGATGACACAATGTGCAAGTACCAAGGTGGTTACAAACAAACCTACATGGCTTATGACCAGACCGATTAACCAGGGTTATTATATTGGAATTGGCTACGGAAATAAAAAGACAAACAGCAACGGCTATCAGCAAACAGCCAAGAATAATGCTATGAATGACATGGCCGGCGAAATCAGAGTAAACGTCTCCGGGACATCGCTCCTGCATACCCTTGAAATAAATAATGCTGTAAGCGAGACCTTTGATTCTAAGTCACTTACTTCAACGGATGAATCACTTGAGGGTTATGAATTAGTGGATACTTACGAGGACCAATATAATTACTGGACTTATTATCGGTTATCGAAACAAACTTATGAAGACTTAAAACAGCAACGAATACGTAAAGCAACGGACAATGCACTTACGAAATATGACAAAGCTCTGACCTACAAAAACGGGTTGCAATATTACAGTGCGTTGATAATGTTGGTAAAAGGACTTGAAGATATTAAACCTTATATGTCAGAGACTTTACTTGTAAATTATCAGGGAAGAGACGTTCACCTTGGCAATGAACTTTTCAATGAAATATTGAATATCCTGAACGATATAAATGTCTCTTCCGATTTGAAAGAAATAATCGTAAAAAAAGGACAACCGGTAGTTGAAGAATTGCTGACTTTTATTGTAGAAAATAAACAAGGACATCATATTGAGAACATCCCTGTTACTTCCGATTTTACCGGATGTGCGTTGATTGATAACATAGACAGATCGACTGCATCCGGGATTGTTTCATTTAGTATCCCCAAAGTAAAATCCAAAAATAATCATGAATATTTTTACGCAAAAGTGGATTTAAATACCATTTTACAGGAAGCAACCAACGATTTTCTGATTCGCAAATTATTGCGAAATATTAAGCCTGTGGCATATACCAAGCAGGTAAATGTGCAGAATCCTGTGTTTTTTGTAAGCTCTACCGAAAGAAAATTCGAAAAATCTTCAGAAAATGAGGTGCTTAAAAATGCATTAATTGGTTCGCTTACGCAATCAGCATTGGACATAACCCCAAAACAAAACAATGCGGATTTCTTAGTTGATATTCAGAGCAATACAAAATCTGCCGAAATTTCAAACAGCATGTATAAAGTATCGCTGGATGCTGTAATTACTGTAAAAAACAAAGAATTAAAAGTACTTTACCAACGAAATATGAATAACATTACAGGCATACAATTATCATTCGACGCTGCCGGAAACGAAGCCTATAATTCAGCCGTAGAATATCTTAAAAACCGTGTAGTTCCGGATTTATTGGAAAAACTGTTTTAAAATAAATATTTGCATTGGTAAGCTGAATAACACTAAAAATAAATCCAATATATTAACTAAGTTATATTAATTTTTTAAAACAAAATCATTATGAAAAACAATTTTTTTAAAGTAGCAACAGGCGTTTTATTTGTAAGCGTCCTAAGTTTCATGTTTGTATCGTGCAAAACAGCTAAAGTGGTTGCAGCAGCCGATTCCGGTGAAATTGAAATTAAGATACCGTGTTCGGGAGCTGATTTTCAAAGTAATTCTAAAGCATTACGTTACAGCGCTATTGGCGAAAGTATGGATCAAATGACAGCCAAGAAAAAAGCCATGAGTGAAGCCCGTGCCGGTTTGGCAGGTGCAATCAATACATTGGTTAAAGGTGTTACCGATAACTATGTAAAATCAAGCAACTATAACAACAAGGAAGAATTGATGAAGAACTACGAAGGCATGAACCGTGAAGTTATTAATCAATCACTTACGGGAAGTACGGTTATTTGCGAAAAAACCACCATGACAAAAGCAGGTACATATAAATATTATGTGTGTATTGAATTAGGTGGCAACGACATCTTGCAGCAAATTAACAACAAAATGACAACCAACGAACAATTGAAAGTGGATTACAACTACGAAAAGTTCAAAAAGACTTTTAATGAAGAAATGGGAAAAATAGGTCAGTAATATTACAAGTATTAAACATCCTCTCTTTCGGGAGAGGAGGTTTTTTTTGATTCTAAACCTCTTTATTCTGCTTCATCTGCTTGTTCTGATATCTATGTTTTATTACTTGGGTTTGTTCTCACGCAAGATTCAATTCACCCATTGTGTAGGTCTGTGACCTGTGACAAATTGTATATTATTTATAGCACTGATTACAAATCCGCGCCAGCGGGGTATTCCCTTTGCCAATTCTTTCCTGTATGCATGCAAATATCTCAATTTTTATCGATTTGAAATTTCAAGCTAACATGCGAGACGTGTGTTAGGGGCTAGGTTTTTGATTTCGTCAGAATTGAAAACCTATATTTGCACCAATAGAATTATCTGTACTTCTACCATAATAAGAGGTTCCTATTTGTTGCATTTCATATCCAACACCAATATTCAAAGCATTTTTGTTAGAAATTTTAATACTTAATCCAATTTTCGGATTCAAAAAAAATCGACCACCCAAAGAATAACCGGCTTTACATGATAAAAATGGAGAAACTTTTTTAGTTGATAAATTTGCTCTTAAGTCAACGAAAATTGGTACCATATTTAACTCTTGACTAAAGTAATGTCGTAAACCAACTCCCATACCAAAAGAAAACCAAGGTTTTATTTGTCTCCAACTTGTAAAATATATATTTAATCCACCTCCGCTAAAAACTCCAGCCCCAACTTCAGCACTTTGTTTTTTTGTTGATTCTAAATTATTTATGGCATTTGAACGTTGTTTTTGTTTATCGGATTTGTCATTCTGTTTTATACTGTCAGTTGTTGCAAATTCTCGTGAAGTACTTTCGTTTTCCAATGAAATATGATTCATGTTTTCAGTTAGTCCATAAGTTGAAGTCGCAATTAATGTAAATGCAATTACAGTTATTGTTTTTAATTTTTTCATTCGTCATTTCATTTCTTTATGTCTCATTTTTAAATTATTATGTTTTTTTCTATCATTTCACTCCCACTCGTTACAAGAGGGGGAGATAATATCGAACGCACGTTAATTTAAATATCAGCCCTGCTATATTTTGAGCACATTAACAGTGGAAATGGTTTTTCCTCTAATTTCAAATCTAAGAATCAACATTTGTGTTGAAGTTTGTAATCTGGACAGATTAAATGTTTGATGATAAGTTCCTGCACTAAACTTTGACAGATCGATAGTATATATTAAATTACCTGTCAGGTCGTATATATTGACATGCTTTTCAGCTAAAGCATCTTTTTCATTTATTGTAAATAACAAATTAATTTCTGCAGTTGCAGGATTAGGATAAATTTTTATTTCCGATTTCGATAATGAACTGAACTCATCTAATCCCGATGATGTTGCGGGTTTATTAACCATTACAAAAATGCTGTCAACATGATGATTAAATGTTGTATCTTCGACATAAGCAGTATATCGGCAGCGCATTTTTTCGTATAAACTAAGGTTTATCAACGCCTGTACTGTAGAAGGTGTATCTCCGTTAATTAAAATATCAGCTTCTTTATCATCAATTGCATATTTCGCCCAAAATTTTCGTGGAAAATCACTGTTCAGTGTGTTTGAAAAATTAACTTGATATGGAAATAATTTGTAACCGCCAATTTCAAACCCGTCAATATTAATTGTTGCCAATCCCGGAGTTTTGTATCGACCTGTTATAATAAAATCTGAATTTGCATATATGGCCGGAAATTTCGAAGGATAAATACTAAATTGGTCGGAATTAAGCGATGTGACATTTATATTCTTTAGTATGGGAAACCTTATTTTATCAAAAATACTACTCATTTCTACTGCTAAATTGTCCGACTCATTTATATAGGAGACAAAGCCATAATTAAGACTGCTAAGTTTCTCCAGCTTTAGTCTGTCAATTTTATTGCCGATTGCAATCACAAAAATTCCTGTTTTTTGTTTATTTAAAGTCTCAATATTTGCAGGGGAAACCGAACTTATTCCATCTGTAAAAACTAAAATGGAACTGGGATTTGTTTTAAGTTTTAATTGATTTATCGAAGTTATTAGTCCTGAATTCAAATCACTTCCGCCCTGAGGAGTAACAGCTGAAAGCCAGTTTTTGGCGGAAGAAATATTCGTGGGACTGGCAACAACCGGTTGTATTTGCCATGAACTAACATAAGAGTTGAAAATAACAATATTAAATGTGTCTTTCAAACTCAATTTATCCAAAGCTTCAGCTATTGATTGTTTGCTTTGGTTTAATTTATTTCCCGTCATAGATGTTGAATTTCCAAGCAGGAAAATTGTATTTACTGGAAATGAGTTTGTAATAATTGTTGAAATCTGAGGTCTGCCTATCAAAGTAAAATATCCGTCTTTATTGTCTTCTTTTGTTGTATAAAAATCGATATTTAAAAAGTTATTCTGAATGGTATAATTAAACAATATATCAGTTGCAGGATAAACTTGTTGTTTTAAATAGGCTATTTTTAAATCGTTACTGGTTGATGTCAATGTGTAAAACCCTGCATTCGATGGCATGTCGTAACCTGTAATGAGTCTGTCGGAATGTACATTTATGTCAATTTTTAAATAGTCCAAAGGATATGTTAGGAAACTTTTTGTGTCAAATGGGAATTTGTAGGAACAAGTTCCATTAGCATGTTTTAAGACGCTGATATAATGTAGTTCTACCCATTTTAACTTATTCGGTAAAATACTTGTCAGTTTTAGTCTAACTGCATTTTGCCCCATATATTCGTTCAGTTTTGCAATAATTTCATTTGTCCCGGTCCCCGGATTTGTAGATTGTGGCACCACATCAAGAATTGCGTTCACAAGAGAATCGCCTTTTGAATAAAGCAAACTTGTAACACGTGAGTTTAAAGGAACAGGAAATGAATATGTTCCATCAACAGATTGATTCCATTCATTTTCAAACTCTTGCCTTACAACAGTTTCAGCTATCAATCCATTAATTGTAACCTTTATTTCTGTAGATTTATTCTTCAGAAACAAACCGGGATAATTTTCATTTTGTGAAGTCAGAACTCCGTCTGCAAATGAATTCAGACTAATAACGAATAAAGCGACTAAAATATAATAAGTTTTCATTGTAGTATTATTAATTGTTTATAAAATTAATTGTTTGATTATCAATAATGTCGCCATTATTATTTATAATTGATATTCTCATAAATAAAAGCCTGTTTCCAATAGTTTGATTAGCCGGAATAACATTATTTAACTCGATAACATTATTTTCGGACTGAATCGTGTTTCTATAAACAACCTGACCGAGTGAATTATATAGCTCAATTCTACACTTGTTATTGTTACAACCGGTAATTGTTAGATTTGAATTGGATTTTATTGGATTTGGATACAAGTTTATAGTTGCGTTTCCATTTGCCGGAATTTTCTGAGAAGGATTATAAACAATTGTAGAATATCCGCCCAGTCCTGCATAATGTGCTTCTACTTTAAATGTTGCAGAAGTTTTTATCGAAGGACTTGGCAAGTATTTAATCACGTAGCGGGGACTTTCACCAATCTGCGAAACTTTCAATAAGATATCTCTGAAATTTCCTTTTATATCAAAAAAGCTTCCTCCAGTATTGAGAAGAATTTGATCGTAATAATTCAATTGTTCATTAGGTTCCCCAATACAATGTACCTGAATTGATTTTAAAAGTAATTCATTTATAACCGGTTCTTTTGTCAATGTTGTAGCCCAGTCGTTAATATGAAATGCAGCATCTGTAATCCAGATAAAAATACGTTTGGCATCAGGCCTGAATGGAAGTTGGGATGCTGTTAATAATGCCTGCAACGAATTTTCAGCATAATCACCGCCTCCGTGTGCATATTGTGCGGCAACCTGATTATAAAATGTTTGAACATTTGAAGTAAAACCATAAGTATTCTCTACCTGATCAAGAAATGTCACCAGCCCAAGTTTAAAATCTACTCCTCTTGCACTCAAACTGTCAGTAAATTCTATAATATTGTTCTTAACGCCATTTATTTCTTCAGTCATACTACCAGTTACATCCAGTACGAAAACAATATCAGCTTTATTTACACCTCCTGTTGTATCTTTTCCTAATGTATAATCGGTAATTCGCGTATTGTCTTTGTAGAAGAAAATATTATTTTTCATTAACGATGTCAAGATCTGATGGTTATCATCTTTTTGTACACTAAAGTTGAGATTAATAAATCCATTGTTATTAGAAATAGTATCAATTGAAACTGTCAAACCTTGATTTGAAAAGGGTGCAGCGGGTATCAATAAATTCCTTGAAATTTGGTCAACAATATTTTGTTCGTTTAATAATTGTATAGTTACAGGCACTAAAATAGAGTCGTACACCTCTGAAATTTGAACAGGAACGGACATTAAATTTAAAGTATCCTTTGGCATCAACGTAAATTTGGATGTTGATGACCATCCTGATACATAGTCGGTGGCAGGAATTTTAAAAGAAAGTCCTGAATTTGAATTTTTGTCATTGTTTACAATTTTCACTAACGAATTTATATTAAGTGGAAAAAGCATGTTATTTGCAATTGTCAACGATGTTGGCATATCCCATCGTAAAAATACATTCGACTGTATGTCGGGATTTAAAAGTGCCAATTCAACTTTAAATGTGCTGCTTTCAGCTGGTTTCAACAATATTTCGTCCCATTCATGCAATAATGCCAAATCAAAAATTGAGTTGATCGAACTTACATTATTATATAAATCCTGCCAATTTCCCACATTTATTTTACCAGGTTTGGTTGAGAGATAATTTAATGAAATTCCGATTCCTTTTTGACCGGCTGCACGTTCCCATATATCCAGTTTGGCAGGCTGGTCAATTATCGTTGTAGAATTTTGCACAAACGACTGATTGTAATATAAATTACCATCACCCCATTTTCCCAAAGCAGCATCAAATAACAAACCTAATTTAATATTATGTGATGAAGAAGAATTATTTGTTAGGGTATATGAAATCTCAATATTCCCTGAACTTTTTAAATTAAGTGAGAATATTGTTTTAATACCATCAAGCAGGGTAACTGAATATCTTAATGTATCAGCTACCCGAACTAACTTAGAGTCTGAGTTGTCGAGATACTCAATTGGATTGTATTTATGTCCGTCAACCGTAATCAGTGGATTCGACGATAATGCAAATGGATGTCCAAACGTTATCTGGCACTGATCATCAAATATGGATTCGGATATGCCATGATTTGTTCCAATTGTAAAATATCCGCCTTTCATCAAAGTGTATTGATATACATCGCTTTGATTGGCAAGCCAGGTGCTATTGGAACTCTCTGATGAAGATTTCGACTTGAAAAAGTTATCGTGTTCCGATATGTCAAATCTGCTTTTTGGATCTGAATAGCAGTTCTTTATAGGATTGTTTTGAGCAAATAACAAATAATTGCATAGCAATCCAATTCCTAAGATTAGAGTCTTTTTCATTTTTTCAAAGCTGTTTTAGTGTTAGTATTATTGTTGATTTTTTGCAGGTCTGTACCGACTGAAAAACATTTATAATTCGAGAATAGAAATTTAAATGAATGCAGTTTGAAGTGTGAGATTACCGATGCCTTAACTATAAATTTCTTAATTCCGTTCAAAGATAAATACTATTATTTACATTAACAAGGAATTGTTTATTTAATTTAAAAAAAAAGTTTTAAATAAATTTTGAAGTGATTTCAAAAGTAGATTTTTAAGAATTAATCAAAATAAAAAAAGTAGGTAATAACACACTAAAGTACTCTGAAGCTCTTCAACACAAGAAGAATGATTTTTTTATAAAGATAGAAATGATAGTGGTTGCAGAACTTCGAAAGTGATGGCTCATTTGAAATACTCACAGTTTACTCCTTTAAAGTTATTTTTTATATTCAATACATGCTAATTACTAAAATGCTTTAAACAAATCGGGTTTGAATATGAAATGAAAAATTCATTGCTTATATTTGCCAACCGAAAAAATAAAACTAAAAAATAATATAAGATGAAGAGGATTTTTTATTTAATCAGCCTGTTAGCTGTCATTTCTATTAGTGCCAATCTGCAAGCTCAAACTGCAACAAGTCTGGATGCAGCTTCATTTGCTGCAAAGATGAAACAACTACCCAATGCCCAACTTATCGATGTGCGTACTCCCGGCGAATTCGCTCAGGGTCATATCACCAATGCGAAAAATGTAGATATCAACAGTAGTGATTTTCAGCAAAGAGTAGTAAAATTAGATAAAAATAAACCTGTATTGCTGTATTGTCTTAGCGGTGGACGTAGTTCAAATGCCATGAATGTATTAAGTTCCATGGGGTTTAAAGAAATATACAACCTTTCGGGTGGAATGATGCGCTGGAGAGCGGCCAATATGCCCGAAACAACCGATAATGCCTCATCAAAACCGGCATCTGTCGGGATGACTATGGCACAATATCAGGCCTTATTAAATTCCAATAAACTGGTATTAGTCGATTTTTATGCCGATTGGTGTTCGCCCTGCCAAAAGATGAAGCCTTACCTGGAGGAGATTTCGAAAGATATGAAAGCTAAAGTGGTGGTTGTTCGTATTGATGCGGATGCTAATAAAACCTTAGCAAAGGAATTAAAAGTTGATGCACTTCCGGTATTGATGTTATACAAAGCAAAGAAAATTGTTTGGTCGAACAAAGGTTATATTTCGAAGGAAGAGCTTATAAAAAAACTAAAATCAAATTAATTTATTCGGTTTCGATTCTTTAAAAACTAACCACTGAGTTTACAAGTCTTTGGAATTGAATTGCTTTTTAATGATGAAGATACAAAACACAGTTACCGCAGCACTTGCCACACCAAGCCACCAACCTGCGCCTGTCCCTACTGTATCGATATCAGGTAATTGATAGCCATTGTATTTGAGGTAGTAGAAAAGTACTGCCATGGCATTGTTGATGAAATGAGCCAACACGGCCGGCCAGATACTGCCACTCCACATCACCATATAGCCGAATAATGCTCCCATCAACATCCGTGGCAAAAAACCATAGAATTGGATATGTATGGCACTGAACAGAATTGCAGAAAGCCAGATAGCCCAACGTATATTTTTCCATTCGGTAAACAAACCCTGCAACGCACCACGGAAGAAAAGTTCTTCACCCAACGCCGGTGCCATGGAAATCAGAAAAATATTGAACATCAGTCCAGAGATATTGCTTGTATGCATAAGCTTTTCTGTCAATGCTGCTGCATCGGCTTCGGCAGATTTCATCCAATTCTCGAGTCCTGCCAGTTGATGTGGTAATACGAGGCGATGATTTATGTCGCCAAGTAAGTTGATAAAAGGAATAGCTACAATCATTACAGTCACCACCAACAAAATAGTTTTAGTGTTCATCCCGCGGTCGGCATGCAGATAGGCCATTGGTTTTTCTGACCATAAGTAAGCCATAGCCAAAGGTGGCAGAACAAACATTCCAATAGATTCAGCTAACTGCAACCATTTTAGCGACTGAAAATTATTTATGTCGCCATGAAAAGCAGTCCACACCATAAGTCCGAGCATAGTGAAAACGATGGTTGATCCTAAAAGCAGGAGCAACTTCGAAAACGGGCTGTTTGTGGCAAACATGCCTTTGAATTTGAATAGATTATCCATTTTTTCATAAAAAAACTCCTGCTATCTTTCGATAACAGAAGTTCTTTTTGTGTCTTTGAATCTTAAATTAGCTTCTTGGACGAGCTTCTTTAACAACCATGGTGCGGCCATCAAATTCAGCGCCGTTAAGCTCTTCGATTACTTTTGTTGCAGCAGCGTCGTCAGCCATTTCAACAAATGCAAATCCTTTTGATTTTCCTGTTTCGCGATCTTTGATGATTTTGCATGATTCTACTGCACCATACTCTTCAATAACGCCCTGAAGGTCGTTTTCGCGAACTTTGTAACTTAAGTTACCTACGTAAATGTTCATAAAATAAAAATAAAAAAATTGAATAAATTGTTTTCAAGAACAGTATAAACAAACGAGGTTAATGCAATTTCAGTCCTTGAAAAGGTGAGACGAGAATAACCAATCGAAAAATACACTTTCTTTTCGGATACAAAGGAAAGCATTTATTTTTGATAATCAAACGAATTATGTAAAAATCTTTGAAATATAGTGGATTATGCTTGTTTGGTTAACAATAATATTTAAAAAATAATCACTAATCGCTAACCACTAATCATTAGTCACTAATATTTATCTTACCTGTCCGTTTCCTTTAATAATCCATTTGTAAGAACACAGTTCTTCGAGAGCCATCGGACCGCGCGCATGCAGTTTCTGGGTGCTTATTCCGATTTCGGCACCCAGTCCAAACTGAGCTCCATCGGTAAAAGCGGTTGAAACATTGCTGTAAACACAGGCTGCATCTACTGTTTTTTCAAAATATGCAATCCGTTCCACATTTTCACTTACAATGCTTTCGCTGTGCTTTGAACTGAAGGTGGTTATATGATTGACGGCATCCTGAATGGAAGCAACCGTTTTTATTGACATTTTATAGTCCAGAAATTCAATACCGTAACTTTCGTCTGTAGCTTTCTGAAGTAATTCGGCCGGATAATGACCGTTCAGCACTTTAAAAGCCTGAGTATCGCCATAAATAATCACATTTTTGGTCGCTAATTTTTCGCAAAGTGCAGGTAAGTCTGATAGTCGTTTTTCATGGATAACCAGACAGTCGAGGGCATTACATACGCTCACGCGACGGGTTTTGGCGTTGAAAACTATTTCTTTGCCTTTCTCGAGGTCTCCAAACTCATCAAAATAAGTATGGCAGATTCCGGCACCGGTTTCAATCACCGGTATGCGGGAATTGTCGCGTACAAACTCAATCAAACCCTTGCCTCCGCGCGGAATAATCACATCAACAAAACCAACGGCATTCATTAGATCGGCAGTGGCTTCACGTCCGGCAGGTAAAAGTGTAACTATATTCTTATCAAGACCAAATTTTTCAAGTACTGATTGAATTACGTTGACAATAGCTGAATTCGAGTTGTGCGCATCAGTTCCACCTTTCAACACACAGGCATTTCCTGATTTCAGACATAGTGAGAAAACATCGAAACTTACGTTTGGACGGGCTTCATAAATAATTCCAACTACACCAAAAGGAACAGTTATTTTGCTTATTATCATTCCGTTCGGACGTTCGGTTGCCAAAAGTTGTTTGCCCAGTGGTGATGGCAATGTAGTTACATTTCGGATGTCTGAAGCAATACCGGCAATACGTTCACTGCTAAGCAAAAGGCGGTCGTACATTGGATTAGTTTTATCCATTGCAGCAAGGTCTTTAGAGTTTTCAGCCAAAATAGATTCCGTTTTTGCTATTGCTTCGTCGGCTAAAGCCAGTAAAACCTGATTAATCGTTTCATCGTTAATCAGGTTTAATGTTCGGGAAGCAGCTACTGATGCTTCTTTCCAGTTTGAATTTATTGTTGAAGTCATTTTTTCTCTTTCTGAGTGAACAACACCATTTTCACTTTGAGTTTATTTCCAATGTCAATAACACTTACCACATCCTGAAGATTCAGCGTTTTATCAGCATGAAGCAATACAATTAGTTCTTCACCTTTTGATTTCTTGCGGATTAGTTGCGATAGTTGTGGCTCGATAGTTTCGAATGTTACTTCTTTTTTATCAACATAATATCTGTGATCTGCAGTAATCGTAAGATTGATTTGCTTTTTTACTACCTGATTTTCAGATGTTTTCGATTTTGGAAGTAATACGCTGATAGTTGCCGGTGTTACCAGCGTGGATATAATTAAGAAAAATAACAACAGGAAAAACATAATGTCGTTCAACGAAGCAGTATACACTTCCGCTGTTCTTAATTTTCGGCGTTCTATTTTCATGATTAATAATTAGCCCCCTAACCCCCTAAAGGGGGAATAAGAGAAGTTAGTTTTAATTGATTCAGGCAGATTTGAATCAAAGATTATGCTTTAGCTGCTCTTTTTTGGTTACGAATATCTTTCAACAGATTATTCGAGTATTTATCAATGTTTACTACCACTCTGTCGATACGACCGTTCAGAATATAATATCCGGAATAAGCGATAATTCCAACGAAAAGGCCGGCACCCGAGCAAATCATTTTCTGGTAAAGTCCGTCGGAAATGTTGGCAATATTCAAATCGTTGGTAACAGAAATGTTATAAAAAATTTTGATTACTCCGAAAATTGTTCCTAAAAATCCAAGCATAGGTGCAATGGATGCGGTGATTCCCAGATAATTCATTCCACGTTCCAGGATCGAAATTTGCTGACGGGCTTCACTTTGTAGTGCATCCTGAATCTCAGAATCGTGATGTACAGCAGATTCCAGACCGGCAGCCAAAACCTTGGCGTATGCCGTAGGCTTTTCGTCACAAAATTTAATGGCCTTGTCAATTTTATTATCAGCCACCAGTTCGCTTAGGCGGGTAAACCAGATTGGATCAGCATTGCCAAGACTTTTGATGGTAATCCAACGTTCGATAAACATATAAATTGCCAGAAAGAAGAGCATAAAAAGGGGAACTAAAATCCAGCCACCTTTCATCAATAATTGAAAATAATTTTCATTTGATACAACTACTGCTGTTGTTGTAGAATCGGCCGGTAACTTTGTTGCAACCTGAAGCAAAACGGTTAATAGGTTCATTTTTAATCGATTTTATAAGTGTTTGTTTTTTTGAATTTGAACAAATTCGTCAGATTTTTATATCTGATTCATTTTGAACGCAAAAGTAGCTCAATTATTGAACATGAAAAATTGTTGTTAGTAATAATTAACGTCGATATTCATAACTGTAAATAAAACATCGTCTTTTTACAATAACAACAGTTGTGCCAAAATTCTAAATTCAGATTTTGACCAAAATTATAATCTTAAATATCACTTCTGTAAATAGCAGTAAATCAGATTTATAGCAGGTTTAATAAGGCGCTTCCTAAAATTAAATTTTAAATTATTGCACATTTTGCCTATCTTTGTGCAGAAATTCAATTTTAATGTAGAACATTTTAGTAATTTGAATGTTCTATTCTCAAAACTATTAACTAATTAGACATGGGTAACAATTTATTAAAAGGAAAAAGAGGTATTGTATTTGGTGCATTAAACGATATGTCCATTGCCTGGAAGGTAGCCGAACGTGTTGTAGAAGAAGGTGCAATTATCACCTTATCGAACACACCACTGGCTGTACGAATGGGTACAACCAACGAACTGGCTGAAAAGCTGAATGCGAAATTAATTCCGGCCGATGCCACCAGCGTAGAAGATTTAGAAACTGTTTTTACAGAATCAATTGAAGCTTTAGGTGGAAAAATTGACTTTGTTCTTCACTCAATAGGCATGTCGCCAAACGTACGTAAAAAACGTACCTACGATGATCTTGATTATGATATGCTAACTTCAACGCTTGATATTTCAGCTATTTCATTTCATAAAATGTTACAAGTTGCCAAGAAAATGAATGCAATTAATGATTATGGTTCAGTTATTGCACTTTCGTATATGGCAGCCCAACGTACTGTTTTCGGTTATAATGATATGGCCGATGCTAAATCAATTCTCGAATCAATTGCACGTAGTTTCGGTTATATTTATGGTCGCGAACACAGTGTACGCGTAAACACTATTTCTCAATCGCCAACTCCGACTACTGCCGGTAGTGGTGTGAAAGGTATGGACGGTTTGCTTGATTTCTCAGAACGTATGTCGCCACTTGGAAATGCCACTGCTGCTGATTGTGCTGACTATTGTGTTGTTATGTTCAGCGATTTGACCCGCAAAGTAACTATGCAAAACCTATATCATGATGGTGGATTCTCAAGCATGGCGATGAGTTACCGTGCTATGGAACAATACAACAAAAGTTTTGACGAATTCAAAGACGAAAACGGAAAAATTATATACGGATAAATAACCGATGAAATAATATGACAAGTCCTAAAAACTGTTGAGTTTTTAGGACTTGTTTTTTTCGGGTTTGTGATAATTATTTCTTCACAATTCTTTGTGTAATTTTTCCGATTTTGGCAATGTAAACACCTTCTCTTATTGTACTTAAATCTAGGGTATTCAGACCAGAATTCAAATTTTCGTTGAATAACATTTTTCCTATCACATTGTAAATCTTAATTGTTGAAGCATCTTTTACTTCGATGTTTAAATAATCAATCACAGGATTTGGATAGGTATTTATCACTCCATTCTCAATATTTTCAATGCCTGTATCGGTTTGTTGATTTTTAAGCAATAAATCGGCATTTGCAGCGCTGTTATTATCTGATAAAACCACATTCGATTCACCTATTGCAGCCGCAGTTTCTGATACTACTTTGTAAGTGTCCAATGCAATATTTTCGAAAACATAAAAGCCTGCCATGTCTGTCACAGTCCATGCAACCGGTTCATTTGTGCTATTATACAATACTACCGGAGTATTCATTGCAATTGTATTTGAAGGATAGCTATTAGTTGAACCGTTTACTGTCAGGATACTATCTTTTAAATTGAAAGTTTCGAAGAAAATATTCCCGGAAATTCTGCCCGTTCCCGTTGTTCGTACGAATTTTCTCAAATGAACTACCATATTATTACTACTGTCATTCAGAGTAAGATAATCAGCAAATTTAAACCTTAATTTGTTGATATAGAAAGTAGGAAGATAATTTTTGTACAAACTCAAACCGGGAATTGCATATACGGTATAATCAGCTTTGGGTAAATTGGTGAATTCAAATGTTCCATCAGTAATTGCACCTGAAGCAATAGCTTTATAAAACCCTTTTTTGAATAAAACTGCATAACCCGATTTAATCAATTCATTTTCGGCCATTACAGAACCAGCAAGTTTATAGCTAATTACAGGGTTTATAACTTCGTAACAGGTTGCTACTCCAACAGTATAACACAGAATCGACGTAGTGGAATCATTCTTTGTCAAATACCCGCCGAACTTGACTTTATCACCGGCTTTTAATCCGGTAAAGGTTGTGCCGTTACTATTCAAAATCGGAATGTCTTTAATAATGTATAACTGACGGGCAGAGCTGATAGGAGAATATTCCTGTATAAATAATTGCCCTGTACAACCATCAATACCAGGCACTATCATCCCGGTTTTATCCATTATGCAAGGTGTAGGGGGTATTTCAATAACATTGTAACAGGTTGCCACACCAACTATATGGCATAAATTTGTCTGACTTGAATCATTTTTTATCAGATAACCACCAAATTGGACTTTATCACCCACTTTCAATCCAATTGGATAAATCACTGTACCTGTAGATACGCTCCCTGAGTCCGGTGTGGTAGTACCTGTACCGGCAACATTCTTCTCAATAGCATACAACTGACGAATCATGCTCATGCCCGGGTATGAGGTGTCTTCAATAAATAATTGACCTGCACAGGCATCAATTCCTTCAACTACTACACCTGTTTTGTCCATCACACAAGGTGGAGTAGAATTAATCACTTCGTAACAGGTTGCCACACCAACTGTACGACAAGAAATATTTGTGTTTGAATCGTTTTTTGTCAAATAACCACCAAATTTCACTTCATCACCTATATTCAATCCGTTTGAAAATGTACTGTTGTTACTGATAATAATTTCTTTAATTATGTATAATTGTCGGGTTGAACTAATTGGAGAAAGTTCCTGAATGAAAATTTGTCCGGCACAAGCATCGACTCCTTCAACCACTATACCAACTTTGTCCATTACACATGGTGGAGTGGAATTAATCACTTCATAACAAGTTGCAACTCCAACCGTATTACACAAGCCGATTCTATTTGAGTCATTCTTGATCAAATAACCTCCGAATTTCACGTTGTCGCCAACTTTCAAACCTACAGGAATTGGACTATTTGAAGTGCTAACGTAATTATTTTCAATAGAATACAATTGAGGAATACCGATAATTGACGTTTCGTTGATAAACAATTGGCCTGCACAACCATCAATACCTTCAACAACCACTCCAACTTTATCCATCACACAAGGTGTAGGTGGTTTCGAAATAACTTCGTAGCAATTGACAATATTGTAACATGGAGTTGTAAAACATTCAATTTTTACCCCTTTGAATTTTACCATTGTACCAATTTCCAACTTCACATCCTTAATTGCATAAATATCAGCAGTTAAGCTGTCTTTTATGAGTGTAGAGTTGTCTTTAAATGCAACAACCACTCCAAGTTTGTCCATGATACAGTCATAGTGGATGGTGTTTGTTAAAATGCCGTCAAAATATAGTTGTGTGTTTTCAGCAAGTAGGCCTAAATTCAATTTTGCAGTAAACTTTGAAATCACAGTTGTACATATGCGGGTTGAATTATTAATGGTTTTTTTACCCACATAAATTTTGTTGGCAACAACTGAATCTTTTTCGAGAATGAAATCAGGACAACCATCATCTGATACATAACTGTACGTTATATATATGCTATCCTTTGGTGAAGGATTTGTCGGATAAACAGCAACTTTATCCTGAACAGGTGGCATAATCTGCCCCGTTGCTGTGGTTAGGCTAAAAATACCTGCTACAAAAAGTAACAAGATTTTAAAACTAAGTTTTTTCATAATTGTAAATTTATTTAGAAAATTCTTATATGGAAAAGCACATAAATCCACTTTTAGTCTCTATTCCTTAGATATTTGCTGAAATTTGATTTAAATTATTATGAAGCAAAGATACGATGTGAAATTACGAATTGTTCAAATTTTAATATATATTTTCGTCGAATTTAGGTTAAATATTATTATTTTATAATTGCTATCTTGCTGATTTGCTTGATATTATTAATGTCAGAATAGTCATACTGATACAATCCATCATCAGCAATCATCATCAGGGTATTGTTGAATGGAATTACATCAAAACCGTTCATGCCGGCATAATGCACTAATTGATTCGCCATCAGGGTTGTAGGCTCTGAAAGTTTGTATATTTTCAAGCCATCGTCACACAGAAAAAGTTTACCGGCATCAATCCCCAATCCTTTGGGTTGAGTCATACCATATGAAACAAGCATTTTTGGATTTTTTACATCTTTCACATCTACAATCATCAGTTCATTGGTCGACTGTCCGCAACGATTTCCTGAATGAATAGTAACATAAGCAAGGTCGTTATCAACTACCACGGGATCGCAACCAAATGCATGAGAGATAGCCGATTGATATTCAGGCTTCAACGGGTCAGCAACTGAATAAATCAACATCCCGGTACTGGTGCCAAAAAACAAATTGGTTTTATAACTAAAAATGGTTTCCACATTCCAACCAACATATAAATTGTCGGTAGCCTTCTTCGGTTTTTCGCCTGTTAAGTCGAAGATATTCAGATTGTTGTTGATTACTGTGTATAGTTTGTCATCGTAAATAGTGAAGCTTGCCATCGAACCATTTTTTCCGGTTGAACCTTCGGTAGTGTTTACGGAAGGATTTGCAGTATCAAACATTACATCCGGTCCTCCACCTTTCCACCATCCACCACCATACTGACTAACAGGTTCGGTCACTTCCTGCAATTCCCAACCAATCACTATACCCTTGCCACTGTTTGAATAAGTACTGGCATAATCAATACCATATTGATTGGGAATGATTGGTAACGCTGTTGTGAAAATTGAATCCAATCTGCCTTTCAGTTGTGGATTGGATGGGTCGTTAATGTCAAACCAAACCAGGTCGATATATGAATCGGCATAAAGTAAACCATTGCGAATAGCCAGATCGGCATTTCCGAGTATCTCTATAAATCCAACCGATTGTGGATTTGCCGGGTCGGTGTTGTTGATAATATGAATCCCTTTTTGAGGTTCGGAAATATAAAGGTAATTGTTGTAAAAGCACATTTTTCCAATACCGGTTATTTCGCGGGATACTTTGCTTACTTTTACAGAATTGCGGAACGAATCTGCCGACATAAATATCGGTTTATTTACTTTATAAGTCACCATTTCGGTAACTACATTGTTGCAACTGGTAAGGGCAAGAGCAACAAAACTGAATAAGAAAAATAGTTTTTTCATGATTTTCAATTTTTAAAATTTTTCAACGGTTCCCATTTTACCCATGAACAGAATTACTCCGGTACTTTTCTCACGGATAACGAACAGAAATGGTTTATTTACACGGAAAACAGGATCGGGATCAACGGGCATAGATGTTACACCAACACCAATTATGGTAACAGCTGCTGCTTCGGTGCCTTCTTCTGTCACTTCGATATTGGTAATGTGTTTGATGGTTGAAATCAATAATTGGGCGTCGGCAATATTGCTGAAATCAGCAAAGTCTGTAAAGGCTTGTTTCATGCCCATGTTTTGAAGGGGCGGAATCATGTTCAGGTCATTTTTGGTATTAAACCGTGGCATGTGAACTTCTACTTTTTTGGTTGGCATATAGCCTAGTATTGAGTTGAATTTTTCAGCAGTCAAATAATTCAGAACATCAGCATTAGTTTTACCATCGACAGGAAGAATAACCGTCATACTGAAAGCCTTGTTTCCGTAAGGCATATCAAGGTATTGAGCATAATTGTCGACACTGTAAGCGAACGTATCTTTTTGATACATCATGTTCACGTTTACCTGATTACCAAGCTCATTGGTGAAACTGGAAAGTGTAGTTTGCGTTTTATCAAATTTCTTGCGCCAGATTCCTTTAAAATACTCAGCATTAATCAGATACATAACTATGTCCGACGGAATATTATCCAGTACTTTTGGAATCATTTTGTTTGTTTTTGCCGAACACCAGTTGTTTATGGTGTCTACCGCCCAGGCTTGCGAAAAGTCAAGTTCTTTCACATAAGCATTGAAATAATCTTTGTTTACCTGCAGGTAAGCGGGTTTAACGGCAAATCCGGTGCGATACCACAGCGAATTGGCAATGCTTAATTTGGAGGTCGGATCAATGCCCGGCAAAGTGGATTGCATAATTTTGTAGTAGGAGTTGATATCGTCAACTGACATACCACTCATTTTCAGGGCTGTTTCCATTTCAGTTTTGGTAGTTCCAACAGCTCCGTTCCAGGCCATTCCCAGTGCAATACTCACACTTAGTGGTGATATGAATACATTGGTTTCGCCTGAAGTGCTGATTGAATTTTTCAGCAAGTCAAAAGCAAATTCATTATCCTGACCAACACGATTTTGTTGTGCAACAGTCAGTTTTATTGGCGTTGCATCGGTTGGAATCTTGTAAACAGGGTCGTTCTGACCTGTACAGGCAGGAATAAACATAATAAAACATAGTATTTTGAATAACGTTTTCATGGTGTTTTTATAATTAACGAGTTAGTATTCTTGTTATTGGCAGCTGTTTTTATTTAGTATTAATCTGCATTTGGCGATATAATCTTTAATCGAAGCAGGTTCTTTCCCGTATTCAAAAGTTACTTTGTGTGTTTCACCATTTGTGAGCATTAGCTCCAGCCATTCAGCACCTCCATCAGCACAGTCGGGACAACCAATAACTTCCGGAAGTGCTAATAATGAGCTGAATGTCATATTATTCCGAATAGAATCCCATCGGTTAGTGGTCATTTTTTCATACACATCCTTTTGTGGAAGTGTGTTCCCGTTCGAAATACAACTGTACTTTGCTGAATCCACAGTAATGACCATTTGATGCTTACAATACCCCATGCATTCGCCGAATGAAGTTCCGTAACTCACTTTCTCAATCCGTTTATCCAACTCGTTGGTGCAGGAGAAAGTAAATAAGCAGAAAAATGCTGTCAACAGAAATATCTTTATCATGGTTTTGATGAATTTAAATTATACCGTAATCCAAATTGCAGACTGAAGACCGAAGGTTGTTTGGAACGAATACTAATAGGTTGATTGTTTTCGAAATAATAGGAAAATTGAGGTTCGAAAAATAAACCAATTCGTGGGAAAATTTTATAAGCTAAACCTACTGCCGAGTTGACTGAAAACTGGAATCCGTCTATATTAGTTTGTGCGGTGGTAACCCAGGTTTGAAAAGTATTATTCTGCGTTTGCTGATAAATGGAACGCAACCCTTTCTCAATTGTTCCACCACCTGAAACATAGACCTCCCACTTGGGATTATTCCAAAGTTTTACATTCAAACTTACCGGTATACCCAGGTAATGCAATCCGAGTCGTGCATCAGTGGTTGTAAATCCACTGTTCGAAAAATCAGTTTGCAAATAGGTGTAAATCAAGCCGGTTTCAATACTCAGTGTTTCTGAAAACTTATTTCTTATCTTCAATCCAAATGATAACGGCAAACTGTAATGTACATCGGTAAAGCTCTGAGGTGTCATAATACTCGAATACATTGTTCCGGCTTTCACAATGTCATTCGAAAGTGTAGCTGAGGGAACATTCTCAAGTCCGGTTGATGAATTACTTCCAGAACTCATAGCAGCTGCCAGCAACCATTGATTTTGGAAATTTGACTTCGGAATTTTATTTGATACAGTCATATCTGATGATTTTTCTGTCAAATTTGCCCTGTTTATAGGTTGAGTTATGCTACCCGAATTTACCGGTTGAGTAGCATGAATAATGCTATCCTTTGGTTGTGTTGATAAAGCAACAAATTTTACTGAGGAAGAAGAATCTATAATTTGAGTTAATGGGCTATTAGACAATGAATCAGAGGGACTTTTTTCAGATTCTGTTGGAACGAACTTTTTGTAGTTAACTGATGCAAATTTCCGCACTTTTGAAACAGGAGTAGCAACAATAGCAGATTGGTTTTCGGATAATAATTTTTCGGTTTTAAAACTTTTATTATTCTGAATTTTATCGGTTGTGTAGTGTGAAAGTAATTCGGGTGATTGAGCAATTGGTCGCAGTATCAGAATTAGTGCAATTACAGCCACAGCACTCATCGGAATCCACAACCAAACCGGCATACGACGACGTTTCTTCGTGCTCACAGCCTGCTGAATGGAATCCCACAAATCAGCATCAAGCGGCAACTGATGATTTTCCAGTTTGCTTTTCACCTTTTCGCTGAACGCATCCAGTTCGTTGTTGTTGATATGATCGTTATTCATTTCTCTGATTTTTTACTGCTAAACTGCTACTGCCCACTACCCACTAATCTCTCTTACTTTTTCCTGCAAAATTTTTCTCGCTCTCATAAACTGACTTCGGGAAGTGTTTTCGCTGATATTTAGCATTCCGGCTATCTCAGCGTGACTATAACCTTCGAGTGCATAGAGATTGAAAACGGTTCGATATCCTGGTGATAAACTACTCACACAACTCATTAAATCGTCCGCTGAAATTTTATCGAGTATTGAAACATCTTCATCTTCAATAGAATAACTCAACTCATCCAGCGAAGCACTTTCCAACAGCGCTTTGTTTTGTCGGAGGTATTCCAACGAAGTGGTGACGAAAATACGCCTTATCCAACCGGCAAAAGAACCTGCACCTGAGTAGGTATCTGCCTTGGTGAAGATTTTGATAAATCCATCCTGAAGCAGGTCACGGGCAGTTTCACGGTCGCTCACGTATCGGACGCATACACTGAACATAGCCGATGCGTATAGCTCATACACCTGCTTTTGTGCCCAGGTTTCGCCTTTTCTGCATCCGGTAATCAGTCGTTGTTCGTCGTGATTTCCCGTTGTGATTTCCATACTCTGTTTTAAAGATGAATTGTTCGTCCGATTCGTTGCATCAACAAAAAATATTTTTGTAAAAATACGAAACTAACCATTATTCCGACTCATTTTTTAAAATTTTGCCAGTAATTATGGTTAAATCAATCAGTTTTCTTAAATTTGCAATTCAATTAATAACAATTTCTGAAACTATGGAATTACAAATTATCCAAAATAAGATTTACGAGATAAGGGGACAACGGGTTATGCTTGATTTTGACCTTGCTGAATTGTATGTGGTTGAAACCAGAGTATTGAATCAGGCTGTAAAACGTAACTTGACGAGATTTCCTCCGGATTTTATGTTTCAACTTTCCAATAAAGAGTTTGATAACTTGAAATCACAATCTGTGACATCAAGTTGGGGCGGAAACCGAAAATTGCCTTTTGCCTTTACAGAACATGGTGTAACCATGTTGGCGAGTGTTTTGAGGAGTGAAAGAGCTATTGAAATAAACATACAGATTGTCAGAGCATTTATAGCATTGCGTCAATATGCTCTCGGTTACGCCGAACTCAATCAGAAGCTGGAAGCATTTATGATTGAGACCAATATGCAGTTCAGCGATATTTATCAGGCGCTCACCGAAATGGCTAGTCAGAATGAAAAAAATCATAAGCCATTACCCCCGATAGGGTATATGGCTTATGAAAAAGATATATAACACACAGATTAAATTCACTCTTCGCGTTTCAAATCACCAATTAACCGATTAACCAATAACTATTTCTTCAGCCATTTATCCAGCCATTCATAATAGGTACGTTGCCACAGAATTCCGTTTTGCGGTTTCAGCACCCAGTGGTTTTCGTCAGGGAAAATAAGCATCTCAGCCGGAACACCACGCAACACTGCTGCATTGAAGGCTGCCATGCCCTGAGAAGCCAGAATGCGGTAGTCCTTTTCACCGTGAATAACCAGAATCGGTGTGTCCCATTTATCTACAAACAGGTGAGGTGAGTTGGCATAAGATTTTTGAGCAATCGCATTTGCTTTGTCCCAGTAAGGACCGCCCAGATCCCAGTTTACAAACCACATTTCCTCGGTTTCCAGGTATTGTTGCGGCAGGTTGAACATCCCATCATGAGCCAGAAATGCCTTGAAGCGTTTTTGGTGATGACCGGCCAGCCAGTACACCGAAAAACCTCCGTAACTTGCACCCACACAACCAAGTTTGTCTTTGTTTACAAACGGTTCTTTAGCCAGTGCATCAATAGCCGAGAAATAATCGAGCATATTTTGTCCACCGTAATCGCCACTAATCTGCTCCAGCCATTCTTTGCCAAAACCGGGAAGTCCGCGACGGTTAGGCGCCACAATAATATAATCGTTAGCTGCCATCAACTGGAAATTCCAGCGATACGACCAAAACTGACTGACAGTGGATTGAGGGCCGCCTTCGCAGAAAAGCAGGGTGGGGTATTTCTTTTTCGGATCGAAATGAGGCGGATAAACCACCCACACGAGCATTTGTTTGTGGTCGGTGGTTTCTACCCAGCGTTCTTCCACTTTGCCCATTTCCAGTTTAGCCAAAATATTTTTGTTTTCGAAAGTAAGTTCAGTTTCTCTGCCGGTTTTAGGGTCTATGTTGTAGATTTCGTCCGGTTTGCTCATCGAATGATATACACCAATCAACTTGTCTTTGGCTTGTGTAACAAAATTATAATCGTGAACGCCTTTGGTGATTTGTGTAATTTTCTTTTCAACAATATCTGCACGGTAAATCTCAGTCACAGCATGCCAGCAGCTCGTAAAATAAATCGATTTGCTGTCGGCCGACCAACTAAGTGCTTCTGCATTCTGGTCGAAATTGACTGACAAATCGGTTTTTTCGCCGGTTTGCACATTCATCAGGAACAGGCGGTTTTTGTCGGCTTCATATCCATCACGCTCCATACTTTCCCAGGCCAGCCATTTACCGTCGGGCGAGAAAACAGGGTTTTTGTCGTAACCCATCATTCCCTCGGTTTTATTCTCGGTTTTACCGGTTTCAATGTTATAGAAATAAATATCCGAATTGGTGGAAAGTGCATATTCTTTACCCGTTTTTTTGCGGCAGCTATAAGCCAAAGTTTTTCCATCCGGACTCCATGCCAGTTGCTCAATACCACCGAAAGGTTTCATCGGGCATTCGAAGGGTTCTCCTTTCAGAATATCTTTTTCATTTTCAATTTTTCCGTCTTTGAAATCAGCCACAAAAGGATGTGGAACTGTTTGAACCCATTCGTCCCAATGCTTATACATCAGGTCCTTCACTATTAATCCGCTGGCTTTGGGCAGATCGGGATATTTATCAACAGTGCTCTGACCGTATTTTACATCGGCTATAAACAGCAATTTCGATTCGTCGGGCGAGAAAGCAAAATCATTGATGTCACCTTCACGTTTGCTGATTTGTTTACGGTCGCTGCCATCGGCTTTCATTGTCCAGAGTTGCATAGTGCCGCTTTCCGACGATAAAAAAGCGATATGTTCGCCATCTTTCATCCATTTGGCAGCAGCCTCGCGGGTGGCGGTTTTAGTGATTTGTTTTTTGTCCGATCCGTCAGCATTCATGACAAAAATCTCTGAATTTCCTTTGTTTTCGGGGATGCTGTAGTACGAAACGCTGTACAGTACTTTTGTTCCGTCGGGCGAAACCTGCGTGCCGGCCACCCTTCCAAACGACCATAATACTTCGGGCGTCATACGTCCGTTTTCAATTTTCGGATTTTGTTTTCCAATCACGGTGCTGTCCTCTTTCGGGCTGCACGAACCGGCTGCAACGGCTATTGCCATAAGCGTAGTTTTGATTAAATATTTGTTCATTATGCTTTCTGTTTTAAAACGTAGCAAAAGTAGCTTTTTTGAATGAAAATGCAAAAAGGGACAAAATGTTCTATTTTTGAATGAATTTGAAACAAAAATACACTGTCTTTATTTGTTAGTATAATAAAAGTGAATAATAGTGCTTGTAAAGCAAAAATTAATGAATAAAATAAAAATACGAACAAATTACGAACTAAGTACAGGTGAAAATGTTCAATGTTTACATAATTTGAAGTTAAATATATATTAAATTAGATTATTATTAGTAAATTTGCAGTCGGATTTAACGCGCTTACACAATAACTGATTAATTTTGCCGTACAATTAGCAATTATGAAGAGAAGAACAATCTGGATACTTATCGTTTTAATGGTTCTCACGTTTGTAGGACTAATTCTTTTGCAGGCTCGCTACGTTCGAATTAATGCTGAAATGATTGAAAATCAGTTTAATGAAAATGTTCAGCGGAGTTTGTTTCAAACGGTTAGTCTGGTGGAAGAAAATGAAGCACTTGAATATCTTAGCCAAACACTTCAGGGAGTTGACTATAATGAGAATAAAAACAGAGGGCTGAATCTTCAGGCACAGAATATCCGTCTGAAAAGCAATATCGACAGCATGGCCGAAAATCTGAAGTTGACTTCAGAGCAGAAAAATCGACCTTCAGTTAGATTATCAACCAGTCATGGCAAATCGACCATTCAGGAAACTTCAAAATATCTTCAGGATAGGTTTAAGCAAAATTTCTCGCGCTCAAAAACCATTCTTGATCAGGCTGTGTTTCGTTGGATAAAAGGAATTGACGAAAAGGATATTACCGATCGTGTAAACTTTGAAGAATTGAACAGTATTTTGGAAAAAGTACTTGTGAATAATGGTGTAAATTTGCCATTTACATACTCTGTTGTCGATAAACAGGGGAAAATAATTTATCAATGTCACAAAGAGATACATGCACAAATAATAAACAAGAAGAACAATATTTATACTCAGCGATTTTTCCCAATGGAAGATTCGAACAAAGTGGCTTATCTACAGGTGAATTTTCCAACCAAGCAAAATTACATTCTGAGTTCAATGAATCTGCTTTTGCCGTCTATTGTACTTATCGTACTGGTGCTTGGAGTGTTTATCGTGGCAATTATCATTATCTTCCGTCAGAAGCAACTGAATAATATGAAAAATGATTTCGTGAATAATATGACTCACGAGTTTAAGACGCCAATTTCATCAATTTCGCTGGCTTCGCAAATGTTGCAGGACCCCGGCGTGGGTAAAACTCCCGAAACGCTAAAGCATATATCCAACGTGATTCGTGACGAAACAAAGAGATTGAGTTTTCAGGTAGAAAAAGTATTGCAAATGGCAATATTCGAGAAAGATAAATCTATTCTGAGGCTTAATGAAATGCGCATCAACCCGCTGATTTCAGAAATAATAAGCAACTTCTCGCTTAAGGTTACAAGCAAAGGCGGAAAGATAACATCGAATCTGAAAGCGACTTATGATGTGGCTCTGATTGACGAAGTGCATTTTACCAACGTGATTTTCAATCTGATGGATAACGCACTAAAATATACCGACAAACCTTTATTACTGACTGTTGAAACCTGGAACGATGTCAAAAATCTGTATATCAGCATTGAAGACAATGGAATCGGAATCAGCAAAGAAGATTTGAAACGTATTTTTGAGAAATTCTACCGGGTACATACCGGTAACCTACACAACGTGAAAGGGTTTGGACTTGGATTGGCTTATGTGAAGAAGATTGTAACTGAGCATAAAGGCACGATAAAAGTAGAAAGTGAACTGAAAATTGGAACTAAATTTATTATTACAATACCAACTTTAAAAAATTAACATTATGACAGACGAAAAAGTAAAAATTTTGCTGTGCGAAGATGATGAAAATCTTGGCATGCTTCTCAGAGAGTATTTGCAAACCAAAGGGTACGATGCAGATTTGCAACCCGATGGCGAAGCCGGTTACAAAGCTTTCTCACGCAACAAATACGACTTGTGCGTATTGGACGTGATGATGCCTAAAAAAGATGGATTTGCGCTTGCAGGTGACATCCGCGCGATGAATTCCGAAGTGCCAATCGTATTTCTGACCGCTAAATCAATGAAAGAAGATATTCTTCAGGGTTTTAAACTGGGTGCTGACGATTATTTGTCTAAACCATTCAGTATGGAAGAATTGCTTTACCGCATTGAATCTATTTTGCGTAGGGTTAAAGGTAAACGTGCTAAAGATGTGGTTGTTTACCAGATTGGCGCATTCACTTTTGATGCTCAGAAACAAATGCTGATGTACGGAAATGACACTAAAAAACTCACTACCAAAGAATCAGAATTGTTGAATTTATTGGCAGCTAATGCTAACAACATTTTGGAACGTAACTTCGCTCTGAAAACAATCTGGGTTGACGATAATTATTTCAATGCCCGCAGTATGGATGTTTATATCACCAAACTGCGCAAGTTGTTGAAAGAAGATCAAAATGTGGCCATTATCAACATTCACGGTAAAGGCTATAAACTTATTACCCCACAGATTAAAGAAGATTAAGCGGTCGTAAATCAATGAAAAAAGCCTTTCGGAATGATCATCCGGAAGGCTTTTTTTGTGTGATCCAGCTGGGGCTCGAACCCAGGACCCCATCCTTAAAAGGGATGTGCTCTACCTGCTGAGCTACTAGATCATCAATACTTTGTAAGCGTGCTCTAAAAAAACAAGTGATCCAGCTGGGGCTCGAACCCAGGACCCCATCCTTAAAAGGGATGTGCTC
>JBAXPM010000020.1:0-48681 GCA_037132235.1 Paludibacter sp.
ACTTTATAAACTTTCAACTTTAAGAACTTTATAAACTGTCTAACTCTATGAACCTTCAAACCCTAAAATATATTCTTGTTTGCTTTGTTGTTAGCATGCTCGTATATGCCTGTGCCAACCGTGGTTCAGGACCAACAGGTGGTCCAAAAGATACCACACCTCCAAAGGTGTTGAAATCAATGCCTTTAAATGGCACCTTGAATTTCAGGAAAAAACAGATTGAGGTGGTGTTTAATGAGTTTGTGTCGATTGAAAAACCAAACGAGAATGTAATTATTTCTCCTCCTCAACAGAAATCGCCTGATGTAAAGGCATTTGGGAAAACTGTTCAGGTGAATTTCAACGAAGACTTACAGGACAGTACAACCTACACCATCAATTTTGGAAATGGTATCGTAGATTTGAACGAGAAAAATGCGTTGAAGAATTATCTGTTTTCATTTTCAACCGGCAATAAAATTGATACCCTGCAAATTTCGGGAACAGTTATAGGAGCTGATAATCTGACACCTTTAGCAGGAATTATCGTCGGAATTTATCGTGAAACCAATAATGATTCAGTGTTTTTCAAAAAGCCATTCCTGCGCATTGGTCGTACCGATGAGTATGGACATTTCAAAATCAGCAATATCAAGAAAGGTAAATATAAAATCTTTGCACTTGCTGATGTCAATCAGGATTATATGTTCCAGCCCGGCGAAATGCTGGCTTTGTGCGACTCTATGATTACGCCAACTTTCAGGATGGAACAGATGAAAGATACTGTATGGAAAGATTCTACTGAAATTGACAGTATCCGAAATTACATTGGAACACGGTTTTTGCCCGACAATGTTGTTCTCCGGCTTTTTAAAGAAAATAAAAAACGTCAGTATTTTGTAAAATACGAACGAAAAGAACCTTTTGTTTTCAGTCTGTTTTTCAACGCTCCGGCGATTAAACCACCCGAGTTGCAAGCGCTTAATTTTAAATGGGATGGCAAGTATATTCTTCAGAAAAATGCAACCAATGATAGTCTGACCTATTGGATAACTGATTCATTGCTGTGGAAAACGGATACGCTTCAATTTAAAATGACCTATCTTAAAACAGATTCGGTGTTTAATCTGAATCCGGTTACGGATACTATCAATGTTGCGATGCGGAAACTCAGAATTAATACCAAGGCGAAGAAAGCTACAAAAGTCAAAGCCGAATCGTTGAAATTCAGCACGAATATAAATGCGACTTTTGATTTGTATAATCCGGTAATGTTGAATTTTGAGGCCCCGTTGGCACATATTGATCAGTCGAAAATAAAACTGTATCAGAAAATTGACACGACTTATAAGCAGATTCCATACAAGTGGCGACAGGCTGATTCAACGAAGATTAATTTTGCAATAGATTATAAATGGGTTCCCGAAAAAAGTTATCAGTTGAGGATAGATTCTGCGGCATTTATCAGTATCTACGACCGAACAGGTAATAAACTAAAATCGGATTTCAAAATCCGTTCGCTGGATGAGTATTCGAGTGTAAAAATAATGTTGGCAAGGTTTAATCCGAAAGTTGTTTTCCAGATTCTTGACACGAAAGATGCAGTAATTGCCTCGAAACCGGCAATTGAAAAAGGGACTTTGTTTCAGTATCTCCGTCCAGGAAGCTATTATATGCGGATGTTTATCGACGAAAACGGAAACGGAGTGTGGGATGCCGGCGAACTTCTTACCCACCGTCAGCCTGAGCAGGTTTATTATTACCCCAAGAAACTTACCCTGAAAGCAAACTGGGATTTTGAAGAAACATGGGACTATGAGCAGGTTCCGTTGCTTCAGCAGAAACCGGCAGAGTTGAAGAAACAGACTTCGAAGAAGACTCAGAACCAATAACAGAGTAGGTAGATCAAGTCATTCAAAATTAGATGATTCGTACCTCTAACTCGCATTTATTGGTTTTTGCAGGAATTGTAAAGTAAGTTTTCCGAAAAATATTTATCTCAGTTGCGCGTAGTCTGTGTTCGTCCAAGCGTCTTTCGCTTGGTCGTGGCTAAAAGGAAAGCTCAGGCTTTTCATATTATTCAAGAGAAAGTGATTTAATAATTTATACAAGGCATAGCCTTGTTTCTAACGTTACATAGTCTGGAGAATACTCCGAACCGAGACAAAGCAGTCCCGATTTTGGGATGTAATAAACTCCAAATAGAAATGATGGCTGAATTCCTTTTGGAGTTCAGCCGTTTTAGTGTTTTGTTGAAAAATAATCAGGTAATTTCAGTTAATTATTTAAAACTTTAAATTATATTTGTGGCAGCAAAAAAATCAGAATAGATTATTCACCTACCCCTCGTTTCCAACGAGCGGTACATGGTTAAGCGTTTCTAACGTAAAAAGGCCAACAAGTGCAATGGAAAAGATGATTGTTGCAACGAATTACATAACCGAAGTATAATCAAAAAATCAACTAAAAAATGAATCAAAAATTAATCCTGTTGTATGTAATTTTATATTCTATTACAACAAATGCTCAATGGACAAATTATACAAAATCGAATAGTGGATTAGTGGATAATAGTATTAGAACTATTATTATAGATAAGAAGGGTAATAAATGGTTTGGATACGGTGCTTCAGGAAAGAAAAGTGGTGTGTCAAAATTTGATGGTAAAACCTGGACTAATTATACTTCGCAGAACAGCGGATTGTGTAATGATACTGTGTACTCAATGGCAGTAGATTTAAATGGTGTTAAGTGGTTTTGTACTGACGTCGGAGTTTCATCATTTAATGATACAGTCTGGACAACTTATAGAATGACTGATGGGTTGGTTAGTAATGAGGTGAAGTACGTTGCTTTTGACTCCGAAAATAATAAATGGTTTGGTTGTCGTTCAGGTGCCTCAAAATTTGATGGCAAAATCTGGACTAACTATACCAACAATGGATTATCGGATGGAGTAATTGCCGTTGCAATTGATAGTAAAGGAAACAAATGGTTTACAGTTGAATATGGTGGTGTTGTTGAGTTTGATGGAACAAATTGGATTAATATAAGGTATGCTCAGATTTTCACTTCTGTAGCCATTGATTCAAAGGATAATATATGGTTTGGATCTTATGGTGCATGTAAATTTAGCAATAATTTGTGGACAGACTATACCACAACTAACAGTAATCTGGCAGACAATAGTGTTTCAGCATTAGCTTTTGATAAACAAGGCACTAAATGGATTGGAACCTTTAGTGGCGTATCGAAATTCAATGATACAATATGGACTAACTATAATCCGTCAAATAGTAGTTTGCCTGCTTATAGCCCTGTCAGGTCTATTGCAATAGATTCACAAGGGACTAAATGGATTGGAACGGAAAACGGCTTAACCGTATTCAATAATAGTTTTTTGAACACCGCTGATACAAAGGCTGAGTCATTGCAAATTTATTTGAACTTTGCAAATAATACCTTATTCATAAAAGATTTAATAGATAATGCTAAAATATCAATATACGATTTAAGTGCTGAATTATTAGTCAGCAAACAAATTAATTGTAATCAAATTGATATCAGCAATCTCAGGAGTGGAGTATATATAATTAAAATCGAAACCTCTAAAGAAATAGTTACGAGAAAATTTATAAAACAATAACTCACTTACTGGCGCAGGTATCCTGTGAGACTCTATGCGACAAATATTAAAAAATAAAAATGAACGTATGAAACGACTTTTTTTCGCTCTATGTTTAGGTATAATGCTGTTGGGATGTAATCCGGATGGTCCGCTAAATGATACTCAGATAATGTACCAGTATGTAAACGACTGGATTTACAAGAACATGAACCAGTATTACTACTGGAATACCACTTTGCCGGCTTCAATAACCACCCACGATAATCCGGCCGACTATTTCAAAACCCTAAAAAATAAAGATGACCGGTTTTCTGCCATATTCGAAAGTTATCAGGATATCCTGAACCAGCTTTACGGGGTAAGTGCTTCGGAAATTGGATTTGAATTTCAGCTATATAAGGAAAGTCTATACAATAATAATGTACTTGGTATTGTAACATATACCAAAAGAGGGACTCCTGCAGCAACGATGGGTATTAAACGCGGTGATATTTTCCGCAGAATTAATGGTCAGCAAATTACTACGAGCAATTACATTACGGTAGTTAATTACTTGTTTGATAATACAGCAAGTTCAAGCATCACCTTCTCTACATTCCTGAATGGAATTTTTACCGACAAAACTGCCGTGACTGTTAATAAAGCCGCAAATTATCAGGAAGATCCGGTCTATATGGATACGGTTTATACCATTCAGAATAAAAAGGTAGGCTATTTGGTATACAACTTTTTCACTAACGATCCGGGCGACAAAACGTTGAAATATGATTTGGAACTGAATACTGCCATAGGGCAGTTTAAACAGCAGAATATCTCGGAACTGATTGTTGATTTACGCTACAATCACGGTGGTATAATAACATCGGCAGTCCATCTGGCAAGTATGCTTGTTCCAAATCTTACCACTACCAAAGTATTTTCATATACCGAATATAATCAGAATTATACAAGTTATTTCAACAGTGATGCATTTAAAAGTAAGTACAGCGATAATCCATTTGTAACTAATTTTGCTACCACCATTGATGTTACAATGCCTTCCACAGCTTCATACCCGGTACAAAATGTAGGAAATAACCTGCAGCGGATTTTTTTCCTGACAGGTAAAGGCACTGCATCGGCAAGCGAAATGGTAATCAACGGTCTGAAGCCATTTCTTCCATGTGTGCTTATCGGCGATACTACTGTGGGTAAAAACGTGGGTTCCACACTTGTGTACGATGACCAAAACACAAAAAACCAATGGGCGTTTATGCCAATCATTTTGAAGTATTTCAACAAAGATCATCAAAGCGATTTTACCAAAGGATTTGTGCCGGATTATAGGACTGAGGATGATTATTCCTATCTATTAGGCGATACGCGTGAAGGATTATTGAGTAAAGCCATCAGCCGGATATCCGGATTATCGGCAAGTCCTGCTAAGTCAGCTCCTGAAAAGCGGATATTACTCAGGACATCTATAGCTTTCAAACCAATACATGACTTGCTAATTATAAAAAATAAGTCGGTAGATAGTTATTTCTATCAAAACAGAAAGCCGTAATTTTATTATATAGCATATGATGATAAGCCTATAACTTCCATCTATAGGGTTTTCAGGTGTTATAAAGTAAGTTTTCTGAAAAATATTTATCTTTGCATTCCCAACACAAAATGCGGCAATAGCTCAGTTGGTAGAGCGTTGGCTTCCCAAGCCGAAGGTCGCGGGTTCGAGTCCCGTTTGCCGCTCAAAAAAAAGACAACATTTCTGTTGTCTTTTTTGGTTTTTATGCTTGTTAATCTTAAAAAGTTTTATTATTTTTGGACTTTTAATTTTAACTGCGTTATTGGTTTATGTGGAAGGACTTCTTTTATTTTTCTAAAGGTCAACGTGTTGGTATAATTGTTCTGTTGGTTTTAATTCTGTTGGCTATCGGAGTAAATTATCTGATGCCATTATTTTTCCCAATACAACAGCAAGATGGGCGAAAATTCCTGAGTGAGGTAGAACAATTCAAAAAGTCATTGGTTTCGCGTGATAGTTTACGACAGCTTGAATGGCAAAAACAAAGTGAAGAACGTCAGCGCGAGTTTGAAGAAAAATATCACAGTTTTGCTCAGAACAAACCGGTTAAACAAACCGACAGGTACACACTTTTTAGTTTCGACCCCAATGTGCTTGATTCTGCAGGATTTGTCAGGTTAGGGTTGAAACCGATTATTGCTTCCAATATTCTTAAGTACAGAAAAGCCGGTGGAAGATATAAAACCAAAGAAGATTTTGGGAAAGTATATGGAATTAAACCTGAAAAGTTCAAAGAACTTGAATCGTATATTGCCATTGCCGAAGTCAAACCAATACTGTCTGACAAACCCATAAAACGAACCGATATTGTTGTAGAGTTGAACTCTGCAGATACCACGCTGCTAATGCAGATAAAAGGCATCGGGCGCGGGTATGCTAAGGGAATTATTCGTTTCCGAAATCAAACGGGTGGTTTTGTGTCTGTCGACCAGTTGAGCGAGGTCTGGGGCATGAAACCTGATAACCTGGAACGAATTCGACCATTTTGCAAGGTAAATACTGACCTGGTGAAGAAAATAAATGTAAATACCGCCTCTGCCGAACGCTTCAAAAGTCATCCGTACTTTAATTTCTATCAGGCAAAAGCATTATACGAACTTCGCCGGAAGAAAGGCAAACTGAAAGATATCAGCGAGTTGAAAGAATTGTCTGAATTTAATGAAGAAACAATACAAAAAATTAAACCTTACCTGAGTTTTGACTAAATAAAACCTAAAATTATCCAATACATAGGAATTTAAACTTAATCGGCATTATATTTGTTGTTTTATTGGATACAAATACTTTATTTTTAAATACTTAACTTTAATAATTTGCCTTATGAAAACGATAACCAAACTATTTCTATTTTCAGCAATATTACCGCTTTTTGTGGCTTGCGATATGCACGAAGATATTGATTACTCGGAATCTCAGGTTGATATTGCAACAGTTCAGAACCCGTATAAGGAAACGAATTTCTTTTTCCGCCTCGACAATAAAAAGCTAATGTATGTGCAGGATTGCAATTTTGAGGGTTATATACCAAAGGATGGACAGCGTATCGTTGCTGATTACACCTTGCTTTCCGACAAAAGTTCTACTCATCTTTACGATTACGACGTAAAACTAAATGATGTGTACACTGTTTTGACAAAAGGAATTTTTAATGTAACCAAAGCTACTCAGGATAGTATAGGAAATGATTCGATTAAAATTGACCAAATGTGGATTGGAAGTGATTATTTAAATGTTGAGTTTAATTATCCCGGTTACAATAAAACGCATTATATTAATCTGGTAAACGATACTTCGAAAGTGTTTACAGATGGGAAAATTCATTTGTATTTCCGTCACAATTCAAATGCCGATGCTCCTGTGAATCTCCTGAATGGAATAGCTTCATTTAGTCTGAAATCTTTGCAAGCAGGAACAACTTCTACGAGTCTCAACCTGGTAATTCATGTAAATGTGCCTTATCAGGCAGCCGAAAAAACGTATGATCTTACGTATGATTTTACTTCAACTGTTCTTTTAGCACCGGCAAAATTTCCGAAATTAGTGCCACATGCTTATTACTGATAAAGTATTATATTTTGATGTAAATCTTTTTTCGGTCAAGGAAATATCCTACCGACCAGCACATTAGCATCCACCAAACCGAAAACAGAAACGCCCCGAAGTAATCGCCGGCATGTATGAAAATATGACTGTAAAGCCATCTGAAAAGCGATTCATTAGCAATGGGTATCAGGAACATAACTGTAACTCCCAATTCACTCAGCAGATAAATAAGTAACGGATTTTTTCCTGTTACAAGGAAAAAATGAGTACCCTTTTTTAGTCCGAGAATATCGACCAAATAAACAATCCCCGCAATCAACATACAATCCAGACCAACTGTCAGCAGAGCATACGAACTGGTCCAGAGTTTTTTGTTGATGGGGAAAAACTCATTCCAGAAACACCCAACAAGCACCAATGCCACACCAACTGCAACCAGTTTGAGAATTCCTTTGCTGTTTTTACCATTCTTTTGCAAAAACACCCCGACTATATATCCGGCAATTACATTAAATAAAGCGGGAATAGTGCTTAAAATTCCTTCCGGATCGAATGGAAAACCTTCGCCTCTATATAAATGATTAGCACCCAACAACCAGATGTCTAACTTCAAGACAGCATTACCTGTTTTACTCAACTCTGCTCCCGGTGTTCCAGAAGTAAGAAGTAGCGTCCAATAAATAAAAAGACAAGACAGACCTATCCAGACAGAGCTTCGTTGACCAAAATAATATACAATAAGTGCTGTAATGCCATAGCAGAGTGCAATTCGTTGCAGCACACCCATGATGCGGGTTTGAGAAAGGGGTGACAAAATCAAATGCGACTGTGCATCAAGTTTGAAAAACGGAAACCAGTACATCAGGTAGCCAATCAGGAAAATCAGCACGGTGCGTTTGAAAATTTTTAGTAATACTTCCGACTGTTTCATAGTTTCCCAACGATTTGCAGTGAAACTGAGAGCATTTCCAACAGCAAAAAGAAAAGATGGAAAAACTAAATCAGTAGGAGTGAAGCCGTTCCAGTCGGCATGCAACAACGGCCAGTAAGTAGTGCTTCCATTCCCTGTTGTATTCACGATAATCATAAAACAAACAGTCAGTCCCCGAAATACATCGAGCGATGTAAAGCGCTGTGAATCATTTGTAAGTGCCATAGATTTCAGATTTAAACAGTAAGATTTAAGCTGTAAAAATACAATTTATTTTGTAATGCAATGGTGCTGAATTAAAAAAATAAACCGCATTGATTTCTCAATACGGTTTATACTATAAAAGTCTTTTGTCTTTGCTCTTTGTTCTTGTATCTGACTAATATGCCGATTCAAATTGTTGCAGGAATCGCACATCGTTTTCGGAGAACATGCGGAGGTCTTTCACCTGATATTTCAGGTTGGTAATGCGTTCCACACCCATTCCGAAGGCGTACCCGGAATATATTTTTGAATCAATACCGCAGTTTTCAAGCACATTAGGATCAACCATGCCGCAACCCAGAATTTCAACCCAACCGGTGTGTTTGCAAAACGGACAACCTTTACCACCGCAGATATTACACGAAATATCCATTTCGGCACTTGGTTCGGTGAATGGGAAATATGATGGACGCAAGCGGATATCGGTGTTTTCGCCAAACATTTCTTTGGCAAAATACATCAAGGCTTGTTTCAGGTCGGCAAACGAAACATCTTTGTCTATATAAAGTCCTTCCACCTGATGAAAAAAGCAGTGTGCGCGGTACGAAATGGCTTCGTTGCGGTATACACGACCCGGGAAAAGCATGCGGATAGGCGGTTTTTGTTTGGCCATCACGCGCGATTGCACCGACGAAGTGTGGGTGCGAAGCAGTACATCCGGATTTTGCTCGATAAAGAAGGTGTCCTGCATGTCGCGTGCCGGATGTTCCGGTGGAAAGTTCAACGCACCAAATACATGCCAGTCATCCTCAATTTCCGGACCTTCGGCAATGGTAAAGCCAATGCGTGAGAAGATATCGATAATTTCATTTTTCACCAACGACAAAGGGTGACGGGTGCCAAGTTTCAGTGGGTCGGCACTGCGAGTAAGATCATTTTTGGCTTCAGTTTGCTGCGTGTTTTCAAACGATTCCTTCAGCTCGGTAATTTTATCCTGAGCCTTGTTTTTCAGGTCATTAAGAAGCTGACCAACTTCGCGTTTTTCCTCATTAGCCACATTACGGAAGTCGTTAAACAGTTCCGATATCTGACCTTTTTTACTGAGATATTTAATACGAAGTGCTTCCAGTTCATCAATATTTGATGCCGCAAGCTGATTTACTTCTTCCAGCAGTTGATTAATTTTATGCTTCATTCTTAAAATATATACGAGTCGTGTATAAAACAGGGTTGATTGACAGTAAATTATACTTGTTAGTGGCTAATTTCCCTTTATTCATTTATCCTGCAAAAGTAAGCATTTTTCTGCAAAATTAAGTTGGCACTAAAAAAAAAGACCTTTATATGCCAATATGTCTTAATATTGTCCTATTTTTGTGATACGCAAAAAAATATTTATGACAGTAGAAAATATTCTCGGTTTCCTGAAAGAACTGAAAGTAAACAACAACCGTGAATGGTTTGCCGAAAATAAGAAATGGTATGATCAGGTAAAAGCCGAATTTGAACAAATCAGCAAACATTTAATCCTTGAGATTTCCAAATTCGACGATGATATTAAGCATGTTGATGCTAAAGATTGTATTTTCCGTATCTATCGTGATACGCGTTTCTCACACGACAAAACTCCCTATAAAACCCACTTTGGTGTTTTTGTAGCTTCAGCCGGTGGACGTAAAAGTCAACGTGGCGGTTATTACATTCATCTCGACCCGGATGGTTGCTTCGTTGGTGTTGGAGTTTGGGGACCCGACCCGAATCTGCTTAAAGTGCTTCGACAGAGTGTTTTTGATAATATCGACGAACTGAACGAAATTCGCTTCAGTCCGGAGTTCGCCCAATATTACAAAGAATTTTTTCAGGAGGATAAACTGAAAACTGTACCTCAGGGTTTCCCAAAAGACTTCCCGGATGCAGAACTGCTTAAACTGAAGCATTACCTGGTTGATTATCGCTTTACCGATGAGCAGGTCAAATCTCCCGATTTTTTGAATGAAATGGTCAAGGTGTTGAAATGTGGATACCCACTGAACCGTTTCCTGAATTACACTGTTGATGAAATTAGCTAATGTATTATGTCCAATTGTAAATCGTAAATAGTTAAATTGTAAATAAAAAGATGATTTTAGATGCTTTAAAAAATGCGGCTTTGTATGAGTCCGTTCATCCACGCTTTAAAAAGGCGTTTGATTTTTTGCTAAACACTGATTTAGTTGCCTTGCCATTGGGAAAACTGGAGTTAGAAGGCTCTGATTTGTTTGTAAATGTGGTGGAAATTGAAGGAAAATCAGCCGATGAAGCCAAAATGGAAACGCACAACCGCTATATCGACATACAGGTGCCTGTCACTGCATCAGAAACAATGGGTTGGATAGCTGTGAATCAATTAAAACAAACAACTCAGGAATATAGCCCCGAAAAAGATGTCGCTTTTTTTGCTGATAAAGCAACGAGTTTTGTAAATGTGCAGCCTTATCAGTTTGCAATATTCTTCCCTGAGGATGCTCATCAACCGGGCATAGCAGCGGGCACACACAAGAAAGTAATTGTAAAAGTTTTGGTTTAACAACTTTTACTGTCGGATATAAATATACTGAGATTTAATAAACAAACCCACGATGAAAGAACTTGCCATATTAAAATCCGACCCATGGTTAGCGCCTTATGCAGGAGCAATAAACGGTCGTTTCGAGTATTTCGAAAGCATAGAGAAAAAACTTGTGTCAGAAGGTCAGACACTTTCCTCGTTTGCCACAGGTTATTTGTATTTTGGGTTACACCATTTGCCCGATGGCTGGATTTTCAGGGAATGGGCGCCAAATGCTACAGCCATTTTTCTGATTGGCGACTTCAACAATTGGCAGCGTCATCCCGATTATCAACTCAAGAAAATGCAAAACGGGGTTTGGGAAATACGCCTGCCCGATTATGCCATGGCACATTCGCAGCATTACAAGTTGTTGATAGAGTGGGAAGGCGGCAGCGGCGAACGTATACCGGCCTGGGCTCGACGCGTTGTACAGGATCATGCAACTAAAATTTTCAGTGCGCAGGTATGGAATCCTATTCAGGAATACAAATTCAAACATACCAAATTCAAACCAACTACAAATCCACTTCTTATATACGAATGCCATATCGGCATGTCGAGTTCCGAAGAAAAAGTTTCTACCTACGAGGAATTCCGCATTTCAGTTCTTCCACGAATTCACAAATCGGGATACAATTGCATTCAGATTATGGCCATTCAGGAACATCCGTATTACGGGTCGTTTGGGTATCACGTTTCCAGTTTTTTTGCGGCTTCATCCCGTTTCGGGACACCTGAAGAGCTAAAACATCTGATTGACGATGCTCATGGAATGGGTATTTCTGTGATAATGGATGTTGTTCATTCTCATGCAGTTAAAAATGAAATTGAAGGATTGGGACGTTTTGATGGAACGCCTTATCAGTATTTCCATGGAGGTTCGCGTCGTGAGCATCCGGCATGGGATTCGCTTTGCTTTGATTATGCTAAACCGTCGGTGCTGCACTTTTTGCTTTCAAACTGCAAATTCTGGCTCGAAGAATATAAATTTGACGGTTATCGTTTCGATGGTGTAACTTCCATGTTGTATCGCAGTCACGGTCTGGGCGAGGATTTCAATGGTTACGAATCGTATTACAATATGAATCAAGATGGCGATGCTATTTGTTATCTGACCTTGGCCAACAAGTTGATTCACGAGGTAAACCCGAATGCAATTACGGTAGCTGAGGAAGTGAGCGGAATCCCCGGTCTTGCAACAAAAGTAGCTGACGGTGGAATTGGTTTCGATTACCGAATGGCTATGGGAATTCCTGATTTCTGGATTAAATATATCAAAGAAGTTAAGGATGAGGACTGGAAGGTGGGTCAAATCTACTGGGAATTGACTAATCGCCGTGCCGATGAAAAAACCATCAGTTATGCCGAAAGTCATGATCAGGCGCTGGTAGGTGATAAAACTATTATTTTCCGGTTGATTGATGCCGAAATGTACTGGCACATGCAACGTGGCGATAGCACTTTAATGGTGGACAGAGGTGTGGCATTGCATAAAATGATTCGTCTGATTACTGCCACTACAATCAACGGTGGTTATCTGAACTTTATGGGTAATGAATTCGGTCATCCGGAGTGGATTGACTTTCCACGTCAAGGAAACGGATGGTCGCATAAATACGCCCGTCGTCAGTGGGAACTGGTTGATAATGAAAAGAATTTATACAATGCGTTGGGTGAATTCGATCATGCTATGATTCAACTTATTAATGCCGAGCCTGAATTTAACAAACTGCCGATTTACCAGCTTTGGGATAATGAAGGTGATAAGGTTTTGGCATATCAACGTGGCGATTTAGTGTTTGTGTTTAATTTCAACGGGACAGAATCATTTACAGATTATGGCATTCTGGCCGAAAAGGGAAGTTATAAAATAATATTGAATACAGACGAAACTGTTTTTGGCGGTTTCAACCTGATTGACGAAAGTGTTGTTCATATCACAACTCCTGCACCAGCGGAATATGTGGGAAAAGAATGGCTGAAACTTTATATTCCGGCTCGTACCGCTTTTGTGCTGAAAAGGCAGTAATTAGAAATACATACAAAACGAGGGCTTCATCAATTTATGAAGCCCTCGTTTGTATATTAAGTCGTTATGAAACAGAATAGAAGTTACAACAACTGATTAACTTTTAAGCTCAAAAAAGCTGAAGTTTACATTACCATAATGCCGGTGGTCTACAAAATTAGGATGGTTTTGGAAACTGTGTTTGGCCGAATGTTCCAATACAAAAAGTCCTTCCGGTTTCAGGAGTTTATGATTGAAAATCAAATCAGGAATTTCGGCCAGTTTTTCCAGTTCGTAAGGCGGATCGGCAAAAATCATATCGAACTGCGTATGACAGCCGGTGATATATTTAAAAACATCCGTCTTTAGGAGTGATAAATTGTCTATTTTTAGTTCATTGCTAACTTTTCGGATAAAATTGCAGTGTTTCTCATTCTGCTCAATAGCAATTACGTTGTTGCAATCGCGTGAAACAAACTCAATGCTGATACTACCTGTTCCGGCAAATAAATCCAACACATCAATACCCTCAAAATCAATGCGGTTGTTCAGTAAATTGAACAGTCCTTCTTTGGCAAAATCGGTTGTTGGGCGTGCTGTAATATTGGTTGGAGCACTGATTCGTCTGCCTTTAAACCGGCCACTTATAATTCTCATAGTAAATTTGTTGTCAGATAGGTTTTAAGCAGTAGTTCAATATCCGGATTTTTAATTGTATTCTGCAAATAAACCGGATGTTTTTGCTGATTCATTGACAGTTTATCGTATATATTCAGTACGAAGTAAAGGAAATCTTCAGGTGTTTTATACTCAAAACTATTAATCAACGCAATATTTCCATTTTTGATAACAACTGCATCAAATCGGGTTTTACCGGCACGGCAATACACGCAGTTTTCATTTCGGAGCGAAATATTTTCTGTGATAAACCTGCTTATATGATGCTCGATGGCTGATTTCGGGAAAAGTTGATTCACAACTTCGAGTACTGCACCCGGAATAGCAAAAACATTCACAATGCCGAATTCAGGTATTTTATTGTATAAAATACTGTCGGTTGGTTTGGGTTTGTGCTCAAAAAGAAGAAAGTCGGTGGCTTCTTCTATTTTGAAAATATCGACAGGGATAAAACTGTACTGATACGACTCCACAATAATTTCAACAATTTCGGTTTTGAAATCGGTCTCTTCCTTTAAAATTGCAAGTAAATCAGGTATTTCAAGTTTATAAACCTCCATATCGATTCTTTTGGAAGTAAATAAATGACCCGGCTTATCGTAAACCGACAATGATAAACCATCGGAATCAATCTGAAGGATTAAAATATTGGATTGAGCAGATTTTTTTTCTTTCACAGTTCTGAATTTCACTTTCTATGCAAAAATAGGAAAGAAAATTCAAACCTGCCAACAATTCGGCTTTTTAATAATAAAATGATTTTTTTATATTATAGTTTTTCTCTTTTTTGAACATCAACTTTGAACTTCTTGAATTTGTATCGTATCTTTGCACTTTCTTAAAAACTAAGACCCCCGGACTTTAGACATAAGACAGTAAATGAAATCAGCATTTTCCATACAATATCTCAAACTACTGCGTGAATATCCCGCACTTTTTTCGTATGCCGAGCGTACCGAAATAAGAAAAATGTTGAATGAAAGCAATGCTAATCATAAGCTTAGTGTTGTTCAGTCGCAGAATGAATGGTTTGATAAGTTGAATATCACAGCCATTGTGTTGGGAGAAATTGGTCTTGGAAAAGCTGCAGTTCTGAGTGTTTTGTTTCGTGAATTGGTTGAAAATAAGGTTGTAACTGTTGCTGATATTGAGAAAAAATTCAATACTCAGATTTCAGTAATTATCAACGGGATGTTGCGGGTAAAAGAATTGTATGCACGAAATGCTTCGCTTGAAACCGAGAATTTCAGGAAATTGTTTCTCACATTTGCCGAGGATATTCGGGTAATTCTTATCATTATTGCCGAGCATTTATACCTGATGCGTATTCTGGACACGTATCCTGAGGAAAAACGTCAGAGTATTGCCCGCGAGGCTTCGTTTTTGTACGCTCCGCTGGCTCACCGCATGGGCTTATATGCTGTGAAAACCGAGTTGGAAGATTTGTCGCTGAAGCATACCAATCGGGAAATATATCGTGAGATAGCTCATAAGCTCAACGAAACCAAACGGTCGCGCGATAAATTCATTTCGGATTTTATCACTCCTCTCAAAGAAAAGCTGGGTGAACTTGGTTTTGAGTTTTCCATAAAAGGACGGACGAAGTCGATACACTCGATTTATAACAAGATAAAAAAACAAAACACTGCGTTCGAAAATATATACGACCTTTTTGCCATCCGCATCATTTTTGATGTGCCGGTAGATAAGGAAAAAGCGGCTTGCTGGCAGGCCTATTCCATTGTGGCTGATATGTATCAACCCAATCCGAAGCGTTTGCGCGACTGGCTTTCCATACCTAAATCGAATGGTTATGAGAGTCTCCACACCACCGTGCTTGGTCCCGAAGGGAAATGGGTGGAAGTGCAGATTCGTACCGTGCGTATGGATGAGGTAGCCGAAAAAGGACTTGCTGCTCACTGGAAGTACAAAGGCATTAAGAGTGAATCAGGGATGGACGAGTGGTTGAAAAGCATTCGCGAGATTTTGGAGAATCCGGAGCTCAATGCCGTTGATTTTATGGATGAATTCAAACTCAACCTGTATGATAAAGAGGTGTTTGTATTTACGCCTAACGGCGATTTGCATAAACTCCCGAAAGGAGCAACTGTACTCGATTTTGCATTTTCAATTCATACCGGTTTGGGTTGCAAGTGTGTGGGAGCAAAGATTAATGGCAAAAATGTTCAGATAAAACACGAACTGAATAACGGTGATCAGGTTGAAATTCTGACTTCGCCTACACAAAAACCGAATCCGGCCTGGCTGAATGTGGTAACCACATCAAAAGCAAAGAATAAAATACGTCAGGCACTGAAGGAAGTTGAGTTTAAGGATGCAGAAATGGGTCGTGAAACTCTGATTCGCCGGTTCAAAAACTGGAAAATCGACCTGGATGACGGTAAGATTTCACGTTTGGCCAAGAAAAGAGGCTATAAAACCGTAAGCGATTTTTATCAGGAAATTGCGCACGAAAAGCTTGATATGCATGTGGTTCGTGATTTGTATGTTGACTTGGATAAACCTACTGTTTTAGAACAACCCGATATTAGAAGAGCTGATTCTTTTTCAAAAGAATTGCAGCATTTAGATACTTCGGGCAAAGATGATGTGCTGGTTATTGGAGAGGATTTAAAGGGACTGGATTTCAGGCTTGCAAAATGTTGTAATCCGATTTATGGTGACGATGTTTTTGGGTTTGTGTCGGTAGTTGGAGGAATCAAAATTCATAAAACCGATTGCTCCAATGCACCGCAAATGATTCAGCGTTTTGGATATCGCATTGTAAAAGCGCGCTGGTCGGGAAAATCGGTTGGTTCGCAATATCCAATCACGCTCAGAATTGTAGGCCACGACGATATTGGAATTGTGACTAATATCACATCGCTAATTTCGAAAGAAAAAAATATATCGCTGCGGTCAATTTCTATCGATTCCAATGCGGGACTTTTTCAGGGTAATCTGACCATTATGGTGAACGACACTAACGAGCTGGAAGGTATCATCAAGAAAATCAGGGTGGTAAAAGGGGTAAAGTCGATATCACGTTCATAACAGATAATTGACTATTTTTTCATTTACTATTTACCATTAAATGTAAATGAAACCAGCTAAAATTGTACATCGTAAATTGTTAAATTGTAAATAAAAAAAGATATGTTTTCAGGAATAATTGAAGAAGCTGCTCAGGTAGTGGCCTTGCAGAAAGACAAAGAAAATCTGCATATTACTGTTTCGTGTTCATTCACAAGCGAGTTAAAAATAGATCAGAGTGTAGCACATAATGGTGTTTGCCTCACGGTGGTTTCAAAAACTGCCGACACTTATACCGTGACAGCTATCAAAGAAACGCTCGACCGAACGAATCTTGGTTTATTGGTTGAGGGCAGTAAAGTGAATCTGGAGCGCAGTATGATGATGAATGGCCGACTCGATGGTCATATCGTTCAGGGACATGTGGATCAGACTGCCATTTGCACCGAAGTGAAGGAAGCCGACGGAAGCTGGTATTTTACTTTCGAATATGCCTTCGATAAAGAAATGGCCAAAAGAGGCTATATGACTGTAGATAAAGGTTCTGTAACTGTGAATGGTGTGAGTCTGACAGTTTGTAACCCAACAGATAACTCATTTCAGGTAGCCATCATTCCTTATACCTACGAACATACCAATTTCCACCAGATTAAAGCCGGGACGGTTGTGAATCTGGAGTTTGATATCATTGGTAAGTATGTAAGCCGCATGATGGCGTTTTAGGTTAATATATTTGTTTTTTGTGTCCTGCTAAAAACTATAATCATTGTATTCTTGTTGTAAATCAAGATTATAGTATTTAGTTATGGATAAACTCCGAAAACATATAAAAGAATCATTTTTTAATCCCGTACTTCATTTCCTGCCACTGCTATTGTTTTTAGTGGTGGACGATTTCCTTGGAATAACTTCTGCATGGGAAATATCTTTCCCATTTGCTCTTATCTTGCTGATTTACATATTTTTCGCATATAATAATATCTTTATATGGCATTTGATTAGTACAATAGTTTTTGTATTAGTGAGCCTTTTTGCAGTGCTTGAAACATTCTTGCCTTATCAGATAATAAGTTCCGACATATTATATGAAACAGTGGTAATGTCCTTTTTTATCGTTTTCTTAGTTTTGAGAAAGCCTATTCAAAAAATTGTACTTCAATTTATGTCCGGTCTTACTCCAATGACTAATAATTTTGAAGAATTAAACAGAGTAATCCGGGCGTTTGTATTTGTAACGTTCTTATATATCACAGGCTATCTTGTTGTTAAGAATTATGCAGTTCAGGTACATCTGTATCAGCAATTATTGCAATCAATTTACCTCGGGATATTATTTTTTCTGGTGATTTTCGAATTACTGCGTGTCAGAATTATCCGATCTAAATTAATCCTTGAGGAATGGTTACCAATCGTAAATAATCAGGGTAAAATAGTTGGAAGTATTCAACAGAACCAGAGCCTGAATGATGATAAAAAATACCGTCATCCGGTGATACGAATTCTTTTTGTAGATAAAGGAATGATTTTACTTCACAAAAAGCCTGACGAACACAACGCTTCAAATGATTTATGGGATAGTACCATTTCGGCACATGTTGTAATGGAAGAATCGATTGAACAATGTGTGGCTCGTACCGTGAAGAAAAAGCTTGAAATAGAAGATTTTAAATATATGTTTTTGTCCAATTATACAGCCGATTGTAAAGATGAAATTCAGTATTCCTTTTTGTTTATAAGCTGTATGATTTCCGAATTTAAACTGAGCGAACGCTTTGTTGAACAAGCCAAATGGTGGACTCAGTCACAAATTGAAGAAAATCTAACATCCGGAATTTTTACCGATAGCTTTAAAATAGAATACGATTTGCTTAAACGCAGTGGTTTGTTGGAAACGGGAAAATGTGAATGCAACTGCAGGCTTAAGCAGGTGATTTACAATCAATTCAATGGATTAAAAAAAGAGTAAAATCAATTATGAATTTACTCTTTTTTCTTACTGCTAACTGTTTGCCGCTAACTGTTTGCCGTTTACTGCATACTGCTTACTGTTGACTACATTTCCTCCATTGCTTTTTTGAAGAATTTCTGAGCCTGAGCGTAATCAATTTTTCCGCATGGTCCTGAAATACAGCCACCTTCGCATGCCATTACTTCGATAAAATTTCCCGGAGCTTTTCCCTTGGCATAAGCCCTAAGTAGTCCGATATTTTTCTTATTCAAATTAGCTACCTGAACCGGTACTATTCCCATATTTGGGTAAAGCGTCTGAACTGCAGCTATCACGCCACCTGCACGTGCAAAACCACGTCCGGGCATAGGAGCTGTTTCTTTTTCAATCGTTGGATTTTCCATTTCAATTCCCAAACCGGTAAACAGTGTATCAATTTCCTCGAATGTCAGAATATAATCTATCAGCGGATTATCCTGCACTTCCTTGCGTTTGCCCACACATGGACCGATAAACACCACTTTGGCATCGGGGTATTTCTCTTTCACCAGTTCAATGGTATAATACATAGGTGATTTGGTGTGCGAAACATAGGTTTTCATTTCCGGTAAATGTTTATTTACCAGTTCAATATAGGTTGGACAGCACGAGGTGGTCATAAATTGCTGACCTTCTTCCAGTTTCTCCTGCAATTCTGCACCTTCACGACGAGTGGTTTCCATAGCCCCGAAAGCTACTTCAATAGCTTCCACAAATCCGATTTTTTCAACAGCAGCACCTATTTCGCCAATGGTATTGTTGAATTGCGACATAATGGAAGGGGCCATGATAGCCACTAATTTTTCATCACGTTTGATAGCCTGCAGAATGTCAAATATTTGGGAAACTTCAAAGATAGAACCGAACGGACAGGCATTAATACATTTTCCACAGTAAATACATTTCGATTCATCAATTTGTTCTATGCCGTTTTCATCTTTCTGTATCGCTTTTACTGGGCAGGCTTCTTCGCAGGGAACAGGTATATAAACAATTGAGTGGTATGGGCATGCTTCTTTACAAATACCGCAGTTTATACATTTTGAGTGATTGATATGAGCCTGACCATTATCCATAAAGCTGATAGCGTCTTTGGGGCAGTTCATAAAACACGAACGGGCCACGCAGCCTTTACAAAGATTGGTAACCACATAATTCGTTTTTACGCAGGAAGTACAAGCTTCGTCAACAACGGTTAGAATACTTTTATTCAGCTTTTTGCGTTCCAGAGCCTGTTGTGCATAGGTCGAAAGTGGAGTGAGTTCGTCTTCCTCCTCGTTGATGCTGTATCCGAGAATCGGTAGCATTTTGTATTTCAACACCGCTCGCTCTTTATGTATGCAGCAGCGTCCGCGTGACTGTGCATTTTTTGGTGACATTTTGATGGGAATACGGTCAATTTCGCTGAGTAATTCTCCTTCTTTGTAGAGTTTAATCAGTTTGGACATCAATTCCCTCCTGATTATCATGGTATTATTTACAAACGCCATTATTATTTAGTTTGAGAGTTTGGGTCTGCAAAGGTAGTTATTAATTTCAATTAAAGAAAAAAATCTTTAATTGAAATTTCTGCTGAAAGGAAATTTATCGGGAGGTTACTTGAGGAGGTGTTTTACAACCAAAAAGTTACTTTGAAAGGCTCAGTGTTTCTTTTTGATACCCTGAAATACAAACTCAACGATACTGTTTTTGTTTTTCTCAAATTCAGAATTGATGTTTTGCCGGATATATGGCACTTCCAGGCCTTTGATTGCATAGAAAATGATAGTAGACGACAAATCCGCATCCATACGTTTAAAAACGCCTTTTTTTATCCCTTGAACGATAATGGTACGAATTAATGAAATTTCCTGAACATCAATTTTCCTGCGTTTACGTTCCACTTCATAAATATCATGAAAGAAATCGGCACGCAGGGAACCGTTGCGGTTTACCACGTCTTTTACCGCATCCAAATGTGTAAGAATGTGTGCGGTAAGCTTTTCGTCAGGTTCCATTATTTGGGTAGAAACTACATTCAACCGTTCGAGTATAGTGTCTAATTCCTTGTCAATCACGGCCTTGTATATTTCCTCTTTATTATTGAAGTAAGTATACAACGTCCTACGTCCTTTTTTCGAGGCTTCGGCAATGTCATTCATCGTTACATCTTTTTTGCCGTTTTTGGCAAAAAGCTGACGTGCAACTTCAATAAGCATTTTTCGTGTATTCGACATAAATCAGAGTATAAATCGGTTTCTTATGCAAAAGTAATGAAATGTTTAAAATATAAAGCAATTCGTCATCTAAATTTTTTCGTGAGATTTTTACTGCAACTCTTCAAATGAGAATTTCGATTGTTTTATGAATTATTTTTTTCTAAATCACATCTTTCGGTTATTCATATTTATTCTTTAGTAGTAGCTATATCAAAGCATAGAATCATATAATAAAGCACAATCATAAAAATCAGGTTTTTCTTAGTTTAAAATAATAATAACTCGATTTATTAGTATAAAAACCTCAGAATCTTCTTGTCAGTACTACTTATAAAGCCGGAAGGATTTTTATTAATATAGCAAGAAAAAACTTCAACTATACTTTTTCAGACAGTTGACTGTTCAAAAAAGTATAATCATTTGACTGAATTATGTAACAATTAATCATCAATCATATCTATTTTTGTACCGTTGATTAATAAATGGAAAATCAACATATTAACAGTAACTTTTTTACTACTTAGACTACCTGTTAATATAGAATTTAAACAATCAAAAATCAAATCTTATGAAAAAAACAATTACTCTTCTATTCATCGCTCTTTGTAGTCTCAGCGTATATTCAGCTGATTTAGTATTGAATAACTTCAATGACATTACTTGTTTTACAGGTACTTCAGGTTCTTTTGGAAGTACTATGAACACAGTTAACGGTGCCGGTGTCATTACCGTTCCTGCTAATAATACCGGTGAATATATTTATTTTACACTTCCGACGGGTTTTGATGTAAACCCATATCAATTCTTAAAAATAAGTGTAAAATCAACCGAAACAAACTATCGTTTTGTTCCTTCGTTAATTACTGCGGAATGGACTGAATCGGCGGATTGGAATGGATCGTATAAATATACGGGTGCTAATACATGGCAGGATATTTATATCTCCTTGAGTGGAATGACTGCGGGTACTGCCGGAACTTATGATAAGATAGCGCTGAAGATAGCCGCTTATGATGCAAAACCTTCGTTCGATTTGAATATCGATAATGTTACGTTTGTAGAAAAGTATGTGCCTGATTACACAAAAAATGTGATAGTTTGTAACTTCGATAATGTGATTGCACCAATGGGAGCATTTGGAAACAATACTATTTCTACAATAATTAATATTGATGGTACCGGAAATATTGGCGCAGTATCAGTACCTGCAAATAATGATGGTGGTATCACTTTTAATTCTGTTGATAAAATAAATACTGCCACACACGACAAAATCAATTTTAGAGTGTTGTCATCTCAGGCATTTACCTTCATTTATGAGAAACTGGAAGACAAGACAAACAGCGCTGTTAATCAAGCATTAGGATTGTATCCTGCATATACAACCCCTAACGAATGGCAGGAATTGTCAATGGATATTTCAACAATAACCAGTAATACTTATGATAAGATTGTGTTATTCCCGGAAGCATGGCAAAGCAAACCTGCTTTTACTTTCTATATTGACGATATTATATTGGTAAAAAAAGATATTGCCGCTGTAAATGATGTAAATAGTGGCGTTAAATCATCAATATTTTATTCATCGGCACAAAATAATTTAAGCGTTAAATGTAATGGAACTGGTTTGGTGGAATTGATAACAGTTACCGGAGTAGTAATTAAATCTGTAAATATTCACGAAGACTCAGTAATAGAATTGTCTGGTATAACTAATGGGGTTTATTTTGTTCGCTTGAAAAATTCAGAAGGGCAGGATATTCAGAAAATTTTGGTTAGAAATAAACTGTAATTCAGAAGCAAGAGAATTCATATTTAACATCGGGAGGCTGTCTTAAATCAATATTTGGGATAGCTTCTTTTATTTAATTACAAAATGTATAGGCTAATAAAAATTCTTGCTGTTTTTCTTTTTATAACAAGTACTGTGTCAGGAAAGGGTCAGGCAAATAGATTAACTGAGCATAGTGAATCAAGAGCGATTGGCACCAACCTTGATACCTTGTGTATGGTAGATAAAAGTACCACAGCAGAAACCAAAGCGCTTTACTCCCAGTTGTGGAAAATTCCCGAAAAGGGATTTATGTTTGGTCATCACGACGATTTGATTTATGGAAGAACATGGTACAATTCAGCAGGTGGTTCTGACACAAAAGATGTATGTGGCGATTATCCCGGAGTTTTCAGTGTGGATTTTGCAGAAGTAATGGATGATCGTTGTAACAATAACCCCGACAATCCTATTCGTCTGAGAGTGATTAAGGAAGCCCGTGCTCGTGGTGAGGTAATTACTGCTTGTTGCCATTTGAACAATCCGATTACCAATGGTGATGCCTGGGATGTTTCAAATACTACAGTTGCCAAACAAATTGTAACCGAAGGTAGTGTGACAAATATCCGTTTTAAAACATGGCTTGACCGGCTGGCAACTTTTGCGGCATCATTAAAAGACAGTCAGGGAAATTTAATCCCAATTATCTTTCGCCCATTTCACGAACACACACAATCGTGGTCGTGGTGGGGTACTGCATGTACAACGCAGGATGAATTTATAAATCTCTGGCGTTTTACGGTTTCTTATTTACGCGATACAAAAGGCGTTCATCAATTTATTTATGCCATATCACCTCAACTGGACGGTATTCAAACCAAGGAAGACATCCTTTTTCGCTGGCCGGGTGATAATTATGTTGATTTTATTGGCATGGATTGTTATCATGGACTTTATACCGATGCATTTACAACCAACCTCATTAATCTCTCGATAGTTTCGCAGCTAAAGAAAAAACCCTGTGGAGTGACAGAAACAGGAATTGAAGGTATAATAAATGCTGATGGGTCAGATTGTACCGACTATTGGACAAAACAAATACTTGCTCCACTTACCGGACACAGAGTTAGTATGGTGGTCATGTGGCGAAATAAATATGACCCAACATTAACAGGAGCACATTACTATTCAGTTTTCCCCGGGCAGGCATCTGTTACTGACTTTATGACTATGTATAATAGCCCTGTTAGTTTGTTTAGTAAGGATTTGCCTGCAATGTATGTGATGGCGAATGGGGTAAGTATTGTAGATAATTATGTTCCAAATTATGGAGGCAATGTAATCGTTTGTAATTTCGATAACGTGATTTCGCCAATGAGTGGATTTAGCAACAATACTATAACGACAGTTATTAATCCAAGTGGCTCGGGGAATGTCGGATTAGTATATGTACCATCGAAGAATGTTGGAGGAATTACATTTACTGCCATTGATAAGATCAATACCATAACACATGACAAAATAAACTTTAAAGTGTATGCAACAAAAGCATTTACTTTCACTTCGGGAAAACTGGAGGATCAAACTAACAGTACTATTAATCAAACATTTAGTTTAAATCTGGCCTACACAACTCCAAGGCAGTGGCAAGAGCTATCTATGGATGTATCTACCATAGCCAGTAATACCTACGACAGGATTGTGTTGTTTCCCGAAGCATGGTCAAATAAAGCATCGTTCAGTTTTTATATTGACGATGTGACATTGGTTAAAAATTATCTAATTTCCGGAACTGGTGTAAATAAGGTTGCAAATTCAGAAATTCGTTATTCAGCTGCACAACATAGTTTAAATATAAAATGTATAGGTGAAGGATGGGTAGAGTTAATATCACTTTCCGGGAAAATCGTGAGAAACTATCGAATAAATGGTGATGATAATATTCAATTATCCGGCATAACAAATGGTGTTTATATAGTCCGGTTGAAGAGTTCAGGTACTTGGGCCGTTCAAAAAATAATAGTTGGAAACGCATTGTAAAGCCCTGAAATTAATCCCAAGCAGCTTTTAATAAGACAAATACCATCCTGATTGTAATTCAGGATGGTATTTTTTTGAAAAAACAGAGCATAAATGTTCAAAAAAGTATAATCAATTGACTGAATTGTGTAATTCCGGCAATTGTTATACCTATATTTTTGTAACTGAAATAAATGGCTAAAACATCCATTCGATTATAGGTTCAATTATATTTAATTTTTAAATTTAAAATCATGAAAAAACTATTCATTTTATTCTGCTTTATCGCAGGCTTAACGAGCTTGAATGCTCAAACATTAATCCAAAAATTCTATTTTGATTTTGGAGTTGCAGCAGATTCTACGAAATTTGATGCAGCCGGTAATAATGGAAATTACTGGAATAACTATACCGGTGTTAATGCGAATTTTCAAACCCGAAGGCTTGTAAATTCATCAAATGCGGTAACTAACTATCATTTATACCCAAAGAACCGAACAAGTACTTATATGTTTGTTGGTGTAAATGGACCCAATTTTGGACCAAATACAAATACTGCTGCTCTTGGAGATTTAGGGATCGCCAATGCTACGACCTCAACTATGTATAATAATGCAGCCAGTGCCACCGGAGCACAGCTAACATTTAATGGATTAAATCCGGCAAGACGTTATAAGTTTTATATTTTTGGTAGTAGAAAAGATGTTTATAGAGTTAACAGGTACACCTTAACCGGAACGACAACCTATACTGATACTTTAACGATAGGTTATGCTCTTGCAAACGCAAATTCGGGAAACGCATCAGGCGCCGGTGTAACTTATAACAATACCAGAATCGTTCAGTCAGGGTTGATTTATCCTAAAGCAGATTCAATTACACTTGCTGTTACTATGTTTACTGGTACTACAGCTTGTTATATCAATTGTATGAAAATGGAAGAGTATAAAGGAACTCAAACCATAACTTTTGGATCTTTACCCACTAAAGTTGTTGGAGATGCAGACTTTGCACCCGGTGCAACTGCCAGCTCTGCATTAGCGGTTAGTTATGCCAGTTCCAATACAGCTGTAGCAACCATTGTATCTCGTCAGATTCATATCGTAGGCGCAGGAACAACCACCATCACTGCTTCACAATCCGGCGATGCTACCTATGAAGCTGCTACAAGCGTACCACAAACACTAACTGTTAGTGGTGCAGCACTGACAGCACAAACCATTACATTTGGAGCATTGTCTGCTAAAACTACCGGCGATGCACCCTTTGATCTAACAGCCACTGCCAGTTCAGGATTAACAGTATCGTATAGCAGCTCCAATACTGCAGTTGCAACTGTATCAGGTAGTACCGTTACCATTGTAGGCGGAGGGACAACCGATATTACTGCATCTCAGGCAGGTAACGGTACCTATGCAGCAGCTTCCAATGTAATTCAGACATTGACCGTAAATAAACAAAATCAAACCATTACTTTCGGAGCACTTAGTTCAAAAACTGATGCAGATGCACCTTTCACAGTTTCACCATCGAGCACTTCGGGATTGGCAGTCACGTTGACAAGTTCCAATACCGCTGTGGCACTGGTTAGCGGAAGTACAATAACGATAGTAGGAGCCGGCACTTCTACTATCACCGCTTCTCAAGCCGGGAATACTATTTATAATGCAGCTACCAGCGTACCTCAAACATTAACCGTAAGTTCGGTTATGTCGGTTAATCAAAATCTTTTCTTCGATTTTGGACCAATAGAAGGTACCAATGGTGACGCAACCACAAACCCGGATGCAAATGGAAATTATTGGAATAATATATCTAATGCCGCCGGAGGTACCGGTTGGAGCACCACTTATCCTCCTTTCACCAATTTAATTAATTCGGGTAACACAAATTCAGGTTTTACATTGGCATTTACTGCCAATGGATTTACAGCAAATGGAAAATTAAATGGCGGATTGTTAAGTCCTTATACTTCGCAATTTGGCAGCAACAGCGAATTTGCCATTGCTACTGCTACAGAAGATTATATCTTTACCAGTAATACAAGTAATGGTCCTGTAATTAAATTTTCAGGATTAAATACCGCTAAAAAATACAAATTCAAAATATTTGGCTCAAGAAATACCAATATCGACCGTGCAGCCCAATATACCCTTCAGGGAGCAGGAGCCCCATCAGTAGGTACTTTGCAAAGTTCAACTGCCACCGGTTTGGGTGGAACTGTATATATCAATGCTGCAACAATCTATCCCACAAACTTAAATGTTAGTTATACATTGACATCATCCGGTTCAAATACGCAAGCTGTGACTTATTATGGTAACAATAGTACAGTTTATACTTCAGGATTGATAGAACCTGATGGAACAGGTGCAATTTCTTTAACTACTATTACCACCACACCATCATCAGCATATGCATATATCAACTGTATGAAAATAGAAGAATATGCTACTGCCCAAACTATAACTTTTGGAGCAATATCTACCAAAAACTATGGTGATGCCGATTTTGCACCGGGGGCTTCAGCCAGCTCAGGGTTGAGTGTAAGTTACACGAGCTCAAATACCAGTGTGGCTACCATTGTTTCGGGTCAGATTCATATTGTAGGAGTTGGCACCTCAACAATCACTGCTTTACAGGCAGGCGATGCTACTTACAGTCCGGCAACCAATGTTTCACAAACACTGACCGTAGACAAAAAATCCTTAACAGCTATTTCTTCTGCAACTGCTTCTGATAAAGTATATGATGGATCAACAGCAGCTGTAATTACAGGTACATTTACCGGTATTGTTGGAGGTGATGTAGTAAACTTAAGCGGAACATTTGCCGATGCCAATGTAGGTACAGGTAAAACAGTTACAGCTAGTTCAACCCTGGGAGGAGCGCAAGCCGCAAAATACAATTTTATCGGTTCGCTCCCCGGCGGATTGACTGCCTCGATAACTGCAACTTCTGTAAGCGTAACAGGTGGAAATATCAGTGCATCGGGAATATCTGCTACAGATCTGCCTAACACAAATCTTACGGTTTCTTCCGGTGAACTTATTATCAATCAGGCTTCATCGGTAAATGCCTTAACAGTAGTACCGGGAGCAAAACTGACACTAAACTCAAATCAATCGTTGTCGGTTGTAAGTGCATTAACTCTTCAAAGTGATGCAACAGGAACAGCTACCTTTGTAGATAATGGTGGAACGCTAACTGCAGGTTCTTCAAATGTAGAACAATACCTGACATCAGGTCGTAACTGGTATGTTTCAAGTCCCGTTTCAGGAGCAAAAAGCGATGTATTCTCCGCAAGTTCAGGCAATCCATTGTACTGGTACGATGAAGCACACGGCAGTACAGCTCCATGGGCAACTATTACCAATACAACAACTGACCTAACAGTAATGAAAGGTTATGTGGCTAATATGGCTTCAAGCGGAGTAGTAACTTTCACTGGTACGTTGAATACCGGTGCTCAAGAGATTGGTCTTACCCAAACATCAGGTCAGGTTAAAAATGGATTTAATTTGGTAGGTAATCCATATCCAAGTTATTTAGACTGGAGTAGTGTAACAAAAACCAATTTATTGACCACCATGTGGTATCGTACCAAAACAACTCCTGCACCGGTTACCGGCGCAACAACGTATGTATTTGACACCTATAATGCAAGTGGTAACATATCAACCTCAAACGGAGCAAAAGCAGTTACCAACCTGATTCCTCCAATGCAGGCATTCTGGGTACATGTTGAACAGGGTTTTGCTTCAAGCACACTTTCTGTAAACAACGCTCAACGTTCACATGCTGATAACAGTTCAAATACTTTCAAAGCTAAAGCAAGTATTGAAGCTCAATCTGTATTACGGTTAGAAGTATCGAATGGTGTAAACAGCGATCAGGCATTGATTAACTTTAATTCAAATGCTTCGAATGGTCTTGATAGCTATGACTCACCAAAGATGTCGAATGAGTCAGCTTCTATTCCTGAAATTTATACCATGGCAGGAACTGAACAGGTTGTAATCAATGGTGTGAACGATGCAAGTGAACTTACTTTAGGTTTCACCACCGGCGAAGCAAATAACTTCACTATTAAAGCTTCTCAGTTTGCAAACTTTGCAAGTGGTACTCAGATTATACTTCGTGACAATTTGTTGAACTACGAACAGGATTTGACTCTTGCAGATTACAACTTCTATTCTGATGTAACAGCTAATAATGAAACCCGCTTTACAGTGTTGTTCAAAGCTCCTTCGGTAGCAACAGGAATTAACCCGAACACAACCGGTAATGTTTGGATTTCAATCAATGGTAACAACCAGATTGTGGTTAACGGTGCAAGTGCTGAAACAAATGTAGCTGTTTACAATGCAGTTGGTCAGAAAATTTTGTCTGATTTGACTCAGTTGAAAAAATCATTGGCTACCGGAGTTTACATGGTAACAGTAACCAATGCAGGTAAGAGTGTAACACAAAAAGTAATTATCAAATAAATTTTCATAAATAATTGTTGATTGATTTAAGTAGTTTTTTTCATAAAACCTTAACTATGATTTGTTTGCTTTCTTTTCAATCACCTACTCTGTGTTGGAGTAGGTGGAAAGGAGAAAATCAATAAAACTAAAATCAAACCAACTTAAAAAATAAATAGTATGGAAACAAAAAACAAGCAATACATCGCACCACAGGTGGAACACATTGAACTTGACAATGAAATTGCACTTCAATTGGAATCACAACCACCCAAAGCTCCGGGAGAAGCACATTTAAATGCTCCGGGGTATTTCAATAACGATCCTTTTAAAACGAATCAAATGTGATTTTGATTAATAGTTTATTAGAAATGAGGTTATTCAAAGCTTTGAATAACCTCATTTTGAGAACTTTAAACTTTTACAGAGAGTCATTCCTATTGTGATTTAAACTAACAATCCCTCAATAAGATTCCGGATTAGAAAAAAACCACAACAATTTATAATGGTATTACATGCCATATATAATTAATTGTGATTATTTATAAAGCATACAAGTGACTTTTTTAAACAGAACCTTTTTTAAAATTACCTCAACTTTTCAAAACAATACAATCATTTAGCCGAAACATCTAATTGCGTTATTAAAAATAACTGTATGTTTGTAAGTGTTTATAAATAGATATTAGCAATTCGATTCGGGGTATTAAATATAAACTTTATTATGAAAAAAACAATCCTTTTAGTATGCATTATTCTTTGTAATGTAAGTCTCTATTCTGTTGATTTAGTATTGAATAATTTTAATGATATAACCTGTTACACTGGTGTTTCCGGTGCTTTTGGAAGCACCATGACCACAGTAAATGGAACCGGAAAAATAACGGTACCTGCCAATAATACAGGTGAGTATATCTACTTTACACTGCCTGTAGGATTTGATGTAAATCCTTATCAGTTTTTAAAAATCAGTGTGAAGTCAACTGAAACAAACTATCGTTTTGTGCCGGGATTCATTACGCCGGAATGGACTGCATCCGAAGATTGGACGGGTACGTATAGATATACCGGTGCAGGCGCATGGCAGGATATTTATATTCCATTGAGCGGGATGACGGCTGGAAGTGCAGGAACGTATAATAAAGTGGCGATGAAAATTGCCGCCTATGATTCAAAACCTGCGTTCGACTTGTATATTGATAATGTAACCTTTGTGGAAAAATATGTAGCTGATTACAGCAAAGATGTGATTGTTTGCAACTTCGACAATGTAATTGCGCCAACAGGAGCTTGGGGAAATAACTCGATATCAATAGCCGGAAATCCAAGTGGTACCGGAAATGTAGGATTAGTATCGGTACCTGCAAGCAATACTGCTGGTTTTGTGTTTAACACAACGAATAAAATTAATACAGCTGTTCAGGAAAAACTCAAATTTAAGGTGTTTGCAACGCAGGCATTTAGCTTTTCACTTATAAAATTAGAAAGTAAAGCGAATAATACAATCTATCAACAGATAGCACAATACCTACCATATTCAACACCAAACCAATGGCAGGACTTCTCCATTGATCTTACGTCCTATGGAGCCAATTTGTATGATGTGATAACACTTATGCCAATGGCATGGGCAAATGCACCCGCTTTTACATTTTATATAGATGACGTAATGCTTACTGTTAAACCGGCTTATAATACTGTTACATTACCCAATGTGTTCTCAAGTAATATGCTGCTTCAGCAAAATATGCAAACAGCACTTTGGGGTTGGGCATTGCCAAATGATAGTGTGAAAATTACGGCCGGTTGGGGGCAAAATGCTGCAGCAAAAGCCGGAGCAGATGGCAAATGGAGTACCTCGATACAAACGCCGAAAGCCATTCCCGGACAACCAACACCCTATACCCTTACTTTTGAAGGCACAACAAACACAGTTCAACTTAACAATGTATTGATTGGTGATGTGTGGGTTTGTTCAGGTCAATCGAATATGGAATATAACATGAATGTTGTTTCCGGAGGTACCAGAGGAGTGACAAACTATGCTTCCGAAATTGCAGCAGCCAACTACCCCAATATTCGTTTATTCAAAGTGGCTAAAACTGCCCGAATAAAACCTACCGACAATTGTGACGGAACCTGGCTTGAATGTAATCCCACCAATGTGGCCAGTTTCTCGGCTGTTGCCTATTATTTTGGACGGGAAATAAATCAAAATTCTCAGGTAAATATTCCAATAGGCTTGCTGGAAGCAGCTTATGGTGGCTCAAGATGTGAGGCATGGATAAGTCGTGAAACATTGGCTGCCGATACGGAGTTTAATACCAAAATACTTGCGCCTTACGATGCTGCTCCTTTGGCAGTCAATCCAGAATACCGCCCAACAAATTTATTCAATGCCATGTTAGCACCCATCATTCCATACGGTATCAAAGGAGCACTTTGGTATCAGGGAGAAGCAAATACGTTGGATGGAGCATTTTACACAAAACTTTGCGGTGCCATGCTTCAGGACTGGAGAACAAGATGGGGAGTTGGAAATTTTCCGTTTTATTATGTTCAATTGCCTGCTTATACAGATCCAAACTGGCCTTCTTTCAGAGATGCTCAAACCAATATGCTAACCATCCCCAATACCGGAATGGCTGTAACAGTTGATATTGTAGATTCGAGTCCGACCGATGTTCATCCCGAAAATAAACTTGAAGTAGGTCAACGATTGGCAAAGTGGGCATTGGCAAAGGATTACGGACAAAATATTACCTATTCCGGTCCGGTATATAAATCAAATACTGTTCAGGGCAATAAAATGATTATATCGTTTCATCCCGCAACGATTGGAACCGGATTGATTTCAAAAGATGGTGCGGCTTTAAAAGAATTTCAGATTGCCGGTTCAGATGCAGTATTTTATGCAGCTACTGCCAATATAGTAGGCAATACGGTAGAAGTTTCATCTCCAAATGTTGCAATTCCTGTTGTAGTGAAGTATGCCTATACAGCTGCTCTACAACCAAATTTAATGAATAAAGAGGGCTTGCCTGCAGCACCATTTAAAACGGATACCTGGAATAATGCGATTAATATTTTATCAGTAATATCGGCAGTTGATAATGTAAGTTCTCAGAATCAATTAATTTATCCAAATCCGGTGAAAGACATTCTTTTTGTAGAAAGCACGGACATTATCAAATCTGTAGAAGTTTATGATGTTTCAGGTAAAATTATTCTAAAAAAAAACAGTGAAAACAAATCAAAAGTAGAACTAAATATGAGCCAATTTCAACACGGAATTTACTTTTTAAAAGTGTACGAAAAAAGTGGTCGTGAGGTCAATAAGAAATTTATAATCACTAAATAGTCAATGTAAACAGCCAAATTTAAAAAAAAATAAAGAATCATTTAATGGTTGAATTGTAAATGTAAAAAACGGTTTTCGTTTCTTTTTAAATACGTTCAATAATTTACAAATGCAATTTATCAAACAGGATTTTAAAAACACAAAACTATATCCACAAATTTAAAAATAACTACAATGAAAAAACTATTCTTTTTATTCTGCTTTATGGCAGGTTTAACGAGCTTGAATGCTCAAACATTAATCCAAAAGTTCTATTTTGATTTTGGTAAAAGCACAGATTCAACAAGTTTAGCTGCATCAGGTAATTATTGGAATAATTATTACGCTGTTGGTGCGAGTTTTCAAACCAGGAAACTTATTAATTCAACTAGTATAGTCAGCAATTACAATTTATACCAACGAAACATTGGCAATAATTTAAATACCTTTGTTGGTGTAAATGGACCCTCTTTTGGACCGAATACAAATACTGCAGCACTTGGAGATTTAGGGATTGGCACTGCAACGACCTCAGCAATTTATAATAATTCTTCTGGTGGAACCGGAGCGGTGCTGGCATTTAAAGGACTAAATCCGGCAAAACGTTATAAGTTTTATATTTTTGGAAGCAGGGCTGCTACTGCCAGAGTTAACAGGTATACTTTAACCGGAACGACAACTTATACTGATACTTTAGGTATCGGATATGCTACTGCAAATACAGGAAACGCATCGGGCGCCGGAGTAACCTGTAATAATACCAGAATTGTTAAGTCAGATCTTATTTATCCGAAAGCAGATTCAATTACTCTTGCTGCTACTATGTTTTCAGGTACCTTTGGTGTCTACATCAATTGTATGAAAATGGAAGAGTACAAAGGAACTCAAACCATTACCTTTGGGGCTTTAACAACTAAAGCTATTGGCGATGCTGACTATGCTCCGGGAGCAACTGCAAGTTCAGGATTGACCGTAAGTTATACCAGTTCCAATACCGATGTTGCAACCATTGTTTCCGGTCAGATTCATATTGTAGGGGTAGGAACAACAACCATCACCGCTTCACAAACCGGTGATGCTACCTATGAAGCCGCCACAAGTGTTCCACAAACATTAACAGTAAGTGCTTCACTGACACAACAAACTATAACATTTGGAGCATTGTCTTCCAAAACTACCGGCGATGCACCTTTTGATCTGACAGCCACTGCCAGTTCAGGATTAGCGGTATCGTATAGCAGCTCCAATACTGCTGTAGCAACCGTAACGGGTAGTACCGTCACTATTGTAGGTGGAGGAACCACCGATATTACTGCATCTCAGGCTGGAAACAGCACTTATGCTGCAGCTACCAATGTAATTCAGACATTGACCGTTAACAAACAAGATCAAACTATTACTTTCGGGGCGCTTAGTTCAAAAACCGATGCAGATGCACCTTTTACGGTTTCACCATCGAGCACTTCGGGATTGGCGGTAACATTGACAAGTTCCAATACTGATGTGGCACTGGTAAGTGGAAGTACGATAACGATTGTAGGTTCGGGAACCTCTACTATCACCGCTTCACAAGCCGGAAATACGATTTATAATGCAGCTGCCAGCGTACCACAAACATTGACTGTAAGTACTGTTATGTCGGTAAATCAAAATCTTTTCTTCGATTTTGGACCAAGCGAAGGTACCAATGGTGACGCTACCACAAATCCGGATGTAAACGGAAATTACTGGAATAATATTTCTAATGCTGCCGGAGGAACCGGTTGGAGCACAACTTATCCTCCCTTCACCAACTTAATTAACTCAGCGAACAACAATTCCGGTTTTACATTGGCGTTTACTGCCAATGGATTTACAGCCAATGGAAAATTAAATGGTGGATTGTTAAGTCCTTCGACTTCCCAATTTGGCAGCAACAGCGAATTAGCCATTGCTACTGCCACAGAAGATTATATCTTTACCGGTAATACAAGTAATGGTCCTGTAATTAAATTTTCAGGATTAAATACCGCCAAAAAATACAAATTCAAAATCTTTGGATCAAGAAATACCAATATTGACCGTGCAGCCCAATATACTCTTCAGGGTGCAGGTGCCCCATCAGTGGGTGCTTTACAAAGCTCTACGGTCACAGGTTTGGGAGGAACAGTTTATATAGGTTCGCATGTCAATTATCCAACAAATTTAAATGTATTGTATGCATTGACTCCAACAGATACACTTACCAAAGCTGTAACTTATTATGGAAACAACACTTCATTCTATACTACAGGATTGATTCAGCCTGATGGTACTGGTGCAATTACCTTAACCACTATTACTACCACTCCTTCATCAGCTTTTGCCTATATTAACTGTATGAAAATGGAAGAATATGGCGATAATGTTACTACAGGAGATATAAGATCAATTTTGGGTGAAACTAAAGTTTATCCAATAAACTTTAGTAATCAAATATCTGTGGAAGGTGCAGTGTCAAGCATTGAGATTTATAATGCATTAGGAATACTTATAAATAAACTGAAGGCTACAGAAAAAGCTGTAATAAATACCAGTCAATTGGGAAAAGGTATCTATGTTCTGGTGGTTGATGGCAACAAAAGTTACAAGTTGATAAAATAAATTTGTTGAATGAATCGGCATTCCTTTGTATGAAATCATTCAAAGGATGTCGATTCTTTGTCGTAAGGTTGTCTTTTAATATTTAATCAACATTTGTTTCAGAAACAGTCTGTATTCATTCGGAGTCATCCCTTTTTTCTTTTTGAAAATGCGTATGAAATTGGATAAATTATTGAAGCCCGATGAATAGCAAATTTCTGCAACTGTGTTACTGGTTTCAGATAACATTTGACAGGCACGGGCAATGCGTAGGTTGGTAATATAATCAATAAAGGTACAATTTGTTTTTTTCTTAAAGAAGTGACTGAAAGCCGAATCCGACATGTTTACAAGTGAAGATACGTCGGAAAGTTTAATGTTTTCTTCAAGATTGTTTTCGAGGTAATCGCACACTTTGGCAATCCGGCGACTTTTGGATGAACGAATAGTATCTTTTGTATCGAAAATATTGCTTACCAAAACATGCCGGTCGGCAATTGATAAATCGTAAAGGATGGAAAGAAATTCAAGCACAGTGTGAAAACCCTGCATTTTGGTAAGTTGCAATATCTTAACACTGATTTGTAATTTTGTCTCATATGAAAAAGTCAATCCGCGTTGTGAATCTATCAGAAGTTGTTTAATAGAAGAAAACATGCGTTTTTGAAGCATAGGGAAATTTAGAATCTGATCCGAAAACTGAATTGTAATGACATGGTTACCCTTGATAATTTCACCACGCCAGGCATGCGAAAGATTTGGACCAATCATGACCAAATCCAACTCATTAAATGGTTCGATAGAGTCTCCGGTAATTCGTTTTCCCTTGTCATTAAGCACAAGATTAATCTCATAATCGGAATGATAATGAACAGGGTAATCAAAATCTGCATTAGGATGATTCAATACAATGAATAAGTCTTCGGCAGAAATAGGTGTGATTTCTTTTTGTATATCATTCATATAAATAAAGTTGAATTATTATAGGATGTATTGATTTGATTTTGCAAATGTATGAAATATCAATATACAACAATACACATTTCAAAATAATACAACTAATGAGCAAAAAAACACACAAAAAACAGCATGAATACCTGTAGTTTTGTTGCGTGATAAAAATGTACTTAAATTTAAAATAAAATGGATACTTTCTCAATTGGAATTATTGACCTGATAATAGTAGTTGTATATCTGTCATTTATTATATGGTGGGGGCTGAAAAAGGGTAACAGTTCAGATTCGAAATCATATTTTCTTGCCGGACGTTCCATGCCCTGGTGGATCGTTGGATTATCGCTATTTGCGGCCAGCATTTCGAGCACAACACTTATCGGTCAATCGGGCGATGCTTACGATACAGGTTTAGCAGTATTCAATTACAATCTTACCGGTACAGTGGTTATGGTTTTCTTTGCGTTATTCCTTCTGCCTCTATATATAAAATCAAATATATTTACAATTCCTGAATTTCTTGAGAGACGTTTCGATCAGCGTTCGCGCTACTATTTCTCAGGGATATGTATTATAGGAAATATCTTTTTGGATGCTGCGGGAGCGCTTTATGCTGCAGCCTTAATAATTAAACTTTTATTTCCTGGTGCTGATTTACAGCTCATTATTATAATCTTTGCACTTATTGCTGCTTCCTATTCTATTCCGGGTGGTCTTTCATCAGTTATTAATACAGAGCTCATACAAGCTGTGGTTTTAATTATTGGTTCCATGTTACTTACTTACATGTGTTTCCATTTAGGAAGTGATTATTTCTACAATTTAGTAGCTTCTGACAATTTACTGATAAAACTTATTCGTCCGCTTACCGACACCGCTACACCCTGGCTGGGATTAATTGTGGGAATGCCTGTGTTGGGTTTATATTTTTGGGCAAATAATCAAACGCTGGTGCAGCGCGTATTGAGTGCAAAATCGTTAGACGAAGGACGAAAAGGAGTACTCTTCACAGGATTTCTCACACTTAGCACATTATTTATTATTGCTATTCCCGGACTTATCTCCCGTAATTTATTTCCCGGATTAGAAAAACCGGATATGGTTTATCCGACTATGGTATTGAAACTTATGCCAATTGGATTGTTGGGCGTTTTACTTGCAGCACTATTATCGGCATTAACAGCCACGCTCAGTGCTATTTTGAACTCAACTGCCACCTTATTTACAATGGATTTTTACTCCAAGTTCAACAAAAAAGCTGATTCTCAGAAATTAGTTCGGGTTGGTAAAATTGCATCGGTAGTTGTAATTATTTTGGCAGCATTCTGGGCACCACAAATCGGGAAGTTTGGTTCGCTGCTTAAGTATTATCAGGAAATGCTATCCTATATTGCACCACCTATTGTGGCTGCATTTATCATTGGTATTTTTAATAAACGAGTAAATGGAACTGGAGCTTTTGTAGGGTTAATGTCCGGTTTGGCAATTGCTGTTGCCATGGTTTTCTTTAAAACAAGCATTTTCGGTCATCTTCATTTTTTGCTTATTGTACCCTATTTGTTTGTTTTCAGCCTGGTAGTTATTTACATTACAAGTTTGTTTTTTGCAAAGCCAGTTGAAGATAAATTAGCCGAAACCACTTTTTCCATGAAGGATTTTAAAAAAGAGACTCAGCAGTTGAAATCTGTCGCATGGCATAGCAACTATCGGGTATGGGCCGCTATCTTATTGGCTTGTTGTGCCGTAATCTGGATTTATTTCAGCTAATAATGATTCATAAAGATTTTATATAATTCCAATAATATTTGACGCATGAAATTTAAAAAATTTAATCAGAACCCAATTCTTTCACCACTAGAATCAAATGAATGGGAAAGTTTGGTAACCTGTAATCCGGGGGTGATTTACGATGACGGGACTTTTTATATGCTTTACCGAGCAGCAGGAAACGATAGCGAACATGTGATTCGTTTTGGTTTGGCAACAAGCAAAGATGGTTATCATTTTAAGCGCATGTCGGACAAGCCGGTATTTGGACCAAGCGAGAACGGACCTGATTCGGGCGGTGTGGAGGATGCACGTATTGTGAAGTTTGACAATGAATTTTATATAACTTATGCTTATCGGGCTTACCCTCCTGGTCAATACTGGAATTTTGGGCACGATGAAATTCTTTTGCCCGAATGCGGGGAAGATGCACCTGTAGCGGTTAAGCAAAATATCGGAAATACAGGGTTGGCCGTAACAACTGATTTCAAAATTTTCCGACGACTTGGTCGTTTAACTTCGCCTGTATTGGATGACAGGGATGTTATTTTATTCCCTGAAAAAATTAATGGTCAATATGCTTTATTACATCGTCCAAAACAGTATATTGGGAAAAAATACGGTGTGAAATATCCATCAATCTGGATAAAATTCTCGGATGATATTTTAAACTGGGAAGATAAAGAGAGTCATTTGCTAATGACCGGAATTGAAGGTACCTGGGAAGAAAAAATAGGAGGAAGTACACCACCATTGAAAACCGATAAAGGTTGGTTGGTACTTTATCACGGTGTTGAAAATGGAGGGCTTGGTTATTATCGGGTTGGTGCTGTGCTATTGGATTTAGAGAATCCATTAAAGATAATAGCTCGTACACCCGATTGTCTGCTCGAACCGGAACTTGAATATGAAACCAAAGGTTATTATAACGGATGTGTTTTCCCCACCGGCAACGTAATTATTAATGATACTCTCTTTGTATATTACGGTGCTGCTGATAAATATATTGGAGTAGCTACCTGTAATATCCACGAATTATTAAATTTTATGACGGAAGCACCTGCCGTTAAAAATCTGAAAAAACAAATTCAGAGAGTAATTTAAAAAAACAATCAACATTCTTTCAAAAAAGTATCATTCATCAGCGAATAAAGACAATAAAACAGAATAAAGAAATGCTACTTTTGTGTTGAGATTATTGAATAAATATATAATTGTAATTACATGAAACGATTTCAAAAAAACAAAATATATTGTATTTTATCATTCAAAATGGCAATATGTTTTATGCTTTTCAGTATGCTTTGTACTACTACCTCAGTTTTAGCACAAACAGCAGGAATTAGACTTTCCGGTTTTGTTAAAGACACGAAAGGCGAAGCAATTATAGGTGTGTCAGTAAAAGTAAAAGGGACAAATATTGGTACAATAACAGATGTTAATGGTAAATTTTATATAAATGAATTGCCAAAAAACTCAATAATTGACTTTTCTTATGTAGGCATGGAACCACAATCTGTTGTCGTTAAGGGAAAAGGAGAGTTGAACATTGTTTTGCAGGAATCTTCGGTATCAATGAATGAAGTTGTGGTAGTAGGGTATGGTAGTGTAAAAAAGAGTGATGTTACAGGTTCTGTAACTTCGGTTAAAGCTGAGGCACTAAAGAGTATTCCGGCCAACTCAATCGAAGGACTACTTCAGGGACGTGCAGCCGGATTACAGGTAATCAATTCATCACAAGATCCCGGAGCAGGTGCAACGGTTCGTATTCGTGGTAATAGTTCATTGCGTGGTTCAAATGCACCATTAATTGTGGTCGATGGTTTCCCCTTGGGTGATGCAGGCGACCTGAAGCAAATAAATCCGGCTGATATTGTAAGTATGGAGGTTCTGAAAGATGCTTCAGCTTCAGCTATATATGGTTCACGTGGGGCCAATGGTGTTATTATGGTAACAACCAAAAAAGCAAAAATTGGCAAAACAACCGTAAAGATCAGTCAACAGGTTACTGCTTCTGAATTTACTTCTCAACTTAATTTGTGGCGAGACCCGGTATTAATGGCATCCTTGAATAACGAATCGCGTATAAACGGTGGTTTTCCAGCAATGTATATCGGTGAAGTTTCATCGACAGGGGTATATTACCCTTCCATTCAGGAGCTTTCCACCACATGGAAAACAAATACCCGTTGGGATGATATTGTATTCAGAAAATCACCAATTTCTAATAATACGACTATTACAGTATCGAGTGGAACTGAAAAAACACTATTTAATCTGAGTGCGAATTATTATACCGATCAGGGAGTTTATATCAATGATGATTATTCAAAAGGTGGATATAACCTGAGTGTTGATCATAACATTTACAAAAATGTAAAAATCAGATTCTCTAATATTTTGTCGAAAGGATTTCGTAATTCAAATGGAGGATTAGCCTATTATCGTAATCCAATCTTACCCGTTTACGATGAAAAAGGAAATTATTATCTGACAAGTAGTCAGGATTTCAGTCACCCGTTAGCTATCACTAACCTTCAGAAAAACATCAGCAATATGCTCGATGTAATTACTTCGGCAGCGTTGGAGTGGCAGATTGTACCGGCACTTAAACTGACCAGTCAGATCAATTATAAATATGGGAAGTCTGTTGGTGACCAATACTATCCCAAAGTATATACAGAAGCCGGGACTTTTAATAATGGTTATGCAAAAATAAGCAACTGGGAAGGTGAAAATCTTGTATCAGAGAATTTCTTAAACTTTCAAAAAGCATTCGGAAAACACGAACTTGGTATTATGGCCGGTTTTTCGTACGAAGATTATACTTCCAGAAGTTCAACGCTTGCAGCTATGGACTTTGTGAACGAAGCACTGCAAAATGAAGATATGAGTACCGGTAATCCTCAAAAAAACAGTATTGGCAATGGATTTTCCGAAACCAAACTTATGTCCGGGATGTTTCGCTTAAATTATACTTTCGACAATAAATACCTTGCTACATTTACTTCTCGTGCAGATGGATCGTCGAAGTTTGGAGCAAACAACAAATGGGCATTTTTCCCATCCGGAGCAGTAAGCTGGAAAGCTCAAGAAGAAAGTTTTGTCAAAAATCTGAATATATTTGATGAATTGAAACCCCGCTTTAGTTATGGTGTTTCCGGCAATCAGGGTATCAGTCCATATCAAACGCTCAGTAGGTATGGTACAGGGAAATACTACGACGATGGTGTGTGGGTAACAACCATTGGTCCCGGTTATGTAGCTGGTATGCAGTATATTTATAGTATTTGGGGCGGAATCCCTAATCCGGATTTAAAATGGGAAACAACTGCACAAGCTGATTTAGGGTTGGATATGGCATTTTTTAATAGAAAATTGCGTGTCACTCTGGACTTATACGATAAACAAACCAGCGATTTATTGCGTGAACGTAATTTGGCATATTCATCAGGCTATAATAAAATGTGGATTAATGATGGGCAAATTCAGAACCGTGGTTTTGAAGTAACAATTGAAGGCGATATTTTAAACACAAAAGACTGGAAAGTAAGTGGAAATTTTATTTTTGCCAAGAACGAAAATAAAGTAGTAAGTCTGGGGAATGAGTTGACTTCGGGACTAATTACCGATCCGAATACAGGAATGAAATTTGAATATACAGGTAACAATGTTTCGATGTTCCGTGCATATACCAATATTTTAGCAATAGGTCAACCTATAAATTCATTTTATGGTTACAAAACTGATGGAATTGTACAGACAATAAGCGAGGGAATTAATGCGGGTTTGATGGGTGATTTAGCAAAACCGGGTGAGTTCAAATATGTAGATTACAATGGCGATGGAATTGTAAATGAAAAGGACAGAACTATTATTGGAAATCCAAATCCTGATTTTACAGCCAGCATGGGTTTAAATGTAAGTTGGAAGAATATTGATTTGAGTGTATTTTTAAATGGTGCCTTCGGACAACAAATTTTGAATACACAGGCATTTAATTCGTCAAGTAATCAACCACTCCGTTGGACTCCTGATAATCCTACAAATTTATATCCTTCGTTAAAAGATGGTCGATTGGTCAATTTATCAGATTGGTGGATTCAGGATGGTTCATATTTGAGGATTCAGAATTTGAATATTGGGTATAATTTTAACCTTCCACAAAAGAGCTTCATATCAAAAGCCCGTCTCTACCTGAATGCTTCGAATTTATATACATTTACAAAGTTCAAAGGTTACGATCCGGAAGTTGGACTCGATGGTGTTTATTGGGGTGGTTATCCTCGCTTGAGCAAATGGACATTTGGTGTTGACTTAACCTTTTAATAATTGATTAACCATGAAAACGAAAATAAAATTATTTGCACTTTGCAGTGTGTTAGCCTTTGGCTCGTGTAGTTTGGAGGAAAAGCCATATGGATTTTATTCAGAAAGCAACTTCTTTAAATCGGCAGCCGATGCTGATGCAGCAGTAGATTATGCATATGCCACGCTTACTTTTCTCGAATATTCCAGAGGTGTATTTTACCTGGGCGAATTGCCTACTGAAAATATTACCCCAAAACCGGACGAAAGTCAGGACGCCACTGATTTAAATAATTGGAATATACCCAGTTTCAAAACCAATACGGTATTGCAGTATTATTTTACATATGCTTTTATAGGAATAAACAGGGCCAATGCTGTTATTCAGAATGTTTCAACCGGCGATTATGATCAAGCACTGAAAAATCAGTATCTAGGTGAAGCCTATTTCCTCAGAGCGTGGAATTACTTTAATCTTGTTCGTGTATATGGCTTAGTTCCAAAGCATAACTCAACTGTTCAAACATTGGAACAAACCTCGGCGCCATTGTTTTCTAATTTAGATGAAATGTACGATTTAATTTTGTCTGATTGCAAAAAAGCAGAATCATTGATGTCTGTTTATACAATTCCTAAATTAGGAAGAGCCGATAGAGTTGCGGCTCAGTCATTGGCTGCAAAAGCTTACCTTTTTATTGCTTCTTCCAAAGAGCATAATGTGCCTTTATACAAAGATATGAAACGTGATATAACAGTAATGTATGACAGTGCCACTTATTTTGCAGGCAAAGTTATTAATGATCAAACTACTTATGCACTTGATAGTTCGCTTGTAAATATATATGATGTAGAAAAACCAAGAGGTTCAGAGCATATTTTCACTATGTCGATGGACAGAACCGGAACTGTTGAAGGCGAATATTCTAAGATTTCAAAAATGTTTATTCCTTATATCGGGGGTGCAACGGTCTATTTAGACAATAAAAATGGAACCTATAGCGGCACTCATGATGGTTGGAGCGTTTACCAAACAACAACTGCTTTTTATAATAGTTTCGATGCAGCCGACAAACGTAAAACAGAATTGATTGTTGACAAAGTGTATGATAAAACCGGAGTTTTAATTGCATCTTATCCCGGAAAAATTCTTTATCCGTTTACACGAAAGTATATTGACCCAAGTTTTGTAGGCGATAAAACAAGTACCCGGCCATTTTTAATCCGTTACTCGGATGTGGCACTCATATATGCCGAAGCAGCCGGTCCAACATCTAAAGCGTATGGTTTGATCAATGCAATCCGCAACAGAGCAGGATTGGGTAATTTAATGCCCGGTTTAAGTATTGTTGATTTCCGAAAAGCTGTTTACAAAGAGCGCACCTGGGAATTAGCCTACGAAGGCGACCACCTTTATGACCTTCGCCGCTGGAACAGAGTGATAACCGATGTGCCTGAAGCTGCCAGTATAACTGAAGAACAGGCAGCTTTCTATCCAATTCCACAGGCAGAAATAGATTTAAATGCAAGTTTAAGATAATTCAAACGAAAATAAATTATGAAATTCTATCAATATATTCTAATAGCAATCACCGTATTTGGAGTACAGTCGTGCGTAAAAGATCCGCTGGAAGATATTACAAAAGGTGGTTGGAATCACGAAAGAACCGTGATTAACATCAAGTTTGAGAATCAGGTTGGAAAAGCTATTATTGAAAATACTGATGCCACAACAGGTGTCATAACCTTAGCTATCAATGTATCCGTAATACCTGATTTGACAAATGTAAAATTGACTCAATTGGAGTTATCTTTTCAGGCAAAGTCAACATTGGAAATAGGTCAGACGATGAATTTTCAGAATGACACAAAATCAGGTATGATTACCATCACGTCTGAAACCGGTCAAAAAAGAGATTACAGCATTCATGTAACTGAGTTTAGCGAAACAATCTTAGGGGTTTGGGATATTAAAGCACTCACGGTTTTTGGTGGTACCGGTCCTGAATATGGTGGCGGTGCAGTGTTACAACTCGGCGATAAACCATTGAGTTGGTCATCAATTTATGGACCAAATACCGAATTGGATAATACACTGACATTTACGCTGGATAGTATATCTGAGACAGGAAATACATACGGTAAAGTAATGAATAATAGCGGTGTAGATGGCAAATATGCTGATTTTATTTTTAGTGGTGATAACCCCGAGAATCCGCTTAAAACAGTAGATGTGACAAAATTCTATCGTCAGATTCCAAAAGGTACGGGTCATTGGATGCGCGATTATGCAAAAGGTACAGTAGTATTTACAGATTCAATTGGTAAAATTACTTCCGGTACACTGATAAATGCCGGTACTGAAGATTTAGGTAATAGCTTAAAAATGACCGTAACAGATAATGCATTTGCATTTGTGCTTAGCGGAACGGACGACTGGACAAATATTTATAAAGATTACGACAAATTTGTAAAGAAACCCCGTAAATACTGGATTTCCGTAAAGAAACATTAGTTCTAGTTTAATTTACATCCGAGCTGATATTTTGATAGTTAGCTTCATGTTAGAAACAAATGGTTTTCAATGAAAATTAAACACTCTTTATTTGTTGTTGGATTCATCATCTCCGGATTTAATTTTCTTTCATACGGATGTACCAGTGGTTTTGAAAACACTCAAAATAAAAGCAATAATCCACAGGCGGAAGTTACTGTACATTCGGATGTTATTATCAATGACTGTTATATAGGTAATGGTGCTCAATGGGATCCTTACCAGCAAAACTATGGGAATGGCGAATTAAAAATATCTGAATCAGATTGGCAAAAACTGTATGCAAGACTTGATTTTATGCGACCACAGTTTATGCGTGTAATGATAAATACAAAATCGCTAATTTTCAACGGAAAATTAGTCCCGGAGCAAAATATTGAACGATTAACGCCTATTTTAGATTATTGCCAGAGCAGAAATGTCAGTGTACTATTTGGCGATTGGGGAAATGGATTGGTTGATTCAGAAACGAATACAATCAATGAAACCAATTTGTCGCTTGCTGCACAATATGTTGATTATTTGATTCATATAAAAGGTTATATCTGTATTAAGTATTATAATCTTATCAATGAGCCAAATGGATATTGGTCGGTAACTGAAGGTAAATACCCGCTTTGGGCAAATGCAATTCGATATTTTAATAATGAGCTAAAGAAACTGAATTTAGACAATAAACTGTCGTTAGCAGGACCGGATGCAGCTATTTGGAAAACGGATGAAGTATGGTGGGCAGATAGTTGCGCTACACATCTGAAAGACATTGTTGGATTATACGATATTCACACCTATCCTTCGAAAATAACGGTAAACTCAGGGGAGTATTCAAAAATAATTGAAGCGTATAAGAAAGCAGTTCCTGCCGGCAAAAAGATAGTGATGGGTGAAATTGGTTTTAAGTATGTTGAACCAGCCGACTCTTTCTATTGGAATGAAAATATACGTCGTGCTAAATTGAAACCTTATGCTTCGGTTGATGATTCGCAGATGTTTGTGTACGAATACATGTACGGAACAGATATGGCTGATGCGCTTATTCAAACTGTCAATAGTGGTTTTTCCGGTTCGGTTGCATGGATGCTCGACGACGCGATGCATTCCAAAGAATCACCTGAAAAATTAAAAGTCTGGGGATTCTGGAATATTTTGGGTGATGAGTTTTTTGGAACAAGTGAAGAAGTTGTCCGTCCCTGGTACTATGCGTGGTCTTTGCTAAGCAGATACATGCCTGCCGGCTCGAAAATATATAAAGTAGTGGTTACCGGTGACCCATCAATAAAAGCAATGGCTTTTGAAAAGGATGGTATGCAGACGATTGCTCTCGTGAATGTTTCCAAAACCTTGAAAACTGTACGGATTAAAGATTCAATTATAAAAACACTAAGTATCGTTAAAGAATTTATTTATGCCGATGGTTTGTTGAAAAAAGATGGCGATCATAATTTATTACCCAATACTGTAAATCTGACCATGGATTTACAAACAGGTTATAGCTTAAAGATGCCGGGCGAATCACTTTTTGTTTATACCAATTGTAATTACTAAAAACCAAACATGAAAAATATATATTTTATCACTGCATTTTTGCTTTTCTCTTTTGTTTGTAGTGCAAAAACTGCGAAAAAAGCGCTTGATGTTTGTATTACTTCCGAAATAATCAATGCAGGCTATATTGGCAATGGAGCAGAATGGGACCCTTACGATGAAGCAGAAGCATGGGGTTCGGCAATTTCTGACAAAGATTGGGAAACGCTATTTATACGGGTAAGTTTTATGAAAATGCCTTATGTCAGATGCATGATAAACAGTCCATATCGGTATTTCGATGCTGCAACAGGAACTTACGACAAGAAACGCAATATCAAATCAATCTCTAAATTGCTTGATTATTGCACCAAGAACAAGGTAACTGTCATTTTTGGAGAATATAATCCACCAAAATGGAGCATGATGCAGGACGACAAATGGGTGGATATGTCGGTTGATTATCTCAATTATTTGGTGAATGAATTAGGTTATACTTGTATTAAGTATTTTGTGATTTTTAATGAACCTGATGGTTATTGGTCATCAACGGATGGAAATTACGGTATATGGAAAGAAATGGCTTACAAATTCACGGCTAAAATGAAAACCTATCCGGGACTTTTTGAAAAAGTAAAATTAGCCGCACCCGATGTGGTGGTTGATTATAAAAATAAAAAATCATCGTATGATGCACCGGGTTGGGTAAAACAAGCAGGAAGCGATATGGATTCTCTCATAGGCATTTACGATGTCCATGCTTATCCCGGACAAGCAGAAGTGCGAAGTGGAAAATATCCAACTGAACTTCAAAAGTACAAACAACAGGTGCCTGCCGGAAAGAAAATAGTGTTGGGCGAAGCCGGTTATAAATACTGGCGCACAGCCGATTCGGTTCTAATGAAGGAATATAACAGACGCGTGAAAGGACATCCTTACACTACCGGAGGGGATTGTAATATGTTGGTTTACGATTATTTCTATGGATTGGACATGCCTTTACTTTGCATGGATGTGATGAATAATGGCTATTCAGGCATGGCAGTTTGGATGCTCGACGATGCCATGCATTCTAATGGTGATGCAGGTAAACCTACCGACATAAAAATTTGGGGAATGTGGAATACTCTTGGAAAAGAAGTTTTTGGAAAAGCTGAAGAGGAAAATATCCGCCCATGGTATTACACCTGGTCGCTCATGTGTCGGTATTTCCCTGCCGGGTCAGACATTCTGAAATGTAAGTATACCACAAACAACGATGTGCGCATTATTGCAGCAAAAAGCAAGGGCAAAATAACCATTGCTGTTGTAAATGTTGGGAAAACTGATTTGGCACTGAATTTATCAATTCCAATTTTAATGTCAGGCAGTAAATTGTATGTTTACCAGGAAAATAACAAACCTGCTGACAGTGATGGATTACCTGTTCCTGCTCAAAAAAATATGAAAATTAAAACAAAATATACCTTGGAATTAAAAGCGAATAGTTTCGTAATGCTGACAAATATAACAGAATAAAATGAAAAATATAATTATAAAATCTATCGTAACTGTAACCATAACACTGTTTTTCGTGGGTTGTAAACCCGTCGAGCCGGAGCCCCCGAATACCAATACACATATTGACCTGAGTATAGTTGATAAAAATGCTACTGACGAAACGAAAGCACTTTATTCACAGTTGTGGAAAGTTGCCGAAACAGGTTTTATGTTTGGTCATCACGACGATTTAATTTATGGTCGGAAATGGTATAATGTACCCGGTAGATCAGATACAAAAGATGTTTGTGGCGATTATCCGGCCGTTTTTAGTGTTGATTTTGCAGAAGTTATGGATGACCGTTGTGATACCAGCACTTACAAAATAATACTTCAACGAGTTATAAAAGAATCGCGTGTGCGTGGAGAAGTGATTATGGCTTGTTGCCATTTGAATAATCCAATAACCAATGGTGATTCGTGGGATAATACAAAAACAACTGTTGCAAAAGATATTGTAACTGAAGGCAGTAAAACTAATATACGTTTTAAAACCTGGCTCGACCGTTTGGCTGCATTTGCTGCAACTCTTACAGATGAAAATGGAAAACTTATACCAATTATTTTTCGTCCGTTTCACGAACAAAGCGAAACCTGGTCGTGGTGGGGGACAAGCTGTACAACTCAGACCGAGTATATAAATTTGTGGAAATTTACGGTAAATTATCTACGTGATACAAAAGGTGTTCACCAGTTTATTTATGCCATATCTCCACAATTGGATATAGCAAAAACCAAAGATGATTTACTGTATCGTTGGCCGGGCGATGATTATGTTGATTTTATCGGCATGGATTGCTATCAAGGCAACAATACAACAGCATTTATGACAAATTTGAGAAATCTTTCCCTTTTATCCCGCGAAAAGAAAAAACCCTGTGGTGTAACCGAAACGGGTATAGAAGGAATAAAAAACAGTGCAGGGGCTGTAAGTACCGATTTCTGGACAAGAACCATACTTACACCATTTACCGGTCAACGGGTAAGTATGG
>JBAXPM010000021.1:0-47369 GCA_037132235.1 Paludibacter sp.
GAACTTTAAACTACAAACTAATCATAGCTTCTCTCTCAAAGCGGGTGCAAAAGTAATTACTTTTTTAGTAGTAACCAAATACCTCTGCGAAATATTTATGCTATAAAACATATAATTATATTTAAATCATTATATTTCAATAATTTATGGAGTATAAATATTTTGAAAAATATTTATACTTCATGGGAAAAAGATAGAAAAATAGATGATTTTACTAATAATGATTACAAATTGAAACTTATTCAAATGCCTATATACATTGAATTCTGAATATTCCGGACAAGTCAAAGGCTGGTTTTAATCAAAAAAGATATCAACCTGAAACTATATTTTTAAGTAATGAGGATAAAGGAACTGAATTATTCTCTAAGATTACATCGGATCTACGTCCAAATTCACCCAAAGTGATTTGAATTTAGGCTCAGAGAGTAGATTATTTGTTACCTGACGAAGGATATCTTTTGCTTTTTCGGCTGATGCATCAACCTCAAATTTGAGCAAAATGTGTTTAATGTAGAGATTCTGAATGCGAGAGACCGCAGGAATATTGGGACCAAGAACCCGATTTCCGAAAACAGCACGTAAATCATTTGCCATTTTTGCGGATGCTTTATTTAAAATAGTGGAATCGCGATGACGCAGTACGATTTGAATCATACGGAAATAAGGCGGATATTTGAATAACTTACGTTCCTCGCACTGAGTTTCGAACATAGCCTGATAATCGTTTTGAATAACCTGACCTATAATGCCATGCTCCGGCACTGAAGTTTGAAGTATAACCGTTCCCTGCTTATTTTTCCGACCGGCACGACCACTAACCTGAGCAATTAACTGGAACGCACGCTCGTGCGCACGAAAGTCGGGGAAGTTGAGCATATTGTCGGCATTAAGAATCCCAACCAGCGAAACATGTTCAAAATCAAGACCTTTCGACACCATTTGTGTTCCAATGAGAATATCCACTTTGTGCTGCTCAAAATCAGTAATGAGCTTATCATACGATTTTTTGGAACGGGTTGTATCCAAATCCATGCGTGAAACCCGGGCATCAGGAAATATCAGACGAATTTCATCTTCAATTTTTTCAGTACCAAAACCTTTTGTGGAAAGCGTTCCCGGAGTTCCGCAAGCCGGACAAATAGTTGGAATTGGCTCGGTGTAGCCGCAATAATGACAAGTCAGGGTGTTGAAAACTTTGTGAACTGTGAGACTGACATCACAGTTCTTGCATTTTGGGACACAGGCACAGGCTTTACATTCGATATAAGGCGCATAGCCACGTCGGTTCTGAAAAAGAATAATTTGTTCCTTATTCTGAAGCGCTTTATTGATTTTTTCGAGTAAGGTGTCCGAAAAATGACTTTCCATTTGCTTTTTACGATACGCTTCTTTGGTGTCGACCACCAGAATTTCGGGCATAGCCATTTCTTCGTGACGCTGCATAAGTTCAACCAACCCGAATTTTCCATTTTTCGCATTGAAATAGGTTTCGATTGCCGGCGTGGCAGTTCCAAGAAGTGTTTTTGCAGCATGCATGGAAGCCAGCACAATGGCAGCATTTCGGGCATGATAGCGCGGTGCGGGGTCGTGTTGCTTATAACTCGACTCATGTTCCTCGTCGACAATAACCAATCCAAGCTGCCGAAAAGGAAGAAAAATAGATGAACGCACGCCTATAATTACATCGTAACTCTTGTCGTTCAGCACATTATTCCATATTTCCACCCGCTCAGCATCAGAAAATTTTGAATGATATACACCGAGTCGTTTCCCAAAAACACGTTTCAGTCGGGTGGTGAGCTGAGTGGTAAGCGCAATTTCAGGCACCAGGTAAAGAACCTGTTTTCCATCGGCCAACGCTTTTTTAATTAGATGAATATATAATTCTGTTTTGCCGCTTGAAGTTACGCCATGCAGCAAAATCACCGGTTTTTCGCTAAACTGCTTTTCGATTTCAGTGAAAGCTGTTTGCTGAAATTCATTCAGCGGATATACTTCGGCAGTCTGAATTTCGGAAATGTCGAGTCGTCCTATTTCTTTTAAATAAGTTTCAAGCACGCCACGCTCAATTAGTCCACTCAGAATAGTGGCTGATGCGCCTGATTTTTCAAGTAAATCTTTTTTGGTTACTTCTATTTGTTTTGCAGGAATAAGGCACTTCGATAAATCGATATATTTCATCAACACTTCCAATTGCTTTTTAGCACGACCTAATTCATCAAAAATGCGACGCAGATTTTCTTCCTTTAATGCTTCATCAGTCAACTTTACAAAGGTTTCTGTTTTTGCCCGAAAGTTGTCTGAAAGTTCCTCACTGATTTCCACGCCACCTTTTTCAAGCAACTTATTGACAGTTGGCATGATGTCACGCGATTCGGCAATTTTATTCAATTCTGTTATGGTCAGTGGTTTCCCGTCCGAAAGTATATCCAACACCTTTTGTTCTTTTTCCGACAACAGACATTCAGCTTCAAAATCGGGATTGATACAAACACGCGTTTCGCTTTCGAGTTTTAGTCCGGCAGGAACCGCAGCCTGATACACATCGCCCATGAAAGCCTGATAATAAGACGAAATCCAATCCCAGAATTTCAATTGAGGAAAGCGCAGAATCGGCTGCGTATCGAGCAAAGAAACAATTTCCTTGATTTCGTAAACTGCTTCGGGTTTTTGGGTATGAATAAGTGCAACTACCGCCGTGTACATTTTCTTTTTGCCAAACTGAACAACCACACGCATGCCAATACGCACTGAATCAGACCATTCGTCGGGAACGGAATAGGTAAAAGTATTAGCCAGAGGCAAAGGGAGTATTACGTCGATGTATTTCATGCTGACAGTAAACAATGAGACAAGGAACCGAGCTGACAGGAAATAAAGAATTCCTGTAATTGAAGGCTGTCTTTTTTGTTATTGCAAAGGTAAGAAAGAAATCGCCAAGTCAGACAACAGACAGAAGTTTTTAAAGAGATTTTTCGTACAAACCGGTACTTGTTGATTTGCTCTCAAAACCCATTTTAGTGAGGTATTTCTGATGAGTTTTGTTTTCGGTTTTGCATACCAACTTAGTGATTCCATGTGCACTCATTAAATCGGTATTACTTTTATAGATAAAATCTCCCGGCTTTAAATCACGATATTCTGCTGTGACAAAATCTAAATGAACAGTCAATACTGATTTTTCATTAATCCCCATAAAAACACCTGCAACTTTAGCATCGCGTAACAAAAAGAGAATGAAATTGCTATCTGAACCGGGCTCAAATGCATTATTTGAGAATTCCGGAAAAAATTGTTTAATCTCGGTCTTATGGTAATCAATAAAATAATGCAGGTAATTGTCATCCGATTTTACAAAAACAGCCTGAAATGCTTCCTTATAAGAATACATTTTGTAAATGTAATACACATCGGCCAACGAGATGAATAAATTAAGAAAACCAACCGGCAGGGCTCCAATAGCAAAACCATAGAATGAGAAAATAGCAGCACCTAAAAGATTATACCATCTCAGTTTTTTGATGGAACTCATTGTAAGTGAGACTGCAACGACTACCGAACCAAGGTAACCCACCCATTCCAACAACGTAATATTTAAAAACATAAATTTTTTAGTTTATTGTTTGATTTTTTTCAAGTCTAAAATCAGACTGAAATGCAAAATTAATCATTTTTCTGCATATAAATACAGGTAGTCTTTAATTCTTAACCCACTTCAAGCAAAAAATGATAAATCCGAAGTAAAATTTAAAGGGATAATATTATTTCATTATTAGTATAACTTCCCATAATTCCGATACCGCCATCCACATTGGAATAAACCTGAACAGGTTCGGCAAAGAAATTTCTGGTATTTATTCCCGCCCTTGTTTGCAGATAAAGATAGTAACTATGACTTATTTTCTGAAGATTAATTGTAACCTCCTGTTTATTTGGATTTTTTTCATGCCCCGGAAAAAATACGTTCCTGTTGTAAAGAACACTAAATTTCAAAGCATACGACTTCCCGAAAAACAATTGATTATCAAAAATATTGTATTTATTCGAAACCAGTGACGTAGGAGGTCCAATGTTGTTATTTGTATTACCCGAAACAATATCATCGAAATTAAAAGTATATACGTAGGTTTTTTTCGTACCCAATGTGGTTTTAGTCGTAACTGCCAACCGGTAATAATTACGTTCTACTCCATCGTCAGTGAGATGCAGCAAACAATTCGTTTTATATTCGTAACCAATTCCAATAGTATCTTTACTTGTTGGAGAAGCAAAAATTGGAGTTCTCTTTCCGGTTGCAACGGTACTTGTATCACTCAGTGAAAATGAAACCAAAGGAGCTGATTTTTGTGTTGTTCCACAAGTCACATCTTTTTCCCCCGGAACTTTTATCAGCAAACTCAACGAGTCACCCACCACCGGCTTATAAGTTCCAACATATACTCCATTGCTTTTGTATATAAGTGTTTCTTTCAAACTACCATTTACGTACAAGTTGGTTTGAGCATTTGGAATCATAGTGTAAGCAGAATCATTACTCAGAAAAAACCGACTATACGAAACCTGAGCTGACACTACTGAATCTGGTGTTACAAGACTGTTTACAATAACTATTGGTTCTGTGATTTCTCCATTAAATTCAATAACCTTCTGGCACGATGTAAAAAGGATTGCCGTGAGTAAAAATGCTATGTAAGTTTTGAGCGAATTCATTTTAAAAGTCTTTGATTTAGAACTTGTAGGTATAACTAACCGAAGGAATTACCGGAAAAAGTGAAATCTGAGTCAATTGCTTAACCGGGTTGTAGGTATTTGTCTGAGAATTGTAAACCGAATTTGTTTTTACCGTAGTCAAAAATGGATTAAGCTGATTGTACGCATTATATAAACTTACATTCCAGGTACGTTTGCCATGTTTCAGCTGCTTATGAAAATTCACACCCACATCGAGGCGGTGCGTTGGCTCGTATCTGAAATTGTTTCGGGAGCTAATGTATGGTATACTGGTAGTATTCGTGCCCGGGAAAAGCCCTTTTTGCGAATTGCTTGTTCCTGGAACAACCGGACCGGTATAATTCTGCAGAGCTAATGTTCCGGCATTACCGGTACTGTACACCCAGGTTGCTGCCACATCAAAACGGTCGCTGAATTTATGCGAAACCACAATGCTCAAATCGTGTGTGCGGTCGTATTTAGCCGGAAAAACCAGTCCGTTATTCAATATCTGTCCGGGACGATCAAAAAGCCGCTCTGTTTTCGACCAGGTATAGCCTATCCAACCGGTGGTTTTCCCAACCGTTTTCTGTGCCAGAAACTCGATACCATAAGCCCATCCCCGTCCGATATTTACTTTATCTTCCCAGCCCGTACTCGATCCGAAAAACGAAGCACCATCCTTGTATTCAATCAGGTTGTCCATCGTTTTATAATACGATTCAACCGATAAATCAAACATATTCAATAAATTATAAAATACTCCAACCGAAACCTGTTGTGAACGCATAGGCTCAACCCGCTTGGTAACCGGTACCCACAAGTCAGTTGGCAAATCAATATTGCTGTTCGACAGCAAATGTATGTATTGACTCATTGAAGCATAACCGGCCTTCACCGATAATTTTTCATTTATCAGGTAACGCATGCTTAGTCTTGGTTCTAAGGACTGATAAAACTGTCCCTGTACATTAAAAGTCGAATAATGCAACCCAATATTGGCTTTCCATGCGTCAGAGATGGTAATATTATCTTCGGCATAAGCCACAGCTTCGTGCGAATAAATATTCTGATCGCCAATGGTGGTGTCCATAGGCTGAGTTATTCCTCCGGTACTTTCGGCCACTGTTACACCCGGACGAAAAGTGTGATAGGTATAATTTGCTCCGAATTTAATATCGTGGTTAGGGTTTGGAGCATAATCAAAGTCCACTTTGGCAGCATAATCATCAATGCCTGAATGAAATCCGAGGTCAATTGACGAAGTGGTATTGGTGGGCGGAGTAGTTGCAATGCTTGTTTCGGTATTCATGCCCACGCCCATCAAAAAATCATATCGGGTATAATACGCCGTGGCATTCATAAATAACTTATTGTTGATGACATGATTCCAGCGCAGAGCAGTGAGGATATTGCCCCAGTTCCAGTCCATTTTAAGCCATGTTTTATCGGTTTTAAGTAAGGATGGGTCAGCAATACTAAGCTGACTGGTGGTTGAACTTTGCTGAATGTTGGCATAAATCACATCATTGCCTGTAAATACACTTAAGAAAAGTCGGTCTTTGTCCGAAAACTGATGACTCAACTTGGCATTCAAATCGTAGAAATAATAGCCTGCCGACGTTTTTTCCATACCGGGTTGTTTCGCCAGGGTAGCCTGAATCAGAGGCTGAGCAAGTATATCAGCATAAGTGCGGCGGGCTGAAAAATTGAAAGTGGTTTTATCGCTCAGTACCGGACCTTCCACGTTTATTTTCGACGAAATAAGTCCAACCGTCACATTGCCGTGATAAGTGCGGTTATTTCCATCGTTCATGCTGATATCCACCACCGACGAAAGCCTTCCGCCAAAACGTGCAGGGAAACTACCTTTATATAAGGTCACATTTTTAATGGCATCGGCATTGAACACCGAGAAAAAGCCAAACATATGGTTGACATTATACACCGGCACACCATCGAGCATAATCAGATTCTCATCGGGACCGCCACCACGTACAAAAAAACCGGCTGAACCCTCTGTTCCGGCTTTCACGCCCGGCAACAGCTGCAACGCTTTCAGCACATCGGTTTCGCCAAAGAGTGTTGGAACAGATTTTATCTGAGCAATCGGCACATCAATAGCACTCATTTGCGAACCCTGAACCCCAAAATCTTTACGGTTAGCATAAACCGTTACTTCCGAAAGTTCATTGGTTTCAGACAGCTGGATATTGATAACCGTATCCTTTCTGAGCTTTAGTGTTTTATTAATCTGCTTATACCCAACGTAAGAATAAATGAGGTTGACATTGCCTTTGGGAAGCGTGAGGGAATAATATCCGTAGGTATTGCTGACACAACCCTTGTGCGAATTTTTTTCTAAAACGGTTGCACTGATAATGGTTTCGCCATTTTTCGAATCGGTAATATGTCCACTAACAGTAACATTCTGAGCTTGAATACTAAGCCTGAAAAACACGAAGAATGCAATAAAAAACCAATATCTGCTCACTTTCTCAATTTGAAGATTTATAAACTCCCCTTCAGGGGTTGGGGGCACTCCTGTAAAACGGCTTCAAAGATACATATTTATACCTTTATACAACAATCCATGAAACGCTTTGAAAATGAAATTTGTTTAAATACGCTTTATTCGGGTATCTACAAAAAATAAAAACTGAGTGAAGATAAATCGCTGTAAAACCCGAAAAAACTTAGTATAAAATTACATTTTATATTCACTTAATTTGCTTGTCCTAATTTTTCCAATATTCCATTTTATAACACATTGATTTTAAGTAATTTAAAAAATGGCTTGTCCCACTTTTTTTTGAAGAAAAATTTGGTGAAAATAAAATGAGTTGATAACTTAGCAATGTAAAATTAAATAAAAGTGACAGCTTGTTTTATAATTGGAATTACTTCTATATCTAAAGCAACTGAGATTATAACAAAAGCAATCGGTTTTACATCGTAAGTGATTATTCCTGTACTAAAAGTAATCACTTTTGTAAAATTTCCGATTACTTTTCTCTCAAAAGCAATCGCTTTTATTACACTTTCAATCGCAAAAACAATAAAAGTAATCGCTTTTAGTACAAACACGATTGGTTTTACACTAAAAGCAATCAAAATATTTAAAATACCGATTAGTTTTGATAAAATAGTTATTCACAATTAAATTTTTAGTAAAATGAGAAAAAATCATGTAGTTCTGGATTTTATGAGTTTCCCCATTGAAGGGAAAATTGAAATGGGTAGGAGTGTAGAGGTTAAATTGCGTGGAAATGCGCTCTTTGCAAACCCCGATGTACCGGTTGATGATATAAAAGCGGCAACCGATTTATTAGAAAGCCGCAACGTGGCTGCCATGACAGGAGGAAAAGAATCGACAGCTCTGATGCATCAGGCGGAAGAGGACTGGAACAAGAAAATGAGACTCGAAGCATTGTGTGTCGACCGTATAGCAGACGGCGATAGTGCAGTGATACTTGGAGCAGGTTTTAATCTTGCAAAACAACCTCTGCCTGCCACCCGTCCGGAATTTAGCGTGGAATTGGGCGAAAAATCGGGTTCGGTAGTGCTTCGACATAAACGAATAGACGGTGCCCGCTCCTACCTGTGGCAATATTATGAAGGTGAAAGCCCGACAGATAATACAGCATGGGTAATTGGAGAAGTTACACCGCAAGCATCAGTAGAATTGAGTGGACTTACACCCATGACTAAATATTGGTTTCGGGTAGCAGCGGTTACTATTAATGGTACCGGGGAGTATTGTGTACCGGTAATGCAGGTGGTGATATAGACCTCACCCCCAACTTCTCTCCTCAAGTAGAGGAGTAAAAAAGCGGAGCCGGAACATGGTTTGTTGGCGCACTCCTGTTCCGACTTCCGCCCACTCACAATCTAATAAAAGAAAGGAGGGATCAAAGGTAAGAACAATTACTAAAAAAATATATTATGCGGGAGAAAAAAGTACTTTACTCTCGAGAGCCTAACAAAATATGGGCAAAATTGTACTTATAGATAATAGTTTACAAAATCCGAATACTTTGAAATAAAAATAGATAACTTTGGAGTATTTATAAAAGAAAATTAAAAATGAAAAAGAAAATAATTTTTAGTATCTTTACTGCAATTGTAATAGCAATGACTTTTGTAACATCTTGTAAACAAGAGGATGTTAGTAGTAACAAATTGACTTCAAATCCTTATGATTACATTGGTGTTATTCATAATCAAGGTATGACTAAATTGCGAGATTCTCTTTTAGCTAATAGTTCTCTTAATCTCGATTCATATGTTAGTAAATTTATTGGTAACAAAATTGATTTGAATGCTCAACCTTTATTATTGAACAATATTAATAGTGTGATTTCAAAGGTAAAAGCCAAAAACACTTTTAATGCTATGAAAGTTAAGAGTAATGATTCATTAGATGTTGTTATCGAAAATTCCAATTTGACGGAATATCAAAAAGCTTATATGGATTCTGTATTATCAACATTAGATGGTGATATTAATATCAAGGAGAGCATTTTAAAATTAGAATCTAATGTGTTGATTTCAAACAAATCTGAGAAAGAAAAAGAACCAATTCTTTGTGTTATAGCTGTTACAAAATATAGTCTAGACTTTTGGACAGAAAGCTTAAACAATTCTCAACAAGTTAAGATGTACAAAGTACAAAGTTCGTGTGCTAAGCTTTCTGCTAGCACTGCTGCAAAGGCAGATGCTGGAGGTGCTATTACAGGCGCAGTTGGAAGTATATTATCAGGTGCGTCAACTACAGGTTTAGTTTTTGGTCCTGGTGGATATGTTTTAACTACTGCTGGAGCAGCTGTTAGCGGTGCTTTATATAGTTCTGGCTTGTATTTACTTAGTGGAGGATTTTTTTAATTAACAACAAAACAAATGACAGCTTTTAGTATTAAATTCGTAATAGTAGTAATAAATACCATCTTGATGATATATTTCATCAATAAAGACTACAAATTAAATTGGAAAGCCAAAAAAGTATTCACCTACTCTCGTTATTCTAAAATTGCGAGTATATTTGGTTTTGCAAATATTGGAATTACTACAGGACTCTTAGACTTCGTACATGAAAAGTTTTTAAAGATATATTTTAATTCATCTATAAACTTTGTTATTGGGTGGTTTATTATTCCGTTAATTTGTATATTGATATTTTTTTCTATTTTTTATTCAACTTATTCACAATTTACGTTTAAAAAAGAAAATAATATCAAGGACAAAGAATCAGTTTGCGAGAATGAATAATAACATTAGTACTAATCCCTGCTCCCACACGAATTCCATCGTGTGGGAGCTAAAGACTAAACAAAATAGAAATAAGAAAAACAAAAATTATGAATTATTATTTTCGGGTACTGAGAAAATACGTTGACTTTAAGGGAAGATTGAGTAGAAAAGAATATTGGATGTATGTCTTATTCACGACTATTTTTGCTTTAATCGCAGCAATTATCGACAATTTAATAGGAACAACTGTGGGTAAGACACATCTCGGTATATTCTTTTACATTTATCTTATTGCAATTGCTTCACCTGATTTAGCAGCAGACGTAAGAAGACTTCATGATGTAGGCAAAAGCGGCTCATTCATGATTGTACTTTTAATACCATTTATTGGAATTATCTGGTATATAATTGTACTAAGTAAAGAAGGTGTTGCAGGCGAAAATGAATATGGAGCTAACCCAATAGAAACATTAATTGAAGAATGTTGATTATCGGGTTCTGAAGCATTTGAACCTTCTGCGCCAGCAAAGAGAAACAAACACATACCAATTAAGAAAATATGAAAAACTGCCCAAATTGCAACTCAGAGATAGAGGATAATTTTGAAATGTGTTGGAACTGCAATTACAGTCTGACAGAAAATAAGATAGTGGAATTCGAAGATCCATCAGAAAAGAAAAAAGATATTGATTGTCTCCGTTGTAAAGTTCCTCTTATCTTTTCAGGAAACTTTAAATTTCATGAAGGCACAAAATTCGGTTTATTCGGAAATCTATTTGAAGCGTTTGTGAATAGAGAATCATTCGACTTATACATTTGCCCTAAATGTGGAAAAGTTGAATTCTTCTCTCCTTAAAATTGACAATTAGAAGAAGCCACTGTTTAGATACCCACAAGTTCGTGAACCTCATTAAGCGTATACTTTCCCGAAACAGTTTTAGCGGAAGCTGCTATCATGGCTTTTGCCACGTCCACAGCCTGAATGGGACGGTATTTTCGGAGAATTCCCATTTTATTCAGCGCGTAAACAACCGAAAGTGCCATTTTTTCTCCTGTGCGGTTTTCGGTACGGTTACCGTCTAATTGTCCCGGGCGGAGAATACTGATAACTTTGAATGGCAATGCCCGAACTGCATCGTCTAATTTACCTTTCATATTGGAATAAAAAACAGCTGATTTGGAATCTGCTCCGGCTGACGAAACGAGGACATACGCCGGAACGCCATTTTGAGCAGCCATTTCGGCTACTGCAAACTGATAGGTAAAATCAACTTTATATTGTGCCTCTTTGGTTTTCGCCTGCGCAAGCGTAGTTCCAAGGGTAGAAAAAAGCACATCACCGACAACAAAGTTTACCCATTCTTCGGGTCGTTCGAAATCAATAACCCGTTCGATTAGCTTAGGCTGAATAACACCACTATCTCGTCGAACCAGCGAAATTACTTCCGAAAAGTTTTCATTTTCAAGCAATAACTTCACAAGCTCAGTTCCTACCATGCCTGTTCCACCAATGACAACTGCTTTTTTCATCTTTTCTCCTGCTTTAAAATCCTAAGAAACAAATCGCCCCAAGCCCCTAAAGGGGATGTGTAATTACTTTCGTCTCTAAATATTACTTATAAATGAAACTTATAAACAATTCGCAAACCACTCTTTACATCCCCTTTAGGGGCTTGGGGCGGTATTTAATTTTCAAATTGGTATTTCCAACTATAAACTACAAACTATAAACTAATCTATATGCATATCCCTGAATCCCAGAAAATAAAGCACACCATCCAACCCGATGGTGGAAATGGATTGCTGCGCATTTTCAATTACTTTTGGTTTGGCATGGAAAGCTATTCCAAGACCGGCAATGTTGAGCATGGGTAAATCGTTGGCACCATCGCCCACCGCAATAACCTGTTCTAAATCAATTTTTTCTACCTGAGCAATCAGTCTAAGCAGTTCCGCTTTGCGTCGACCATCCACAATATCGCCCAGGTAGTTGCCGGTAAGTTTCCCGTCCACAATCTCCAGCTCGTTGGCATACACGTAATCCACGTCAAACAATTTCTTTAGCCGGTTTCCGAAATAAGTAAAACCTCCCGAGAGAATGGCTATCTTAATCCCGCAAACTTTCAGCGTTGCCATCAGCCTTTCTGCACCTTCCATAATCGGCAGATTTTGAGCAATTTCTTCCATTACTGACTCATCCAGTCCCTTCAGTAAAGCCACCCGCTGTTTGAAACTTTCGGTAAAATCAATTTCACCCCGCATGGCAGATTCGGTGATTGCTCGAACCTGATTGCCCACGCCTGCACGTTCGGCCAACTCGTCAATTACCTCTGTTTTGATTAGTGTTGAATCCATATCGAAACAAATCAAACGGCGATTGCGACGGAACATATCGTCTTTTTGAAACGAAATATCAATGCCTAATTCGGTAGAGTATTTTACGAACTGAGAGGAAAGCACGTTCCTGTCGGGTATCGCACCCCGAACCGATAATTCGATACAGGAACGAATGGAGTTTTCATCATCGGTTTTAAGCGATAATCGTCCTGTGAGTCGTTTGATCGAATCAATATTCAGATTTTGATCGGCAAGCACTTTTGTAACCTGCGACAACTGACTGGCAGTAATTACTTTAGCCAGAATGGTTACAATATACCGGTTTTGTCCTTTGCGACTCACCCAGTTTTCGTAACGATCCAATGCAATGGGCGTAAAACGCACATTCACATTAAGCTCGGAGCATTTAAAAAGTACTTCTTTCAGGATATGACCCGACTGCGCATCGTCCGACATTTTAAACAAGATACCCAGCGACAATGTGTTATGAATATCGGCCTGACCAATATCCAGAATTACAGCCTTATACTTACCCAAAATTTCTGTTATGGCAGTTGTCACCCCGGGTTTGTCATCTCCTGATATGTTGATTAAAATTATTTCGCTGTTTGGCATATTACATCTATTTACTTACGATCAAGGTACTTTTTATAGGTTTCGAGCGTGTTCTGAACATATTTAACGGTCTCTTTGCCACGGAAATAGCCATATTTCGACACCGCATCATTATAGAACTGTGGTTCGCTTTTCCTTAGCAGGAAATACTCCACATTTCCAAACCAGACTTGTGGATTTTTACCATATTTTGCAGCCAAAGCCATAGCATCCAATATATGTGCAGGGCCGGAATTGTATGCAGCCAGAACAAACTTCATTCGTTCTTCCTGATTTTCCACCTTACGAAATACCAGGTTTAAACTTTTGATGTATTGTACTCCGGCTTCAATATTACGTTCTGCATCAAATTTGGTGTCTTTATCGAGTCCGAAATTTTCGGCTGTGCGTGGCATCAGCTGCATAATACCGGCTGCTCCAGCCCACGAAACTTCCTGACTATCAAAGTGCGACTCGTGATAAGCAACCGAAGCAAGCATCCGCCAGTCCCAGTCAATCAATTTGGCATATTTTTTAAAATACTGATCGTAAGGCGAAATCGCTCCTTTCGGAATTTTTACTTTACGCAACGCAAAAAACGGACTTTTCTCCCAGTATTTGTGAAAAAGATTGGTTTGAAGATGTTCTGTGTCGGGCAGTTTTGTCCATTTTTCAATCACTTTGCGCAAATCTCGGCTTGTACGGCGTATTAACCAACCATTTTTCTGGTCAAAACCTACTGCCAAATGACAATCGAGCGTCTTATTGTAATTTTTGTGCAGCATGGCCATGTTGTGGTAAGCAAATGTATACCCAATTCTTCCATCTGCAACCATGTCGATCAAATCATCAGTTGAAATTGAATCGGCTGCTAAGGCGATATTTATTGCGCCTCCGGTTTCTTCATTTAGTGATTTCAATCGTTGGTGGTAAATACTATTTGCATTCACATAAACTGTATTTCCGGCAAGTTGAGTTACATCTGAAAGTGCGTTGGCACCCATTTTTTGAACCAAAACCTGATAAGAATCGGGTTGGGGTAACACAAAACTAAATTTCCTTTTTAATTCCTTGGTTTCTATTGTGTTATATGCCACTATATCTACTTTTCCTTCTTCGAGCCATTGGGTCATTTCTTTTTCAGTGCGTGCTATTCTGATTTCCAGATTTAGTCTGAGATAATTGGCAAGACTCGTGGCCATTTCGTAATCGAACCCGAGCAATTCGTCGCGAAATAAAAAATAAGAAGTTGAGCCATACATGGTAGCCACTCTCAACGTATCGGAATTAATGATTTCTTTCAGGTCTGAAGAAGATTGTTCGGTATTTCCATCACTTTTTTTCTGTCCGCAAGATGCTAACATAAAAAGACATAATGTGATTAGAAATATCTGATTTAGTTTCTTCATACCTAATTGGGGATTATAAAAACTGAATATTTTGCAGGTTAATCAAATCAAAGCCATTTAAACGGAGAAAAACCTGAGCAGTAGCCACTACATCTTTCTGACAATATAGTGCTATGCGGTTGATATTCTTTTCTTTATAATAAACAGAAGCCACCTGACTGCCATCAATATCGTCTTTTGGAGTTGGAATCCCGAAAACAGCTGTTAAGAGTTTGAGCGATGTATAGTTTTTATAATCGCCAAATTTCCACAATTCCAGTGTGTCATAAAAACTGATTTCCCACGGTTTTTTTCCTGAGATATTGATGACAGAAGGCAATTTCAATCCATTTATCAACATTCGCCGACAAATATACGGAATATCAAACTCTTTGATATTATGTCCGCAAAATGTATGTTCTTTGGTCGTGCAAAATTTAGCAATCAGTGCCGTAAAATCAATAAGAATTTGTTTTTCGTCATCACCACTGAACGATTTAGTGCGGAAATGCATGTCTAAATCTTTATAATAAATAAACCCAACCGAAATACAAACAATTTTTCCAAACTCAGAATATATACCTGCGCTTGTATTGAATGCTTCGGCAGCTGTTGTTTCTTCACCATATTTTTCCGGCATTCGCTTTTGAATAGTTCCAAACTTATCTTCCCATAAATGAGCCAGTTCCGGATTTAGTTCAGAGAAATTACCGGTTTGTGGAACAGTTTCGATATCCAGAAACATGATATTTGAAAGATCGGATTTCAGCATAAAATTTATAGTTAACTGTAATTAATCCACATTGAACAAGTACAAATTTCAACTTGACTGTTGACTGTTGACTGTTGACTGTTCGCTAAAAAGTTTATTTTCAATATATTTCGTCAGAATGTCAATAGCAATATGATTGTTTCCACCCTGAGGAATAATCAGGTCGGCAAAGCGTTTTGATGGTTCGATAAACTGCAGGTGCATCGGTTTCACGGTGCATTCATATCGTTCCATAACTTTATTTACCGAACGTCCGCGCTCCACGATGTCACGGTTAATTACACGAATCAGACGGTCATCGGCATCAGCATCAACAAACACTTTCAAATCCATCATCTTGCGCAACTCCGGATTTGTAAGCACCAAAATTCCTTCGATTATGATGACATGACATGGATGAATCGGAATTGTTTCGGATGCACGAGTACAGGTAAGATACGAATAAATTGGTTGGTCGATGGTTTTTCCTTTTCGCAACTCTTTCAAATGCTTTACTAACAATTCAAATTCAATTGAATCGGGATGATCGAAATTGATTTCAAGACGTTCTTCCAGTGGCAAATGTCCACTATCACGGTAATACGAATCCTGTGGTAATATTACTACCTCACCATCCGGCAAACGCTCCAAAATTTTGCGGACAACAGTTGTTTTTCCTGAACCTGTTCCTCCTGCAATTCCAATAATAAGCATAATCTATTTTGTATTTGTTTCAGAGCACTAAAATACTGTTTTATTTTTTTTCAGTCGAATTTGTCGCGTTGTTTTTTTTATTTTTAATTAAAAAGCCAGTTTTAATCCATTTTTCATTGTGGTAAAAAAAACAAAAGTGCTAAATTGTTGTTGAATTAGAGCAATTACAGTTTTCTGTATTTTATTTACAAAACAGTCTGATTTTAATACAAATTCTGTACCTTTGTAGTATAATAAATTTCAATTTTATGCAAAAATCCGGCTTTTTTAAAACTGTTCAGCTTTTTATCATTCTAATGCTAAGCTTTTATTCAATAAGCTTATTATCAGCCAACAAATATGCTATCGTCCCATATCCTCAAAAGCTTGTTCCAAAATCAGGAACATTCGTTTTTAATTCTCGTACCAGAATTTTTTGTGACTCAAAACAACCTGAAATTTTAAAACTTGCTCAACAGTTTGCAACTCAACTAAATCTGGTTTCAGGTATAAGTCTGAAAATCAGTGAAGCGACTACCGATACTTCTAATACTATTATTTTTCGAAAAACAAGCCTTCAGAACAATCAGGAATCATATCTTCTGCAAATATCAGAAAAATCAATCCTACTGGAAGCAAATTCCGCAACCGGTTTTTTCTACGGATTACAAACCCTGTATCAGCTTTTACCAGCTGAAATTTATGGGAAGAAAAGAGTATATTTCAAACAGTGGTCTGTACCGGCAGTTCAAATTATTGATGCGCCTCGGTTTGCTTATCGTGGATTGCATTTGGATGTTGGGCGGCATTTTTTCCCTGTATCGTTTATTAAAAAATATATCGACGCCATGGCCATTCATAAACTTAATTATTTCCACTGGCATCTTACTGAAGATCAGGGATGGCGGATACAAATCAAAAAATATCCACGACTTACCGAAGTTGGTTCAAAGCGCGACGAAACCCTGAAAGGTTACTTTTACAGCCGTTGTCCGCAAGAGTTCGATGGAAAACCTTATGGTGGATTTTATACACAAGTTGAAGCCCGTGAAATCGTAGCCTATGCAGCCGACCGTTTTATCACTGTTATTCCTGAAATTGAAATGCCTGGGCACGCTCAGGCGGCCTTGGCATCATATCCCTACCTGTCGTGTAAAAAGGATTCAACCCTTAAAGTGGCTACCCGTTGGGGAATTTTTCCTGATGTGTATTGCCCCCGTGATTCCACATTTAATTTTTTGGAAGATGTTCTGACTGAAATCATGGATATTTTTCCATCAAAATACATTCATATTGGTGGTGATGAGTGCCCGAAAGACCGCTGGAAAGTTTGTCCCGTCTGTCAGGCCCGAATTCAAAAAGAAGGATTGAAAGACGAAAACGGACTGCAAAGTTATTTTATTCACCGAATTGAAAAATTTCTAAACTCAAAAGGTCGGAAAATAATCGGTTGGGACGAAATTCTGGATGGTGGTCTTGCTCCGAATGCCACCGTCATGTCGTGGCGAGGAACCCGTGGTGGCATAGCCGCAGCTAAAGCCGGACATGATGTGATTATGACTCCCGGAGTAACTTGCTATTTCAATTTCTATCAATCTGACCCTGTAAGTGAACCTTTAGCATTTGGTGGCTATCTTCCGCTCAATGCTGTTTACAACTATGAGCCTGTTCCTGCCAGTCTAAACTCTGCTGAAGCAACTCACATTTTAGGCGCACAAGCTAATCTATGGACAGAATATATCTCAACAACTGAACAAGCTGAATACATGGCATTTCCACGTGTTTCAGCCATGTCAGAAGTGCTTTGGACAGATACCTTAAATCGTAATTGGGATGCATTTCGTTCTCGTATTCCAAAGGAATTCGAACGTTATAATGCACTAAACATCAAACCATCTAAAGCTTTTTATGAAGTTCGATTTCAGGCAGTTCCGACCGATGATAATAAGCTCAAGATAAGCCTTTTGTGTGACTGTTCAGCCGCCAAAATCTATTACAACATAGATGGAAAAATTCAAATCTATGATAAACCATTAATTCTTTCCGAATCCGCTACAATCAAAGCCAAAGCCTTGATTAACGGCTCACAACCTGGAAAAGAAATCAGTAAACAATTTATTGTCAGCAAATTAACCGGAAGACCATACACTAAAAGTGTAAACAATACATGGTATGATGGAGGAAATATAAACGCTTTGACAGATGGAGTATTGGGAAATAAAATTACTTACAGTCAATGGGTAGGAATTGGACGTGGTCGTGATTGCGAAATACTCTTTGATCTTAAAGATTCAGTCTCAATAAGTCGCTTTTCTTTGGGAATTTTACATGCTCCGGCACTTAGTGTAGTAATTCCGGCTTCAGTAAGAGTCTCTGGTTCGATCGATGGAACAAATTATGAAATACTGAGCGATTTACAATTACCAAGCAGTGAATCTAAATATTGGGAACTTTTCCGCCCTGAATTTTGTTTCAATAAAACAATTGTACGTTTTCTGAAATTTGAATTGAAAAGTGGAGGAGATTGCCCTCTAAATAGTCCTGACAAAATGGATGGTAGCATGATGTTTATTGATGAAATTAGTGCCTGGTAATCTGACTATTTCATGTTTTTGTATCTGTTTCATTTATGTATCCAATGGTTTTGTTTAAATTTAATATTAAAATTCATTTATTTGTCATTTAGTTTTATTAATTTTGCACATTAATATAATCGATAATTCTTTAAGTGCTTAAAGGCATTGTTAGCTTAAACAAATTTAATTATGTATTTCTACAAATCTAAATACAAAACTTTTAGCAAACTAAATTTCTTTATGTTTGCTAAAAGGTATACAAAAAAGAGTTACCCGATTCTGTTATTGTTGGTTTTGTTAGTTCAAATTGCTAAAAGTCAGACTAACGAAAATAAATTAGCAGTAGGGTTTTCACTTGGGAAAAACCTTTATGTAGGGGATTATGGGGGTAACGGAATTATCGACTTTGGACATTCTGAACCTTCACAAGGATATCTTTATTATGGATTGTCTTTAGGAGTATATTTGTCTCCGGCACTTGAATTTGGATTTCAATCCAACTATGGTGATTATGGCTATTTTAACTCCACAGACTATACAAATCTAAACTATCCGGGTGTAGATGCTCCAAATAATTTTTTAGCCATTAAATATCAAGCCTCTACTTCTTTAAAATATAAATTTCACTTTTCAGACGATGACGATATTATTCCATTTGTATCTGTCGGGATGGGTCTGGCCGGTTATACAAGAAATTTAGCGAAAGACAAAGATGTTAATCCGGAAACAGGTGAAAAAACTGCTCCAAGAGGAAATTTTGATGGAATAGATTTAATAATACCCATTGGTTTGGGCTTAAGGTATCAAATTTCAAACAATGTTGCAATTCAATATCAATACAATTATAATTTCACTAATAACGATACTCACGACACTCACATGAGTGGGAAGTTAAATACTCTCAATTATGATTTTGAACATAGAAGCGCAGGAAACGATGCCTTTGGAGAACATATAATTACGATTCTTTACTCATTTGATTTAGGATTATACTATAATGATTCAAAATCCTGGAAAAAAACAAAATATAAAGGATATAAAGCAAATAGTTGGAAATCTTATAATTATCGAAACTAAGCTAACAAAAAAAACTTTCAGAAAATTCTGAAAGTTTTTTTATTTATCACAAAATATATTAGTTTCCTATTTCTGAAAGAAATTTTATTCGTACCAATCTTACTTCTGTTTCACTAAAATCATCTTCGCCAAGCTCTTCAAGAGCATCTTCAATTTTATCCGTTTCGGCTGTGCTGAAATAATCAAAAATTTCATCTACATGGTCTGTATCCATAATTTCCTGAAGGAAATAATCAATATTGATTTTAGTTCCGGAATAAACAATTGCTTCAACTTCATCTAAAAGTTCACTAATATCTAAACCTTTAGACAGTGCTATATCATCAAGTGCAATTTTTCGATCAATTGCCTGAATTATAGACACTTTTAGCTTTGATTTATTGGCTACAGTACGGACACGTAAATCCTCAGGACGAATAATTTCGTTTTCTTTTACATGTTCCTTAATCACCTTTAAAAATTCTTCTCCGTATCGTTTTGCTTTTCCGGCACCAACTCCAGGTATATTTTGTAATTCATCAAGAGTAATCGGATAACTTGTTGCCATTGCCTCAAGTGATGGATCCTGAAAAATTACAAATGGCGGTATTTCGAGCCTTTTTGAAAGCTTTTTTCGCAAATCTTTAAGTATAGAGAACAGTACATCATCCGCTGCACAGGTTCCACCACTGCTTTTTCCTCCTACTGTAGCATCTTCTTCTTCATCCTCAAACTCATTGTCTTTAACAATGGGGAATGGTTCTGGTTTTTTAAGGTATGCTTTTCCGGCATGAGTAAGTCTAAGCAAACCATAATTTTCAATTTCCTTACTGACAAACCCGGCTATCATTGCCTGACGAATCACAGCATGAAGAAGTCTTTCATCTTCATCAGAAGCAGAACCAAAGTTTTCCAACTCATCGTGTTGATAAGTTTTAACATCAGCTGTTTCAGTTCCTTTTAATATATCTACAATATGTTCAGCTTTGAATTTTTCCTTAACGATAAGAATGGTTTCTAAAACCAGAAGTAACAATTCCTGTCCTTCAATAAATTTTCTGGGTTTCATACAGTTATCACAATTTCCACAGTTTTCTTCCTGATATTCTTCGCCGAAATAATGTAGCAAGAGTTTTCGTCGACAAATGGAAGATTCAGCATAAGCCTGAGTTTCCAACAATAATTGATTGCCAATTTCCTGCTCGGCAACGGGCTTACCTTGCATGAACTTGCGCAGTTTATCTAAATCTTTATAAGCATAAAAAGCTATGCATTGTCCTTCACCACCATCACGACCACCACGTCCTGTTTCCTGATAGTAACCTTCAAGGCTTTTTGGCATATCGTAGTGCAAAACATATCGCACATCCGGCTTATCAATACCCATACCGAATGCTATTGTAGCAACAATCACTTCCACTTTCTCCATTAAAAAACTGTCCTGATTCTGGCTTCGTTGTGCAGAATCCATGCCGGCATGATAAGGCAGACATGAAATGCCATTCATAGTCAATGTTTCTGACAGTTCTTCAACTTTCTTACGGCTCAGGCAGTAAATTATTCCCGATTTACCTGATTGTGAGCGGATGTATTTAATAATATCCTTATCTACAAGGTTACTTTTAGGTCGTACTTCGTAATACAGATTGGCACGGTTGAACGATGATTTGAAAATCGTTGCATTCAACATTCCAAGATTTTTTTGGATATCATGCTGTACTTTCGGAGTGGCTGTTGCAGTCAGGGTAATTAGCGGAGCGGCACCTATATCATTAATAATCGGTCTTATACGACGATATTCAGGTCGAAAATCGTGTCCCCATTCCGATATACAATGAGCTTCATCTACAGCATAAAAGGAAATCTTAATTTGTTTGAGAAATTCAATATTTTCATCTTTGGTAAGAGATTCCGGAGCAACATAAAGGAGCTTTGTTTTCCCTGACAAAATATCGCCTTTCACAGCATCAATAGCCTGACGAGTAAGTGATGAGTTTATAAAATGCGCGATACCATCTTCTTCGCTGAAATTTCGCATGGCATCAACCTGATTTTTCATCAAAGCGATAAGTGGAGAAATCACAACGGCAGTACCCTCCATAATAAGGGATGGCAATTGATAGCACAATGATTTACCACCACCGGTAGGCATTAAAACAAAAGTGTCTTTTCCATCAAGCACATTCTGAATGATAGCTTCCTGATTCCCCTTGAAGTTATCAAAACCGAAGTACTTTTTCAGTTGTACAGACAATTCCGATGATTTAGCCATAAAACGTTTTATGCGTAAAAATGATTGCGAAAGTAGTATTTATTGTCGAGATAAAAGCAATGTTATATCTGTAATTTTATTGTTTATTGTAAACAAACGCTAATTCATACAAATTGACCAATGCAATTAATGAAACAAAAATATAAACAGATTTTAAATATGCAATACCTTTTGAAAAAAAAATCAGGAGATTAACTAAAATTTTCAGTTATTCCCCCGATTGTTCCGATTTATGTTATTATTTTCTACCTTTCAGGCAGTTTTTAGTCGGTTGACATTTGCCTTTTCTATTTTACTTTGGGCGTAAGGAAGCAAAATAGTCAATTTAGTTTCATTTTTCGAAGGCATCTCATACATTTCATCCATCATGATGGTTTCCGTAATGGAACGAAGTCCTCGTGCGCCAAGTTTAAACTCGATAGCTTTATCTACGATATATTCAAGTACCGATTCATCAAAGGTAAGTTCAATACCATCCATATTGAAAAGTTTGGTGTACTGACGAATGATAGAATTCTTAGGCTCTGTCAGAATACGGCGTAATGCGGATCTGTCTAAAGGTTCAAGATAGGTGAGAATTGGCAAACGACCAATAATTTCCGGAATCAATCCGAAGGACTTTAAATCCTGTGGAGCAATATATTGTAGCAGGTTGTGTTTATCAACCTGTTCGCTTTCTTTTGCTGCATTGTATCCAACCACGCGGGTATTCAGTCGTGATGCTATTTTCTTTTCAATACCATCGAAAGCACCGCCACATACAAACAAAATATTTTGAGTATTTACAGCAATCATCTTTTGGTCAGGATGCTTACGTCCGCCTTGAGGTGGTACATTCACTACTGAACCTTCTAAAAGTTTAAGTAATCCCTGTTGAACACCTTCGCCACTTACATCGCGGGTGATACTCGGATTATCGCTTTTGCGAGCTATTTTGTCTATTTCGTCGATAAAAACAATTCCCCGCTCTGCAGCCTTCACATCGTAATCGGCTACCTGAAGTAAGCGTGTCAGAATACTTTCAATGTCTTCACCAACGTAACCGGCTTCTGTCAATACGGTTGCATCAACTATACAAAACGGCACATGCAGTTTCTTAGCTATGGTTTTGGCCAACAAGGTTTTACCGGTTCCGGTATAACCCACCATAATGATATTTGATTTTTCAATATCCACATCATCATTTTTGTTTTCCTGCATCAATCGTTTGTAGTGATTGTAAACCGCAACAGAAAGATATTTTTTGGCTTCATCCTGTCCAATAACATATTGGTCAAGATATTCCTTTATCTCAACCGGTTTTGGCAACTCATCTTTTTTTAGATTAGGAAGGTTCGTTTTTTTGCTGCTGTTTTCTTTTACAATTTCAGAAGCCTGCACAGCACATTCATTACAGATTTGAGCTCCATTCTGTCCAAGAATGAAAAAATCAACCTGCGACTCCGTGCGTCCGCAAAAACTGCAATTTTTTGACGTTTTAGCCATTTAAATAGTTTGTTTTATGTTCAATATTTCGAGTTTCGCGTTTAACTGCCAACTTAAAACTACCGACAACTTACTTATTTTTTCTTCTCGTTAAACAACACTTTATCAATCATTCCATAATCGAGAGCTTCCTGCGAAGTCATCCAATAGTCACGGTCTGAATCTTTTTCAATGCGCTCAAATGGATTATTTGAATGATCGGCAATGATAGTGTATAATTCTTTTTTAAGTTTTTGAATTTCTCGGGCTGTGATTTCTATATCCGAAGCTTGACCCTGAGCACCACCCATTGGTTGGTGAATCATAACTCTTGAGTGTTTCAAAGCAGAACGTTTGCCATTTGCACCTGCTACAAGCAATACAGCACCCATCGATGCAGCCATGCCCGTACAGATAGTAGCCACATCGGAACTAATAAACTGCATAGTGTCATAAATGCCAAGTCCGGCATAAACCGATCCACCGGGAGTGTTCAGGTAAATGGAAATATCCTTGCCCGGATCAGCAGAATCGAGGTATAGCAGCTGAGCCTGAATAACATTGGCTGTATAATCGTCAACCTGAGTACCCAGAAAAATGATGCGATCCATCATTAAGCGCGAAAACACATCCATTTGCGTTACGTTCAACTGACGTTCTTCCAAAATGGAAGGAGAAATATAATTGCTGGTAATGTCGGCATATTTATCGAGTGCCAACCCGTTCATACCAAGATGTTTGGTCGCATAGTTGCGGAAATCATTGTTGTTCATATTCTTAAGAAGTTGAAAGTTTGTAAAGTGATAAAGTTTATAAAGTAATAAAGTCGAAAAAGGCTTTTACCTTATGAGAATAAGAAACAAAGATATAACTATTTTGTTTAATTTTCAATGGGTAAAAGCCTTTTCGACAAATTGTCTGAAAATAATTACAGAATAATTATTTAACCTCAAACATTTTGTTGAATTCTTCAATTGAAATTTCTTTGGTATCAAGTTTTACAGCTTCTTTTATCACTGCAAATACCTTTTCGTCAGCCACGCGGTCAATCATGCTTTTCAGCGTGTCTTCCTTCTTCATCATGTCTTTGGCGTAGTTGGCAATAATTTCGTCGTCCATTCCAATCATGCCGTATTGAGCAAACTGCGCTTTGGCAAGTTTTTTGGCATATTCTTCCACATCAGGAGCTTCAACCTTAATATCGCTGGCTGTCTGAATTTTATTTTTGATTAACTGCCATTTCAGGTCATCAATCATTTTTGAAAAATCTTCATCTAGTTTTTCTTCAGACACATTTTCGTTTGTGCTGAGAACCCAACGTTTCAGGAATGCATCAGGGAAGGTAAGATTGTTGTATTTTGCCACAATCATATCTTTTGCATCAACGCCGAATTTGTATTCGCTATCGGCAACAAGGCTTTCCTGTATGTTTTCTTTGATTTTGCTGCGGAAATCGGCTTCACTTGCCACCACTCCTTCACCATAAACTTTATCGAAAAGTTCCTGATTGATTTCAGCTTCGTGGTAACGGGTAATGCTTTCTATTTTCACCTGAAAATCAGCAGTTATTAGTTTTGCATCGTCTTTCGATATTTTCAGAAGTGAACTAATCTCAGCTTCATTTTCGAATGCTACAGCAGGGTTAAATGTAATAACATCTCCTTTTTTAGCACCAACAAACAATGCTTTTTGTTCATCCTTCATGTAGGAAGCAGTCATTGAAGCATCTTTCACTTTCAGACCGGATTCGTTTACTTTTCCGTCGGCCATTTCAAGCAATTCGCCTTTAATCATATCCTTTTCTTCAACCACTTCTTCCTGAATATATTTTCCATAGCGTCCGGTGTATGATTTAACCTGATTGTCAATCATTTCGTCGCTAACGGCAATATTGAAGTATTTTACTTTGTCTTTTTTGCTCAATTCCACTTCAAATTCAGGAGCAAGACCAAGATCGAATACAAACTCAAAACTTTCGTCGGTATCAAAATCAAACGGTTTTTGTTCAGTTTCATTTGGCATTGGTTCGCCAAGCATATTCACGTTGTTTTCACGAATATAGCCATATAAGCCATCTGAAACCAGTTTATTGATTTCTTCAGCTGTCACAGCTTTACCATACATTTTTTTCAATAAACCCATTGGTACCATACCGGGGCGGAAGCCGGGGATGTTTGCTTTTTTGCGGTAGTCGCGTAAGCTTTTTTCCACTTTCTCGGAATAATCAGCTTTTTCAATACATACAGTTAATAATGCATTGTTCTGATCGAGGTCTTTTCTAACGATATTCATATTTAATAATTCTATAGTTTCCTGATAATTAGCTTTTTTAGAACGGGGTGCAAAGGTACAAAAAAATAAAATAAGTTGTTTTAAATTTTCCAAAAAAAATGAATCCGGGTATATTCAGTATAGAAAAGGAAGTTTTTCTTTTATCGAAAAGCTTCCTTTAGATTTTACTATCGGGTGGGTATTAAAACAAATAAACCAGATTAATTGAAAAAACCCGGTTTGAACTTGTTACCGGAGTTGGAAGGCCATATATTGCTGTTGGTGAGGTTTTTATACCCTGACTCCAGGTTCCTCCAAGTTGTAGCTTGTTGAATAATTCGATACCAAGACCCAGATTATATCCGTAATCTACATGATCCATAAAAGACGCATAACTGCTTGGAGTTGTTACATTTGGCTCAACATCTTCATTCACTGTTTTTCCGCTGAGTTCGTAACTTCCATATATGCCGGCAATTCCATAAATCCCGATAATTCCCATTGAAAGACGATAACGTAGATTCACAGGGACTTCCACAAAATTCAATTCCCGATAGCCTTTTTTAATATTTCCGGATATGGTGTCTGTAAACACACTGCCTTTTTGGGTAAGAAGAGCGCCAAACTCCATTCCTAATCCTGATTTCTTAGGCATAGTCTGATAGATAAAACCTATCTGATAGCCGTTCAAATTACGTGAATCGAAAGCGGCAGCTATATCAGCCTGACTGAACGATTTGATTTCGTTGGCCATATTCACTCCTGTTTTTATGCCAAACTGGGCAAAAAGAACCGGAGATAATGCTAATAATGCTATAAGAATAATGTGTTTACTTTTCATATTATGAAAACTATAAACTACTGACTATAAACTGCGAACTATTTCTTCGTATTGCGTTTGCGTTCATTCTCATCAAGATAGATTTTACGCAAACGGATACTTTGTGGTGTAATTTCCACATATTCATCTTCCTTGATGTATTCGAGCGCTTCTTCCAAACTGAAAACTACAGGTGGAATCAGTTTGGCTTTATCGTCGGCACCCGATGCACGCATATTGGTCAGTTTCTTTGATTTGGTAACATTCACCACCATATCGCCTTCTTTAGCACTTTCGCCAACTACCTGACCACAATAAATTTCGTCTTGCGGGAATATAAAAAATCGTCCACGATCCTGCAATTTGTCGATAGCATAAGCAAATGCCGTGCCACTTTCCATAGCAATGATTGAACCGTTATTTCGTTTATCAATATTTCCTTTGAATGGTTGATATTCTAAAAAGCGATGCGACATAATGGCTTCACCTGCCGAAGAAGTTAATACTCCGTTACGCAACCCGATAATTCCGCGTGATGGAATCTGGAATTCAAGTTGAACGCGGTCGTTAACTACTTCCATACTAAGCATTTCGCCTTTTCGCATTGCCACCATTTCGATTATTTTTCCTGAACATTCTTCCGGTAAATTGATGGTAAGTTGTTCGATTGGTTCGCAACGTTTCCCGTCAATTTCTTTGAAAATAACCTGAGGCTGACCAACTTGTAATTCATAACCTTCGCGACGCATGGTTTCAATCAATACCGACAAATGGAGAACTCCACGTCCATAGACATGCCAGATATCAGAGTCCAGATTTTTCTCAACTCGCAATGCCAGATTTTTGTCCAGCTCTTTCATCAAACGGTCGTGTATGTGACGGGAAGTAACATATTTTCCTTCTTTTCCGAAAAATGGTGAAGTATTTATGGTGAAAACCATACTCATTGTTGGTTCGTCAATAGCAATCGGTTTTAGTGGTTCTGGATTTTGCAAATCGCAAATTGAATCGCCGATTTCAAAACCTTCGATACCAACCAACGCGCAAATATCACCCGATTTTACCTCAGGTGCGCGTGTGCGACCCAGTCCGGTAAATGTATGTAATTCTTTGATTCGACACTTTATCGCTTTTCCATCACGTTTAACCAGATTCACATCCATACCTTCGCGCAAAGTGCCACGATGAACCCTTCCCACAGCAATACGACCAACATACGACGAATAATCTAGTGAGGTTATCAGCATTTGTGGAGTTCCTTCGAGGTATTCCGGTTCAGGAATATGTTCGATAATAGCGTCAAGTAATGGAATAATGCTGTCAGTCTGATTTTTCCAGTCTTCGGACATCCAGTTTTGTTTGGCAGAGCCGTAAACCGTATGGAAATCAAGTTGATTTTCAGTCGCATCGAGGTTGTACATCAGGTCGAAAACCATTTCGTGTACTTCGTCCGGACGACAGTTTGGTTTGTCAACTTTATTGATAACCACAATTGGTTTTAATCCAATTTGAAGGGCCTTTTGAAGTACAAAACGGGTTTGCGGCATTGGGCCTTCAAACGCATCAACCAACAAAAGAACTCCGTCGGCCATGTTCAACACACGTTCCACTTCACCGCCAAAGTCGGCGTGACCGGGTGTGTCAATTATATTAATTTTATATCCAAGGTAATCGATGGATACATTTTTAGCTAATATGGTTATACCTCTTTCGCGTTCAAGGTCGTTATTATCCATAATCAACTCTCCCGCGTTTTCGTTGTCGCGGAACAGGTGTCCGGCGAGTAACATCTTGTCAACCAGTGTAGTTTTACCGTGGTCGACGTGGGCAATAATAGCAATATTTCTAATTTTCTGCATGTAACACAATCTTTTTTTTGAGGGTGCAAAGGTAGCTAAAATAATCCATATTTTGTTTTGTTTTACGGATACATCTGATTTCCAGACTTTAAAGATACATTCTCAGCATTATTTATCAATGATTTGTTGGTGTTTTTCCGGAAAAAAGAAGTCAAACTTTTGTGTATTAGAAAAAAAGAAGTACTTTTGCAGTCCGTTTTTGGCGTAATCTCTGACAGCAATAGTGAGAACTGTGTATATTGCGTTGAAAATCAACTAAATCAAAAACAACTATCAGCAATGGACTTTATTAAAATTGCAGAACAGGCATTCCTGGTTGAAACCAGCCACCCTGAATTCAAAGCAGGAGACACAGTAACTGTAGCTTACCGTATTATTGAGGGTAACAAAGAACGTATCCAGGAATATCGTGGCGACGTAATCAGAATTTCAGGTCACGAAGGCAAAAAACGCTTTACCGTTCGCAAAATGTCAGGAAACGTAGGCGTGGAACGTATTTTCCCAATGGATTCACCATTTATCGAAAGCATTACAGTAAACAAACGTGGTAAAGTTCGCCGCGCTAAATTGTATTACCTTCGTGCTCTTACCGGCAAAAAAGCCCGTATCAAAGAAAGACGCGTGTAATTCGAAGTCTGTAAAACGAAATAAAAAAGAGAAATCCTGTATCGGGTTTCTCTTTTTTTGTTAAACCGGGATTAAAAACTAAAATAATCCTTCCTGTTGAACTATTTATTTTTTGGACTGTTTATCACTTCAAATCAAACATTGAGATTAGAAGTTCAGATTTTGATTGTATTTTTGTCAGAAATTTTTTAATACTGTTATGAGACTTGGATTCTTTTTTCTTGCATTTGCAATTCTTCTTTCGCTAAACGGATACATTATTCTTCGTGGCTGGCAGGTTTTTCCTGTCGGTTCAGGCATTCGGCTGAGTTATCTGATTACCACCATTGCTTTATTCCTTATTTTATTGGGAACAATGATTTTTGGTCATTTAATGCCACAAGTCATCGCTAAACCATTGAGTTTTATCGGATTTAGTTATATTTTAATTTTTTCTTACTTATTTTTGAGCTTTCTGGCGGTGGATATTGTTCGGATTGCCAACTATTTTATTGGTTTTGCACCGGCAGGGATGGCTGCTTTCCGTTTTTGGGCAATGATTGTAACGCTTGCTATTACAGTGGTTTCAATGATATTCGGAAATATTAAATTTAATCATCCTGAAGTTGTTACACTAAACCTGAACGTGGAAAAGCCTTTGCAAAATAAAACTTTAAAAATTGTAGCTGCCAGCGATATTCATTTGGGGATTTCAATTGATAAAGCCCGACTTAAAAAGTACGTTCAACTAATCAATAATCAGCATCCTGATATCGTTTTACTGGCTGGCGACATTACTGACCGATCGATTGTTCCGGTTATTAATCAGCACATGGACGAGGAATTTCGTTCCATAAAAGCAACGTTAGGTGTGTATGCTATCAGCGGAAATCACGAATTTTATGGCGAAACTATCAATGCCACTGCCGATTATCTGAAAAAATCCGGAGTCACATACCTTCGCGATGAATCAGTACTTGTTGGAAAGGATTTCTACGTGGTTGGTAGAGATGACCGTTCCAATCATCAACGCAAAAAACTGACCGAAATAGTAAGCGGATTAGATCATAAGAAACCAATCATTCTTCTTGATCATCAACCGTTTCATCTGAAAGAAGCCGAAGAAAATGGAGTTGATTTGCAAATATCCGGTCACACGCACAACGGACAGTTTTTCCCCGGACAGTTTTTTGTGAAACGCATGTACGACTTGGGTTATGGCTATATGAAAAAAGGCAAAACGCATTATTATGTATCTTCAGGTCTGGGTCTTTGGGGACCGCAATTCCGTATAGGTACACAGTCGGAGATAGTGGTGATAAATCTCAAATATTAAACTCAGCTTATTTATTTTAGAAAAATAAGTTTTTTGGTGATTTCAGAAGTTCCTGTAGTCAGTTTATAAAAATAAATTCCACTTCTGAAGCTCGAAGCATTCCATGCTACTTCATATTTTCCGGCTGTTTTCTTTTCATTTACGAGCGTTGTCAACTCATTTCCAATAAAGTCATAAACTTTAAGCGAAACAAATTGATCATCAGGAATAGAGTATTTAAAACTTGTAGTCTGATTAAACGGGTTAGGATAATTCTGTTCAAGTTCAATATTGGAATTCGTGGTTTTTACATCTCTAATATCTGTATAGGAAGATAGACTCACATCATCAATATAAAAATAAGACCAGAAACTGTTTGCCGATTCCGCCTGGAAAACTATTTGTGTTGTTTCGCCAGCTATTGCACTCATATCTATATAATATTGCGTCCATTGATAGATATCATTGTATTTGCATAGATAGGCTGATGAAATTAATTGGTTGTTAACAAATATAGATATTTTTGCTCCAACCCAAACCCCTGCACAATCTGTTCCGGTTGAACTCCTGGTTTGAGCATAAAATACAAGATATAATGGCTTGACGTTTGGTAAGGTAAATACTTGTGAAATTGAGTTTACCTCTAATTGAAATCCACCAATTCTTGCCATGTATGAACCTGAACGGGGATAAACCGGTGCTTCAATTTCGGTTGAAATAAATGTCGAACCGGTTGCAATTAAATCAAAATTTTTTGTAGAATACTCAGTCCATCCTGAGTTCCGACCTGATTCAAAGTTACCATTGATGATTTGAGCTTGTGATTTTATTACAAAAGACAGAAATGTTAAAATAATCAATAAAGATATATTTTTTTTCATAATTCTATTTTTAATTAATGTGGCAAAACACAAATCGTTTGTTAATGTCACGGCAAAACGAATGTAATTTGCAATAAATAATTATTCCAACGAATCTTTTTTGAGTTATGTTGAAGCACAAAAGAATACAAAAATTTTGAAAACAACTTCAGAACACGCGTTATTAACGCAATATTAGCCTCAATAAAAACAAAATGTGAAGTTTCTTTGAAATTTAATTACAATCTAAGAATCAACAAAGTTGTGGGGATTGAAAATAATGAAAAGGTAATCCCCTGTTGAAAGAGGACACTTATAGGTAAGAAAATTCTGTGGAATTATTCTTGGAAGTTATTTTGAGAAGATAAAATATAGGGTTAGCGTTTCCGTTTAAAAAAATCCGTCACCAATTTACTGCATTCTTCTTCCAAAACTCCCCAAACCACCTCAGTTTTGGGATGAAGGGCAGCCGGTGCAAATCGTCGGAAACCACGTTTTACATCTTCGGCACCATACACCACCCGGCTTATCTGCGACCAGCCCAATGCTCCGGCACACATCACACAGGGTTCCATGGTGACATAAAGTGTACAATCGGTCAGGTATTTTCCTCCCAGAAACTGTGCTGCTGAGGTTATTGCTTGCATTTCTGCATGCGCGGTTACGTCAGTAAGCGTTTCGGTGAGGTTATACCCACGTGCAATAATCCGTCCCTGACAAACCACCACCGCACCAATAGGCACTTCGTCACGCTCACCAGCTCGCCGTGCTTCAGCCAGTGCTTGTTTCATAAAGTACTGGTCTGGATTGCTGTCTTTGGAGGCGTCTTCGGAGTAGTAGGAAATGGGCACTTTTTCTAATTATTAATTGTGAATTATCAATTATGAATTAATTACACGTCTTCTTCCACCACCAGATTATCAATGATAAAGTTCTGACGTTCGGAGGTATTTTTGCCCATATAAAACGACAATAAATCCTGTACGGCATCTTCTTTTTTCAGCGTTACCTGATCGAGGCGCATGTCTTTGCCAATAAAGTGCTTAAACTCATCGGGTGAGATTTCACCAAGCCCTTTAAATCGGGTTATTTCAGGATTTGCACCAACTTTTGCCATAGCCGACTGCCTTTCTTCTTCTGAATAGCAGTAGAAAGTTTCTTTTTTGTTTCGTACCCGGAAAAGTGGAGTTTGAAGAATATGTACGTGTCCTTTTTTAATCAGATCGGGGAAAAACTGCAGGAAGAAAGTAATCAGCAACAACCTGATGTGCATACCGTCGACGTCCGCATCGGTAGCCACAATTACTTTATTGTAGCGCAGATTATCAATACCATCTTCGATATTCAGTGCTGCTTGCAGGAGGTTGAATTCCTCGTTTTCGTATACAATTTTCTTAGTCAAACCATAGCTGTTGAGGGGTTTTCCACGCAAACTGAATACGGCTTGTGTATTCACATCGCGGCTTTTGGTGATTGAACCGCTCGCAGAATCGCCCTCAGTAATAAAAATGCACGAATTCTCAATTAACTGATTTTTGGCTTCATCTTTTGTCAGCGTATCATTAAAATGCATACGGCAATCGCGGAGTTTTTTATTGTGCAGATTCACCTTTTTGGCACGTTCACGCGCGAGTTTGGTTACACCGGCTATGGCTTTTCGTTCTTTTTCCGAATCCTGAATTTTCTGGAGCAGCGTTGCAGAGGTTTCGCTGTTGCGATGCAGGTAGTTGTCGAGCTCTTTTTTCAGAAAATCGGAAATAAATTTATTCACCGAAATGCCATCTTTCGACATGTCGCGCGAACCCAGTTTGGTTTTGGTCTGGCTTTCGAAAACCGGTTCTTCCACGCTAATAGCTACTGCAGCAATAATTCCGTTTCGAATATCGGTAAGCTCCTGATTTTTATTGAAGAATTCCTTTATAGTGCGTGCAATAGCTTCGCGGAATGCACTTTGGTGAGTTCCGCCCTGCGTGGTGTGCTGTCCGTTTACAAACGAATAATATTCTTCGCCGTACTGGTCACTGTGGGTAAATGCAATTTCAATATCTTCGCCACGGAGGTGAATAATTGGATACAATGGGTCTGAAGTCAGGTTTTCGTTCAGCAAATCGAGCAGCCCATTTTTCGACAGAATTTTCTTGCCGTTGAAGTTGATAGTCAGGCCGGTATTGAGGTACGCATAGTTGCGCAACATGGTTTCAATAAACTCATCCTGGTATTTATAGCCTGTAAAAAGTGTTTCGTCAGGTATAAAATACACGTAGGTTCCGCGGTCGGTATTATCATCAAAAATTTCGCTGTCTTTAGTGAGTTTTCCCTGTACAAATTCGGCTCGGCGGCTTTGTCCATCGCGAAAACTCTGCACCACGAAAGAGGACGAAAGTGCATTTACAGCCTTTGTACCCACACCATTCAGTCCAACCGATTTTTTAAACGCTTTTGAATCGTATTTACCACCGGTATTCATAATAGAAACCGCATCAATCATCTTTCCCAACGGAATTCCACGACCGTAATCACGCACTTCCACGTGACCGTCATTCACCGTTACTTCAATGTTTTTTCCGGCACCCATGCGGTACTCGTCGATACAGTTGTCGAGCACTTCTTTCAGCAGCACATAAATTCCATCGTCGCCATGTGTTCCATCGCCCAACTTACCGATATACATACCGGGGCGACGACGAACATGTTCGAGACCTTCGAGGGTGATAATATTGCTATCACCATAATCAACCTGTTGTGTAATTTCTATTTCTTCCATAAAATCAGCAGTAAATGGTAAACGGTAAGCAGTAAAACTTCCACCTTTTTACCATCTTTTTATTTCAAACTAATTAACCAATATACATAAAAACTCAATAAACTAACGTGCTATCCAACTTTCCGGATTTTGGAGGTTTTTCCCATTCCAAACCTGAAAATATAATTCAGTTTTATTGTCGCGCTCGTCGTCGGTATAAATTTTACCAATGGCCTGTTTAGCAGTAACATGATCACCTTCACGCACAAAAATCTGTGTCAGATTGGCATAAACGGTTCGGTAATTCCCATGCTGAATAATCACCGCATTGTTGCTTCCAGGAATTGAAAAGCGTTGTGTAACGACACCTTCGAACACTGCCCGCGCCGAACTTCCAACCGGAGTTTGAACATAAATCCCTTTGTTATTGGTAGTTACGTGTTTCAAAACCGGATGTTCGTGAATTCCGAAATGTCCACTGATAAATCCGTTGGAAGTCGGCCATGGCAAACGTCCCTGATTGCGCTCAAAATTCCCGGAAATAAGCGTTTCTTCTTTTGTCAGCAGCGAAACAGATGGGCTCGTCGTTGGTTTTGAAACTTCAGCAGTTTGTTTTGGTTCTTTTTTAGAACCGGGTTTTGTCGTTTTTACTTCTTCGGTTGTGTGTTTTTTCTCGGTTGCCTGTTCCTCGGCAAGGCGTTTCTTTTCAGCTGCTGCACGTTTTGCTTCGGCTTTACGAATTTCTTCGGCAATCAACCGTTCAATTTTATTATTGAGTTCGGCAGCTTTTTTTTGCTGAATCTTCAAATCAGCACGTAGTTTTGCTTCTTTTTTCTGCAAATCGGTAAGCAATACTTTTTCCTTTTGCTGGTCTTTAGTCAGAATTTTAGCTTCAGTTTCTTTCTGCTTTACAACCTGAACTTTAGTGGTTTTATGTACCTGCAGGCTATCATTTTTATGTTCAATCTGGACTTTTATCCCTTCAATTTTATAAACCTGTTGTTTGCGGTAATCACTGAATTCCTGCAAATAACGCAGGCGGCGATACGACTGGTCGAACGATTTTGCCGAGAGCACGAACATGATTTTGGCATACAAACTGTGGTTGATATGTGCTTCTTCCACCAGTCGGGCATAATCGGCTTTTAAGGCTTTCAGATTGCCTTCCAAACGCACTTTTTCCTGATTCAGCTGCCCAATTTGCTGATCTAGTTTACCGATTTCGGTACCGATATTTTTGATAAGTGTCTTCCGTTCGTTGATATTCTTGGAAATAATAGTGAGTTTATTCAACGAACTTTTTTGCGATTTCTTGGTTTCATTCAGCATTTTGCTGGTCATTTCAAGCTTTTGAAGTGCCTGTTTGCGCTGCAACTCCAGTTCTTTGACTGTTTGTGCCAACAAACCACTAAAAGTCACTGTCAGCGTAACTACCAAAATCAGAAATCGTTTCAATCTTTGTTTTATCATCGTGTTATTTTTTTAGCAATTGGTCAATGTCGGCGCGTGTGAAACGCTCTGAATTTGTCGGAATAAACTTAATATCTGTATCAAAAGCCACTTTCAGAATAGAAAAATCACAACTAGCTTTGGTCTTCTGACTGTTTATCTTCAAATTGATTTTCTGTGGAAAATTTACGCCATTTTCCAGCAAATAATCATCATACTCGTTCTGCAACTGATAACTACTTTTTTTGGTTGTCAACAAAACCTGTTTAATTAAATACTTTTCTGATATTTCGGTTGCCTGAGTCATTTTTTTTGTTTCAAACGCAATTGAGTATTGTCCTGTCGGCAAAATTAGCAAATGACAACTGTCGGCCTGTACATTCTTTTGTCCTACACAGAAAAATCGTGCTGTCAGTAACGATTGTAAACTGTAAAAATTGACATCCACTCCAAAACGGGTGCTAAAATACGAATAATCAGCGGCATAATAGCGTCGATTCATTTTATCAAACACTTTCATACTATCGGTAGTGAATTCGGCTTTGAACATTTCGATTCCCAAAAAAGGCTGAATGGAGAGATACAGTACCGAATCATTTTTAATCTTGCAGGTAGCCGAAACATTCACTTTTCGCTCACCAATTTGCAGCTCCATAGACATTTTACTTACGTTAGCAGTCTTAAATTGCGGTTGGTTTTTCTGTACCTGTTCGATAACCTGAACAACCGGATTTGTTTTCTTTTCCTCCAAAGGCTTTGAAATAGTTTTCACTGTTTTACAACTTGTAAAACCTACAAATAAAACCATCATAAAATAAACTGCCGACTGCCAACTATCAACTATTTTTCTCTTTTCCATCCTTTGTTTTCAATTTTCTTTTTCAAATCATCGGTTTTATTTCCGGCTTCAAACGATTTTTGCCATATTTTTAATGCCTTATCATCATTTTTCGTCATCCACAGAATATCGCCGTAATGTTCCCATATCACAGCAGATTCCTCATCCTTTTTCATGTTATCAATCGCCCGTTCGATATAATATTTTGCCAGTGAATAATTTGCCTCCTGATATAAAATCCAGGCATAGGTATCTAAATAGGTACTGTTTTTTGGTTCAAGTTCCACCGTTTTTGCACTCATTCGCTCCGCTTTTTTGAGATCGTCTTTCCCCAGCGAAAGATAATACGCATAATTATTCATTACCATAATATTCTTCGGATTGGCTTTCAGTGCGTGTTCATAGTTCACAAATGCCGAATCTTTTTTCTCAACTTTGAAATAAATATCTGCAATTTGTGCATAAAAATCACTTTTCAAATCGGTTTGTTCGGCAGTAATAAATGGCAACCCACTTTTGAAAGAAACTAATGCCGCCGGATATTCAACCAACTGAAACTCAGCAATGCCCCGGTAAAAATACCAGGCCGATGTTTTAGGCAAATTCTGAATGGCACGGTCGGTTACCGCCAATATCTGTTTGAAATTCTTTTCGCCAATATAAATCTGAATCAAGCGCATCCAGGTTTGGTCATTTTTTGAATTGATATTCAGCATCGATTCCAGTTCCGAAATGGCCTCCGCATTCCGCTTTTGTACCTGCAAATACACCGCGTAATAACTATGGACAAGTTCTTCCATTGGATAACGGTCGACCAACAATTTAAACAAACTTTCAGTCTCGCTAAACTTGGTGGAATCGCGAATCAGTTTTTCGACATATTGTCCTAACACCTGTACTTTCGTATCCACGTCCAACTGTTCATTTTTCAATGCGGCTACTATCGATTCCACAGCTTTTTCCGGCTGATTTTCAGACTTGTAGTAATTGGAAAGTGACACATAAACAAAGGCGTTCTGCGGATCGTCTTTCAACACTTGCTGGTAAATTTGAAATGCCTGCTGAGGCATGTTCTGCTGCAGATAAATGTCACCCCGAAAAACCTTATACCTCGATTCGGAAGGATATTTGTTTACCAGTTTGTCAATCTCGGCAATTCCTTTCTTCCTGTTATTCAGCAGGATATACAACTGAAATTTTTCGAGCGAAAGTCCCTGATTTATACCCGACAGATTTTCCAGCCGTTCGTAAGCAGCAATGGCCTTTTCAAATTGACGGGTTTCCTTGTAAAACGAAGCCAGCATCGTGTAAACTTCTTCTTTATTCGGATAAAGTTTCTGTAGATTAGTGGCTATTTCAATGCATCGTTTCCAGTTTTTTTGCTCGGAATACATACTGATTAACTGCACATTGTACCACCAGTTTGTAGGGTCGGTCTGTATCGCTTTTTCCATGCAACGAAGGGCCACAGCGGTAAAACCGGTAGCGCCATACAACAGTCCAAGCTCTGACTGCACGCCGGCATCAAGCGAATCAAGAACGGCACATAAGCGAAAAGTCTCCAGTGCCTGATCGTACTGACTATTTTCTTTTTGCTTCAGTCCTTCGTAAAAAAAACAATCAAACCGACGTTGTTCTGATTCTGATAAATAACTTATTTTCGTACTCTTATCAACCGGTTTTTTGGTTGCAGCGTACGAAAAAAGAGGAAAAACGAAAGCCAAAAACAGAAAATATCTTTTATTCATTAGGTTCAAAATCAGAATGACCGGAGAATTTGATTGATAACTGATAACTGCTCACTGTCAACTATTTAATGTTTTCCCGTGTGACCAAATCCTCCCGCACCACGGTCAGTTTCGCCAAGTTCAGCTACTTCAATCCATTCAGCCTGAGCATGCTCGGCAATAATCATTTGGCATATACGCTCGCCATCATTTATTACAAAATCTTCAGCCGAAAGGTTCACCAGTATTACACAAATTTCGCCACGATAATCGGCATCAATCGTTCCCGGCGAATTTAAAACTGTAATTCCTTTTTTTATAGCTAATCCACTGCGCGGGCGAATCTGAGCCTCGTAACCTTCAGGAAGTTCTATAAACAAACCTGTTGGTATCAATTTTCGTTCCAATGATTTCAGAACGATGGGTTCGTCAATGTTCGCACGTATATCCATACCGGCTGAAAGTGGAGTGGCATATTCGGGAAGTGCATGTTTTGAGCGGTTTACAATACTTATCTTCATTTATTTAAGCTTTTATTTTTCTGATAATACTAAATTGTTAATTTTGCTTTGTATTAGCTACAAAAATACGATTTTTATTGTTTCCACTACTTAAGAAGACTGGAAAAATATGTTTTTTTCAAAAATCATTTTCAGGTTTTAGAATTATTTGTTGAAAATTCAGCTTTAAAAGTCCTGAATGATTTTAAGTACAGAGCTTTAATTTTTAAATTTCAAAGCAATTTATCAAAATATTTTTTGCATTTTTGTAAATCAAACTACTTGATTATCAAAATTCAGAGACTATGGCTACTTTAAATCAACCACTCAGCATTAAATCAGTAACATTCAAAAACCGCATCGGCATGTCGCCCATGTGTCAGTACTCGGCAACTGATGGATTTGCCACCGACTGGCATTACGTTCATTACGGCACACGTGCTGTTGGTGGAGTTGGATTAATCATAGTCGAGGCGACGGCCGTGACCCCCGAAGGACGAATAACTCCCTGTGATTTAGGCTTGTGGAAAGATGAGCAAATCGCTGAATTAAAGGAAATTACCGAATTTATTCATAATCACGGTGCAGTTGCCGGAATTCAGATTGCCCATGCCGGACGAAAAGCATCGCATCAAATTCCTGTTCAGGGAGCTAAACAAATTCCGGTTAAAGAAGGTGGCTGGCCGACAGTAGCTCCATCGGCTATTCCGTTCGAAGCCGACGAACATGCTCCGGTTGAATTGACCATTCAGGCTATTCAAGCAATTGTTGATCATTTTAAAACCGCAGCTTTCAGGGCTAAATATGCCGGTTTTAAAGTGCTCGAAATTCATGCAGCTCACGGGTATCTGATTCATGAATTCCTTTCGCCACTCACCAACCAACGCACCGATGAATATGGCGGAAGTTTTGATAACAGGATCAGGCTGATTACAGAAATAATTTCAGCCGTAAAAACCGTTTGGCCGGATGATTTGCCACTGTTTGTGCGTTTATCGGCTACCGATTGGGCTGAAGGTGGCTGGAATGTGGAAGAAACGGTGAAACTTGCTGCTATTCTTAAAAACGTCGGAGTTGACTTAATCGACTGTTCATCAGGCGGAAACATTTCAGACCAGAAAATTCAGCCTGGTCCCGGTTATCAGGTTCAGTTTTCCGAAGCTGTTCGCAAAACCGGAATTCTTACTTCGACAGTCGGACTTATAACATCAACAGAGCAAGCTACTGAAATTCTGAACGATGGAAAAGTAGACATGATTCTTTTTGGTCGTGAGTTACTGCGCAATCCGTATTTTGCCTTGAAAATTGAAAATACAACGTGGCCTGATCAATATTTGAGAGGAAAATAAATCCTTTTCAGTTGAGAAATATTTTTGGCGATGTTCTACTTTTAATCTGTAAAAAAACATCGCATGAAAATTGAAAATTGAATCGTAAATACTCTAAAAATTGACATTTTTGATATACAATCTGACATAATATCAATTAATTACAAAAAAGTGCAATCCCGACATTGCAATTTTAGAATAATGCTGTATCTTTGTACCGTTTTTCAGCCCGAAGACAGCTTACTCTCAACGAATTACCTAACTTTATATATTAAAAATGAACCTGCTTGACCAAATTATGGCTCGCGCCAAAGCCAATCCGCAACGTATCGTGTTGCCTGAAGGCACTGAACTCAGGACGCTTAAAGCAGCTGATATTATTCTGAAAGAAAAAGCTGCCAAACTTATTTTGATTGGAAACACGGCTGAAATCACCCGATTGGCTGCTGAAAACAATCTCACGAATATCGCTGATGCTCAAATTGTTGATCCTGAAACAGACTCGAAAATGCCTGTTTACGCCAATTTGCTTTTTGAACTACGCAAAACTAAAGGCATGACAGCAGAAGAAGCTGCTAAGCTGGCTAAAGATCCTTTGTATTTGGGTTGTTTGATGATTAAAAATGGTGATGCCGATGGCGAATTAGCCGGAGCACAAAATACCACCGGAAATGTTCTTCGTCCGGCTTTCCAGATTGTAAAAACATTGCCGTGGATTAAAGTGGTTTCGGGAGCTATCCTGATGTTCACACCTGCAACTCAATATGGTGAAAACGGCTTGCTGGTTTTTGCTGATTGTGCTGTAAATCCAAATCCAACTGCCGAGGAACTGGCGCAGATTGCAGTTTGTACGGCTGATACAGCTCGTGTCATTTGCGGTTACGAACCACGTGTGGCTATGCTGAGTTTCTCGTCGAAAGGAAGTGCAAAACATGAATTTGTTGACAAAGTGGTGGAAGCAACCCGTATAGCCAAAGAAATGGCACCAGAATTGATGATCGACGGCGAACTACAGGCTGATGCAGCATTAGTTCCTGCCATTGGACAAAGCAAAGCACCGGGAAGTAAAATTGCCGGACACGCTAATGTATTGGTTTTCCCTGATTTACAAGCCGGAAATATCGGCTACAAAATGGTGGAACGTTTCTCAGGTGCACAAGCTGTAGGTCCTATTCTTCAGGGAATGGCAGCTCCTATCAACGATCTTTCACGTGGCTGCTCGGTGGACGATATTGTGAAAATGATAACAATAACAGCAAATCAGGCAATGAAATAACAATCAACAGCAAGCTGTAAGCAGCAAGCAGTAAGCCTCACATTCTTACTGCTTAGCACTTACCGCTTACTGCTAAATTTAAAAATATGGCAGAAGAAATTATTGAAGCTATTGAGCGCTACGGACTAAGTAAACGAAGCCGTAAACGTACGCTTTTTTCACGTATCGGCGTGGTGGGTTGTGGTAAAGAAGGAAGTCTGATTGCTACTATTGCAGCATTCAGCGGTATGGAAGTGGTTTTTCTAGAACTAAATGAAGAAGGAATTGCAAACGCTTACGCACGAATTGAGGAGAAACTTGACAAAAAGATTCTAAACTGGGGTTTGACTGAAAATGAGAAAAAAGTCATTATGGGTCGAATTACCGGGACAATCAATTATGAAGATTTTAGTGGTTGCGACTTTGTGATTGAAGCCATTCGTTATCACGACAATACGGGTGTTCGTCGTATTGCACAACGGAAGGAAGTTTTCAAAGAACTGGAGCGAGTTTTATCACCAACAGCTATTATTGCCTCGAATGTTTCAACCGTTATTGTAACCGATCTGGCTTCCGAACTTCAGTATACCGACCGCTGTATTGGTTTGCACTTTCTCACCAATGTACCTGATTCACACATTATTGAAATAGTTCCAGGATTGAACACTTCAACTGAAACCTTTGATAAAGTTTGTCAGTTTGCACGTTTGATAAATCACGATTACATTCCGGTAATGGAATCTTCAGGTTTGGTAAGTATCCGTCTGTTTCTCATTCAGTTGAACGAAGCCTGCGGAATTTTGATGGAAGGAATTTCGAGTGTAGATGATATTGACAAAGTGTTGACAGTCGGTTTCGGCCACCGTCAGGGAGTTTTCCGTACAGCCGACCAGATGGGAATTGAAAAAATCGTTCGTCTACTTGAAAATCTGTGGGAAGAATACGGCAGCCTGAAATACAAACCATCTCCGGTTTTACTGCGGCTATTTCGTGCTAAACACTTTGGAGTTAGCACAAACAGAGGATTTTACACATACGACGAATTCGGAAACGTAATTAAATAAGGAGGAGCAGAATTATGAATATATTGGTATTAAATTGTGGAAGTTCTTCTGTAAAATATAAGTTACTCAACATGGACAACGGCGAAGAACTGGGTGCCGGTGGTGTTGAAAAAATCGGTATGAAAGGTTCTTTCCTGAAACACATTCGTCGCGATGGTCAAAAAGTAATTCTGAAAGGTGAAATTCTTGAACATCAGATTGCTATTGAATATATTCTAGGCGTATTAACAAGCCAAAAACACGGAGCAATAGAATCTTTAGAAGAAATTAATGCCGTCGGACACCGTGTAGTTCATGGAGGTGAAAAATTCAACGCCAGCCAGTTGATTACTGAAGAGGTTATCCAGAAAATTGTAGAATGTATCGATATCGCGCCATTGCATAATCCACCAAATCTGGCCGGGATTTATGCTATAAATGAGCTCCTACCGGATGTTCCTCAGGTTGCTGTTTTCGACACCGCATTCCATCAAACTATGCCTGATTATGCTTATATGTACGGTATTCCGTATTCGCTATATACAAAATACGGCATTCGTCGATATGGTTTTCATGGAACAAGCCATCGTTATGTTTCGCATCGTGCCTGTGAGTTTCTGGGGTTAGATTATAACAATACGAAAATGATAACAGCTCATATCGGAAACGGGGCTTCAGTTTGTGCTATTGAAAATGGAAAATCTGTGGATACCTCAATGGGCTTTACGCCTGTTGAAGGGTTGATGATGGGAACTCGTTCGGGTGATATTGATTTGGGTGTTGTAACTTTCCTAATGGAAAAAGAAATGATTGGTTCTACCTCTATTTCAACACTTTTCAATAAACACAGTGGCGTGTTGGGTGTTTCGGGTTTATCATCCGATATGCGAGATATTGAAAATGCTATTGCCGAAGGTAACGATCGTGCTCGGTTGGCGCTTGAAATGTATGAATATCGTATTAAAAAATACATCGGCTCATATGCTGCAGCACTTGGAGGAACTGATGTAATCGTATTTACAGGCGGTGTAGGCGAAAATCAAACTGAAACCCGTCGAAAAATATGTGAAAGTCTGCGTTTTATGGGCGTGGAAATAGACGAAAAAATAAATAAAACGCGTGGAAAAGAAATACTTTTAAGCACTCCTGAGTCGAAAGTGAAGGTAGTTGTAATTCCTACCGATGAAGAATTTATGATTGCTGCTGATACGTTGAAAATACTTGAGAAATAATAAAACAATTCTGATTTTGATGAGAAAAGCGTTATTCTGTATTGGAATAACGCTTTTCTTATAGATTGAGTAATCAGTTTACCAGTAAGTTATAACTCTGGTTTCTGGTTCATTTGTATTCCATGTTGTTGTTCCACTTGATTGATAACGCATGGTGCGGCTCGTCCAGTTATTATGTGAATCATATACATAACCAAAATACTCAGTTATATTTCCATCTCTGTTATCCTGAGTTATATCATTTTGTTCATTGTACGTGAATGTTTCCGTAGAGGTACGGTTATTTGCCGGGGTTGCTGTATCCACATAATTTTCAACGACATTATCAATCATGAGAAAGTCATTGTTTGTTTTAAAAGTATATACCCTTGGATCATTATAGGTTGCGCCCGCAAAACCTTCTGTGTATGTTTTAAACATTCCATTTGCAGCATATGTAATATCTTTTGCAAACATATTGTTTTTTGCCCATCCGGTTGGATAATTACCACTGTACTGGATAGTTGTGGTGTCTTTAGATGTTTGAGAATTATATGTGTTTGTAGAAATTATCAACATTGTAGTAGCATTTTTAAACACATAATCCATCCGGTAAGTTGAAGTCGAGGAAACCTGCACCATGGAACTTAATGCTGGAGTAAGTCCGGACATATACACATGCATCGGATATGTAACAATATATTTTCCAACATTATTATACTCATAAGTTATAGTGTTGGTCGTACTTGCAGAACCTGTTTCGGAACTTATTGCAACCAACTGTGTTAACTGACCATTTGCATTATATATGCAAGTAGATGTTGAACTATAATTTGTTGAACTACTAACCACCGTGGTAATAAAACCGGATTCGTTAAACGATGTAACCGTGTTTCCACTATTTGTTGTAATCGTTTTTACCTTACCTTTAATATTTTGGCGAGCCAATGCGCTCCGTTCCCAATAATTACCTGAATTATTGTTTACACCACCATTTGGATCGCAGGAATAAAATGCGATGCCAATCATACAAAGACAGAATAAGAAATTTCTTGTTTTCATAATTTTAATTTTTAATTGTGTGAACTAATTATCAGAATTTTGATTAGCAAATATAGAATAGAAATAATGAATATGAACATTTTTTAACTTTAATTTTCAAATCTGGAAGTATTCGGAAAATCAAATTGGCAAATTGGGACAATTTTTAGTATCTTTGTTGCCCTAAAATCATTACAAATAAAGTCGGCATGGGAAGTTACGGAAAATGGATAGGTGGTGGCCTTGGTTGGGCATTTGGTGGACCGATTGGTGCACTTATTGGGTTTGCCGTGGGTTCAATGTTCGATAATTCTTCGGTTCAGGTTTCAACAAATACGTTGGGACCAAACCGTACCAATGAAGGCGATTTCAAAATGAGTCTGCTGGTTATGATGGCTTGTGTAATGAAAGCTGACGGTCGAATTATGAAAGCCGAACTGGATGTGGCTAAACGTTTTCTGGTTGCTAATTTTGGGGAACAAGGTGCGCTTGAAGCACTTCAGATTTTAAAAAACCTACTAAATCAACCGATTGATGAAACTCAGGTGGCCATGCAGATAAACCAGTATATGAATTACTCGTCAAAGCTGGAGTTGCTGCACCTGCTTTTCCAAATTGCATATGCTGATGATGAAATCCATCCTTCTGAGTTGGCTGCTATTCAACGTATTGCCGGAATTTTTTTAATTGACCGACTCGATTTTGAATCGCTTAAAGCACCTTACATGAAGCAGGTGGATCGAGACTGGGCTTATAAATCACTCGAAATTGAACCAACGGCTACTGACGAAGAAATCAAAAAAGCATACCGCCGCATGGCAAAAAAATATCATCCTGATTTAGTGAACGATTTGGGTGAAGAAGTAAAAAAATCGGCAACCGAAAAATTCCGATCAGTGAATGAGGCCTATGAATCATTAAAAAAACAGAGAGGGTTTGTATAAAGCCCCGTCAATCTCCCATGCGAGACTTTTCAGATATTATAATTTATAAAATGACTAATTTAATTCCCCTTTAGGGGTTAGGGGTCTATGGAACATAACTTATATATTTACAATACATTAAGCCGCAAAAAGGAACAATTCGTTCCGCTACACGACAACAAAGTGGGCATGTATGTTTGCGGTCCTACCGTTTATGGTGATGCCCATTTAGGTCATGCGCGACCGGCTATTACGTTTGACATTTTATTTCGCTACCTGATTCATTTAGGTTACAAAGTGCGTTATGTGCGTAACATTACAGATGTAGGTCACCTCGAAAATGATGCCGACAGCGGTGAGGATAAAATTGCCAAAAAAGCCCGATTGGATGAACTGGAACCGATGGAAGTGGTTCAGTATTACGTAAACCGCTACCACAAAGCCATGGAAGCACTCAACGTGTTGCCACCAAGCATTGAACCGCATGCCTCGGGACACATCATGGAGCAAATAGACTTTGTTCAGAAGATTCTGGATGCCGGTTTTGCTTACGAAAGCGAAGGCTCGGTTTATTTTGATGTTGAAAAATACAATCAGAAACACAATTACGGTAAACTTTCGGGGCGTAACATTGAAGATATGCTGGAAGCCACCCGTGACCTTGACGGACAATCGGAAAAACGCCGCAGTGTAGATTTTGCTCTTTGGAAAAAAGCTTCACCCGAGCATATTATGCGCTGGAAATCGCCCTGGAGTGAAGGTTTTCCAGGCTGGCATCTTGAATGCTCTGCCATGGGTACAAAATACCTTGGCGAAGAGTTTGATATTCACGGTGGCGGCATGGATTTAATGTTCCCGCACCACGAATGCGAAATTGCTCAAAACAAAGCCGGACTAGGAAAGGATTCGGTGAAATACTGGATGCACAACAACATGATTACCATTGCCGGACAGAAAATGGGAAAATCGTTGGGTAACTTTATCACCTTAGAAGAGTTTTTTACAGGAAATCATAAGTTACTCTCACAGGCTTTCAGTCCGATGACAGTCAGATTCTTTATTCTGCAGGCACATTACCGCAGCACTGTTGATTTCAGTAGCGCAGCGTTGGAAGCTTCTGAAAAAGGATTGAGTCGCTTGATGGAAGGTTATTCACGTTTGCAAAAGTTGACAGCTTCGGCAACTTCTTCTGTTGAAACTGCCGGACTTCGTGCGAAATGTGAAGAAGCCATGAGCGACGACCTGAATACGCCGATTGTGATTTCGCACTTGTTCGATGCGTTGCGCGCTATCAATCTGGTTCATGATGGCAAAGAAACCATTTCGGCTATTGATTTAGCTGAACTGAAGTCCGTTTTCTCAACTTTTATTGAAGATATCTTGGGCTTGAAATCCGAAGTTGATGCGTCAGCCGGAAACGAAGCCTATAAGAAAGCAATCGATTTACTGCTGAATATGCGCCTTGAAGCCAAACAAAATAAAGACTGGGCAACCAGCGACAAAATCCGCAACGAACTGACTGCGCTTGGCTTTGAGATAAAAGATACCAAGGACGGTTTTGAGTGGAAAATATGAAAATGAATTCCGAAGGCGAAATAATTCTTTATCAATCAGAAGAATCCACTCAACTTGAAGTTCGGATTGAAGATGAAACTGTTTGGCTTACACAAGCGCAAATGGTAGATTTATTTAAGCGCGATGTATCTGTCATATCTCGCCATATCAGTAATATCTTTAAAGAAGAAGAACTTGACAAAAAAAGCAATTTGCATTTTTTGCAAATTGCTTTTTCAGATAAACCAATTATTGTATATAGCCTAGACGTAATCATTTCTGTGGGTTATCGTGTAAAATCAAAGCGTGGAACTCAATTTCGCATTTGGGCTAACAGCATCCTGAAAGAATATCTGATGAAGGGTTATGTGCTGAACCACAGGATTGACCGACTGGAAAAGAAAATCTTAGAGCATGATCAGAAATTTGATCTTTTGATAAAAACATCATTGCCACCCCATGAAGGCATTTTCTATGATGGACAAATCTTTGATGCTTACAAATTTGCGGCTGATTTAGTCAAATCTGCAAAGAAATCTATCGTTTTGATTGACAATTATGTGGACGAAAGCGTTCTACTATTGTTCTCCAAACGTGAAAAAGGAGTGATTGCTACAATTTATACAACAAAGATATCCAAAGAATTACAATTGGATATAGATAAATTTAATGCTCAATATGAGCCTGTTGAAGTAAAAGTGTTCATCAAATCGCATGACCGTTTTCTGATTATAGACAACGAAATGGTTTATCATATCGGAGCTTCGCTCAAAGACTTAGCAAAGAAATGGTTCGCATTTTCCAAAATAGAATTGGATGCAAACGAAATGATTCAAAAAATTAAAAACTAAAAAAATGGAAACAACCAGACAACAAAAAATATCGAGGATGTTGCAGAAAGAATTGGGAGAAATCTTTTTGTTGTATGCCCG
>JBAXPM010000022.1:0-47354 GCA_037132235.1 Paludibacter sp.
GAATGCCGCCCTGTCACGGCGGAGGTCGCGGGTTCGAGTCCCGTCCGTACCGCAATATGAAACGCTATTAATCTGATAAATAGATTAATAGCGTTTTTGTTTTTATGATTTGCACGACATTTGGGGGCTCAATCGGGGCTCAATCGGAAAATTTGTGTTTTTGATTAAAAATTGATAATTTTGTTTTATGGAAACAGAAACAAAATTTTACCATTGTTATCTTAAATTGTTAAAGGAGAATAAATGTAACTTCTTCCTCCAAGTGAAAGAATCAGAAATTATAAAAAGGTGTTTAATATGAACTTAAAAGTCTCAGGTTGCATAAGCACTGAGAATACCCGGACTCGTCGATGATTTTGTGTTTTTTTGATGTCGACTCTTCTATTTCAAAACCGCTGCAAAAACTCACTCAAATTTGTATCTCGCCCAATATCAAATTTCTTGCGAAGTCGGTAGCGGTTTGTTTCTACACCTCTGATTGAGGTGTTAAGTAACGGTGCAATATCTTTCGACGATAAATCCATTTTCAGGTACGCACATAATTTTTTGTCACTGGTACTCAAATCAGGGTACATTTCGCCTAATCTTTTCAAGTAGTTTTCGTAAACAAGGTCGAAGTTTTCTTCGAATTTTTTCCAGTTATTATCGTTTTCAATGTTTTGTCGGATATTTCGTTCCAGTTTGCTCAGACGGGATAAAATTCCGTTGGAATCGGAGTTATTTTTAATTTCATGGCTTGCTTTGGTGATAGTGTCCATGATTTCAAACAGAATTTCGTTTTTACGAATCAGATTCATAGTGGAACTTGCCAGTTCCTGTGATTTATGTCTCAATTCATATTGTAACTGTTGATTTTTCAATTCTTTGATTTCCCGTTTCTTTTCAGAAGTTTCTGCTTCAAAATGCTGCTTTTGTTCATTCAATTCAATTTCTTTTCGTTTTTCCATCTCCAAAGCTCCTAATTGGGAACGATGATTTATGAACATTATAATTCCTACTATTCCAGTAATTCCAAGAATAATGTATATAAAAATAGCAACCTGACTTTCGTACCATGCTGGCAAAATATCGAATGAATAAATGCAAACAGCTTCCTTAGATTCCAGAATATCTCTTGCCCGAATCTTAAATGTGTAATGTCCTTTTGGTAGTTGTGTATACTCTTTTGCATTGTTGGAAGTGAATTCCGACCAGTTTTCGTCAAAATTTTCGAGCATATAACTATATTGCACTAATCCTTCATTTCGATACTCAGGCGCAATAAATTCAAATCGTAATGAATTCTGACTGTGTAAAAACTTATTGCTGTTTTTTGCGCCTTTATACAAATCCTTCACAATTGTTTTCGAAGACGAATTGTTGGTTACAATGATATTGTCCACAAAAACTTTAAAAGTGGTTTTGGTAGAGCCGCCTCGACGAGAATCAATCCAACTGAAACCATCTTCGGTACTCAAAATAAGACGGTTGTTGTCAATAAAGTTGAAATGTTCAAATCCGGTAATGATTTTGGGCTGAAGAATACGAAAAGTAAGAGAATCCATGCTATAAGTATTATCAGTATTTTTCTTTGCCAGTCCAATAAATCGTCCTGAAACAAACCAGATATCTCCATTACTGCATTCGTGCAAGCGCATATAGCTTGGAGCTGATGAAAATATCTTATTCAAAGGAGAGTAAGGATCTATTCTGTTTTTATCCCGGTTGAAATAATAGAAACCCCGTTCGGAAGAGAAAACCAGTTTGTTGTTTATTCTGAAAACAGTATTATTCTGGATTCCCGGAAATCCTTTGTTGTTATAGTTATCTACATGTGTAATGCTGTCCATTTTTGAATTGAAATGAAGGCGGAACATTCCTTTTTGCCAGTGACTGAACCATATCGTTCCATCAGTATCTTCTTCATACATGGGGCTGGATTCAGAAAACTTTCCTTTGATGAAATGGGAGAATTTCCATCTTTCTCCGATTCTCTTCAGAACAAACAGTCCCTGATACGAACAACCCATTATTAAATCAGTATGAAGTTGCAACGATTTAAAATTCCAAGTACCCGGTAAGCCTTCAATACGTTCAGTACGACCACCATCGATGATGAAAGCACCCTGATCGTCGCCACAGAAAATAGTGCCATTAATTTCCGTCAAACACCAGATTTGCCCTTCCATCCCTTTCACAAGTTTTGGTTGAATAGGAAACGGACTGTTTGGTAAGGGAAAAGGAATTGAATACAAACCCTGATTTGTTCCCATATACAGGATGTTGTTTTTTAGTAACGATGTGTATCCCGCTCCATAAAGATTATTTGTTCCGAAAATGTTTTGTATCGGACTATTCAGCATTACATAATCAATACCTTTGTCTAATCCCAACCACAAATTATTTTGATTATCAAAAGCAACACTTAAAACTGTATTGTTTTGAAGTCCGGAAAAGGTATTTACATACGTTACGCTACGGTCGGTCAGATTTAATACGGCTATACCACGTTGTACAGTTCCGAAAACAAGTTGATTGGCATTCCTGGCAGCACAGAATACCTGGTTTTGTTTCAGAAAATCATCAATCCCCGTATTGTAAGGCAGTATTGTATTTCCATTGAAGAGATAAACGCCGTTAAAGTTTGTTATTAATAAGATGTTGTCACCATCAAGGGCGACGATGGAACAAACTTTTTTGTTTAGAAGCAATTCTGAACCAGGCAGCCGGACAAATAAATTTCCATTAAGCATATACACACCACTTTGTTCGCTGGTTACAAACAATATATTATGAATAAACGCCGATGCATCTATTTTACTGTGAAACGGATAGCGAAGTAAATATTTTCCATCGTATTGATATACAGTCCTATCACCCTGAAAATAAATTTTATCATTTCCGGACTGAATATTATACAGTTCATTGGATTCCTGCTTATTAATTCCAAACTTAGTTATTAATGAATAATACTCAAGTTGTCTATTACCTTTTTTCTGATAGTAACCAAATTCATTGAAAGTAGATGCATAAAACCGTCCATCATTTGTATGCACCAACGAACGGACATTAGTACCGTTTTTGATAGGGAAGGTGTTCCAATTTTTCCCGTCAAACTGCAATAATCCATTATTGTTGGCAAAATACATGGAATTCGATTCATCCTGTACAATTGCCCAGTTTTGAGTGCCGGCTTTATACGTATCGCGTCCGAAATTCCGCACTAAGGGATGATTTGCATAGCCAGAAATATAGAAAATAAAGAAAAGCGAGACTAATATTATTTGTTTCATATCATTTTTGTTGTAAATATTCACATTTTATACTATAATGGTTCAATTTTACTACAATTAATTCATGTGAAATTAATGTTGAAATATGTTTTACAACATGTATTATTTTAAACAACTAAAAATCAATATATTATAAATTCATTTGATGTATTTTTGAGTAGATAAATTAAAGTAGTTGCGTATTATTGTGAAGTAAAAAGTTTGGTGTTTCATATTTAAGCACCTACATTTGCAATGTTCAATTTCTACAAAATATTTAAAATTATTCAACTATTATATCATACATTTATTTTCAATTCTAATTTATTTAATTTTTTAAATTATGTCAGTATGAAAAAAACACTATTACTTTTATTGACGTTTTTATTTACGGCTTTGGTTTCTGCTCAAAGTTTCCAGATTGCCGGAGTGGTTACTTCCTCGGATGATGGTTTGCCCATGACAGGTGTAAGTGTAATGGTTCAGGGTGTAAGCGGAGTAGGAACAATTACCGATATTGATGGAAAATATACTGTCAAAGTGCCCAAGGGCAAATCAATTGTATTTTCATACATAGGCTATTTGAGTCAAAACAAGCAAGTTACTGAAAGTAAAACCATAAATGTGGTTATGCAGGCAAATTCAAAAATGCTTGATGAAGTTGTGGCTATTGGATATGGTAGTATGAAGAAAAGTGATTTGACCGGTGCGGTATCTTCGGTAAGCGCCGATAAGTTGAAAAAGACTCCTGTTTCAAGTTTGGATCAAGCTTTACAAGGTCGAGTATCTGGTGTTACTGTTAATGCCAATAGTGGACAGCCGGGAGCTGCAGCAAGTGTTTATATCCGTGGTATTGGATCGCCAAATGGTGGTACAGGTCCACTATATGTGGTGGATGGAGTGATTGTAGGTAATATAAGTTATTTAAGCCCAAGTGATATATCATCGTTAGAAGTATTAAAAGATGCTTCTTCAACTGCAATTTATGGTTCACGTGGTGCTAATGGTGTTATACTTGTAACCACCAAGAAAGGAACTGACAGTCCTAAAGCAAATATTTCAGTTGATACTTATTTTGGAGTTCAAAATCGTTGGAGAAAAATCGATTTGATGAAACGTGATGAATTTGCACAAATTAAAACCACATTAGATGGTTCTAACGACTACTTGGTAGCGAATGGATTAAATAAATGGATTGAAAGCTATCTTACCGGAAAAAAATCTCCTTATTTCCCTAAAATTGCAACTACTACTTATCCACAAGGTATGGATTACACTACCGTGGATACCGATTGGCAAGATGAAGTATTTCAAAAAGATGCTACCATTCAAAATCATTATATTTCTTTCGATGGCGGTAGCAAAACATCACAATATGCCGTAAGTGCCGGATATTTTGACCAACAAGGTACAATTATCGGATCAAATTATAAAAGATTTACTTTGAGAATGAATTCGGCATTTCAATTAAGAAAATGGTTAAAAGTTGGAGAGAATTTCTCGTTCGTAACTTCAACAAGTAGGAATGCAATGAACAATAGTTCGAGTGCCGGAGCATCTATTTTATCTGCAGCATTGGCTATGGCACCCTGGGATCCAACTCATTACCCTGCAGGTTCATGGAGTTATAATACTACAGTTGCTGCAGGATATCCGACCGGAAGGGATTTGGGAGGACAAATTTCAGCTTCTTCAAATTTCAAAAACGTAACTAACCCTTTTAGTATGGTAGAAAACTCTGTACCATCAAATACAAACGAGCAATTTTTGGGTGATGTTTATATTGAACTTACTCCAATAAAAGGTTTAACTATCCGCTCCGATGTAAGTATGGATAAAGGATATTCTTCTGATAAATTATTTAAATATAATTATATGTATTCTGCTTATGATAGAATGGACAAGAACTATTTTACAAGTTCAATGACTCGATATTCTACTATCATCAATGAGAACACTATTACCTATAATAAAAAAATCGGCAAACATGATTTCACATTTTTGGGTGGACAAACTACGCAGGAAGTGAACTATAGCTATATAGGTGGTTCGGGAGCTTCGATACTAAATGATGTACCTGAGAACTGGTTGTTGTCAAAAACAACAGAACAGCGTACTTATGCAGGTGATAATATGTGGCGAACCAGAATGTTCTCTTTATTGGGCAGATTAATGTATAAATATGATGATAAATATATTTTTACAGCTAATATTCGTTCAGATGGTTCAAGCAGATTTCCTGATAGCCCAACCGGAATATTTCCCGCTTTTGCCTTTGCATGGAAAGTAAATGAAGAGTCATTCATGAAAGATTTTAAGAATCTGGATCAATTAAAACTTCGTTTTGGATGGGGAAAGATTGGAAATGACCAGATTGGTGATAATAGTTTTGTGCCTGTAATGTTTAATGATGGACCAACGTTTGTAGATTATGTTTTAGGAAGCAATCAGGCATTGGCTAATGGGGCTGCATATCTTACTGCTGTAAACAAAGGTGGACACTGGGAAAACTTGACTTCCTCGAATATTGGTATTGACTTTGGATTTTTTAATGGTTTAATTTCTGGTAATGTTGACTTTTTTATACGTGATACACAAGATGCATTATTGACAGTAAAAGGACCAGCACAAGTGGGAAATCGCTGGGATGCAATGGCCAATGTTGGATTAATAAGAAATCAGGGAGTTGAATTGATGCTGGAGCACAAAAATAAAATTGGCAGTGTGAATTACAATCTTGGTTTAAATGCCTCATTCATTAAAAATGAACTAGTTAGTTTAAATGGAGGTGATAAAATATATTACGATAAATCAATATGTGATAAGGGCTATTCCTTATTTACTTTCTTTGGATATAAATATGATGGTGTATTTGCCTCTGATGCTGAAGCATTAGCCTATACAAACTCAGCCGGAAAAGTAATTCAACCAGGCGCAGTTGGTGGTGATGCCCGTTTCATTGACAAAAATGATGATGGTAAAATAGATGATGCAGATAGAGTTGATATTGGAAATAACTTTCCTAAGTTCAGTTATGGTTTTAACGCATCACTCGATTGGAAAGGGATTGACTTACAAGTATTCCTACAAGGAGTAGCCGGAAACCAGATTTACAATGCAACCCGTGAAAGACTTGAAGGTAAAGGAGAAGAAGCAACTTTAAGCACAGCTATGCGTGATGTTTGGACGTTGACTAATCCTACGGGTTCAATCCCAAATCCTTATGGAAGTACCAATAACATGCAAGTTTCAAGCCGGTTTATTGAAGATGGATCATATCTACGTGTAAAGAACGTACAATTAGGATATACCATTCCGAAATCAATAACAGAGAAAGTGAGTATCAATCGTTTGCGTGTATATATTTCAGGTAATAATTTACTGACCTTTACCAAGTATACAGGTTACGATCCAGAGGTAGGAAATCGTGGAGTTGACTATGGTAATTATCCTCAATCAAGAACTCTTTTGGTAGGAGCAAATATCAATTTTTAATTCTATTGACAAAAAGGTAAATCAATCATTATCAATTAAAATATACAACAATGAAAAAATACATATTTAAAATAATGTTCGTTTTGGCGTTATCAACAACTTTGATTTCATGCGAAGATTGGTTGACTGCACCTAAGCTTGGTGTAACAAAACTGGAAGACTTCTTCACAAGTGGAAAAGCGGCCATACAGGCTGTAAATGGAGCATATATGCCGTTAATGTGGGAATTCAACTCTACCTATTTCCCTGAATGGTTTGTGGGTGATGTGGTGTCGGATGATGCATTAAAAGGCGGTCAAAGTATTGGCGACATGTCGATGGTTTACGATATGGAAAACTTCAAAACAGCAACCAACAATGCTTATTTACTCGATTTCTATAGGGCTCAATATCAGGGAATTACACGTGCAAACCTCGTATTGGAACAAGTACCAGCTATGAAAATCGATACGTCAATGAGCTTAAGTGTGAAGAATAGAATCATTGGTGAAGCAAAATACTTAAGAGCCATGTATTATTTCCGGTTGGTACGTATTTTTGGTGGAGTTCCTAAAGTTGACTTTGTAATACAGTCATCTAATCAATGGAAACAACCACGTGCTTCAGCAGAAGATATATACAGCTTCATCATTTCCGATTTGGAATCGGCAAATAGCTTACTTTGGAAGAAAAGTAAATATGCTGCAACTGATTTAGGACGTGCAACTAAAGGAGCAGCTCAGGCTATGTTGTTGAAAACAAATCTGTATGTTCATCAATATGATAAAGCCAAATCGTGGGGCGATTCAATTATTGCTTCGGGTGAATACTCGTTAGTTTCGAATTATGCAGATAACTTTACCTTGGCAGGTGAAAACGCAAAAGAATCAGTTTTCGAAATTCAATACATGGATGACCCAACGAGTGATTTTGGTCAAGGCAATGGTTTTACACGAGGAACTTTTACAGTAATTCTTACCCGCTCACGTTCATCGAAAGCTGGCGGTTGGGGTTTTAACAAACCAACTCAGAATCTATACGATAGCTATGAAACAGCTGATCCACGTAGAGATGTTACAATTTTTAATCCAACAGATGCTGATATGACTAATCCGAATGAAGAAATCTATTTAGGTTCAAGATATTGTAACAGAAAATACGCTTTGATGAATGCGGATGGATCATATATTGGATTATCACATTTTTCACGTGGTCCAATCAATAATAAAGTTATCCGTTATGCTGATGTATTGTTGATGTATGCTGAAGCATGTTGCGAAACGAATAATCTGATTGCTGCAAAAACAGCACTGGAAACAGTACGGTCACGCGCTCGTGGAACTGCTGCGATATTACCGGCTTTCCCATATGGAACGTATGCCGATAATCAAACCGATTTACGTAAAGCAATCCGTCATGAACGTCGTGTAGAACTCGCCATGGAAGGTCACCGCTGGTTCGATTTGTGCCGATGGGGAATTGCAAAGGAAACCATGGATGCCTACAAAGCTACTGAAACAACTGCAGCAAAAAATGAAATGGCCACATTTGAGAAAGGAAAGCATGAATTATTTCCGATTCCTGCTGCAGAAATTGATCTGAATCCAATGGCACAGAATCCCGGATATTAATAAAAAAAAGTAACCGGCTTTAGTCGGCCGGTTACTCACCATAAATTACAATTATTCATTATTATTTATTTACAATTTAATTAATTATCATTATGAAAAAACTTACTTTTTCTTTAGTGTTGCTTGCCATGAGTGCTTTAGCAACAAGTGCTTTTGCACAAGACGATTTCACAAAAGGTTCAAACTATTATCTGATTTATCTGGATGATGTTTCAACAAGCAAGATTCCGGCTGCAAACATTACAAAAGATTTCCGTGTTGACGACACCAATAACTTTTTGTATGTATGGAGCAGTACCTACACTTCGTTAACTCCTGCTGGTCCAAACTGGAATGGTGAAGTCGGAACTTATCTTTCATTTTCAGTAAATTCAGTGGGTTGGTCTGGTTTGGGTTTCTCAGGTCCGATTGCTAAGGATATGACTGGAGTTACTGCTGATTACACTTTACACCTTGCTATGAAGGGCTCAAACTCGGCGTCACATATTATTGGTATGGATGGCCCCGGTGGACTTTCTGCTCGTATATGTATCGGTGCAACCGCTTTTGTTGATGGAACCGTAACTTATCAACCTTACACAAACTTTACACGTGACAATAAATGGCACTTGATAGAAATCCCAATGTCAGCATTCTTTAATCTTGGACTTCGTTATCCTGCTGCAGTACCTGCTAATGCCAATGCTGTTTACTTCTTAAGTGGTGGAACATCAGGAACGACTATAAATATGGATGCCATTTTTGTTTACAAAAAAGGTACATCGGGTGTAAATGATGTTAAATCAGATTTGAATGTGATTCAGACCAGTAAAACACTTAGTGTTCCAAATGCAACTCACCCAATTGAATTGTACAGCATTACAGGAGCCAAAATAAAAGTTTCAAACGAAGCTATTATGGGTATCGAAGATGTTCAGAAAGGTATTTATATCGTTCGTTCAGGAAGCCTCAACAAAAAGATTGAGATTAAATAAATCCCATTCGATTAGATTCAATAATTAAATTCTCACCGGATTAACTTGATTCGGTGAGAATTAAACCTCCCGTAATTTTTGAAAATCAATATGAAAAAGTTATTCGTTTTCAGCTTAATAGCATTCATTTTTTTGTCAGCAAATTCTCAAAATACCTATTCATTGGTATATGCCGATGAGTTTGATGGAACAACGCTTGATTTGACTAAATGGAATATTCAGGTGGGTTATGCTGCTAATCAGGAAAAAGAGTATTACACCGATGGCACAAATAATATTCGCGTCGAAAACGGAAATTTAATTATTACTGCCAAAAAGGAAAATTATGTTACTGACCGTAATTATTCTTCCGGACGGATTTATTCCAAAAGTAAAGGATTTATTAAATACGGAAAGGCAGAAGCCCGAATTAATGTTCCTTCGGGAGCAGGTACCTGGCCTGCATTCTGGATGATGCCTCAGTCGAGTGTTTATGGAAGTTGGCCTAAAAGCGGTGAAATTGACATTATGGAGCATATTGGTTCAAGTCCTACAATGACTTCGCATGCCGTTCATACAGCTCTGAAAAATGGTTCCATTGGAAATAACTGGTTTACAAAAGTGTATCAACCCAACATGGAAAATAACTTCCATATCTACTCAATTCAATGGGAACAGGATCAAATACTGTTTTTTATTGACAATGTACAAACAGGTACTCTGTATCGAAATTTTACGGATACGTCAACCGGTTGGCCTTTTGATCAATATTTCTATGTAATTCTGAATCTTGCCATTGGAGGTACTATGGGTGGAACTGTTGATGATAATATCTTTAATAATCCGGTAGAGATGCTGGTGGATTATGTTCACCTGTACCAACTAAATACCGCTGTAAATGAATTGCAAGATATAAACCTGCAGGTATATCCAACTAAGTTTACCGATGTAATTAATGTGAAAACAGATACTCCAACTTCGGTAAGGCTTTATAATTCCCTTGGAAAACAGGTTTTAGAAAAGAACATTACAGGAGACGAAACATTTAAAACAAATCAGTTAGCAAATGGAATTTACTTTTTGAAAACTGAAAATAAAATATTCAAATTGACAAAATAACATTTGAGTTAATAATCAAAAACAATAAACAATCAAAAAAATTATTATCATGAAAAAAATTACCCGATTAATTCTTTTTGTAGCTGCGATAATTGCTTCCTCAAGTATGATGAATGCACAGGTATCTGAATTCTGCAGTACACCATCCGGTCATCTAAGTGATCCAAATTTCGGAGATGCTCACTCACATATTTTGCTCACAATTACCAATGTGGATGCAAATACCATTACTGTTAAAGTAGAACCTAACACCGGTGGTTCAGCTATAGATTATTTGTTAGTTCTTCCGACTGGCTTTCCTTCGGTGGCTGTTGGTACTAATGAAGGAACAGTATTGTCTGAATATAAGGCAACATTAACGTATCCTACTCCTCCGGCAAATATTGAATTACAGGTATTATGGAGTAATCCAGCCTGGCCCGGACAATGGATGACAAATAAATTTACTGTACCATTTGCTGCAAAATGTAATGGTGGTGGCAGTACAGATACTACAAAGCCAGTAATGGTTTCGGCGTCTGTTGTTGGAACTCCAACTTTTAGTTCAGCGAACTTACTTCTATCAGCTACTGATGATGTAACGACTCCTGTAACCAGTTTTGTTGCAAATGATGCTGCAAATGGTGTAGTTAATAAAGCCCTGACAGCCGATGCAACAGGTAATGCAACTATCTCCGGTCTGAATGCAGCAACGACGTATAATCTGACAATTACGGCTAAAGATGCTGCTCTTAATGTATCGGATAATTCAAAAGTAATTACATTTACAACAGCGGTTGCACCAGTTCTTTCGACTATTGATTTTGAAACAGTTGGACAAGACTGGTCATGGCAATCATTTAGCAATGGTGATGGAGATCCTATAATAACTCCTATGGTGACAAATCCGAGTTCTACAGGTGTTAATACTTCGGCACATTGTGCCAAATTTGTTGTGAATGCTTCTGCATCGCCCTGGGCCGGTTTATGGTCAGAGAAAACTGCACCTATAACTTTTAATTCTACAAACTGCAAAGTGAAATTAATGGCATACAAAAGTGTTATCAGTAATTTCGATGTAAAATTCGAAGGCGCAGCAGGTTTAAATTTCGAAAAACTCGTGCCTAATACTCTTATCAATCAATGGGAAGAACTTACCTTTGATTTTTCATCTCAAATTGGAAAAACAGTTACCAGATTAGTAATTATTCCTGATTTTCCAGCTGCAAGAACTGCCGGAAGCACCAATTATTTTGATAATATTTCATTTAATTCAATTAATACAGGAATCAACGAGATTGAGTCAAACAATGTAAGAATCTATCCAAATCCGGTTCACAATGAATTGAATATTTCATCAGATCAAGAAATTAGTCAGATTGAAATTCGTAACCTGGTTGGGCAAACCGTTAAACTATCTACAACCAATACGGTTGATTTGAGTAAAATTCCTACAGGTAATTACTTTATAAGTGTGAAACTTGCAAATGGTCAGATTTCTAATCAAAAATTCATTAAACAATAAATACCGCTTTGTTCATTGGAATTTTTATTCCTGTGTTCAAATATTAATAAACAATCTAAAAAATTACTATCATGACAAAATTAACTAAGTGTTTTGCAATTGTAGCCATTTCTTTGGCTTCTGTAAGTGCTTTTGCACAACCGTTAACTTCGGCACCAACGCCTCCTGCTCTTTCATCGGGAAATGTTATCTCGATTTTTAGTGATGCTTTTACAAACGTGGCTGCAACAGATTTTTTCCCTAACTGGGGTCAGGCAACTACTTATACACCAACTATTATTGGAGCATCTGACCATGTGTTAAAGTATTCAAATATGAATTATCAGGGAGTTCAGTTTGGAAGTGCACAAATTTGTAGCAGTATGAAATACCTCCATGTTGATGTGTGGACCAATGATGCAAATGCTGCTACTTTTCCGATTGGAATAATCTGGACAGGAAATGAAAAAACAGTGACTAAAACTGTGGCAACAAACGGTACCTGGACTTCTCTTGATATTCCACTCAGCGAATTTACCGGTGCTGTTTTATCTTCAGTTATTCAGTTTAAATTTCAATCGAATGAATGGTTGACATTAGGCGCTGCAGGTAGTCCTTCCAAATATACAACAGTTTATCTGGATAACCTTTACTTTTGGACAGATGCTGCCGGTGATACAACACCTCCAGCTGCTTTCACAGCTTCTGCAGGAGCGGTTACATCAACTGACGCTGTTCTGAAATTAAATGCAACCGACAACTCGGGTGCAGTAGTGTATACAATAACTTATGGCGCAACAGTTTTGACAACTTCCGGTGCTTCCGGTGTTGAAAAAAGTTATACAGTTACTGATTTAACTCCTTCAACAGCCTATAATTTTAGTGTTGTTTGTAAAGATGCTGCCGGAAATGCTGCAGCAAATAACCCTATTGTTGTTCCGGTAACTACAGGTACCGCAATGCCTGCCGCTCCAACTCCTACGGTTGCCGCTGCAAATGTAAAATCACTTTATAGTGAAACATATACTTCTGCTGTAACTATCACAGGATATGATAGCTGGTGGAATATGGTTATTTCTGATTTTACTTATAGTGCTGGTGGTAATGCAAAGAAAATGGTATCTACAGCTGCAGGTAGTTGCGGTGGTCCGAACTTTACCGGCACTCCATTGGATATTACCAATATGAGTTATTTACACATAGATGTTTATCCCACTTCAACACTTGATATTGGTCTTAAATTAGTAACTGTTGCACATGGTGAAACACCGGGTTTCCTTTCTTTGGGAGCACTTACTCCAAATCAATGGAACAGTAAGGATGTTCTTTTAACAGCTTATGGCATTGCAACACTATCAGATTTAAAACAAGTAGGATTTGTAACTACGGGTAGTTTTGGGACTTTCTATATGGACAACTTGTTTTTATACAATAATGTTACCGGAATCTCAAAAGTTTCTGATGTAGCTGTTAATTGTTACCCAAATCCTGTTATGAATAAACTTAACGTTTCTGCTCAGTCTGAAATCAGCGAAGTTACAGTTCGTAATATATTGGGTCAGTCGGTTAAATCAGTGGCAATTAACAGCACTTCAAGCTCAATTGATTTGAGTGAAGTTTCTGCCGGCAATTACTATGTATCGGTTAAATTGGCAAATGGTCAGGTTTCCACTCAGAAATTTGTAAAATTATAATTTACTTCAAGTCCGCGGGGAATTTTCTTCGCGGACTTATTTTCTATTTTTTTCATTAAAGTTTTTAGTTAAGAATTCCACTTTCATAATCCTTCAATCAAAATGATAAAACAGGTATTGGTTTTTTGTATGCTTCTCTTTTCTCTGTCGGTCCTGGCTCAGGACTATAAACTGAAGTGGGAAGATAATTTCGATAATCCTGTTTTGAATGAAACTCAGCACTGGAATGTTGAAGTGAATGGTGATGGAGGTGGAAATAATGAATTGCAGTACTATCGACGTGAGAATATTGGCATTGAACAGGATCTCACGGGTGTAAATTGCCTTGTGATCAATGCTAAACGTGAAAATTTCGGAGGAAAAGTAGTTACTTCCGGACGATTAAATACACTTAAAAATGTTTCGTTTAAATACGGAAAAGTAGAAGCACGCATTAAGTTACCCCATACTGCCAATGGTTTATGGCCAGCATTCTGGATGTTGGGCAACGATATCAGTTCTGTTGGTTGGCCACGTTGTGGTGAAATAGATATTCTGGAAATGGGTGCTGCAGCAGGTATTTCGCAAAGTAAACAAGACCGTTTGATGGATGGTGCCTGTCACTGGGGCGAGAATTGGACTTACAATTCGTACGACACAAATGCACCTTATGGTGTTCAGGATGATTTTCATTTATATACGCTGATTTGGGATTCGTTGGCAGTGAAAATGTATCTCGATTTAGATAAATATCCAACTAATCAGCCTTATTATCAGTTCACTATTGGCGGGACAAATCAGATTGGTGATAAGTCCTATTACTTTCACAAACCGTTCGGTATTATATTGAATCTCGCAGTTGGAGGTACTTTTACCGGAATTACCGGAAATTCAAATTTATCCAAAATAACGGCATTACCCACCGATGGAACTCCTGCTAAAATGTGGGTGGATTATGTTCGTATTTACCAACAAGGCGTAAAAGGTGAAATTTTCAATGGTCCAACCACCATTGTAGATACTGAGGTACCAACCGCATTTACCGCCACAAAAGGTGCTGTAACTCCTAATAGTGTAGAATTATTGCTTAATGCGACTGATAATTCGGGTAATGTAATCTATTATATAAGCTATGGAACTTCCACACTTACTGCAAAAGGAACATCAGGTGTTCAGACATCGTACGTTGTAACAGGACTCAACTCTTCTACCAATTACACTTTCTCGATTGTTGCTAAAGATGCAAATGGAAATGCAGCAGCCAATAATCCTATTAGTATTTCCGCCACCACCGGAATTTCGTTTAACGGTGTGTCAACAATTGATTACGAAACTATTGGTAAAGATTGGACGTGGGTATTGTTTGGAAACGGAGACAATTCAGCTTCACTTTATTCAGTGGTTGCAAATCCAAATTCTTCAGGTATTAATTCTTCTGCTAATTGTGCAAAATATACAGTAAATGCCGGAGCAATGTCGTGGGCAGGTCTTTATTCCGACAACATCGGTTCAATCACGTTTACGCCCGATAATTGCAAGGTGAAAGTAATGGTATATAAAAGCTATATCAGTAATTTCGACTTGAAATTAGAAAACGGAACAACAAACTTCGAAATGCTTGTACCAAATACCGTTATTAATCAATGGGAAGAAATCACCTTTGATTTAACCGGTCGTATAGGTCAGACTATCACCCGACTTACTCTTATTCCTGACAATTCTACCGATCGATCAGTTCAACGGGTTAGTTATTGGGATAATATTTCTTTCAATTCGAACAAGCCTAATGCTGTGGAAACTGTTGTGAATCAAAATGTTCATCTATTCCCAAATCCGGTAATTAGCAGTATGCATTTGACAGCTGATCAGGAAATCAGCCAGATTCTGTTATGTAACCTTGTAGGACAGAACGTAAAATCATTTACAGGTGGTGGTCGTGAAAAAACAATCGATTTAAGTGATGTTTCTTCCGGAAATTATTTGATTAAAATTCAATTAGCAGACGGTAAAGTATCGACTCAGAAAGTAATAAAATTGTAAGCAAAGAAAATTTGATTATATGGAAATGAAACAAAAGATTGCAAACTATTGTATAGCTCTTTTATTTTTTGTTTTTGCTTTTGGCATACATCAGGCATGGCAACAAAACAGAAACCCTTTTTCTAAAAGCATTCATAATGAAGCACATAATACAGATTTTACTGTTTCAAATAATCATTCTTATGGAAACCAAAAGGTGCAAAATGATTTTTTCAAATCGGTTGTAGAATGATTTTGATTCAATTTTAAATTAAGAAATCTAATGAAAAATACGATAGTTGTTTTGTTTTGGTTATTTTCTCTCGTAGTCACAGCACAGAATTATAAACTTGTGTGGGAAGATGATTTTAATGGATCAAAACTGGACAAATCATTCTGGACAGCTATTCATAGCGGTAATGGAGGTGGAAACAAGGAAATACAATTTTACAGACCAGAGAATATATCAGTTGGGAAAGAACCGGTTAGTGGAGAAAAATGCCTTATTATCACTGCCAGAAAAGAGTTGTATGAGAAAAAAGCAGCTACTTCCGGACGTCTTTCTACCCTTGGCAAAATGACTTTTCGATATGGAAAGATAGAGGCCCGAATAAAACTGCCTAAAACCTCAAATGGTTTGTGGCCGGCATTTTGGATGCTTGGAAGTGACTCTCCCGAAGCTATTTGGCCAAAATGTGGCGAAATTGATATTGTTGAGATGGGACATAAAAAAGGAATTGATTCAGGAACTCAGGATCGGCTTTTTAATGGTGCATGTCATTGGGGTGAGAGTTGGAACGGTGGAAGTTATCCAAATAAAGGAATGTCAACCACTAATGAGTATAGTTTACAGGATGGTTTTCATACTTACACCATGTTGTGGACTTCCGATTCCATAAAAATGTTTCTGGATTTAGATAAATTTCCGAATGCAAAACCCTATTATGAAATGCCTATTATTGGTAACGGGTCTGTGAATGAAACATCACGTTATTTTCGAAAACCATTTTACCTTATATTCAACCTGGCAGTTGGTGGTACTTTTTCCGAAATATACGATATTAATGAAGTTACTGCTCTGACGAAGGGTGAAGCCAGAATGTATGTTGATTACGTAAAAGTTTATCAGGCAAGTTGTTCGAATGAAGAATTCTATCTGAGTAATCATTGAAAAAATTTTCAATCAAAATTCCCCATCTCAACTCATACCTTCAATTCTATTCTTTTAATCACTTTTCAATATGTCAAAAAGATTACTTTATATTTTAGCGGTTTTTTTTGTTTGCTTAAGTTGTAGCAATCAAAAAAAAGATTCTATTGAAAATAAGATAGAAGCTCTGGTCTCGCAAATGACTCTGAAAGAAAAAATCGGTCAGATGAATCAACTTACCGGGATGGGTTTACATGCAGATATGCAGAATCAGATCAAAGCCGGTAATGTAGGCTCAATCCTTAACGAAACTGACCCCAAGATAATAAATGAACTTCAAAAAATAGCTGTCACTCAAACACGCCTGGGCATTCCGTTAGTTTTTGCCCGCGATGTGATTCATGGTTTTAAAACCATTTTCCCTATTCCGTTGGGCCAATCGTGTTCGTGGAATCCTCAACTTGTAGAAGATGCAGCTCGCATTGCTGCAGTTGAAGCCACATCGACAGGCATCCGCTGGACATTTGCTCCCATGATTGACATTACACGCGATCCTCGTTGGGGACGAATTGCTGAGTCGTGTGGCGAAGATCCATACCTTACTTCGGTGATGGGAGTAGCCATGGTAAAGGGTTTTCAGGGCGATAAACTATCAAATTCTACTTCAATGGCTGCATGTACAAAACATTTTGTGGGCTACGGTGCCAGTGAATCCGGCAAAGATTATAATGCCACGTTTATTCCCGAAACTCAGATGCGGGATATTTTTCTACCTTCGTTCAAAGCGGCAGTAGAAGCAGGTGTAGCAACAACTATGTGTGCCTATAATGATGTGAATGGTGTTCCGGCATCCGGGAATGTATATCTTAACCGCACTGTATTACGCAACGAATGGAAGTTTGATGGAATAATGGTAAGCGACTGGAATTCAATCAGACAGATGAAAGTTCAGGGTGTGTGCGCCAACCTGGAAGATGCTGCTAAACTTGCTTCAGACGCTGCTGTGGATATGGATATGATGGGTATGGCATACATTGACAGTTTGGAAACCTGTGTGAAATCAGGTAAAGTTTCCGAAAAACAAGTTGACGAGTCTGTTCGCAATATACTACGTTTAAAATTTCGTCTGGGGCTTTTCGATAATCCCTATGTGAAAATTGAATCCAAATCAGTTTTCTATTCCGAAAATGCTCTAGCCAAAGCTAAACAAGCTGCTATTGAAAGTGCTGTTCTGCTAAAAAACAATAATCATATTCTTCCCTTATCAGAAAAAATAAAATCAGTTGCAGTTATCGGTCCAATGTCTGATGCTCCTGCTGACCAATTGGGCACCTGGGTATTTGATAGTGACCCGGATCACAGCATTACTCCATTAATGGCTATCAAAAAGAAATATGGAAGTAAACTTAAAATATTTGCCGAAAAAGGACTGTCGTATAGTCGCGACACTAATCCTGCAGGAATTACAAAAGCTGTGGCTATTGCCCGAAAAGCTGATGTGATTCTCTATTTTGCAGGTGAGGAAGCCATTCTTTCGGGCGAAGCACATTGTCGGGCTGATATCAGTTTGCCTGGTGCTCAATCGGAATTGCTAAATCAATTGAAAAAGACAGGGAAACCTGTAATTACAATTTTTATGGCAGGAAGACCATTGACAATTGAAAATGAATTAAATCAATCTGATGCTGTATTTTACGCTTTTCAAGGTGGAACTATGGCAGGTCCGGCATTGGCCGATTTGATTTTCGGGAAAGCTGTACCTTCGGGTAAACTTACAACTACATTTCCACGTATGGTTGGACAAATACCTGTTTATTATTCACACCGAAATTCAGGACGACCAGCACATAATATCTTGTTAATCAGTGATATTAAAATTGGTGCGGAACAAACTTCACTCGGAAATACAAGTTATCATTTGGATGCCGGCGATAAATCATTATTCTCCTTTGGATTTGGACTGTCATATACCACCTTTAGTTATTCTGCTGTAAAATTATCGAAGAGTAATATATCAGAGAATAAAACTATTACAGCAGAATGTACAATAACCAATACCGGTAAAGTGGCTGGTATGGAAGTGGCACAACTTTACATTTGTGACCCGGTAGCCACTTTGGCACAACCTGTTCGCGAACTCAAAGGATTTCAGAAAATAACACTGAATCCGGGTGAATCCAAAACGGTGAAATTTAATCTCACCAGCAAGCAACTCGGTTTTTGGCATCAGGACAACACCTATAAGGCTGAGGCTGGCGAATTTCGTGTATGGATTTCAGCAGATAGTCAAACCGGTGAATATAAATCCTTTAATCTTACTGATTAAGTTTTGATATCACAACTTTAAATATAACCAATATCTATTTATTATGAGTCATTATAAAACAGCACCTGAAGATATAGTTCCTTTTGGACAAAAAATTGCATTTGGATCAGGACATTTAGCCAATCAATTGTTTCCTGCAGCATTGGGCGTTTTCATGGTTGTGTTGGTTATGTCGTTGCACATGAATCCAATACTAGCCGGTTTACTTGGTGCAATTCCCCGCTTTATGGATGCACTGCTCGATCCGATTATGGGTTTTATCTCCGACAATACAAAATCAAAATGGGGACGTCGTAAACCGTACATTTTAGTTGGTTCTTTAATTGCCGGACTAGCCTTTATGGTCATGTGGCAATTACACCCTGAAAATTCTGAGTTGTTCAATTTTTTCTATTTCTTAGTTGTATCACTGTTCTTTTACATTGGTTATACCGTTTTTGCAGCTCCACTTATTGGGCTCGGTTACGAAATGACACCTGATTACAATGAACGCACCCGGTTGATGGCCGTTTCCCAATTTATGGGTCAAATAGCCTGGATGATTGCTCCATGGTTTTGGGTAATTATCTATGACCAATCTATCTATCATTCTGCTCCCGAAGGAGCCCGTAACCTGTCAGTTTGGGTAGGTGGATTATGTATGGTTTTGGGAATTATGCCGGCACTTTTCAACAAAGAAAAGGTGGATTTGGACAAAAGTAAGTTGGCTGATTTGTCGATGAAGGACTTAACTGTCAATTCAAAGGAATTTTTCAGAGGAATTAAACTTACCCTGAAAAACAAACCTTTTGTGAAACTTTGCGCAACTACATTTCTTATATTCAATGGTTTTCAAACCATAGCTCAGTTTGCATTCTTCATCATCGTGTATTATCTTTTCAGAGGCGATACAAATGCTGCAGGAACCTGGCCGGCATGGTTTGGTACAGTAAGTTCTATTGCAACTGCATTTCTCGTTATTCCAATAGTTACAGCCATTTCGGTTAAAGTCGGTAAAAAGAATGCATTTATCATAGCCACTTTGCTTTCGATGATTGGTTACGCACTGAAATGGTGGGGATTTAATCCGGCTCATCCTTGGTTAATGTTTATGCCCATTCCTTTCCTTTCATTTGGTATCGGAGGTCTGTTTACGTTGATGATGTCGATGACAGCCGATGTGTGCGATTTGGATGAACTGAATAATGGTGAACGACGCGAAGGTATGTTTGGAGCTGTTTACTGGTGGATGGTAAAACTGGGAACGGCAGCTGCTATGTTATTAAGCGGAGTGGTTCTGCACTATATTGGTTTTAATCAGGAAGTTAAGGTGCAAACGATAGAAACCATCACAAACCTCCGAATTGCTGATATTCTGATACCTATTTTCAGTGGTATTCTTGCCATTATCGTAATTTGGAAATACGATATTAATGAAGCAAAAGCCCATGAAATAAAGGAAATGTTGGCTCAACGGCGCGCTGATAATCAGAAAGATATCGAAGTTATTGACGATAAAATAATAACTAAAATTGTTGAATGAAGAAGCTGATTTAATAGCTGTATAAATCAATACTTTTATCGAATTTCTATGAAAAAAAGAATATTGTTAGTTTCATTATTTGGAGATATTAATACCGACCACAATTATCGGGTTGATAATATCTATAAAGCTTTTCATGAGTTTGACAGGTTCATAGTTACCGCTGATTTTAACCATGCTACCAAACAATATAAACCTGAAAATGAATCTGATTTTGTTCATTTTATACATGTCCCGGCTTATCAGAAAAATCTTTCTATTAAACGAATTTACAGTCATGTAGTATTTGCCATTAAATTATACAAGTATTTATGTGGTTTGAATGTACTTCCACAATTGATTTATTGTGCAATGCCGGCTTCTCTTACGGCATACTATTGTGGGAGGTTTTGCAAAAGAAGGAAAATTAAGTTTGTAGTAGATGTTATTGATTTATGGCCCGATTCATTATTTCCTATATCATTGAAATACAAGTTTTTAAAACCTTTTATTTTTCCGTGGACATGTATTACGAATAAAGCTTATGCAAAGGCTGATTATATTTCTGCTGAGTCAAAAAAATATGCTGAGATTGCATTAAAAAAGAGTAAAACTACTAAATGGTCATACACCTATCTTGGAGTAGATATGGAAGAAATGAACAGATTGGTTTTATCAAGTAAGGTGCCTGATCGAACAGACGATGATGAAATCTGGATATGTTATGGTGGAAGTTTAGGAAACAGTTATGATTTTGATTCCATTTTGGAAGCAATTAAATTCATTGATTCAGAGGGAATTAAATATCGTTTCTTTTTTGTTGCTGAAGGTGAATGCAGAGATCAGATAAGTGAATATATTCAACAAAACAAGCTTAATGCTGAAATTACAGGCAGAATGCCTTATAATGACTATTTGAAATATCTTTCGCGCTGTGATATTGCAATAAATTCATTCAAAGCAACAACCAAAGTGGTTTATAGCTATAAGTTTAATGATTATGTGGGGTTGAAATTATTTGTGTTGAATAATTTGCAAGGCGAAACTGCCGATATGATTAACGAGTATTCAATTGGACGGAATTTTAATGAAAAAAATCTATCCAAAATTTTATATGAAGTATGCTATAACTGGGATACATACAAATCCTGGAAAGAAAATTCAACAAAGTTGATTAATGAAAAGCTAAGCAGTGATTTGATATACTCAAAATTAGCTGATAATATCAAGTCTGAATTGAAAATATAAAAAGGCAATAATGTTGATTTTGATTTGAAACCTGAATACTGTACTATGTATAACAATTTTTGGAAACGGTTCTTTGATTTTATATTTTCTCTCGTAGGATTGATTATTCTCAGTCCACTTATGTTGTTGGTTATTATTGTTTTAGTAGTAGTGAATAAAGGAGCTGGAGTGTTCTTTTATCAGTTGAGACCGGGGAAGAATGAACAACTTTTCCAAGTGGTTAAGTTTAAATCAATGACAGAGGAATGTGACAGCGAAGGAAATCTGTTATCCAATGCTGAGCGCTTGACAAAGTTTGGAAAATTTATTCGTTCAACTTCTATTGATGAGCTTCCTCAACTATTCAATATAGTAAGCGGAAATATGTCATTTATCGGTCCCAGACCATTGCTGATTAGGTATTTGCCTTTTTATACCGAAACAGAAAGAAAAAGACACAGTGTTCGCCCCGGTATAACAGGCTTAGCACAGATTAATGGTCGAAATTTAATTGATTGGGACACACGATTAGGGTTGGATGTACAGTATGTTGAGAACATCTCCTTTTGGGGTGATGTTAAGATTGTTTTTAAAACTATTCAGAATGTAATGACAGCCAAAGATATTGTAATTGACACAAATCAAGAATTACAGGATTTGGATATCGAAAGAGAAATTAGTAATACGAAATGATTCAGGTACTTGATTTAAACATAGCAGAACATCGTAAAACGTATAATGAATTGCTTACCGGCATAAGTTATAAAAGGCCATACGATACGTTGGACTTCTTTTTGAATTTTTCGAATGGATTTGAAAATTTAAATTGCTTATGTTACCAAAAATCAGATATGGTATTCCTCTTACCGGGATATTTGAAACCGATTCCCGGTTTTGAAGAGTTTATGGACTTTAGTTCACCTTATGGATATTCAGGACCTATTATTTCGAAGAATGCAGATGATGAATTTATAAAAAAATCATGGGTAGAAGTTGAAAGGTATTTAAAATCAGCAAAAACAGTTAGTTGTTTTCTAAGAATAGGATTAGACCATCAAATGACTGGTTTTCCGGGGGAAATGTACCCGACTTTAAAGAACATAAAAGGAAAAATTTTATCAGAATATAGTCAATGGATTGAATTTGAACATAAGGTCAGAAAAAATGTCAATAAAGCAATAAAGGAAGGTTTGAAGTGTAAAATAGTTTTTGGAACTGAATTAAGCGAAGTTGAGCTTCTTGATTTTTACACTGTTTATAAAGACACCATGGTCAGAAATAATGCTCACAAATCTTTTTTCTATACAATTGATGCTTTTAAGAACTTTGTGAGTCAGCGTGGTGATCATTGTTTGTTTTCTTTAATCTATGACCAGAATAAAGCCATATCCGTTGAGATGGTTTTGATATCCGATGATTCAATTTTTTCATTTCTTGGCGGCACCTTAGGGGAATACTTTGAAAAAAGACCGAACGACTTTTTAAAATATGAACTGATTAACTGGGCCAGAACCAATGGAATAAAGTATTTCGTTTTAGGTGGTGGATATGGCAAAGAAGATGGGATTTTTAAATATAAGAAAGCTTTTTTCCCAAATGATGTAGTTGATTATTACACAGGTAGATGGATAATTTCTCATCAATTGTATAATGATATTTTGATAGATAAAAAGACAAAATACGACGCTGAAAATATTGTTTCAGAAGAGTTAAATGAAAATGACTTTTTTCCGGCTTATCGGAAATATATGAATAAATAAAGTTAGAATGGAAGCAGAAATTGTTATTGAGAAAATTCAAACAAAAGCAGAAATGGATGTCTGTTTGGATATAAATACAGCCACTTTTGAGCCGAAATATCTCACTTTTTCAAAATACGGAGCAAGTGGTGTAAAAGAAATGCTGGGTCTTGAAATCCATAATCCTTTCAGCATTTATAATTTTCTGGTTGCAAAATGTGATGATGAAATTGTCGGTTTTGCTGAATTGAGACAGGAATTTCCAATAGCCAACCTTAATTGGCTGGCATTAGAACCTGCTCAAAAAGGGAAAAATATTGGAAGATATTTTATGCAACACATTATTGATACCACCAGAGATAACGGTTTCAAAGTATTGCAGTTACATGTTTACAAAAGCAACATGAGAGCCCGGAACTGGATGGCAAACTATCCGTATGTCTATACTGAAGAAAGAAATGTTTGTCGCTTAATCCCTAATCAAAAGGGGAGTCAACCGGCATTTACAATAGTAAATTACCATCAGTTAATTTCCGATTTAGAGAGATTTGGGTTTGTTTATATACGCGTACTTTTTGAGAAGAAAATAATTGATATTGCGTGTATAAACAACAATCTTTTTATCCCAACAGGCAATGAAGACATATTAAATATAGGTTTAAGCCTAATTGAGAAATTAAAATTAAAAGAGATGTACTTTTTTTGCGATAAGGACAAACAAATAAAACTAAAATATGAAGTGATTGATGAAATATATTCATTAGTAATGGATCTATAATTCGGTTACATCAGTAGTTCTATAAATCATTTTTTTTGAAATATAGAATCTTAAAATTTATATCATGAAAAACAAAATTTGGCTTTCACTAGCCCACATGGGTGGCAAAGAGCAAGATTTTATAAAAGAAGCATTTGATACTAACTGGATAGTTCCGTTGGGATCAAATGTAGATGCTTTTGAGAAGGCATTAGAGGACTATATTGTTGAACGTAAAAAGGTTGTTGTATTAAACTCTGGTACAGCAGCTATTCATTTAGGATTATTACAGTTGGGAGTAGGAAAAGGTGATGAGGTCATTTGTCAATCATTTACTTTTACTGCTTCTGCAAATCCTATTGTATATCTGGGAGCTACTCCTGTTTTTATTGATAGCGAAACTGACACATGGAATATGGATCCTGAATTGTTGGAGAAGGCAATTTTAGACAGAATTAAGAAAACGGGTAAAAAGCCGAAAGCAATTATCCCGGTTCATTTATATGGTATGCCTGCTAAGATGAACGAAATCATGGAGATTGCTTCACGTTATGAGATACCGGTATTTGAGGATGCTGCTGAAGCATTAGGTTCGGAGTATAACGGAAAAAAATGTGGCATCTTTGGTGATTTCGCTTGTTATTCATTTAATGGAAATAAAATAATAACGACTTCCGGAGGTGGTGCGTTAATCTGTAAAACTGAAGAGCAGGCAAAAAAAACACTGTTTTATGCTACTCAGGCTCGTGAGAATACACCTCATTATCAACATTTAGAAATTGGATACAATTATCGGTTGAGTAATATTTGTGCAGGTATTGGTCGCGGGCAAATGTTTGAATTGCAAAATCACATTAACAACCGAAGAGCTAATAATATTTTTTATCGAAGAAAACTGAGCGATATAAAAGGTGTTACCTTTCAAACTGAACCGGATGATCATTTTCAATCAAACTATTGGTTAACAGCCATTTTGATTGATCCTAAACAAACAGGCGGGAAAACAAGGGAAGACTTATGCAGGGCTTTGGAAGCTGAAGGTATTGAATCGAGGCCTCTATGGAAACCCATGCATTTACAACCTGTGTTTGCAAAATGTCCATATTATGGAAATGGTGTTTCAAAAAAATTATTCTCAAATGGGTTGTGTATTCCATCAAGCCCAGTGTTATCAGATGAAGACCTGGAAAGAGTAGTGAATACAATTAAAGATTTTTTGAGTAATTAAGTCTAATGCAAGGTAACTTTGAATATTGAAAATGAATATTTTTCAGGAATTTAAGCTACTTTTACAGTGTATAACAGCTTAATTACTGCGCATTTAACAACTATATAAGTGCATTTTCCTTCATTATTTATTTGATAAGATTGAAGGTTGTAAAATGTAAAATTGAGAATATTCACAAGAAATATGTCAGAAGAATTAAGAGAACAAACAATAACAGGAATGATTTGGAGCTTTATTGAACGATTTGGTTCGATGTTGCTTCAGTTTATTGCCAATATAATTCTTGCACGTCTTTTGACTCCGAATGATTTCGGACTTATAGGTATGATAATGGTTTTTATTGCTATTAGTAATACCCTTGTTGATAGTGGATTTAGTGCAGCTTTGATACAGAAAAAAGAAGTAACACAAAAGGATTATTCGACCATCTTTTTTTTAAATATAATTTTATCTGTTTTTTTGTTTGGGTTACTTTTTGTGACTGCTCCCATGATAGCTGATTTCTATCATCAACATCAATTAATTTACATGTTGAGAATCTTGGGTGTAATTTTAATTTTGAATGCATTTAATATCATCCAGAATACACAATTAATACGAAAAGTAGATTTTAAGAAAATTGCAAAAATAAATGTTGTTGCTACTTTTTTGGCTTGTTTACTCGCAATTGTACTTGCATTAAAAGGGTTTGGAGTATGGAGTTTAGTTGTTCAAATGATTGCTATTGCATTTCTTAAATCTTTGTTTTTGTGGATTTGGAACACCTGGCGGCCCAGTTTTATTATTAGCTTTAATTCATTGAAAACTCTTTTTGGATTTGGTTCAAGATTATTGTTTTCAGCATTATTAGATACATTATACAATAATCTCCAGTCATTAATAATTGGAAAAGTGTTTTCAGTTCGTGATCTAGGATTTTACTCTCAGGCGATGAAGTTAAGCGATGTACCGGTTTCGAGTCTTTCGGGAGTTGTTACCCAAGTCACTTTCCCTGTATTTGCAAAATTGCAGAATGATTTGGTAAAAATGAAAAGTGCTGTTCAGAAAAGTTTGAAATCTCTGGTGTATGTCAATTTCCCGCTAATGGTTTTGTTAATAATAATAGCCAGGCCATTATTCATTATTCTTTTTACCGAGAAATGGAATGATGCAATACCTTACTTTCAAATTCTTTGTTTGTCCGGAATGCTTCTTACGATGCATGTAACAAATCTGAATATATTAAAAGCTACCGGTAGAAGTGACATTTTTTTTAAACTTGAAATAGTGAAAAAAGTTATTGGCATTTCAGCACTGTTTATTGGCATTCAATTCGGAATAATGGGAATGCTTTATGCAATGGTAGTCACTTCATATTTTTGTTTGGGATTGAATGCTTTTTTTTCCGGAAGAGTTATAAAATATGGAATTATGGAGCAATTTAAAGATGTAATATTTACCTTTATTTTATCCATTGTTGTCGGTTTGATTTCATATTTTATGATTTCATACTTTGAATTTTCTTATCTCATTAGTATGCTACTTATGATTACGGTGTATGTGATTCTATACCTTGGTATATCCAAAATAATGAAAATTGAGGCATTAGAAATGTATCTGTCTATTTTAAATGAACGTTTTTTAATCAAAAAAAATGAATAACAAGTCAATATTTGTAACGCAGCCTTGTCTACCGCCCCTAGATGAATTTTTACCCTATTTAGAACAAATATGGGAAAATAAATGGTTGACAAATAATGGTCCGTTGCATCAACAGTTGGAACAGCAATTGGCCAACTATCTTGGAGTCAAATACATATCTTTGTTTTCTAATGGCACATTAGCTTTAATATCAGCATTACAGGCATTAAATATTCAAGGCGAAGTAATTACAACACCCTTTAGTTTTGTAGCTACTACACACTCTCTTTGGTGGAACAAGATTACACCTGTTTTCGTTGACATTGAGCCTGATTACTTTAATTTAGATCCATCAAAAATTGAAGCAGCTATTACGCCCAATACTACTGCCATAATGCCTGTGCATGTGTATGGAAATCCCTGTAAGATGGCTGAAATACAACGAATTGCCGACAAACATGGATTAAAAGTTATATATGATGCAGCTCATGCTTTTGGTGTAAAAAAAGATGGCATTTCAGTTTTGAATCAGGGTGATTTGTCTATACTAAGTTTTCATGCCACTAAAGTGTACAGTACCATTGAAGGTGGAGCGATAATCTGCCATACAGAGGAAATGAAGCATCACATTGATAATTTGAAAAACTTTGGCTTCAGAGGCGAAACAACGGTTGAAGAGCCGGGCATTAATGCGAAATTAAATGAACTTCAGGCTGCATACGGATTACTCCAATTGAAATATATTGATGGTTTTATTGCAAAACGAAAATCAATAACAGAATTGTATCAAACACTATTGAAAGATGTGTCCGGCATTCGTTTTTTGCCAGATATGGAGGGTGTTACACATTGTTATTCTTACCTTCCGGTTTTCGTTGACGAGGATGTTTATAAAATAAGCCGTGATGCACTGTACGAAAGGTTAAGAGAAAACAACATTTTTGCAAGGAGGTATTTTTATCCTTTAATAAGTCATTTCGAACCATATAGAGAATTAATGTCAGCGGCGCCGGATAACTTAAGAGTTGCTCAGAAGGCAGCTGAACAAGTAATATGTTTGCCGATATTTGTAGAAATGAATGAAATGGAAATAAACAAGGTTTGTTCAATCATAAAAAACGGAAAATGAAGCTTGGAATAATGCAGCCCTATTTTTTGCCGTATATAGGTTATTTCCAATTAATCAAAGCGGTAGACAAATATGTAATTTACGACGATGTGAATTTTATTAAAGGAGGATGGATTAATCGTAACAGGATATTGTTGAATGGTGACGCATTTATGATTAATGTACCAATGCAGGGTGCAAGTCCATTTAAGAAGATAAATGAGATAAATATTGGAAAAAATAGGGAAAAAGTGCTGCTAACAATTGAGCAAGCCTACAGAAAGGCACCCTATTTTAAAGATACTTTTAATTTAATTTCGGATATTATTAAATTTGACACAGATAATCTTGGAGTTTTTGTTTCAAACAGCATTCTGAAAATTGCTGATTTTCTTCAATTTGATACTGAATTTGTTATGTCATCTGAAATTAATAAACCGGATGAATTAAAAGCTCAGGATAAAGTTTTATCAATTTGTAAAATAATGGGTACAACAGAGTATTATAATGCAATTGGAGGTGTAGAATTATATAATAAAGCCGATTTTGAACACGAAAATATACAATTACATTTCTTAAAAACAAATTTTACCGCATATCCTCAATTCAAGAATGAATTTATTCCCGGATTGTCGATTTTAGATGTGTTGATGTTTAATTCGAAAGATAAGGTTAATTTGATGTTAGATAATTACGACTTGGTATGAATGAAATTGGTGGTTATTTCGAACTTGAATTAAGAAAAGCAAAAGAGTATCATTGCGATGCGTTAGCTTTAAATACAGGCCGCAATGCGCTGGAGTTAATTTTATTTTCTAAAAAACTCACGAAAGTGTATATCCCTTATTTCACTTGTGATGCTATACTGGAACCTTTTGAAAAACTTAAAATTGATTTTGAATTTTATCATATCAATATCGATTTTGAACCGGTTTTTAATTTTAATAAAGTTCAGTCCAATGAGGGTTTTTTATATACAAATTATTTCGGGGTTAAGGATAAATTCATTCAGAAGTTAGCAATATCATGTCCGAATTTAATAATTGACAGTTCACAATCCTTTTTCTCAAAACCGATTCCAACTGTTTCTACTTTTTATTCATGTCGTAAGTTTTTCGGAGTACCCGATGGTGCTTATTTGTATCTTGATGGAGTTTTAGAAGTAGATTTTCCGCTTGATGATTCAACGAATAGATTCCGGCATTTGCTTAATAGAATTGAATTTGGTGCAGAAGCAGGATATAATGATTTTAAAGAAAATGAGAACGTTTTATTCGGACAACCGATACTACAAATGTCGAAACTTACAAAAGCTTTGCTTTGCAATATAGATTACGAGTTCGTTCAACAAAAAAGAAAAGAGAATTTTCAAACTTTGCATAAAGAATTATCAATACATAACGAACTAAAATTTGATATTGATAATGAAATAGTTCCGATGGTTTATCCTTTTTGGAATAAAAAATTCGGATTAAAGCAAAAGCTAATTGATAATAAGGTATTTATCGCTACTTACTGGCCAAATGTAATTGATTGGTGTAACGAAAATGACATAGAGTTTTTGCTTACAAATGAAGTTTTGCATTTGCCTGTTGATCAGCGTTACAATGAAGAAGATATGAGATTTATAATTAAACAAATAATTTCATGAATGTTTTTTTAAGACCTTTGAGAGTGGAAGATGCAGCAATTTCATATTTGTGGAGGAATAATCCGGAAATATGGAAATACACCGGTAATAAGCCTGATAAAGAGATTACTTTACAAACAGAAACTGAGTGGCTTTCCAGAGTTTTGCTAAGTAAAGATGAAAAGAGATTCGCAATATGTGTTGGTGAAAATGAAGAATATGTTGGAAATGTGCAGTTAACAGACATAGATCAGAGCTCAGCTCAATTCCATATTTTTATTGGAAATCCGAAATTTCACAACAAAGGAATTGGCACAGAAGCGACATTATTAATTTTAAATTATGCATTTAATACCTTGAAAATTGAAAAAGTGTGGTTGAAGGTAAATTCAAATAATCTTGCTGCAATCAATTCATATAAAAAATGTGGATTTGTTGAAATGTCAAATGATAATGGTACAATCTTAATGATGATACTGAACGATGGTAAGTAAAAAATCAACAATGGTTTCAGTTTTAATCATGGCATATAATCACGAAAAGTATATTGCCAATGCCATTGAGGGTGTGTTAATGCAAAAAGTTAATTTTGAATATGAAATTATTATTGGTGAGGATTGTTCAACAGATAATACACGTGCTGTTATAGTTGATTATGCTACTAAATATCCTGACAAAATTAAGATTATTCTGCACGAAAGCAATGTAGGTGCAAAAGCCAATCAGCTTGCAATACTAAATGCAGGTAAGGGAAAATATATTGCTTTTTGCGAAGGAGATGACTATTGGATTGATGAATTTAAATTACAAAGACAGGTGGATTTTTTGGAAACACATACAGATTATGTTTTAACACATACAGGTGTTTTATTTGTAAATAATCAGGGGCAATCAACCGATAATTTTATCAGCTTTTTGAATTCAAAGTTTAGAATTATGAAAAGTGGCTTGATTACAAAATCCTTAGCAAAAAAGAATTACATAATAACCGTTACAGTTTTAATTCTTCGCGAGGCTTTATTACTTGCCGAAAAAAGTATTGAAGAGAACCTGAATCAGGTTGCCAATATTGATTACACATTGTTTATGGAACTTTCAACTCTTGGCAAAATAAATTATGAAAATAAAAGAACTGCAGCCTATCGTGTTTTGACTAATTCGGCATCTCATAGTTTAGATTTGAGCTCCAGATTTAAGTTTATTGAATCTACGATTAATATATCCAGATTTTATAACCATAAATACTCAATCGGAATTGATGACAGGTATTTTGATAGATTAACATTAAGTGCTAAGTTGAGAGAATTTGCACAACGTAAATTAATTTCAGATTATAGAATCCATTTTCATGAAGGGATTAAGCAAGACAGATTAAACATTTTCAGACTGAAGAATTACTATTATTTTATTATTTCATTTTTATCGAAAAAATAGAAAATGTATAATCTGATTAATTTTTTGCCTGCATTTGTCTTCATCCTTTTATTATACTTTAATATCAGGAAAGTAGGTAGAATAGTATCGTTGTCGAACTTTATTATTGCATTATATACATTATCGATGCTTTCTTATGGAATTTATTGTTTTTCGGATTCAACTTACTTTTTTGATTTTACAACGCTGGGCATAGTTTTTTTATCGATATTTATTTTAACGCGGCCATTAGTATCTTTTGAGAAAAAAATTACTTCTGAAACTACTATAATTGAAGTTGAAAGACGAAAATATAAAGTATTAGTGACCATTGTTGTTATTCTTGGCATATTTTCAATTGGCTTTTTTGCACGAAATATTGCGAATTTATTTAACTCGGATTTTACAACAATTAGGAATGATATATTAAGTGGCAGTGGATTTTATGAAAGTAGTATTTTTTCAAAAATTGCAGTTTTAGGAGCTTATCTTTCACCAATAGCCCTTTTCCTGTATTTTTATACAATAATAGTAAATGAAAATAAGAAATTTGCAGTTTGGTTGATATTATCATCCACCTCATTTATTTTTTACACACTTAATGTTGCGGGTAGGGATGGAATTGTAATCTGGGTTTTCACATATATAGCTTTAATATGTCTGTTTTATCCTTTATTGTCATCTGAAATAATAGCAAAACAGAAGAAATTAATTTTGCTAATTGTAGCTATAGTTTCACCTTATTTTATATTAATAACCATTGGTAGGTTTGGTGATAGTAATAGGTTGGATAATAATGCAATTTTTTCGCTATTCAATTATTTAGGACAACAGCCGTATGAATTGACAGACCGTTTGAACAAATTAATTCAACAGAATTATGTAGGTGAACCTAGATTGATTTACCCATTGTTTATAAATATTCGTGATGTCTTTTTAGGAGCAGCCAATTCAGTTGATATAACTAATCGATTTGATTTGCGATCAGACTCAATGGAATTAGATTTAAATACCTATCGGTTTTCATATTACATTGGAGATATTGTTACTGAATTGGGAATAATTGGGTTGTCAATTTTTACTGCAATTCTCTATTTTGTATATCGAATTAATTTAAAGATAGTTGATAATAATATAAATTTTTCGAGGCTATTAATAAGTTTTGCCTGGTATATGATAATCATAGTGGGTGTTTTTTATTTTTACTACGGTCAATTGATAGGGAATGTCTTTTTAGTAATCCCGTTTTTTATTCATTTTTTCTTAAGGCCCAAAATTAGATGATATCTGTTTGTATAGCAACATATAATGGGGAGCTTTTCATTTGGAAACAGTTAAGTTCTATTTTGAAACAGCTTAGTGAAGATGATGAAGTTATTATCTCTGATGATTGTTCTACAGATTCGACACTGGAAATTATTCAATCATTTAACGATAAAAGGATAAAAATATTTTCTAATAAACGCTTTGAATCGTTAGTGTTCAATTTTGAAAATGCAATAAAACATGCAAGCGGTGATATCATTTTTCTTTCAGATCAGGATGATATATGGGTTGATGACAAGGTTGAGAAATATATAAATACAATAGAATCTGTTGACTTAGTATTTTCTAATGTTTCCATTATCGATGGAAAAGATTCCATTGTGAAGAATCAAGTATTGACTTCAATACCAAAACACAAATTATTTAATTTGATTTTTTCAAATCATGTAATAGGATCAACTATCGCAATAAAAAGAAGAATTTTAATGAAAGCACTACCATTTCCTAAACGGATTCCAATGCACGATCAGTGGCTTGCTGTAATGGCTGGATATTACGGGAAGATTGCTTACATTGAAGAACCAATGCTACTTTATAGAAGACACTTAGGAAATGCATCGTATTGCACAGAAGATAGTAAAAATTCGTTTGTAAAAAAAATAAGATTTCGATTTGATATAATAAATTGCTTTTTAAAAAGAATAATATATACCTTTTATCTTGATTCCAAAAAAAACAAAGAGAATTATTAAACTAGTTATAAATAAATGCTAAAATGAAAAAAATTAAAATTTCAATTTTTTCAATCATTTTTTGTCTAAGCCTTGTCTTGTCATTAAATGTACATGCTCAGTTCGTTCCAGTAGGGAGCGGCAGTTACCGAACTACATTTCCGGGAAATGATCAGGCAGGCAGAAATGCATACCCATCCGGAACGCCTTATCTTAGTGGAAATGCTTTAGGAAAACCAGTCCCAACCAGCGATTGGTGGTCGGCACTGGTAAAAAACGGAACAGCATCCAATCTTTTCAATTATCCGTACACCATGAAGACAACTAATACAGGGTTGGTAGTGAGTTATATACCTACCGGTGTAATCGATGATTTAACGCCTTTTTTAATGGGTGTTACAGGACTTTCAAGTTCGAGTATAACAGTTTCTGATTATTCCGACTGGACAGTGACTATGGACTGGAATGACGGTACGCACGAATTTCAGGCAACAGCCGGAGTGGCCATGCCTTTTCTTTATTTTACAAAGAAAACTGCCGATGTGGCTCAGGTTACTATAAACTCTGGAACAGTAGTCATTTCGAACGAAATGCTTATCTGTACCAACGTGAAAAACGGTGCAGATTTTGCAGTTTATGCTCCAACCGGAAGTACATGGACTCAAAACGGTGCGGTGTACACTTCTACCCTTAATGGTAAAAATTATTGGTCGATGGCGTTTATTCCGCTTACTGCAACCAGCGTAACAACCGTTGCCAACGAATATAAGAAATACGCTTATGTTTTTCCCGTAAAAACAACTGCAGCATATTCTTTCAACGAAACTACATCGGTAATGCATACCGATTTCACAGTTCAGACTGAAGTAAAAGAAGGAACTGAAACTAATATGCTGATAGGTTTGCTTCCTCATCAATGGGGACATTTAGCACCCGGTTCAGCTGCGCCTGACAAATACAGCTATGCTACCGTTCGTGGTGAAATGAAAACCATGGCCGGAAACAGTTTCAGTGTTGAGAATACGTTTCATGGCATTTTGCCGACTTTGCCCTATGTGGATAATTACAGCAAAGGATTTATGCCAACAAATCTGACTGAAAAAATAGCAGGACTGGAAAATAGCACGATGGCTACCTGGACGGATTCATATAACGAAGGTCAGGTGTTTAATCAGCTTATGCAAACAGCCCGCATTGCCAATGAAATGGGTAATATTGCTTCGCGCGATAAAATTTTAGCCACCCTTAAAACCCGTCTCGAAAATTGGTTTAAAGCCGATAACGGCGAAGTGGCTTTCTTGTTTTATTATAATTCCACCTGGTCATCTATGATTGGTTATCCTGCAGGATACGGTCAGGATAATGGATTAAATGACAAGCAATTCCACTGGGGGTATTTTATTCAGGCAGCATCTTTTGTAGCACAATTCAGTCCCGGTTGGGCAACTCAGTTTGGTGGTATGGTGAACATGTTGGTTCGTGATGCTGCGGCTTATGACCGGAATGATACTATGTTCCCATATTTAAGAAATTTTAGCCCGTACGCGGGTCATAGTTGGGTAGATGGTTTTGCCAACAATCCACAGGGAAATAATCAGGAATCAAGTTCCGAAAGTATGAATTTCAATGCCTCACTTATTAATTGGGGACAAACGATTGGAGATAAAACCATTCGTGATTTGGGAATTTACCTCTATACAACCGAACAAACCGGTATTGAAGAGTATTACATGGATATTCATCACCGAAACTTTCCGGCTACTCAAAAATACAGTCTGTATTCACGTGTTTGGGCAAATAGCAATGATAATCAAACCTTTTGGACGGGTGATATTGCTGCTTCTTATGGTATAGAAATGTATCCGATTCAGGGAGGTTCTCTTTATTTAGGGCAAGATACGGTTTACGTGAAACGCCTTTGGGACGAGATTGTAGCCAATACAGGTATCTCAAATAATCAGGTTAATCCAAATCTTTGGCACGACATTATGTGGGAATATCTCGCATTTAAAGATCCTGCTAAAGCCATTACCATGTATAATTCATTCCCGAACCGCGATATTAAATTTGGTATTTCCGATGCACAGACTTACCATTGGTTACACGCCATGAATGCATTGGGACGGGTTGATGCTGCAGTTACAGCCAACTATCCTATTGCAGCTGCTTTCGTCAATAATGGAGTGATTAATTATGTGGCTCAAAATTATACATCATCACCCATTATTGTTACGTTTTCTACAGGATATCAATTGGTAGTTCCTGCCGGAAAAATGGCAACCAGTATGGATGGAAGATATTCCGGAACGATTAGTTCGACATTTGGTCAGGCTTTTGTAGGCGGAAGTGCAGCGTTGACTGTTGCTGCTTCGGGTGGTACGCCAACCAAAGTTGAATTTATGGATGGAACGGTTTCGTTGGGAACTGTTACAACTGCTCCGTTTGTTTCAACAGCAACTAATTTGCAACTGGGAATTCATAATTTCTACGCTAAAATTTTCGATGGAGATAAATACAACGTAACTAACACAGCTCAGGTTTTGGTTGGAAACGAATTACCATACGGTGGAACAGTTTCGGCAATTCCGGGAACAATTGAAGCCGGAAAATACGACATTTTTGAAGGCGGAAAAGGTCAGAATATCACTTATTTGGATGTTACAACTGCCAATGTAGGTAATTTCCGGATGGACGAATATGTGGATGCTTCAACCGATGCAGCAGAAGGAGCAGTTGTAGGAACAATTGCTTCCGGCGAGTGGATGAAATATACAGTCAATGTGGCTCAATCGGGTTTGTACTCATTTGCATTCCGATATGCTTCCGGCAATTCGGCCGGTGGTGGTCCATTCCATCTGGAACTTGATGGTCAGACAGTTTCATCAGATATTCCTGTGCCTTCAACATCTTCTACGGTTTGGACTATCTGGGCTACAAAAACGGTAGCTGATGTTCCTTTGACAGCAGGTAAGCATATATTGAAAGTGGCATTTTCATCCGGAGAATTTAATCTGGGAAAAATGACCTTTGCCCGTACAGGTGATTTGACATTCAGCTATCCGACTGCTAATGCAGGCACGGATGTGAAAGTCGTTCTACCGGCAACTTCAACAAGTTTGGATGGTTCGGCAAGTACAGAATCAGGTTCAAAAGCTCTGACTTACAAATGGGAACAGGTTTATGGTCCGACAGTGGCTCTGTTTACTGATAATACTGCCATCAAACCATCTATCAGTGGATTGGTTGAAGGAATGTATCAATTTAAACTAACAGTTACAAATACCGATTTGCGATCAGCATATGCTACTGTACTTGTTATGGTTACCAGTACTGCCAATGTTCCTCCAACGGTTTCGTTGACTGCTCCTGCTGATAATTCAACCTTTACTCAAGGTAAACCGGTAACGCTATCTGCTACTGCCAGTGATTTTGACGGAACAATTACGAACGTTGATTTTTATCAGGGAACTACCTTGATTTCAAGCGCTACAACTGCACCTTATACAGCTACATGGAATCCGACAGTCGGAAATTATGTGATAACTGCTAAGGCAACCGATAATGGAGGCGCAGTAAGTACATCGCAGGCAGCTAATGTAACAATTGCTCCATTAATGATGTGTACAACTACATCGACTGTTGCTACACAAGGATCATTCTCTGTGGGTTATAAATGTACATATGAAACAGTGGGTTCAGATGTTACTATAACATTCGAATTGCTGGATAATCAACCGGGTCTTATTGCCTATTTATGGAAAGAAATGCCTTTTGCAGAGTCACAAATGACTAATGTAAGCGGAAGAATCTTTAGCGCTAAAATTGGTGGTCAGGTAGCCGGAACAACCATTAGTTATGCTTGTAAATTTGCTTATTCAGGTGGTATGTCGGTAACGAAATATATCACATACGTTGTGGGAACTGACTGTGGAAGCACAACGAATGATACACAAGCACCAACAAACTTTACGGCTACAGTTGGAGCTATAACAGGTACTTCTGTTGAACTGATTCTGAATGGTACAGATGATTCAGGTACAATAGTTTACAATGTTTCGTATGGTTCTACTACCAAAAGCGTATCAACTAATTCGGGAGTTCAGAAATCACTTCTGATAACAGCCTTAACTCCAAGTACAAATTATTCATTCAGTATCACTGCAAGTGATTTGACAGGGAATATGGCTGCAAATAATCCGATTGTATTATCGGCAACAACTTCTGTAAACACCAATACCGATTGTGCCGGAACTGCATCCGCTGCTGCTCAGGGAACATTCTCGGTGGGATATAAATACGGATTTGTTACTTCAGGTACAGACGTTACAGTCTCTTTTGAATTGTTAGATAATCTATCAGGTGTAGTTGCATATCTCTGGAACTATACTTCCGGATTTGCAGAAACTTCAATGACCAATGCCGGTGGAAAGAAATTCAGCATTAAGTTGACTGGAAAAACTGTTGGATCAACTCTTCAGCTTGCTTGTAAATTTGCTTTTGCAGGTGGTATGGCGGTTACTAAAACTTTCCCTTATGTTGTTGGAAATGATTGTGCAGGAACTGCCGTAGAAAATGTAATGTTAACCCAACCATTCTTCTATCCTAATCCTGTTAAAGATGTATTACACATTGTTCTTCCTGAAGATAACTGCAGGTTGATGATGTATGATATTGTTGGTAAATGTGTTTTTGATGCAAAAATTCCGGCGAATTACAACCTGAACATAAGCGACTTCAAAACCGGAATTTATTTTGTAAAAGCTGAAAGTTCTCTCGGAATCCTGAACTCAAAAGTAGTTAAAGAATAATTCTCAGTTAGTCATTTAATCCCACTCTTCCTCCCTCTCCATTTGGAGAGGGTTGGGGTGTGGTATGAATTTAGGGATACAAAAAATCAATGAAAAAGCATATGAAACTCAAATTAGCATTTGTAATTTTTTTGTGTCAGATGTCTTTAATTTCAGTGTTTGCTCAATCGAAATCGAAAATTGAAATTAAAGATAACTGGTACTGGTTAAATGGCGAAAAGTTCTTTATTAAAGCCATTGGTTATGAGATTGGTGCCCGTCCTGGACAGCATCCTTACGAAGGTGTACGAACCGATGATTTGGATTTTCTGAAATTCGATTTAAAAGTGATAAAAGAAGCCGGATATAACACAATACGAACCTGGAGTCAGTTTTCTGAACCTCAGTTAAAAGTAGTACAAGCTTCCGGGTTAAAGCTTATCATGGGACTCGAAATTAATCCGGAAGGTAATTATGGAGACCCTGTTTTTGTAAAAAAATGCGAAACTGATGTCGCCAAGGTGATGACGTTTGCTAAAAAATACGATTGTATCATCACTTATTTAGTTATCAATGAGCCACAAACCGACCATGTGTATAAAATGAGTGGAAATGCGTTTGTCAACTTAATGAAAACGCTAATTAACCTTATTCATACAGAACATCCCGGCATTCCTGTAACGCTTTCGGCAAATGCTATGATTAGTGATTACATGGATGAAAGCTATTTTGATGTGAATGCTTACAATTGTTACGACCACACCGAAGCGCAAACTGCCACCATGGGTTTCAAAGACTATGTCAAAGGTCTTGTTGAGCTCAACGGTCGTACTAAACCATTTATTTGCACTGAGTTTGGATATTCTGTTTCACACAAAGGTTACGGGCGATATGGAGGACAAACACTCATACAGCAAAGCAATGGGCTGATTGCTAATTACCGCGATTTAATCGATGCAGGAGCAGTGGGAATGTGTCCGTTTTACTATGCCGATGGCTGGTGGAAGGGTGGTGACAAAAATTATCATAATCCCGATCAACCTGAAGAATGGTTTGGTTTCTGGGGGTACAGCGATGTGAACGACAAATACGGTTCACCACGTCCGGTTTGGTTTGCAATGCGCGACTATATGAAGGCATTGATTATCAGTCCGAAAAACAATGAGATTTATCAATCAGGAAAAATTCCATTGGAACTTTACACCGATAAGGATGTGAGTATAGTTACAGTCAAACTCAATGATAAAGTGCTGTTTTCTAAAAATATAACGAAAGAAGGCTATTTTTCTGACCAATTAGATATTGCAGCAAAAGGTATTGAAGACATTGAACTTGGGTTTGAATTTTACAATAAATCGGGTAAGTTACTGAAAACTGAATCAATTATGATTTTAGCATCAAATAAACCTATTGAATTACCAACATTGACCATTGAAGTGACTCCGGATAAGGATTTAAATACCGGAAAAATTGCTTCAGTGAAAACCAAGATTGTAACTAATGGTAATTTTAAATTGGGCGACGATTTAAGAGTGAGCTACAATACGCATTTAGGTTGGGAAGTTGGTCCTCAGGCAACGGTTTCAATAAAAGATCAACAGGATAAAAAGCTTATTCAAACCGAAAATTTCTTCCCGATTCCGGATAATTGCTGGGTAGTAAATGCTTCGGCAGGTGTTACTGTTCAATACGGAAAATGCAGTTTCAGAATTCACGATCAGAAACTGATTTACCGCGGTGATTGGGCAAAAGAAGTTGGAAGGAAATAGGTTTCACGTTTCGTGTTTTAAGTTTCATGTTTGAAATCTTGATTCCTGGCTCTTGATTCTAAAATCTATAAAAATGAACAATACAACACAAAAACTCAGCTTTAAAGAAAAAGTTGGTTACAGTCTGGGTGATACGGCTTCGCATTTTGTATGGGATATGGTGGGCTTTTGGCTGCTGTTTTTCTATACCGATGTGTACGGCATTTCGGCGGCAGCTGCCGGTACAATCATGTTGGTTGCCCGCTTTTGGGATATGGCTATTGACCCGATAATTGGTGTGGTTTCCGACCGGACAAATACACGTTGGGGGAAATTCCGCCCGTATATTTTGTTTGGTGCCATTCCGTATGCCATTCTGGCTATTCTTACCTTCACCACACCCAATTTTGGTGAAGTTGGCAAGATTATTTATGCCGGAGCAACCTATGTGTTATTGATGACAGCATATGCCACTATTAATCTGCCTTATTCGGCTTTGGGCGCGGTTATGACTGACGATACCTACGAGCGTGCCGGATTGAATACTTATCGGTTTATTGCCGGTTTCAGCGGACAATTTATAGTTACCGGACTGGCATTGACGCTGGCTAAGTTTTTTGGAAACGGCAACAAAGCACAGGGTTTTCAATATACCGTATTCTTGTTTGCGGCTTTGAGTCTGGTGTTCTTTTTTATTACGTTCCAAACTACCAAAGAGCGCGTTCAACCACCTAAAGCTCAGAAAAATTCGTTGAAAGAAGATTTTGGCAACTTGTTTAAGAATCAAGCCTGGGTTATTCTGGCATTGGTTGGCATTATTTCATTTATTATGTTTGCGATGCAAAATGCTGCCATTGCCTACTATTTCAAATATTATCTGGGCAAAGAAGACAATGTTCAGTTATTCAATGTGGTTGGTACAGTAGCATTGATCGTTGCACTTCCCTTATCAAAACCATTGGCAAAACGCTTTGGAAATAAAAACGTTTTTATTGGTAGTTCGTTGATTTCCGGTTTGTTTTTTATTCTGATTTATCTGGCTCGTGTGCAGGACATTACCACTATTTATGTGTTTAATATTATTGCCAAAATGGCTTATGCGCCTGCTGTTCCGTTGCTTTGGACAATGATTGCAGATTCGGCTGATTATGGAGAATGGAAAAGCGGTCGTCGATCCACCGGTTTGTATTTTTCAGCTGCGGTTTTTGCTCAGAAAGCAGGGTGGGGAATAGGTGCCGCCATCGCAGGCTGGATTCTCACGCTTTCGCAGTTTGTTCCAAACGTTGCACAAACCGACACAGCAATTACCGGTATCAAATTGCTGGTTTCGGTGATTCCCGGTATTTTGTATATGTCATGTGCCATTTTTATGATTTTCTACAAGATAGATAAAAAAACAACTGACCAAATGAAAATAGATTTGGATGCAAAACGGGCATTAGAATAGTATCTTATTTCGAACTAAAATAGAAACAGTTATAGTGTTTATTATTGTTTCTATTGTGGTTCAAAAACTTTAATTTTAAAAAAATGAATAACATTTTTATTGGAAACAACCCGGTAATTACCGGCAAAAAAGAAGCAGACGGACAATTTGTCCTTATTGATGATGAAAAGTATTACCTGATAAAAAACTACGACTCGATGCAGCCGTTTTTTATCAGTCTGGCAAGCGATTCCAACCATTGGATGTATATTTCGAGTACCGGTGGATTGACAGCCGGTCGGAAAAACCCTGATACAGCACTTTTCCCATATTATACTGACGATAAAATAAATGAGTCGGCTGAAATGACCGGCAGCAAAACTATTTTGCATGTCAGCAAAAGTGGCAAAACTTATTTGTGGGAGCCATTTTCGGAAAGAAACAAAGGCATTTATAAACTGGAACGGTCAATTGCCAAAAGCACAACCGGTAACAAACTGATTTTTGCCGAAAAAAATCTGGATTTGGGACTGACTTTCAGTTATGCCTGGATGAATTCCGACGATTTTGGTTGGGTAAAGAAAAGTAGTCTGAAAAATGACAATAATGATTCAGTCGAAGTGTATCTGGTTGATGGACTGCAAAATATCCTTCCTTCCGGAATCGACCGCATGACGCAAAATGCATATTCTACGCTGGTTGATGGCTATAAAAAGACTGAACTGGTTGAAAATTCCGGATTGGCATTGTACCGAATGGAGGCCATTCTGGTAGATCGCCCCGAACCAAGTGAATCGCTTCGGGCTAATACCATTTGGTCTGTTGGATTGGAAAATGCAGATTATTTATTGAGTTCAACGCAACTTGACAAAGTCAGAGGTGGCGAAAAAGCAAACCCTGAAATTGAAGCAAAAGGGGTAAGAGGGGCATATTTTGTAAGCTCAGAATTAAATATAAATCCGGCCGAAACCAAAACCTGGTATTTTGTGGCTGAATTGAATCAGGATGTGGCAGCGGTGAATAATCTGATAGATTTTATTGGCAAAACAGCAAACATTGCAGAAGTTGTAGAACAAAATATTTCCAAAGGAACTAGGGCCTTGAAAGCCATTGTTGCACAGGCTGATGGTGTTCAGCAAACTGCAGATGAGAATGGTGTGGCACGTCATTTTTCGAATGTGCTTTTCAATACGATGCGTGGAGGAATTTACAGCCAGAATTATACGATTCACAGTTCATTTTTCAGAAAACATATTCAGCATTTCAATAAAAAATGTGCAGAGAAACATGCCGGATTTCTTTCCTCGCTTCCGGAAACAATTGAATACAGCGAACTAGACTCACTCATTCAGCAACAAAACGATGCAAATCTATATCGTTTATTTCAGGAATATCTGCCACTTACCTTCAGTCGTCGGCATGGTGACCCGAGCCGTCCGTGGAACTTGTTCAATATCAATATTAAAGACGAAAACGGAGATAAATTACTTTCATATCAGGGTAACTGGCGCGATATTTTCCAGAATTGGGAAGCGCTTTCAATGTCGTATCCGGCTTATATCAACGGCATTATTGCCAAGTTTCTGAATGCAACCACCGCCGATGGATATAATCCGTATCGGGTAACCAACGAAGGCATTGACTGGGAAGTGATTGAACCCGAAAATCCGTGGTCGAACATTGGCTATTGGGGCGATCATCAGATCATTTATTTATTGAAATTGTTGGAAGTTTCCCAGAATCATTATCCGGACAGACTCATTTCATTGCTTGATAAAGAGATGTTTGCTTATGCTAATGTACCTTATCGTATAAAAGATTATGCCGAAATTGTAGCCGCTCCTAAAAACTCCATTCGTTTTGATGCTCAATTGCACCATCAGATTGAAAATCTTGAAAAAACCTATGGTTCTGATGCACGATTGGTATTGAATCCTGATGGTGAAGTTAAACTGGTGAGCTTTACCGAAAAACTGCTCGCCACTTTACTCGCTAAACTCAGCAATTTTATACCGGAAGCCGGAATCTGGATGAACACGCTTCGCCCGGAATGGAACGATGCAAACAACGCGCTGGTTGGAACGGGTGCTTCGATGGTGACATTGTATTACATGCGGCGGTTTGTAACTTTTTCGCAGGAACTTTTCCAACAATCTGCTTTGGAAAACTTTTCAGTTTCGGCCGAGATGTTTGGTTTCTTTGATGAAATAAACACAGCGTTGATTGATAATTCGTTTTTACTCGAAAAAGGGTTCGATAATGAACAACGTCGTACAGTTGCCGACGAACTCGGAAATGCCGGGAGTGCTTATCGTGAGCTTATTTACAAAGGCTTCACTGGTAAAAACCATCTGATCCCGAAATCAAATCTGCTTGAGTTCTTAACATTGACTCTCGATTATCTCGACCAGTCAATTGATGTGAATAAACGTCCGGATAATTTGTATCATGCTTATAATCTGGTTAGTTTTTCCGAAAATAGTGTTGCGGTTCGACGTTTATATGAAATGCTCGAAGGACAGGTAGCCGTGTTGAGTTCCGGAAAACTCTCGCCAACGGAAGTGCTCGCTTTATTGACTGCTTTGCGCAACAGTTCGTTGTATCGTGCCGACCAAAATAGTTATATTTTGTATCCAAACAAGCGATTACCGTTGTTTATTGAAAAAAATAATATCAATTCCACCGATGTTCAACGAATAAAACTTCTCGAAGAACTTGTCAAACAAGGTGATTCACGGATTATTACCACCGATAAAAAAGGAGAGTTCCATTTTAACTCCAACTTCAACAATGCCAATTTCCTCCGTGAAGCGTTGATAAAGTTGAAAAAAGGAGGGAAATTCAAAGTTACTGATACGGATATTCAGGAAATAGAAACTGTTTACGAACAAATTTTTGATCATCAGTCATTTACAGGTCGTTCGGGGACATTCTACAAGTATGAAGGTCTTGGATGTATTTACTGGCACATGGTTTCAAAGTTGTTGTTGGTTATTGCTGAAAATATCAAATCAGCCATAGAACAATCAGCAGGTAAAACTACAATTGAAGCTCTTGAACAGCATTATTTTGATGTAAAAGCAGGAATTGGTGCGCATAAATCACCGGCTGTTTATGGCTCATTCCCGTTCGATCCCTATTCACATACTCCAACTATGGCCGGCGTTCAACAACCGGGTATGACAGGTCAGGTGAAAGAGGATATTATCAGTCGTTTCTATGAGCTAGGTATGCAGGTCGAAAATGGTTGTATTTCAATCAATCCAACGATTCTAAAGTCTGACGAATTTATTCATTCTGATAATGAAAAGCCGCATTTGTCCTTTACTTATTGCTCTGTTCCTTTTGAATATCAGCAAGATGGTAGAAATGGCATTGAACTCATTTTTACGGATGGAACTAATGAAAAAATAGCGGGTTATTCGTTAAACCAGAATCAAAGTGAGTTAGTATTCAATCGGGATAAGCGAATTAAGAAGATTGTGGTAAGTTTGTAAAGTTTGCAATAAATCCCTTGTAATCATTTGAAAAAGAGGTGTATATAGTTTTCAAGACTTTAATGACTAGTCAAATCATAAAGACAAAATTTTATTATTGTTTTTTTAATGATTTAGACAGAAAGACAATGATTATCAAATAAATTTGTAATTTTGTGTTCGTTGAAACAACCAAATTTATTTCGTGATATGAAGAAGTTTCTTTTAGTTTTAATTCTTATTCAGTTTTCTCTGATTCTTTGGGCGACTAATATAGACTCGATGTTTGTAGAACTCGATCAATACATAGCCAAAAGTGATTATTATATAGGCATTAAGGAAAACAAAATTGGCGAACTGACAAAAAAATTAAAGTCAAATTACAGAAATTCTACCCTGCAGTTACAATATAGTGCTGAACTTTTCGACGAATATAAGTCGTACAAGTATGATTCTGCCTATTATTATGCGCTGAAAACACTCGATATATCTAAAAACCTGAATAATCCGGAAAAAGTAACTGAAGCTAAAACACGTCTTGTATTTTGTTATTTATCGTCAGGACTGTTTAAAGAAGCATTCGACCTGGCGACGAGTATAAATGTAAAAAACTGTTCTGATGCCGTTAAATTGCAATACTACAAAGTAATGGCACGTTTGTATTATGATTTGGCTGATTACAACAGCGTAAAACCATTCAAATCACAATATGATAATTCCGGATTAAAATACAGTGATTCCATTATAACTTTGCTTCCTGATAATAGTTCCGAAAAACTAAGTTCGCTGGGCTTGCTTAAAATGAAGAAGAAGGATTATAACGGTGCCGGAGAAGAATTCCAACAAGCGCTGGCTATAACCTCCGACAACCATGAATATGCTATTGCTGCTTCGAGTCTGGGATATATTTACACGGTAACCAATCAGAATGAAGAAGCTACAATCCACATCATAAAGGCAGCCATTGCTGATATTAAATCATCCACCAAAGAAACAGTAGCCCTCCGCTTGCTTGCTGCCCAGCTGTATCAGGAGAAAAAAGACATTAACCGCGCTTATAAATACATTAAAATTGCACTGGATGATGCCGTTTGTTACAATGCCCGTCACCGAAAAATTGAGATTGGTTCCATTCTACCGATTATTGAAAAGGAACGTATTGATGCCGTTGAACGCCAACGCAATATGCTCATCTGGATGGTTTCATTAGTGTCTATACTGCTTCTGTCCCTTTTAGGTACCACGCTGATTATTTATAAGCAGCTCAATAAAATTAAATCGGCCCGGCTCACCATTGAAGAACAAAACGAAAAACTACTTCAGGTCAATTCGGAGCTGAAAGAAACAAGTAATATTAAGGATAAATATATCGGACATTTCTTTTATATCAACTATCAGTATATTGATAAACTGGAGCATATTTACCGCATTATTAACCGTAAAATTGCCACAAAACAGACAGATGAACTGGCCAAAATGTTTAAAGAATCGGAACTGGAGAACGATCGAAAAAACATGTACACATCGTTTGATGAAACTTTCCTGAAATTGTTTCCGGATTTTGTATCCGAATTTAAAAAACTTTTCCCTCCTGAAGAGCAGGATCAGATTAATCCGGATGGCATAAATCTTACAATCGAAGTCCGCATCTTTGCTTTGATACGACTTGGAGTCTATGAAAGTGAGAAAATCGGTAAATTCCTGAATTATTCCGTTCACACCATCAACACCTACAAATCGAAGGTGAAAAACAAATCACATATTCCAAACGAACTTTTCGAACAGAAAATAATGGAAATAAAATCTGTGAAATCGGATACCTGATTTTATAGTAAACTGACCATGAGGCGATTTTTAATTTCTTTGATTTTTTTTCAGTTTTTACTTTCTGCCTTCAGTCAGAACGATACTGATTCCCTCCTTAATGTCCTCGACAAAACGGTTGAGAATTACCAGTATTTTTCTCAGCTGAAAGAGGAACGGATTGGCAAACTGAAGGAATCGTTACGGATTACCGTTTCGGAGTCTCAGAAGTACGAAATCTGTGGAAAACTTTACGACGAATACAGCGCTTATAAATCCGATTCGGCACTAATATTTGCACGTTTGAAATTGCAAATTGCTGAAAGACTGAATGATAAACGCAGTCTGACCGATGCCCGTTTAAATTTGGCATCAATTATGGGAACAGCCGGGCTTTACAAAGAGTCTATTGATATATTGAGTACCATTAATATATCCACCGCACCCGACCTGAAAGCCTATTATTTCCACATTTATCGAACCATCTACGGTTATATGGCCGATTATACGGTTTCCAGTCTTGAGAAAAAGAAATACGATAAAATAATTGATTCATTTCGGGATTCCATATTGTTGGTAAATCCGCCCCAAACCGGTACCCATGTGATGGTTAAAACCGACCAACTAATTGTAAGTAAGCAGTACGACGAAGCATTGGTTATTCTGCTCAACTATTTCCCAACCATTAAAGACGATGATTATCACACCAAAGCTATTATTTCGTACAGTATTGCATTGGCATATGAAGGCAAAAGACAGCGAAATCTTCAGAGACACTGGCTCGCACTTTCGGCAATTAATGATATAAAATGTTC